>URKJ01000006.1 GCA_900548385.1 uncultured bacterium | reverse complement strand
CGAGATGTAGCTCCGTCTCGTGGGCTCGGAGATGTGTATAAGAGACAGGTTTATTCCGCTTGAAATCACAGCATTTCCGCTGTATGATAACCGGAACGGGAAATGCAGGAGAGAGAATGAGGCTTCTGATTTACAATATCGCATACGGAACCGGAACCGCGGGCGGGATCGGGACGGTCTTTTCCGCGCACCGCTATCTGCGTACCCGCGAGGCTTATCTGGACCGGATCATTGACTTCATCGACGGCAGCGATGCGGACGTCGTCGGTCTGGTCGAGATCGACACCGGTTCATTCCGCACCGGCTTTATTGATCAGGCGTCGCTGGTGGCGGAACGGCTGAAGCACTATTCCCTTTGCGGAGTGAAATACGGGCGGAATTCCATCGGGCGGCATATTCCGATTCTCCGCAAACAGGCGAATGCGTTTTTCACCCGTCTTGATGCCGCGCAGGAGAATGTTTATTACTTTCCCGTCGGATTCAAAAAGCTGATTCTGGAACTGCACATTGCGGGGATCCGCTTTTTTCTCGTTCATCTTGCGCTTGGGCACAAGACCCGTCAGGCGCAGCTGGATTATCTGATGAAAATTGCCGCGATCAACCCCGAACCGGTTGTGATTGCCGGAGATTTCAATGCGTTTGACGGCGCAGGAGAGGTGGAGCGGCTGATGACGATGCTGGATTTGTATGATCCGAACCGGGAGGCGCTTCCGACTTATCCGTCGGGCAATCCGAAATTGAGACTCGACTTCGTGCTCTGTTCCAGAGCGATCCGGTCACTCCGGTTTACGGTTCCGCAAATTGAGTTTTCGGATCATCTTCCGATCGTGTTCGATTTTGAATATTGATCCGCTGCGTCTGTCCGGTCGCGTCCCGCCCGGAACACTCTGGAATAATCGGAGAGGTCGGTCAGTTCCTGCACATAACGGTTGATGTGGCAGCGGTCCTGATAGTCCGCGAACGATACCGTATCCGGGACCCGGAAAAGTCCGTTCTGAAATGCTTTCCGGTCCAGATTCCCGTTCAGGAGGATATTTTCGGCATTCGGCGCGATGACCTGGACCAGCGTGATCAGACTGGTCGTGCAGTTTTCCGTCAGAGTGTTGTAGAATTTCGGGGAGTCGGCAAGCTGATTGATGCGGTCGGCTGTTGCAAGGAACAGACTCCGCAGATGTTCCTTGCCGATGTTCAGCGGGTAAACGTAGAGTTCCTCTTTCCGGTAATTGGTGCGGAGACCGAAGAGGTCGCGCTCGTCCGCAAGGATCCACAGGACCTCGTACTGTTTGAAGAGTCCCTGAAACGTTCCCTGTTCCACGTTTTTGGCAAGCCGCGTTTCCACGGACAGCGCAAGATGTCCGTCCGGACCGAAATCGTAGGAGAACATCGTGTGCCCGATGATCTGAATGCCGTCCCAGTGCGACAGCGCGAAGTCGAGTCCGCGCAGATTGGAAAGCGAATAGGTGCGCGTATCGTACCGGACGTCAAAATCCTGAGTCGTCCGGTAGCGGAAATCGCGGACATTGAAAACGGTGATTTTGTCGCCCCGGATCGTGATGCGCGGGTTCCGGCTGAACGGAAGCTGCCAGTCCCGGTCGTTGGACGGCCTGCGCAAACTCCATGGAAGAAAAATCAGCAGCAGCAACAAGCACATCAACGGCAGAGCGGAACGGCATCTGCGCCGGAAAATGACCGTCAGAATCACGGCGGAGGCAAGGAGCAGGGCGAGGAGCTTGCTGGCACCCACCGGCAGGTTGCGGGTTCCGTATACCAGAATGCCCGCACACCAGAGACCGAGCAGGAGATAGACCGTGTAAAAGGCTGCGGCGGCTGTTTTGCAGAGCCGGCGGTGCCGTTTGAAAAAACGGTTGATCCGGAAAAGAAGTATGGCGGGAACTGTCATGGAAGAGGCAGACCGTATTTTTTCCGGAGTTCAAAGTAAAAGCGTGTTTTGACCAGTTTTTTCATCTCGTCGTCGAACCGTTTCGCGAGTGCGCGGGATTCTTTCCGGGCGTTGGAAAAACCGATGTAATAAGTCTGCGGTTCACCGAATGTGCAGTGGCGCACGATCTGCGTTTCGGGAAAATCGCGCCGACGGGAGAATGCCCATTCCGCGGATGCGGTTGTCGTGATGAATGCGTCGATTTTTCCGTCCAGCATGTCCTGCACCATCCGGGCGGCATCGTTCGGATTGTTGTAAAATACAATGGTTCCGTCTTTCCCGTGCTCCTGCGTGAAGCGGTCCAGATCGTCTGTAACGGAGTCGTCGCGGAGAAATCCTTTTTTCATGAGCAGCCGCAGATCGTTTGCCCTGGTGTACCGGAAGCCGGAATCGACAGGGAGGTACAGGGCGTACCGGGTCGAAAATGCCGGAGTCCGGGGATAGATCAGATGCGGGTCGTCCGCTTTTGTCATGCCGATGATTGCATGAACGCGCTGCCGCTGCAGATTCGAGCGGGACCATTGCCAGCCCTGCGATATGATTTTCAGATTGTATTGCGGTTTCGGATAGATCTTTTTCAATAATTCCGGCAGGAATCCCGGATAGTTCCGGGAACTCGGCCAACAGACATACGGAGCATAATTCTGAGTTGCAATAATGATCTCCTGCGCGGCGGGAAGCGTGAGCGTGCAGAGAAGGAGAGACAGACTCAGAATCGTTTTGCGGATCATTTTTTACGGACTCCCGGCAGGATCATGAACAGACGTGTTCCCGCGTTGTCCGGCAGTTCGAACGTGTCGGTACAGCGGAAACGGAGAGCGAGCTTCTGGAGCTCCGGTTTTTCCCGGTCGCGCTGATCGGGTGTGCGGTAGACGTGCAGAAACGCGTCTTTGCGGAGAAGTCCGGAAACTTCCCGGACGAGCTTCATGGAATCGGCAACGGCACGGGCGGTGACAATATCGAAATGATGGTGATAATCTTCGGCGGCAGACAGTTCGTTGGCGCGGGCATGGAGCGCCTCCAGATTCTCCAGTTCCATGGCTTCGGCGGCGCGGTTGACGAAATCAATCTTCTTGCGGGTCGAGTCGACGGCGGTCACTTGAAGTTCCGGAAATGCCGCCGCGAGCGGAAGAGACGGGAATCCGGCTCCGCAGCCGACATCGCAGAGGTTGAATTTGCCGTTCAGGTACGGTGCGATCGAAACGGAATCCGCGATATGTTTGCTCCAGAACTCTTCCGGCGGAATCCGGGTCAGGTTCATCGTTTTGTTGGTCTCATAAAGGATTTCCTGAAAGGTCGAACATGCCTGGAGAAAGGCGCCGAACCGTTCCTCCGCGACATGACGTTTCAGAAATTCCAGACATTCGGGCGAGGGGGCTGTGATCATGCGGCTTTTCCTCCGGCGGTGAGATTCAGGACAAAGGTCATCAGCGATATTGCGGCGAAAAGAAACAGGAATACCGGCATGGCGGCACGGTAACGGGAGACGGAGAGGCGGATGATGTCACGCGTCAGGTGCGGCTTCCCGGAGATGAAGATCCCTACGGTTCCGAAGATCAGACAGAGTGTTACGAATACGGCGGCTCCGGCCGTCGGAGCGGCAAACGATTCTTTCAGATAGAAATGCGCGGTCAGGATCATGAATCCGCCGATGGCGCGCGAAAGCAGATGGTCCAGCGCACAGTAGGCGAGAACGGTCAGCAGCAATGCAAGCGGAAGCAGATATTTGTGCAGGGATTCCGGCAGGATCGGCATGGCGTTCGGTATGCACCAGAGCAGGTCGATGAGGCCGAGAACCGCACCGGGCAGGACCGCACGCGGAAGCCGTTCCGCCCTGGTGAGATTGTCCCGGTTGACTCTGAGCAGCAGTATTCCGCCCGCGATGCACAGGGCGGCGCACAGCGGAAGCAGGATCAGGTACATCAGGCGGGGATTGAACAGGTCGAACATTGTCATTCCTCTCTTTTCAACGGGGTTATGGATTCGATTTCCGAACGTTTATAGGTATAGGTGATTCCCGGTTCCGGCTCGAACAGAACTTTGTCCTTGCCCTGTTCCGCGACGAAACGACCGTGCATGACGGAACCGGTTTTCAGTTTCAGTGTGCAGTTGGCGATCCACATCTGGAGTGTGTTCAGACGTTCGATTTTGCCTTTCTCCACGGTGACGGTGATCCGTTTCCGGTTCGGCCGCGCCTGCTTATGGGCGAGTATCAGCGTGTGCTTGCCCGGCTTCAGATCGCGGACGGAAAACACTTCGGAAATATCCGGGTTCGACTTGTCCACCAGCGTTGAGCCGAGTTCACGGCCGTCGAGATACACCGTGATTCCCGGCGGATAGGTGACAAAGTCGATGCCGCCTGTGTTGGAGGTCAGGGACAGAACGCGTTCAACTGTTTTTCCTGCGGGCAGATTGACGGTCGTTTCCGCCGGATCGTAACCGGGGGCTGCTGCGGTAATCCTGTATTCGCCGCGAGGCAGGTTCGCCGCGTTGACCGGGGCGGTTCCGTAGTCCCGGTCATTGATCCGGATTTGCGCATTGGCGGGAACGGTCCGGATGATCAGTGTGCCCGGAAGCGGTTCCAGAGCGGCTTTCACATAGGAGACCTGCTCCCGCGACACAAGCACCGCCTGTTCATAGACCGTGTAACCCGCTTTCGTGATCTTCACGGTGTATTTCCCCTGTTCCAGACGAGTTTTATACGGCGTCGTTCCGGAGGGAGCGCCGTTCAGGAAGACGGAAGCGGCGGATGGCGTCGATTCCACCGAGATGGAGCCGACGTTGGAGACCAGTTCCGTTTTGATCATGCGCGGACGCGGATCGGAGACCTCCCAGGTAACGGTCTGCGGAGAGTAGCCCGCCAGTTTTACAAGAGCGGAATATTTGCCGTGCGGGAGATTTTTGAGCGTAAACGGCGTTTCGCCAAGGAGTTTGTTGTTGAAATGGATCGCTGCGCCGGAAGGCTGTGTCTCAAAGAGAACGGAAGCCGTTTCCGGTTCAAGAGTTGCGTTGAGTTCCGCTTTTTCGCCCGGTTTCAGCGAAACGGTTTTCCAGACCGGGTAATAGCCGGGGCGGGTTAGTTTGACGAGATAATTTCCAGCCCGGATTCTGCATCCGTACGGAGTTTTGCCCTGCTCCTGATTCAGCAGGGTGACGGCGGCTCCTTCGGGGGTGGAGTTGATGCGCAGGATCGCGCGGTTGTCCTCTTTTTTCCGTTCGCAGCCGGTGAACAGAAGCGTCACTGCAAGAAAGAGGATCAGATGAAAGGAAACGAATTTTTTCATGATGGATTACTTCCTTCTCAGTTGTTTGTCCATTTCCAGCTTGATGGATTTCAGTTTGATGTAAGCCTTGCTGTCCGGACCGAGCAGATCCATCGCTTTCTGGCATTCCGCCGAGGCACGGGCGTAGTCTTTGAGGCGGTAGTATTGCTGGATGTTGAAATCAAGATCTTTGC
The DNA here is from genome assembly GCA_900548385.1 of uncultured bacterium. Taxonomy (GTDB): domain Bacteria; phylum Verrucomicrobiota; class Lentisphaeria; order Victivallales; family UBA1829; genus UBA1829. Next base: position 131,440 of record URKJ01000006.1, on the reverse strand, counting down.
GGAGTTTTTCAAACCGCAGTTCCGCATCCGCCAGATGCTTGCGGGCGAGATCCCATTCCGCCGGTTTCGGAGAAAACTGTTCGAGATATTCCATCGCGAGCTTGTAACGGGTGATCGCCTCCCGCAGATTTTCCGGTTTCGCCTGATAGGAGCGGTAGAGGTCCTCCGCTTTGCGGAAAGTCTGAATGGCGTATTCTTTCATCTCTTCGACGTTCATGGAAACGGAACTCAAACCGTTGTCGTCGGAGAATTTTTCGATGGCGCGTTCAATGGCTTCAAATGAACTTTTGGCGAAGTTGTTGCGGACCGTGATCGAGTTCTGTCTGTTGTTCAGGATCACGGTCAGCTTGCGGGTTTCATCCACTTTGCCGGAAACGAGGTCGTTCAGCGGTTCCTGTTTCAGGGTCATGAATTCCGTGTCAAGAATGGAGTCCCGCAGATCGTTCTGCGCCCGTTGCGGAACGGTCTTGAATGTCTTTTGAAAATGACGTCCGTATTTAAGGTCGTCAAGGGAGAATTCCGCCTTGCCGTTCTCCACGGTCAGGGAAAAACGGAAGATGTTTGCGGGTTCCACCCGGAGACGTTCATAGTGGAGTACGAAATCCGGTTTTGCCTGCGGAATGTCTGCGGAAGCCGTTTGTTTCGGTTCGACCATGTTCAGTTTGACGAATACCGCAAGAACAATGACCGCGAGCGCGAAGACGAGAACCGGGTAGAGCAGTTTGAATTTACGCTGTTTTTCCGGTCCGTTTCCGTTTTTGCTTTCTTTTTTGTTCCGGGAACCGAACAGGGTTTCCGCCGAGATCTTGCCGGGGGCGGGGATATGGACCGGATTTTTTTCCGGTTCCGCTGCCGCCGGGACCGCTTTCCGTTCCCGTTTGGGGGGTCTGGTGCCGAATATCAGAACCTGATCGCCGATTCCGAGCGTATCCCCCTCGTTCAGCATGGATTCGCCGGAAATCGGAGTGCCGTTCACTTTGGTGCCGTTGGTGCTGCCGAGATCCCGGAGTTTCCAGGAGGTTCCGTCGAAAGTGAGTTTTGCATGATAACGGGAGACTCCGGGGATCAGGAGCTGGACGTCGTTGTCCTCTTCCCGTCCGATGGAAATTCCCGGCGGTGTCAGCGCAATGTTTTCCCCTTTCCGGGGACCGTTCAGGAAAAAGAGTTTCATTATTTTTTATCTCCATATAGAGTTGTCGTTGCGGGGGCGGGAGCGGTGATCCGGAAGAACGAGGTTTTCAGGTCTTGAATCAGTTCCGTGTCCAAATCAATATAATCGCCGACAGCGGTTCCCGTCCGCCGGATCGTGCCTTCCGGAAGTTCGATCACAAGAGCCGCTTTCCGGCAGCTTTCGCAGAAACGCCACGGGGGAAATGCTTCCCGGAGATGAACGATCCGGTTTTCTCCGGAGATGAACAGCAGATCCAGCTTCTGCGTCATGAACAGGGAATGAACGGCGCTGCAGTGCTCAAAGATCATGGCGTCGCACCGTTCCGAAAAGCGCCTGCCGATCATGCCGCGCATCCGTGCGGTCAGAGTCCGGGCGCGGCACGGCTCTTTGGCAAGGATCGTTTTCCGGGTGACGTTGTGCAGGATCATCGGATCACCTCATCGCTTTCATCGCTTGAAGGATCACGGGACCGAGCAGAAGCAGAAACACCGCGGGGAAGATGAACAGCACCACCGGCATCAGCAGTTTTACCGGAGCTTCCCCGGCGAGTTTTTCCGCGAGCGAGAACCGTTTGTTGCGGAGCTGGTCGCTCTGAATGCGGAGCAGTCCGCCGATACTGATTCCCAGTTCATCCGCCTGAACGATGGAGTTCAGAACGGCGGTCAGTTCCGGCTGTCTGGTGCGTGCCGCCATATCCCGGAGAGCGGTCTGGCGCTTTTTGCCGAGCTGTATCTCCTGAAGCGCGCGCAGGAACTCTTCCCCGAGCGCATCCATCGGACGCTTTGCGAGAATGTCTTTGAGAGCGGAAAGAAAATCTTTTCCGGCTTCAACGGAGAGCGTCAGCAGGTCAAGCAGATTCGGCAGGGCGCGCATGATCGAAAAATGCCGCCGGTTCACCATGTTCCGCAACCATGCGTTCGGATAAATATAAAGCATTCCGAGAAGCACGAGTCCGTAGACCGGTTTCCCCGCCGCGGCGATCAGAATCATCAGGATCAAGCCGAGGATGCCGAGCAGCAGTTTGGCGGCAAGGAAACGGTCGGCGGTAATCGTCTGATCGTATCCCGCCATCATCAGCTGATCGGCGGTTTTGCGTTCCGCGTCCTGAAAGACGGGAAAACGGAGCAGCGGCAGGACGTTTCCGGTGAACGGCATGACAATTTTGATCAGGACCGGCAGCCGTTTGCTGAGGTCGGCAGGCTGTTCGCCGCCCTCCTTGTCGATTTCAATGGATGAGAGCGTGCCGACCAGCAGATAGAGGATCGCCGCGCAGGAGATTCCCGCACAGACCGCCGCCGCAAATGTCAGAATGGTGTCCATGATTCCGCGTTTCTCCTCAGATGTCGATGGTTGTGATTTTACGGATGATCAGAAATCCGGTCACGACCAGCCCGATGGCGATGAACAGTACCACGAGCCCCAGCGGGGAATTCAGGAACGCATTGACCATGTCGGGGGCGATATACGCCATTGCCGCAAGCAGGAGAAACGGCATTGCGCCGATGATGATCGCCTGCAGCCGGCCCTGGGCGGTCAACGCCGCCACCTTGCGGGTGATGCGGAGACGTTCGCGGATTACATAGGCAAGACGTTCCAGTACGTTCGTCAGTTCGCCGCCCGTCTGCCGGGCGGTGATGACCGCGATGCTTACAAGTTCAAAATCTTTGGAGCCGACCCGCTTCGACATTTTAGTAAACGCTTCTTCAAAGTTTACGCCGAGGCGCAGCTCCTGAGTCAGCAGGTTGAATTCAAACGAGATCGGGTGACGGTTGGCGCGCGCGATCTCGTCCAGAGCCTGCGGGAGACTGAATCCCGCTTTCAGGGAGCCGCTGATGGAGAGCAGGGCGTCTTCCAGCTGTTCGTTGAATTTCAGCAGACGCTGATTTTTCAGGTAACGCAGGTAGAGCCGGGGAAGCGGAAACGCCGCTGCGAGTCCGAGCGGACCGAAGAAGAGCAGTTTCGGCAGAGACGGCGTGCCGGAAAAGAGTGTGACGATTCCGATTGCCAGGAAGCCTCCGAGAGCGGCGAACGCAAGGCTCAGATCGAAAATCCTGCCCGGCGGCATCTGGAGAAGAATGTCGTCGTACTGAACGGAGGTTTCCTGAATGTAACGGTCCTTGTAGCGTCTGGAGGCGTCCGTGACGAAATCGACGATGACGACGGTTGCGCAGGTGACGGCAAGCGCGGAACAGAGACAGGCGATCAGGGTGAGGTTGGTGAACAGTTCCATCAGCGTTCTTCTCCTTTCAGCATTCCGCGCGAGAAGATACCGGTATCCAGCTTGAGCCCGGCGCGCCTGATATCTTCCATGAACGAGGGCAGATTGCCGGACGGCACATGGCGTCCGGTCATTTTGCCGTCCGCACCCCAGCCGTCCTGATGATAATAGAAGAGGTCCTGCATCGTGATGATGTCGCCTTCCATGCGGGTGATCTCGGAAATGTTGGTGACTTTTCGAGTGCCGTCTTTTTCGCGGTTGATCTGAACGATGATCGCGATGGCGGAAGCGATCTGTTCCCGGATTGCGCGCAGTGGCAGGTCGAATCCCGCCATCAGCACCAGAGTTTCCAGACGGGAGAGTGCGTCGCGCGGCGTGTTCGCGTGGATTGTGGTGAGCGAGCCGTCGTGGCCGGTGTTCATCGCCTGAAGCATGTCGAGCGCTTCGCCGCCGCGGCACTCGCCGATGACGATACGGTCGGGGCGCATACGCAGGGAGTTGCGGACGAGGTCGCGGATGCTGACTTCGCCTTTTCCCTCAATGTTTGCCGGACGCGATTCGAGACGCACCACATGATCCTGCCGCAACTGAAGCTCCGCCGCGTCCTCAATGGTGACGATGCGTTCGGTATAAGGCAGGAATGAGCTCAGGATGTTGAGCAGAGTCGTTTTTCCGGAACCCGTTCCGCCGGAAATGATGATGTTCTTGCGGAGCTTGACGCAGATGTTCAGAAAATCCGCCATTTCATACGAAATGGAGCCGAAACGGACAAGGTCGTCGATTTGCAGAGGATTTTTGGAAAATTTCCGGATCGTGATGGTCGGGCCGACGAGCGAGAGCGGCGGAATGATCGCGTTGACACGGGAACCGTCTTTCAGACGGGCGTCGACCATCGGCGAACTTTCGTCGATCCGGCGTCCGAGAGGGGCGACGATACGCTCAATCGCCGCGATCACCTGATGATTGTCGGCAAACGCCATATCGGTTTTGTGCAGGACGCCTTTGGTTTCCACATAAACGCTGTCCGGTCCGTTGACCATGATTTCCGTGACCGCCGGCATGGCGATCAGGTCTTCCAGCGGACCGAGTCCGATTGCTTCGTGGACCAACTCGCGTTCGATCTTGTCGGCTGTCACGCCTTTCGGAAGCTCGACCGTCAGTTCGGAGATGATCTCATGAATTGTTTCCCGTGCTTTCTTTTCAAGGTCTTCCTGTGCCGCACCGGAAAGGACCATCCGTTTCAGATTCAGCCGTTTCAGCAGTTCGATATGGGAGAGCCGTTTGATCTCCTGCACGAGCGGCCGCGCTTCCAGCGGGATGCCGGAAACCCGGAAGATCGGCGTTTCCGGTTCGGAAGGCTGATCCGTCCGCGTTTGCGGCGGCGAGGGGGGCGATTGTTTCGGGATGTCCGCGAACGGGTTTGCCGCCGGTTTTTCCTTCTGTTCTTCTTCCGTTCCGAGCGCGACGATCTCCGCTTCGCCGAGGCGGATGCGGCTTCCGGGACGCAGATGAACGGTCTCTTCCCGGAACGTTTCGCCGTCGACTTCGATTCCGCCGCCGAGATCGGTGATTTTCAGATCGTTCTCCGTGGCGGTCAGCTGACAGTGCCGCGGGAGGATTCCCGCCGCCTGAAGCGTCAGGTGACTTGCCGGACTGGAGCCGACCCGGTAGGTGCCGGGGACCAGCCGCGCTTTGACTTCTTCCTTTCCGGGAATTTTGATCAGGATCTCATACATGGGTCAGTACCTCAGGCGTGTATTGTTCTGTTCCCGCTCCTGCATGTATTTGTTGACGTTCTGCTGAAGGTATTTCCAGTTGACGCTCTGAAGATCGGAGGCGACCGCGGCGTCTTCGTAATTGCGCAGACTCATCTGGATGCGTCCTTTCTGCGAGGCGAAAATGATCATTTCCACTTCTTTCGGGGAAAGTTCCAGAGTGACCGTGGAATATCCGCGCGCGACGCGCCGCCCGTCCTGCACGCCGTAGTCGGTTCCCGTGGCGATCACGCGGACTTTCTGGAGAATGGTGAGGGTGATGGTGTCGAGCGTGGAGTCGCCGCGCATGTCGGGAAATTTGAAAGTTCCGATCAGGTCCACATAATTGTTCGGCTGAACGAGTCCGGAAACGGAGGCTGTCTGATCGACTGCGATGGAGACCGCGCGGTAGCCGGGCTGGATCAGGCGTGTCAGCCCCTCTTTTCCCCCGGAAACGGCGTTCTGCAAATCGTTCCACTGCAGGATTTTCCCGCGCTGGATGGAGAGTTGCGCCTTACGGTTGATAATGAGGTTTTTCTGACTGTACGGAATATGACGGCTGGCGGAAAGCTGTGAGGCGTACATTTTGATCTTTGCTCCGCGCACGGCGTCTTCGGTGACGGGTTCGTTTTCCGCGACGTCTTTGACCAGCTGAAGCACGGCGACTTCCGTTGTCGCAGCCTGAATTTTCCGCTTCTCCTGATTGATCTGCTGGAATGTGAGCATGAATGCCATTACGCCGAAAAAGACCGCCGCCAAGAGTAAAAGTTTCTGTTTCATCGCCGATTCCTTGAGCTGTTTATAAACGATTTATCAATATGAGTAAGGAATATAACAGCAGAAATCCAAAAATCAAGGAGACGGAACGGAAAGTTGCGGAAGAGCGTTCCGATTTTTTCCGTCTTCAGAACTCTTTGTGCAATTCCGCCTGCCGGATCAGCGGTTCATTCCGTCGGCGGTGTCCGGGTTCAGCCACTGGACATAGGTTCCGGAAGTCACGTCGTTCATCATCGGCCCTTTAACGGCTTTGGCGCGTCCGTCGCAGAAAAGGGTCACCGCCTGGTTGCCGCCGTGCCGCAGGCTGATGGAGGCGGGAGGGGTGTCCGAGAACCATGCGTTGAAGTCTGTGGACGGAGAACCGCCGCTGCGGAGAATGAAATATTTTTTGACGCCTCCGCTCTCATAACCGAAGCAGTCGGTGACCAGAACCGTACGGGAGGGACCTTTGAGTGTTTTGCCCAGTTCACCGAACCGGCGGTGACGGTCCCGCGCATACGTTCCCCGTGCGTCATCGGCGACTTTTGCCCACAGCCCCTGAGTGACGCAGGTGTTGGTGCCGTAGCTCATCCTCGGCGTGAATGTGTCGCCGGAATTGTACTCCGGGCGTTTGTCGTTGGGACAGACGAAAATCGTGTTTTTGTTCCGGATATTCACGTTGCCGGCATATTTCAGATCGGCGATCGTGTGGATGAACGATTCCGCCCCGGTGCTGGTGCCGTTCAGCGTCAGGGGGCGTCCACGGACCGTCCAGTCGTCAAAGTCGTTGGCATAGGAGAGTTCAGCCAGTCCGATCTGTTTCAGATTCCCCGTGCAGAGAGTGGCGCGTCCCCGTTCCATTGCTTTGTTCAATGCCGGAAGCAGAAGAGCGGCAAGGATTGCAATGACTGAGATGACGACGAGGAGCTCTACGATGGTGAACGGCGTTCTTTTCATGATACATCTCCCAGTTGAAATGAGGTTGATTGATGCCGCCCTTGAAACAGAGCGGTCTGTTTTTGTATTTTCTGACAAACCCGGACCATGGCCGCCAGTTCGGCGGTTCCGGCGTTGATGTCATCCTCTCCGGTCATCAGGTTGGCGATTCCTTTGCAGACAAGAGCGTAGATTTCGGCGGAATTCAGATTGTAATGGACCTGCATTTTAGGGATTTCGCTCAGGAACAGCACATCGCGCGGTTCGGTGTAGCTGATCGTGTTGCCGACGATGGATTTGCGGATCGGAAGTCCGTAATTCCAACGGGCAAGACCGTTCAGGTGTTCCGGGGAAAGCAGAAGTTTCAGCAGCCGTTCCGCCAATTCCATATTGACGCAGTTCCGGCGGACACAGAACGCATCCGCCGCCTGCACATTCACATCGACTCCGCCCTCGAATTCCGGCAGGGACACGGTTTCCCAACCGTCGAATCCGGCGGCGGTGAGACTGCTCCGGAATTCCCGCGGCGCCAGCAGCATGGCGGCGTTTCCGGCGAGAAAATCCGGAACGAAGTTATCCTGATAACCGGAGTAGACGGAAAGCCCCATCTCGTGCCGCAGGTCGCGGAACAGTTTCAGGCCGCGCCGGGTCTCCGGACTGTCAATCCTGACATTGCCCCGGGAGTCGATCAGGCATCCGCCCGCCCGTTGGACAAAGTTGATCCATCCCTGCGGCTGCGGTTCCCACAGAAACACGTTCTGCGGCGGAAGAATCCGGCGGAGACGGCGGACGCAATCCAGAAATTCCGCATAGCTCCATCCCGTCCGCGGGCGCGCACACCCTGCGCGGTCGAAAAGCGCCGGATTGTAGAAGATCACGCGCGGAGAAAAGATGATCGGGATGCCGACCAGACGGGAGCCGACGCGGAACGCTTCAAACGGTCCGGTGAAAAAGTCGCTTTGATCGGGAAAGCAGCGGTTGAACAGCCCGGTCAGGTCAAGAAAACGGTCGTGATGCGCCTGAACGTAATGCGTCGTAAGGATTTCGAATGTTCCGCCGGTGAAAGAATCGCTGACCCATACTTCGGGAAGTTCCCGGCGGACCAGCTGCTGCAGATCCGGGAGCCAGTGCAGTCCTTTCCGGTAGACGGTCAGATTCTGCTGAAGAACCCGGCTGTTCCAGTGCTGCTGAACGAATGTTCCGCGGCGGGGAATGGTTTCCAGAATTCCTTCCCGGACGAGAGATTCGATTGCATTCTGCACGACGGGCAGGGCGATCCCGGATTCCGGAAGCAGTTCCCGCGCGCCGGGCAGTTTGCCGCCGGCATTCAGCTCTCCGCGCTCCAGCATGCCGAGAATGTGGCTTCGCACCTGTGTGATTTTATCTTCCATATCGTCTTTGCCCTGTTTTCCTTTATTAAATTATAAACGAAAACTCTGATATTGTCAAGAGGGAAAATGAAAAAAATATGGATTTTTGGCAAATTACCGGATGTGTCGTACCGGAAAGGGGGTGATGAAGTGAGAATGATTCTCTGACAGTGTCAGGAATTTGTAAAAAAATCCCGGATGACGGAATTGCCGTTTCGTCATCCGGGGAGATGTTTATTTGCCGAATTCGTCGAGTTTCTGACGGAATGCGGGATTCTGCTTTTTGATTGCTTCGGTGGTGCGGACGACCGCCAATGCTTCCTCGCTTTTGATCAGGAAAGGAACGTTTTCGCGGAGTGCGAGGTAGAGGTGGTGGTAGATGTCGCTGACCGTATATCCGTTCGAGGGTTCGACCATGATGGTCTTGCGGATCCACTTCTGTTCAAACTTGCCCTGGAACGATCCGTTGAGCGGCGGAGTTTCGGCGGAGGCTTTATGGGATGGACGCCGGGATTCCGGAGCGAGGTAGCGCAGACGGATATCCTGTTCGTCTTCGCAGATCAGAGCGCCGCGGTCGCCGTAGACCGCATAGACCGGAGCGGGAAGAGCGACGCCGCCGGAAATTTCAACGTCGATGAGCCGTCCGTTTTCTCCACGGAAGATGACTTTCACGGTATCTTCCGCGTCGCCGAGTCCGTTGATGTTCTTGAGGTCGCTCCAAATGTCGGCGACGGGGGAATCAAGAAGCCGGAGTGCGTGGTCGATGAGATGCGGGCCCCAGTTGTTGAGCTGTCCGCCGCCGCATTCGAGGATAGCCTGCCAGTCTTCGCGGTAAGCAAAATTGTGGCGGCAGAGTTTGATTTCGTAAACATTGCCGAGAATGCCGCTGTCGATGATCTCGCGGATGTGATTGAATGCGGCTTCCAGACGGCGGTTGTGCCGGAAGAACAGTTTACCCGGATGAGCGGCGAGTGCAGCTTCGAGCTTGGCGAGTCCTTCGCTGGAGAGTCCGACGGGCTTTTCAAGGAAAACGATTTTGCCCGCGTTCAAAGCGCGGATCGCGTAGTCGATGTGCTGAGGGGAGCGGACCGCGACCGCGACGACTTCGATGTCGGGATCGGCGAGAAATGCTTCCGCGTCGGTGTAGACTTTGCAGTCCGGATAACGTTCTTTGAGTTTGGCGGTGCGTTCCGGGAGCACATCGCATCCGGCAACGACTTTCGCCTCATCCTTGTAGCGGTCGATCTCTTCCGTATGCATGCCCCATCCGGCTCTTCCGAGTCCCCAGATGCCGATTCTGATTGGCGATTTTGCCATGTGTTCACCTTTTTTGCTGTTTTTTTCGTTTGCTGGATTGTAAAATATATAATTTGATTATAATATACTTCCCGTTTCCTGTTTTACCAATGGAGAAACTTAACAAAAAAATGGATATTCTGATCGGCAATGAATTATTTTGACGGACTGACATTCACCACATTCGGCGATATTCCCGAATCGGCCGGCGGGAGCCGCGACAAGGTTTTTGACGGCTACTACGGAATTCAGTATACACATTCCGGCAAACTCGTTTTTTCCGTGGACGGGTCACCGGAAGAGGTGTTCGAGGGGCCGTGTGTGTTTTTTTCCGCTCCGGGCCGCGTTTACAACTATACGACCTGTGCCTCGGAGACGCGTCATCACTGTTGGATCTGTTTTCAGGGACCGCGGGCGGAGGCGTTCCGGGCGGGCGGATTGTTCGACCCTTACGAACCGTGTCCCGTTCACCGTATCGCAAAACCCGAACAGTTTTACAAGACCATGCTGGAAGTTCAGGCCTTGCTTCAGCATCCGGGCGGTTACCGGGAGGCGCGGAAAGTCCTTCTGTTGGAGGACCTGCTGCTGCAGATTCAGGAACAGGAACCGCTTCCGGCGCGCGTGAATGCGTTCTGCGAACAGTGTATCCGTGCGTTACGGCGGTCGATCGTGTCGGCTCCGCAGGCAAAATGGAATTTCGGGGAGGAAGCGGAAAAAATGTCGATTTCTGTTTCCCATTTCCGGCGGATTTTCCGCGAGCTGACCGGTTATGCGCCGACCCGTTTCCTGATCGAATGCCGCCTGAACCGCGCCATGAAGCTGCTGACTGATACGGCGCGGCCGCTTTGCGAGATCGCGCATGAAAGCGGATTTGACGACGAGTTTTATTTTTCGCGTTTGTTCAAACAGCACCGCGGCCGTACTCCGTCCGCATACCGGAAAGAGTTCCGGCTCTGAGGCTGTTTGACTTTTCCGGGAAGTGGTGTATTGTAATGTCTCAGAAATCACAACACGGATCCGTTTGAGGGAAAATTGTCATGAAAATTATTTGTCCTCGTTGTTTTGCTGAATATGAAGTACAGCCTGACGTTATCGGGCAAAAAGTTGAATGTCAGCGATGCAAATTCCAATGGATTGCCGAATCTGCACTAGTTCCAACACCGGAAATGAAGCCATGCCCGTTATGCGGTGAAAACATTCTCGCAGTTGCAAAAAAATGCAGATACTGCGGAGAATATCTGACAAATGATATAGCTCCTGTTCGTAAAAAGAATAGAACGATTTATTGTTTACTTGGTATTTTTTTCGGTGGATGGGGAATTCACAACTTTTATGCAGGGCAAATCCTAGCGGGGATTGGAAAATTGTTTTTAACTGCATATGGGGTTGCTGTTGCGAATTCAAGACCGGATGAAATTTGGATTATTTCTGCCCTAATCTTATATTTCGTTATATGGGATTTATGCTATGACCCCAATATCCCAACAAATAAGAGAAAAAAAATTTGGGGACTTAGCCCAGGATTAATATCTATATTGTTACCGTTTATTCTTTTGGCTGTTATTGGTGGCATTTGGTGTATATTTCAAGAATAAGATTTTCATTTTTTCCTGATTTTATTCCGGTACACGAGAAATTCTGTACCGGATTTTTGAAAAAATTTCAAACTGCAACTTGAAAAAGTCCCATCATGGGACTATGTTATTTCGTGACGAAGGGAAAATCCGATGCAGTTGGAAAACAAATACCGCCTTGACGAATTTATGCAGAATCATGCCGACAGCATTAAGCCGTTGACAAGCTGGATAAAACTTGTTCGGTTGGCACAATGGAAAAGACCGCAGGATATACGGAATGCAATCGGAAGCGCGGACTTTCTTTCCGGCAATCGGGTGATTTTCAACATCGGAGGGAATAAGTATCGTCTGATGGTGGTTGCCGTATATGCGGCCGGCCGCTTGTTCGTCCGATGGATTGGAACTCATGCGGAATACAGCAAGATGAAATTTTGAGGAGGTGAACACCATGGAAATTAGAACAATCAAGAATGATGACGAAATGCGGCAAATGGGCGCACGGATTGACGCTTTCCTTGATGCTCATGCCGACGAACTGGACAACCTCAAGCCGGAGGATGCCGAGGAATTGGAACTGATGAGCATGGTTATGAGTGCATATGAAGATAAGCGTTTTCATTTTTCCAACCCCGACCCGGTGGACTTCATCAAGTTCATGATGGAGCAGAAGCAAATAAAAGTGAAAGACCTGGTTCCATGTTTCGGCACAGCGAGCCGTGCATATGAAGTTTTGAACCGCAAGCGTAATTTGACACTGGCGATGATTAAGAAACTTCGGACAGTGTTGGGTTGTCCAGCTGATGCGCTGATCGAAGCATAATCACCGCGCCACTCCCCGGACCGTGAAAGCGTTCCGGGATTTTTCGTGTTGTGACAACTGAAATTTGCACAGAACGCCGCTTGACTTTTTCCTGAAAATGTAAAACTTGAAATTTACTGATTGAGCTGTAAGTTCACAAAAAAACTAATACATGAATATTGATAGTGGGAACTTCTGGCAACTCGTTGATGAAATCAAGTTCTATTAATTTTTCTTTCCGCTTTCCGGTGTAGTTTTCCTGTTCTGGATTTTTTTGACATTGGACTTGATAACCTGACATAATAGGTTATATTATAAATGAAAACAGAATAAGGAAATATTCGATGCCGGTATTCGAAATCGTAAACGGATGGGCGATCACGTTCTATCTGAACGATCACCTCCCGATTCACTTTCACGCAAAGAAAGCTGGTGTAAGTGTCCGGTTTTATATGGATGGCTCCTGTGAAGTGGAAGGGCACGGGAAACTTTCCGGAGCGGACCGGAAACTGCTGTCGGCATACGCAAAGGGGCACAAACGGAAAATTGAGGAGTTTTGGAATGAACTGCATTGAAGCAAAACTGGCGGCGGTGAGTCGCGACTCCATCACGGTGGAACTTGGAAACGAAAGATTTGTCCTCCCGTTCGAGCGGTACGGATATTTCCGTTACTGTACCATAGCGGAACTGGAACATGTCATCTGCGACGGTTTCGCGCTGGACTGGCCGGAGGCGATGATTGACTTGGAACTTGACCTTTTGCGTCATCCGGAAAAAGAGGGCGAACCGGTTCCGGTAGAGAAATGGCTCGCCGTCCGGGAAACGCTCCGGAAAAAAGCCGCCGTCCGGGAAAATGCCATCCGTGCGGCAAAAAGCAAATCTGCACGGAAATCGGAAGCGTCCCGCCGCAATGGAGCGCTCGGAGGTCGTCCGAAAAAGAAAAAAGAACTTATCCTTGCGTAAAAACGCTTGTGGCTGCGTTGATCGAAGCATAATCACCGCGCCACTCCCCGGACCGTGAAAGTGTTCCGGGATTTTTCGTGTCGTGACAACTGAAATTTGCACAAAGCGCCGCTTTCCGGTGTAGTTTTCCTGCACCGGATTTTTTGTTTCTTTTTCAGAAGTAATCGGGAAACACACCTTCCGCGGGATAGACGATCAGGGCACACCCTTCGACATACCACCCGGCGCGATCGTTCGACTTGTTATAGCCTATATAATTATCAAGGTTGGTCGAGGTATAAATACTGTCGATTCCGATCAGCGGCGACGTGTAGTTCCCCTGTATGGGTCCGGAGTCGAAAATGACATTATAGCATCCGGGGTATTCCACAACTCCCATTCCGTCGAACTGGTAGCTGTCGTATGCCGACCCGGCGACTACGAGACGATAGGGAATGTCAAACGGTGGATTGTAGTCGATTTTCAAACGCGATGACCAAGTGGAGGCTACATAGCTTTTTTCATCCCGACATGCAACAAATTGATAACAGCCGAATCTATCGTTATAATCGTTTATGAACGTGTTCCATTCTCCGACGGGAGTCGTGCCGTCGTGGTCATCGCAAAATTTCCCGTAGACCGTATAAAAGGATTTATCGTTAAAATACACGATTCCGTTGAACTGATTGCAAAGTTCGTAGATTTTCCGGACGACCCGGCTCCACGGCTTCCGGGCGGTCATCATGGATACCAATTCCTGAAACGCCGGCACATAGTTCGGATGATTGTATTTCCAAAAGTTCCCGGTTCCCCAGTGCAAGTCTGAACTTGTCAGGATTTCTTTCTCCCCGTGTATTCCCGGATATTTTTCCGCCCATGTTGCACCCTCGTGGAGATAAACCGGAGTGGACGTGATTTCCGAATATTTACGGATTACCATCCAGTTATAGGCATCTAGAAAGAGAGTCTGGCGCAGGATGGAATTGCGGTCGCTTTCCGGCATGAACGTTTTAATTTTCAACAAATCTTCCAGGCGGGAGAAACTTTTATCCGGACACAGAATCGCATAGCGGTCGGCGCGCATCCGGTCGAAAGCACGGATCCATTCCAGAAGCGAGTGACGGACAAGAATTTCATTCGGTAACAGTTTCGTCATAATAGCGGTCCATAATGTGAATCGGTCCATAGTGAGCCTGAATAACTTTACCGTCGCGGATGACCGCAAGGAGATGATACACGGTCGTTTCGCTTTCGGTCTCGTCATCCGGCATTTCGTCCTCGTTTGTGAAAACGAATGATGATGATACTCCAAAAAATTCAAATCCCAACTTGTGCCAGACGTATAAAGTGGAAAGATTGTATTCTCCTCCCTGAGAAAACGTGTTGTGATAAGCAGGCGTTTTCGCGATGCGCTTTCCGGCGAGCAGAATCCATCCGGCATAAGGATAAGTGTTGTCATATCCCTCATAAAGCCCGTTGCGGATGAACAGTTCCAGACTGGCGATTTCGCCGGGGTTTTCCTCTTCTTCCGTGTTCCGGACGATTTCCCCGACGGAAACCTTGAATTCGCCGGAATAGCCGGGGTTCTGACTGCGTTTCCCTGCGGCGAGGGAATAATTGCGGCTGTTTCCGGTGTCGGTCAGGTCGTGGCGGAGTTCCCATGCCTTGCGTATGGCCTCCACGGTGTTGGCGGTGGCTTCGATTACTCTCATGACGTCACCATGCAGCTGTACGGGGAAGGGAGAGCTGGGACCAGGAGTGCGGACGCTTTTCCCGGAACCGCAGAAAATTGCCCGGTCCCGGTGTGATGTCCTGTGAGGAGAGGATCAATCCGGACGCGGAAAGCCAGAGCGGTTCATCCACAGGGACCGGACTGCTTGTCGTGTCGGCGATTTCCGCAAGAGCTTTGTCACTGCCGTATACGGGATTGCCGAGGGAGTCGACTGCCATGTAGATTCTTGCCGGGTTGCCGTTCGGGCCGCGGAAATAAACGCTCCGGTTCGGGAACGTGCGCAGGAAGCCTTCCGGCGAGATCTCCATGCAGACATCGACCTGAAACACGGAGTTGTGGGGGCTGCTGTCTTCGCTGATGATTTCCGCCGCCACTGTTTTGATGAGTCCGCATTCCGCCGGAATGTCGAGTCCGCAGACTGTGACGGGGGAGCGGTTCACGGTATCCGCCGTTTCCAGAATCCAGGACGGTTTAAAACTGCGCAGGCGGTAGGAGAATTTCAGCAGAAGCGAGGTTTGGACCGTGCTTGCCGGAATCGCTGTTCCCGCTGCGGTGACAACGGGGCGGACCGGGCGCCCGGAATCGTCGGTCTGATCGTAGGAGAATTCAAACGGAACCACTTTTTCAACCGTTGAGAGCGTTACGTTGAACGGACGGCCGAACTGCGCGGTATCCGTCAGGACCGGGGCGGTTCTCTGGCTGGTGTAAGTGACTTCGGCTTCATATTTGTTCTTTTTCCCGTCGCAGGCAGGGGTGACGGTGATGGACGAGGCTTTCAGCGAGGAGAGTTCCGGGTGTGCCGCTCCGAGCACGGGAAAATCCCGGTGAGTCCGCAGGCTGGAGATCGTTTCGCCGTTTTCGCAGAAAAATACCATCAGCCGTTTGAGCGTCTGCCCGGAGTCGTCTGCGGAGAAGCCGAGACAGATGTCGCCTTTATAGGTGATTGCCATGAGAGTGTTCCTTTCGGTTGAGTTTCCGGTTTGCCGCCTGTCAACCGAAAGGAGGAGGGGAAGCTCAAATATCCCGGTCGGATGCGTAATCTCCGCTTCCGGCGGCAAGATACCCGCCGCTGCATCCGTCATGGTGATCCGATCCCCAGAATGCGTAAAGGTTTCCGCCGTTCAGGTGAAAGCGGATCCGGTATTCGCCGGCGGGCAGTTCCGTTCTGTCTGCCCAGTGCAATTCCGCATTGCAGGAATCGCCGGAAAATGGAAGACATTCCATCCGGGAATAGCCGGGGATGACTGTGCCATTCCGGTCCAGAAGTTCGGCGCGGAGTTCGCGGAGAGCCGCGTTGATCCGCAGGAAACGCCCCGGGAGAAGCTGGAGGCGTGTGGTGACGGTTCCCGTGGAATGCGCGTGCATGGAAGCGAATCCGTCGCGCCGGAGCTCGGCGAATCCGGTCGCACCGCCTGCATACATGGCGAAAGCCCCGCGGCTGGAATTTCCTTTTTCGCCCGGAGCCAAAGCGGATTTTCCGCTCCATCCACCGTAATAGAAGCGGAGTTTATCGCGGAAAACCAGACAGATCCCGCCGGCGGCATGAAGATATCCGCGATCCCAGTCACCCTCCCGCCGGGTACAGGCAAGCGCGGGGGTACGACCGGCGGGACGTGACCAGTGGTAGCCGTCCCGGCTGAACGCGAAGTGGAGATCATTGCGTTTGGGAATGCCGAGACGTTCGCAGACGTTGTTTTCCGGTCCGTGGAAGATTGCGAAGATGCCGAGCATCAGGGATTCGTAAGGTGTGGCGTTCAAGTCGTAAAGCTGCGGTTCCATTCCGGTTTCCTGCTCAAACGGATCAAGAGAATCCGCGCGTGCCCAGTTGATTGGCTCCTCCTGCGTCCATGGCGGAGCGATGAAATCGCGGCGGGCGAGCCAGGCGCGGGCGCGGCCGTTGTTTCCCATGGAATTGCGTATGCTGAAGATCCAGCGGCGGAGGAACGGGTCGTAATAAAAACTGGAATTGTCGTCGCAGGGACCTGCTGTTGTACGGAAATTCCAGTGGATCCCGTCTGCGGAGGTATAGAGCTCTCCGCCTTCTCCGGTTTCATGGCGGAAGTAGAGGAACATTTTCCAGCGTTCCGCGGGATCTTCGGTATGCTGATCGAGCCATACGAGTCCGCCGTCGCGTTCGTAGCCGGGGCGTGGCGGAATAAGTTGATTGGAGTTGCCGACGATTCCGAGATTCGGGCGTTCCCAGCGGATTCCGTCCCGGCTGACCGCGTATGCCGTGCCATGAAACCATCCGGCATGGTAGAAGAATTTGTAAAGACGGTCTGCGGGGTCGTACCACACCCCATCGTTGAACGGAACGGCGAGGGGACACTGGAAGCGGTCGAGTTCCAGCTCCGTTTCCGGTTTCAGAACGGGATTTCCCGGATAGGGGACGAGCGGATGAAAGATGCGTTCGCAGTCGGTTCCGGCAATAAGCCAGTCATCCACGAAAAGCTGTCTTCCCGGACGCAGAGCCAACGGTTCGGCAACGTGTTCCAGATAGGGAACGGGAAGGATGTCCCGGCTTTCCGCCGGAAAATCCTGATGAAAATTCGGTTCCATGTCAATCTCTCCTTGCAAATAACGGTGAAATATCTATATTATAACAGAAAATGCCGGAAATGGAATATCGGAAAACGGAATTGAATGTCGAAAAACGATCATGAATCAGTACGGAGATGAAAACTGCATTCCGCAGGCGGAGCACGCCGTGTCCGCGGATCTTGCCATGGCGGAGCGGATCGCCCGCGAGCCGCTGTCGGCGGTTTCCGCGCACTGGTGGAACAACCGCGCGCCGTGGTTCGTGACACCGCGCCGTCAAGGCGACCATTTCTGTCTGTTCATGGAATCGGGACGGGTACAGGTCGTCTGTGAACGCGGAGAACGGGTTCTGGGACGCGGGGACTGGTGTCTGCTGAGGGTCGGCGAACTCTTTTCGTTCGGTCTGGCGGCGGGATGCACCTCCTGTTCGCATGTGATCGTTCATGCGAGTCCGAAATATTCCCCGCTCCGTGATCCGGCGGAGCGGTTGCGGAGCCCGTTTTTCCGGTTTGACGTGGAGACTCTCGGTATGATGCACTGTATGGCCGGGCTTTCGGAGAGGTGCCGCGAGGGCGGACTTGCATGGTTTTCCGCAATGCTGAATTTGAAACTGATGGAGCTCGCTCTGGAGCCGAAGAACTGGATCGGGGACGCGGATGTGGCATATCATCCTCATATCGCGGCAATGTGCGGGTTTGCGGAGCGGAATTTCCGGACGCGGATCGGAATCGGTGATCTTGCCGCATCGGCGGGGATCGGCGAGGCGCAGTGCCGACGGCTTTTCCTGCGGCATTTGCGATGTGCCCCGTCGGATTATTTACAGAATCTGCGTCTGTTTGCCGCCGCCCGCGCTTTGACGGAGACGCGGAAGAGCGTCAAGGAGATTGCATTGGAGTTCGGTTTTGCCTCTTCCAGTTATTTTTGCCATGTTTTCCACAGGAAAATGAATCTTACACCGGAAGAATACCGGAAACGGACTTGAAAAACTTGTGAAACGGGGTATTTTTCGTTGAATCCATGGAGAACAGATTGTTATGATTAAAAATAATTCCCGTCCGGGGCGTTTTGCTTTCATAGCGGAAACGCTTGCGGTGTTGTTTGTGTTTCTTCTTCCGCTGAAATTCGGGTCGATCATCGGCATCCCGGATATAACCATGATTTACTGGCGGGAGCTGTTCCCGCTGATTATTTCGCCGTGGCCGTCGACGCTTCTTCCGGTGTTCGCCTCGGTTCTGCTGATCGTGACGCTGATCTGCGTGCCGAAGAGTCCGCGCGGTACGCCTTCCGGGGTGTTTGCTTTGCTCTGGCTTGCGTTTGCGGGCGCGGGAACGCTCGGCGCGTTTGCCGACGGCGTGATCGTGAACTATCCGATGCACATGATTCCCTACGGATTCGGACTTGCGGCAACGGCAATGGCGTTTGCGATCCTGCTGGACAACCGTCCGGCTCTTGCCTGCAAACTCTGCGGGGCGACGGCGCTTGCCCTGGTGTTCTCGCTTTATTCGGGCCTGAGTCAGTATTTTTCCGGGTTCGAGCAGACGATGGAGCGGATTCAGGAGATGGAAGCGAAAGGGATGCAGTTCCATAACAACATGAAGACCCGTTTAAGCGAACAGCGGATCAGTGCGGACTTTTCCGCCTGCAATGCCTATGCGGGGTATCTTCTGCTGTCGATTCCCGTTCTGCTGGCATGGCTTTGGAGGGCGGGAGCGCGGGTGAGCCCGCCGATGCTGAGCCGCTGTCTGTTCACGATTCCGGCGTTTCTGATCTCTGTTTTTGTGCTGGTGAAGACGGGGAGCCGCGGTGCGGTGCTTTCCGCCGGAGCCGCGCTGATCTTCTGTGCGCTGGCGCTTCAGTTGCCGCGCCGGGTACGCTGGGGAATTCTTGCGCTGATTCCCGTCGGGGCGGGAGCGTTTGCCCTGATGCTGGCGCTCGGACGCGGGGCGATGTCGATGATCTTCCGCTTTGACTATTTTCAGGCGGCGTTCCGCATGATGGCGGAGTCGCCGCTGATCGGAAAAGGATGGGGCGGATTCTTTCAGCATTATCTGGTGCTGAAACTGCTGGAGAACGACGAAGCTCCGAAATCTCCGCACAATCTTCTGCTGACTCCCGGTTCACAGGCCGGAGTATTGGCGTTTCTGCTGATTCTGGCGATCGTTTTGTACGCGGGATGGTTCTGCATGCGGTATTTCCGCGCGCGTTCGTTTCGCGATATTCTGACGGACGGGGCGCTGATGCGGACCGCATCGGTCTGCGGGCTTGTCGCATGGGGAATCCATTCGATGATGGAGGTCAGCTATGAAACACCCGCGTCGATGGCGCTTGCGATCGTATTCGGAATGATCGTCTGTTCCGGACGGGAGGAGAACACTGCTGACGGAACGGAGGAGGGACGGCATCCGCGTCTCTGGAAAACGATGACCGTTTCGGCATCGGTCTGTGTGATCCTCTGCTCACTGATCACGTCGGATCCCCTGTTGCGGTTTGAGCTTGCGTATGAGCATCTGACGAATCTTCAGGATCCGCGGTTCAGTCCGTTGAACGTTGCCGCCGCGCCGGATGAAGTGTTGAGAGCGGCGTCGGTTTGCGACAGGATCGCGCCGCGTTCGCCGTTTCAATGCAAGAGTCTCAGCACTTATTTCGCCATGCGGCAGGAATGGGATCTGGCGGAAAAATATCTGGAGGAGGCGCTCCGCCGCGCTCCCGGAATGGCGGCGCTCCACTACCAGCGGTACCGTCTGCTGATGCGTGATCCGGCGCGGGCGGGCGAAGCTCTGAAATCTCTGGAAACGGCACGCCGTCTCTCTCCGCAGAATCCGCAGTATAAACGGGAGATGCCGGAATGAGAGGCAGAATTTTGATTGCTCCGGTCCGCGGATTCTGTTCCGGAGTGGAACGCGCAATCGGAATGGTGGAACGGGCGGTGTGCGAGGGACCGTTTCCCGTCCGGGTTCTGCATGAGATTGTCCACAACGACCATGTGGTGGAGTCGTTCCGCAGGCGCGGAGTGATATTTGCCGAGGAACTGGATCCCGGATGGAACGGCGGAACACTGATTTTCAGCGCACACGGCGTTTCCCGCGCAGTGGAAGAGGCTGCCCGGAAGATGGAAGTCCGTCTGCTGGATGCGACCTGTCCGCTGGTGAAAGGCATTCACCGGAAAGCCGCGGAACTGGAGGCGGAAGGATATTCGATTGTTCTGATCGGCAAGCGTTCCCACCGGGAGATCGAGGGGGTTGTCGGACGTCTGAATCATGTTCCGTATGTGGTGGAGAACGAAGATGACGTGAAAAGAATCCCGGAAAATCCGGAACACCCGCTGGCATGTCTGACTCAGACGACTTTGAGCGTGGACGACTGTGCCGGATTGTTCGAGCTGTTGAAAAAGCGTATTCCGGGAATCCGGATTTGCGGCGGCATCTGCGGGGCGACGACTGCACGGCAGCGTGCGGTGAAACAGCTTGCGGAACGCTGCCGGACGATTCTTGTGATCGGGTCGGTCAAAAGCTCCAATTCCCGGAAACTGCGCGAGGTTGCGGAATCATGCGGCGCCCATGCCCTGCTGATTGCCTCGGCTGACGAACTGGAACTGTCGGATCTGCCGGACGGCGATATCGGTATTACATCGGGAGCGTCTGCACCGGAACATCTGCTTCAGGAGACAGTCGCCAGACTGGAAGCCGCCGGCTGGCGGATGTCACTTCCTCACGAAACGGAATAAGGAATCGCCTTGACTCTCATTTGTTTCCCTGCATTTCCCGGATCATGAAAGCGGGCAGAGAAAACCGTATCCCGGTCAGGCGGGCATCTGCTGACTCAGGCAGTGCAGTGCGCCGCCTTCGAGAATGATGTCGAAGCAGTCGATCGGTTCCAGTCTGCGGTCGGGGAATACGGAGGCGATGATGTCGCAGGCCTTTTGATCGTGCCGGTCGTCGCGGTAGGTCGGGACGAGAACCGCGCCGTTGACCAGCAGATAGTTGATATAGGTTGCCGGCAGCACCTCTTCGCGCCAGTTTTCCGGGTGGATCGGGTCGGGGCAGGGGACCGGGATGACCGTATACGGCTTGCCATTCCCGTTGCGCGCCTGTTCCAAAACGCGGATGTTGGCGTCAAGCACGGCTTTGTTGCCGCCCTCCGCCGAATCATCGACAGCCGCAAGGATCGTGTCGTCGGAAACGAAACGGGCGAGGGTGTCGATATGCCCGTCGGTATCGTCGCCGATCATTCCCTGCTTGAGCCAGAGAACGCTTCCGGCGCCGAGAGCGTCCATCAGGATCCGTGTCATCTCGTCTTTTCCGATACCGGGATTGCGGTTGCCGTTCAGAAGTACGGATTCCGTCGTGATCAGGTCGCCGAGCGAATTGATTTCCAAAGCTCCGCCTTCACAGACGACCGGAACCGGGAAACGGCGGATGCCGAGAGCTTCGGCGATCCGGGCGGGGATGTCGTTGTCCAGATTCCACGGGGGGAATTTCCCGCCCCAGGAGTTGTAAATGAAGTCGGCGATGGCGCGTTCGCCGGTTGCGGTGTTTTTCAGGAAAACCGGTCCGTGGTCGCGGCACCAGACGTCATTGGTGCGGAAATCGAAAAGTTCCACATTGGACATATTGGCTCCGGCGTCGCAGAGCAGGTCGGAAATCGTTTCCCGGCGTGCGTTGCCGCGGGAGATGCGGACTTTTTCGTAGAGGGAGATCACGGCGGCGAACCGTGCGAAAACGCGGTTGATCTCTTCCATTTTTCCGGGCCATGTCGCGGGATTGTGAGGCCAGGAAAGCCAGATTGCTTCCTGTCTGCTCCATTCGGGCGGCATGACGAATCCAAGCGATGCGGGGGATTCAACGTTCATCGCGGAACCTCCTCAGAATGCCCTGATAGGCGTCGATGCGCCGATCCCGGAAGAACGGCCACATACGGCGGTGTTCCTCCATTGCGGCGAGGTCGCATTCCGCATAAAGGATCTCCTCCCGGTCCTGCGAACTTTCGGCGATGCGGTTGCCGTAAAAGTCGCAGACAAACGAGGTTCCCCAGAATTTCGTTCCGTTCTCCACGCCCGTCCGGTTGACTGCGGCATAGTAACAGCCGTTTGCGACGGAGTGGGAGGTCTGGGCGTTGAGCCAGGCGTCGCGCTGGAGTTTCGCGAGGGATTCGGGTTCGGTGTCGATGCCGCCGATTGCGGTCGGACAGAAAATGATTTCCGCGCCGTCCAGCGCAGTGAGCCGTGCTGATTCCGGGTACCACTGGTCCCAGCAGATGATGACGCCGATGCGTCCGAATTTGGTCTGCCATGCGCGGAAACCGAGATCGCCGGGCGTGAAATAGAATTTTTCTTCAAAGCCGGGATCCTGCGGAATGTGCATTTTCCGGTATTTGCCGAGAAACGTTCCGTCCGCGTCGATGATTGCGGCTGTGTTGTGGCAGATTCCCGGGGCGCGGTGTTCAAACAGGGAGAGAATCAGGACAACGCCGTACTGCTCTGCCAGTCTGGCAAACCGTTCCGTCACCGGTCCCGGAACGGGCTCCGCAAGGTCGAATTTTGCCGGGTCCTGATCGTTGCAGAAATACGGGGTGAAGCAGAGTTCCTGTGTGCAGATGATGTTTGCGCCGTTTTGCGCGGCTTCGGCGATGAGCTGTTCGTGCTCCGCCATGGATTCCGCCTTTGACGGAAACGACCGGCTTTGCAGGAGAGCGAGTTTGATCGTCATGGTTCCTCCGGGTTGGTTTCATGCGGGAACTATATCACGGTTCCGCCGTTTTTCAAACGCTTTTTCCGCTTCGGACGTAGCAGAACTTTTTTACGGAACGCAGCGGGACCAGAAACAGGCTGACCATTGTGCCGACGGAGAACGCTCCGATAACCGTTCCTTCCCGGATACCCTGAAGTGTCGTGAGAAAGAGCAGAGAGAGCAGAACGGCGGAAACGGTCAGAGTTACATCGAAGCTGACTTTCAGAATGCCGAAATTCCATTTCAGTTTTGCCGCAATGACCTTGACGATTCCATCGCCGGGCAGATAGAGAATTTCGGACATGACCTGCATGGCGATTCCCGCTGCGAGGATGGCTGATCCGCCGACCAGCATCAGCAGCTGCGCCGGATAAAAATCCGTACAGAACGGTTTTGTAAGGAACATGCCGAGATCAATGATCAGCCCGAACAGCACTGTGGCGGCAATCTGCAGATACTGGTGTTTGGGAAAATCGCGCCGCAGGATTGCAACCTGAACGAATACGAACAGAATGTTCAGCAGAAGCGTCCAGGTGCCGAATGTCAGAGGGATGATGAAGCTGAGAACATAAGGGACGCTTGAGATCGGCGTCGCGCCGAGTCCCGCCTGAGTGGAAAGAGCAACGCCGAATCCGCTCAGGATGATTCCTGCAATAAAGCAGAGCCAGCGCCGTTTCAAATCGAATTTCAACATGATACCAGTCCTTTTCCGGCGCATCCTGCATCAACGCCGTATGGAACGGTAATATACATTGCAGTTTCCTGTTTTGCAATATGGAGGAGCGGAATAAATTTCAGGACCTTGCTCTTTACGCACTGTCTCTCAAATCTGTGCGCATATTTTATCAAAAAAACGGATTTTATTCTTGCAAGTTGGCAATTTTTGTGTTACATTGTTCCGGAACATGGAATTATTGTAATGTTTGATTCAAAACCGTAACAGTGAACGATCAGATATAAGGAACCGGAGTGCGTATGAGAAACATCGGGCTGTTTTTTAGTTTGGCGGCGGTTTTCGCGGCTGCACAGGCTGCCGATATAACAACGACGGATGGAAAAACGTACCGCAATTACACAGTGGCGTCTTATTCCGCGGAGGGACTGACCATTCTGCACCGCGAGGGCGCGGTGATGATTCCGCTGGAGCGCTGGCCGAAAGAACGCCGGGAAGAGATCAGCCGCTATATCCGCCGGATCGAACGGCGGCGGGAGAGAATCCGCAACCGCCCTGATCTTACGACTAAGACGGGAACGGTTTTCAAAAAATACAAAATCCTCAATTTTCAGAAAAACGATGTCCGTATTTCCCACTGGGGCGGGGTAAGTCTTGTCAAGATCGACGAGCTTCCGGATGAGGTCCGGAAACAGTACAGGGAGCAGATCGAAAAGGCGCAGCCGAAAGTCCTGATCCTTGAAACCGGGACGCAGGAGAGTAATTTCCCGAAAAATATGGAGCTGACCGCTCCGGAGAAAAGATCCCGGCGGAGTGCGTCGGATGAAAGCGGAACCATGGTGGAGACCAGCGTCAAGACCGGAAAAGGAAGCGTTTCGATCGGCGGCGGGACACCGGAGAAAACCGCCGTAAACAAGGCCCGGAAAACAGCAAACCGCTCTTCCAAGAAAAAGAGCAAGAATTAACGAAAGCGTATCCTGCCGGTTATGGATATTACCGATTTTTCCCTGAACCGTCCGCCGCGGGCGCGTGCCCTGATTCCGTTCGGCGTGTTTCTTCTGTTTTACCTCGGACTCTCCATAACTTCCGGGGATTTTTATAAAGTGCCGATGCCGATCGCGTTTGTCGTTGCGTCGGCGACAGCGCTTCTGCTCAATCACAAAGCCTCGCTCAAAAGCAAGATCGAACTGTTTGCACACGGGATGGGGAATGTGGACATCATGACGATGTGCCTGATCTTTATTCTTGCCGGAGCGTTTGCCTATACGGCGAAAGCGATGGGCGCCGTGGATGCGGCGGTCAATATAGCGCTTGCGTTCGTTCCGCCGAATCTGCTGGTCTGCGGGCTGTTCATTGTAGCGTGTTTTATTTCGATTTCCATCGGAACATCGGTCGGAACGATCGTTGCGCTGGCGCCGATTGCGATCGGACTGACGGAAAATATCGGGATTTCCATGGGACTCTGTCTCGGAGCCGTGGTCGGCGGATCCATGTTCGGCGACAACTTGTCGATGATCTCCGATACCACCATTGCCGCCACCCGTACGCAGGGTGTGGAGATGCGCGCCAAATTTTATTCCAATATCCGCATTGCGATTCCCGCCGCTGTGCTGACGATCCTTGTTTATCTGTTTCTCGGTCACGGGGCGGGCAATGTGGAAAACAAAGTGCTCAACTGGAGTGCGTTTATTGCGGTGCTCCCGTATCTTTCGGTTCTGATTCTGGCTGTGCTCGGATTCAACGTGATGGCTCTGCTGATTTTCGGGACCGTTTTTGCCGGAGTGATCGGGCTTTGCAGCGGAGCGTTCAGTTTCTGGACTTTTCTGGATGTGATGGGAAAAGGGGCGCTCAGCATGTCGGAAACGCTGATCGTGGCGCTGCTTGCGGGCGGATTGCTCCGCGTGATCCGTTACAATGGCGGGATCGAGTATCTGCTGCTGAAGATCGAACGCCATATCCGGGGACGCCGTGGTGCGGAACTGGGAATTTCCGCGCTGGTGATGGCGGTCAACCTGTTCACTGCCAATAACACGGTCGCCATTGTGATCGCGGGGCCGATCGCCAGGGATATTGCGGAACGCTATCAGGTGGAACCGAAACGTTCCGCCAGTCTGCTGGATACGTCATCCTGCGTCGTTCAGGGCATTATTCCTTATGGTGCGCAGATTCTTGCCGCCATCGGCCTTGCGGGCGGATCCGCCGCGGTCTCTTCCATCGACGTGCTGAAGTTCCTCTGCTATCCGTATCTGCTCGGACTCTGTATGCTGCTTTCGATTCTTGTTGTGCGCCGGCGTCACGCTTCCTGACGGCGGAAGTCCGGTCAGAGTCCGTCGTGCGATTCTTTCCGCTGTTTCCGGAGAGTTTCCTGGAATGCGTTTTTCCCCGCTGCCGCGAGCATGTCAAGATCGTCCATTGAGAGTTCCACCGGACCCTGCGGTTCTTCCGTTGCGGAGAAATCCGGTATGGGCGGCGGGGGAAGCTGAAATGCTTTTTCCATCAGGTTGTCGATATCGGGAACCGGCTTGTCTGGTTTCATCTTTGATCTCTCTTTCTGGTTTTCTTTGAAAACGCACCGGAAACGGAAAGGTTACAGCATTCCGGAAAAAAAACGGATTATTTTTCCTGAAGATCCGCAAGCAGTTCCTGCAATTTCTGTTTGGCGCGGTGAATGCGGACTTTGACGAGACTTTCCGAAGCGCCAGTCTCCGCCGCGATCTGCTTGATCGACTGTTTTCCGATCTGGAACAGGGTATAGGTATTGCGCAGGTCATCGGAGAGCTGTGCAAGCGCCTGCTGCAGACGTTTGCGCAGATACCCGACATCATCCTGAAGACGCTCCGGTTCGGCAAGCCCCATATCGCCCTCGGCGATTTCCTCCTGAAACACATAAAACCTGTTGCGGCGGAAACGGTCGATTTTCAGGTTCCGCGCCACGGCGAAGAGAAATGCGGAAATGGAATCTGTTCCGGAGAAATCCTCCCGTTTTTTCCACAGGCGCAGAAACGCTTCCTGCACAATATCACATGCCGCGGCGTATTCACTGCCGTTGGCGACCAGATAATTGGTCAGTTTCGGGGCGATGGCCTTGTAGAGTTCCTGAATTGCGGATTCGGAGATCATAAACGGTTCCTGATTGGTTATCGGAGTAATATAACGGCAGTGCGCGTTTTTTCAAATCCGGAAGACGGAACCGATCTTCTTTCCGAGGATTGCTCCGGCGGCGGCAAGTGTCGCGGCGAGGAAGAGCATGGTCCAGACGCCGAACGCACATGCTGTGAACGGACCCGAACCGAGAATCTGTGAAAGATCGAAGATCGCGCGCGTGATGGGGAAGTATTCCGCTTTCTGAGCCAGGATCAGAGAGTCGGAGACCTCCAGCATGGAGAAGCTGAATGCAAACAGCGCACCAACCACCAGATTTGCCATGATCAGCGGAACCGTGATCTTGCGCAGAGTGCGGAGCGGTCCCGCGCCGAACGTGCGTGCGGCTTCCTCAAATTCGACGGGAGTCTGTTCAAGCCCGGCGCTCACCGAACGCAGGACATACGGCAGACGCCGCACGGCATAAGCGATTGCAAGCAGCCAAATGGGGTTGTCCTGCGGGTCGAAGATTTCCGCCGCCCAGCGGTATTCCACCGACATTCCCAGGTAGCCGAACGCCACCACGATTCCCGGAACCGCCAGCGGCAGCATGCCGAGTGCATCCAGCAGCCACGCGAACGGCAGTTTCCAGCGCTGGACGATCAGCGCAATGACGAGTCCCGCCGCAAGAGCCGCAAGCATCGCCAGCGAGGAGTAGCGCAGACTGTTCAATATGCTTGGAACGACGAGTTTGTTTGTCAATGCGTTTTCGAAGTTCAGCATGCTCCAGTGTTCCGGCAGCAGCGTGCCGTACCAGTTCAGCGAGAACGCCGTCAGGATCAGCGCGATATGCGGCAGTGCGGCGAGCAGTGTGATCAGAAGGAAGAAGCCGGACGGCAGAAGTCCGCGTATGCCGGCAAGCGGCGCCGATGACGTCCCCGCCGTACCCTTGACGATCGTCCCCGTCGATGAACGCAGCAGCCATTTCGCCAGCAGGTACATCAGTGAGGAAAGGATCAGCATGACGGTTACAAGAGCGTAGGGCTCCGGATTGGTCTCCAGTTCGGTCAATCCGTTGAGAATCTGAACGGGGGTAACGCGGTTGTAACCGAACATCAGCGGAGTTCCGAGTTCGGTGAAGCTCCAGATCAGTACGATGCTTCCGCCGGCGAGGATTCCCGGTTTCAGCAGGGGCAGGGTGATGCGGAAGAAGCGCCGGAACCAGCCCGCGCCGATGTTGCGCGCCGCCTCCTGCATCGCCGGATCAATGCTGCCGAGCGACGATACCAGATTCAAGTAGAGAATCGGATAGAGATGCAGGGCTTCGATCAGGCAGATCGACCAGAAGCGTCCATTTCCGCCGAGAAAATCGACGCGCGGAAAACCGCATTCCACGAGAATGGTGTTGAGAACGCCGTAATGACCGAGTATCTGCTGAAATCCGAGCGCACCGACGAACGGGGGAAGGATCATCGGAATCATTGCCGCAAGGTGGGTCATGCTCTTACCGGGAAAATCGTAAGAGTCGTACAGGAACGCCATAGGCAGGGCGATCAGGAAGACCAGCAGCGTGGTGACGATGGCGATCTTGAAGGAATTCAGCAGTCCTTCCAGATAGATGAAGTTGGAAAAGACTTCCCGGATCAGCGAGGGATTCAGCCCCTCCGCCACGACCGTGTAGATCGGCAGAAGCAGGAAGAGAAACAGAAAAGCGGTGATCAGAACGGCAAAGAGATAACGGAACAATTTCATTTTACGGATCCTTTTTTCCGGGCAAGTTCGGCGGCTTTGCGGTAATTCGCGCGCATGGCGTCGCGCCATTCCCGTTTTGTTCTGGCAATATCGACGGCGGTGCGCGTTTCGCTCCGGCGCATGCTCTGTGCGGCGGCGGAAGCGTCTTTATATTCAAACGGCAGACGGTTGAAATACTCCATTGCTTCAGGAACGGCATCGGGGCCGCCCGCGTCGATAATGGCTTTCCAGGCGTCGCGCAGTTCGTCCTGACAATCCAGCATGATGGTGCGCAGAAGAATGCGCAGCAGCGTGTAGTAGCGTCCGGTCCATTCCGGATGATAGGTGAAGGAGGAACCGGAGGCATAGGGGTTGTAATCAGGATCGGAACGGAATTTTTCATACTGTTTGGCATACAGATCCCGACGGATCGGCGGACGGCGCAGGGTGCTGCGCACAGGACCTCCCGGTGTGCCGGGATTGAAACACATGAGCTTCTGCCCCTCTTTGGAGAGCAGGAACGCGATCAGTTCAACGGCGGCGCGTTTGTTCGGCGCTCCGCGCAGAAGCTGGATCGGGTCGGGAGAAACAGCCGTCCCGCCTTCGGGGGCGACGTAGTTGAAATGCGGTTTTCCGCGGAACTGTATGCCGCTCCATTCGCGTTCGGTGAGTCCGTAGGTGTCGATCGCCATTCCCGCCGCCGCGGCTCCGGCGGCAACGTCCCGCGTGACTTTGCCCGCGCTGTCGGTGACGGTGAATGCGTTGGCGATGATCCGTTTGATGAGATTCAGTCCGTCGCGCCAGCCGCGTTCGGGCGAGTTGCGTTCCGCCATCAGCTGTTGAATCATGACTTCAAAACATTTGTTGATGGAACCGGATTTGCTCGGATCCCCGATGACGATGCGGTTGAAGAAGCGCGGCGCGGCAAGGTCCGCCCAACGGCGCGGTGGAGTCTTGTCTTCCATTTCCCGGATGCGGTCGGTGTTGTAACAGATTCCGAATGTGGAAAGGCAGAGTCCATAGTAACGCCCGGCGGGGTCGTAAAGCAGTTCGCCGCCGAAAGACTGCGGGATAATTGCCGGGTCAAGCAGTTCGGGGTATTTTTCCCGGATTCCCGCATTCACGGCGAATCCGGCATTGGCGTTTCGGGCGAGTTCAAAGGTTCCGCCGCCCGCCATGAGGTCGATTCCGATGGAAACGTCCGAATTCAGAAATGCCTTGCGTGCGGTTCTGGCTTCCGCCGGAGCGGACGGTTTTTGATCGCGGGCGAATGCGGATGCGGTCAGGCTGTTCCACGGAAGCCCGTGCTCTTCGCAGTAACGCCGGAATTCCGTCTGATAGCGGTCGGCGATATAGCGCATGATGTCGGAGGTTCCGCCCGGAGCACGGTAGTCGAATACGATGTCTTTGCCGAATTTTTTCCGGTAATGTTTCCGGAATGCCTGTTCCCATTCATATTTGATGGTTTCGTTGTGGGGTGTAATGATTACGAGCCGTTCCGTTTCTCCGTCGGTTTTCCCTGCCGGCGCGGCGGGACGGAACAGGAACGGGATGGCGAGGATTGCTCCGAGCAGGAGCAGAACCGAGAGGATTCTGAGATTCATGGTTTACGGGTTTCCTTTCCGGTTTTTGTAGCTGTCCGGACTGCATTGATGGTAATTTTTGAAAGCACGGGCGAAACTGGTCGCGGAGACGTATCCGAGGCGTTCCCCGATCTCTTTGCAGGTGAGCGTGTTGTCCCGCAGCAGACGGCGTGCAACACGCATACGTTCATCCGCGGCGAACGCACCCGGCGTGATGCCGGTCTGCGCCCGGAAGACGCGGGTCAGGTGTTCTCTGGATACATGGAGCCGTTCCGCGATTGCCGCAATATCCAGTTCACGTTCCAGATTCGACGAGATCAGTTCCTGGGCGGAACGGACCAGCTCCGCTTTGGGCGAAAAACTTTCCTGTTCCCCGAAGCTCTCGCCGAACAGCGCGAGGGCGTCGAACACGATCTTGGCGCCCGCGGTCGGCGTGATAAACTGAAAGGTGTTATTCTGGCTTTTGTAGGATTCCAGATGTTTGACAAACCCTTTGTCGAGCGGAAGATCGAACACATAGCCGTGACGGGCATTCAGGTCGTTGAGTATCTCCTCCATGTATTTGCCGTAGAAGGAGATCCAGATGAAGACCCACGGCTCGGAAGCGTGTCCGGGATAATAATAGGCGGTGTCGGGGTCGCAGAGCCGCGCCATGAACGTTTTGCCGGGCAGCAGCCGGGTGATTTTGTTCCTGCAGCGGAACGCTCCTTCGCCGGAGACCGTTGTGACGATCTGGGCACACCCCTCGTCCACTCTCCGTTTCCCGCCTTCCAAATGGTAGGAGGGGGAATTCTGGACCTCCAGAACGATCTCGTCCGGAATCGGAAGAGATTCGACCGGTTTCAATATCTGAAAACGTACTTGCCAGAGTCTCATACAGCGCTCACAAAGTGTAATGTTTTTATCACATATTGTGTACTATTACATTCTTGACGTGATTTTTCAAGCGTGTATATTAAATATTATCGAACTTTTTCAGTCACTAAAAGGAGGAGAGCAGGATATGAAGCAGAAGATCAGAGTCACGGTGTGGAATGAGTTCCGCCACGAAAAGGGAAATGCCGCAGTTCAGGCCGTTTATCCGAAAGGAATCCATCAGGCGATTGCGGATTTCCTGAACAACGAGGGAGATTTTGAAGTCCGTACGGCTACGCTTGACGAACCCGAACACGGGCTTACGCAGGAAGTGCTTGACAATACCGACGTCCTGTTCTGGTGGGGACACTGTGCGCACAGCGAAGTACGGGATGAGATCGTGGACCGCGTTCAGAAACGCGTTCTTGCCGGGATGGGGCTTGTTGTTCTTCACTCCGGGCATAAATCCAAGATTTTCATGCGCATGCTCGGCACGACCGGGGATCTGAGATGGCGGGAAGTCGGAGAGAAAGAACGCGTGTGGGTGATTGAACGCTCGCATCCGATCGCCGCCGGGCTCCCGGAATACTTCGAGATTCCGCACACGGAGATGTACGGCGAACGGTTTGATATTCCGCGTCCGGACGATACCGTGTTCATCACCTGGTATGAAGGCGGAGAGGTTTTCCGCAGCGGCGTGACTTTCACCCGCGGCAGCGGACGCATCTTCTATTTTTCGCCCGGCCATGAAACATTCCCGATCTACTATGATCCGAACGTTCAGAAAGTTCTTGTCAATGCGGCGCACTGGACGGCTGCGCGCGTCAACCTTCCGTCCGGCTGTGCAAAAGTCGAGCCGCTGGAAGAGATTAAAAGCAAACTGAATTGAGGAGCGGGGAGATGGCTGCAAAGTTGAAAGCCGGTGTTATCGGGCTCGGCATGGGCGGCGGGCATCTGTCCGGTTATCTGGCTCATCCGGATGTGGAAGTCGTTGCCATTGCGGACCGGCGCGAGGACCGCCGCGCGCTTCTTCCGGAGCGCTGGCCGGAATTTCATGGAAAGGTCTATACCGAAGGCATTGACATGATCCGGAATGAGAAACTCGACATTCTTTCGGTTGCCGTTCCGAACGATCAGCACAATCCGCTGACGATTGCGGGGCTGGAAGCCGGAGCGAATGTTCTTTGCGAAAAACCGATGGCAATGAACGCGCAGGAAGCGCAGGAGATGCTGGATACCGCGAAACGCTGCGGAAAAAAGCTTGGAATCGACTTCTCGTACCGGTTCAATCCGCAGTCCCGCGCGATGAAGGCGATGGTCGAAGAAGGCGCGCTCGGCAATATTTACTACGCCCGGAGCGTCTGGTTCCGCCGTCGCGGAATTCCCGGTCTTGCTTCCAATAATTTCAATACCGGTTCCGGCGCGCCGATGGGGTCCTGGTTCTATGACAGGAAGCAGTCCGGCGGCGGACCTCTGATCGACCTCGGTGTCCACCGTCTTGATCTTGCTCTCTGGCTGATGGGCTATCCGAAGCCGGTCTGGGTCATGGCGAGCACTTACAGCAAGTTCGGTCCCGGACTCGCAAAGAAACAGGGGCTCGAATACACCGTTGAGGATCTCGCCTGCGCGATGATCAAATTTGAAAACGGAACCACTCTGGAACTGGATGCTTCCTGGGCGAGCAATATCAGGGAAAACGAGCACCAGACGATCCGTCTGCTCGGAGACAAAGGCGGCATGTACCAGTATAACCTCAATGAGGGGTACACTTATGACGTCGAATATTATTCCGAGATCGCCGGCCGCGCATTCGACAGTAAAATGCATACCGCGCACAGTATGCCGAGCGCATTCCATCTGTTCGCGGATGCGGTTCGCGACAATACTCCGTTCCTTGTCCAGCCGGAAGAGGGCGTGACGGTCATGAAGATTCTTGACGCGATCTATCAATCCGCAGCCAGCGGCGAGCCGGTCCGTATCTGACCGGGACCGTTGGCGTTGTCCCGGTTCCATGTCCGGAGCCGGGCAATAAAAAACCGGACGCACACTCAAAAATGTGCGTCCGGTTTTTTTGTGCCGTTTTCCGGGAAGATGCCGGAGCATTTCCCGGACCGGATTTATTCTTTGATCCGCCAGTCGAGAGCGCCGACGGGGCATTCCTCAATACAGGCGCCGCACTCTTTGCAGGAGAGCGGGAGGCCGCTGTTGAATGCCGTTCCGACAACTGTTTCAAATCCGCGGTTCATCGGAGCGAGGAGATGCTTGTTGATGATCTCTCCGCAGACTTTTACGCAGGTTCCGCAGCGGACGCATTTCTGCCGGTCGTAGATGATGACCGGATGACGGGTATCCGGAGCGCCGTGCGGGCGTTCGCCGCTGTATTTTTTCGGATCGCAGCCGAGAAGCGTTGAATACTTTTTGAGTTTGCAATCGCTCTTGGCGGTACAGCTGCATTCGATACAGCGTTCGCCTTCCTTCCGGATCTTGTCGGCGGGAATGGTCGGCGAGATCTCGGTGAAAGTGGTTTTACGCTGTTCCAGCGGAATCAGTTCCGGTTTTACGCGTTCCGCGTCGGAGACTTCGTGCAGGAACACGATGTCGTCTTTTTTCAGGCTGCTCCAATGACCGCGGGAGACATTGAACTCCGGAGCGGGCACATAGTCGCGCTTGTCGAAGAACGCGAGGATAGCTTCCACGGTGCGGTGCGCGGAGGCAAGGCTTTCGACGACGGTTTTCGGCCCGGTGACGCAGTCGCCGACTGCAAATACATTGTCGGTTCCGGTGCAGAGCAGAGTTTTGGAACAGACTTCCACATCGCCGCGTTTGGTGGCGTTGAGACCCGCAGGGGTGACGGTGCGCTGTCCGATTGCGGCGATTACGGTATCGGCTTCGATTTCAAATTCCGAGCCCGGAACCGGTTCCGGTTTGCGGCGTCCGGAAGCGTCCGGTTCGCCGAGCGCCATTTTCTGGCAGACGAGCGAGAGTTTGCCGTTCTCTTTTTTATAGAGCCGGAGCGGAGCGGTAAGGAGCTGGAGTTTGGCGCCTTCTTCCACCGCCTCTTCGATTTCGATTGCTTCCGCGGGCATCTCTTTCTGAGTTCTGCGGTAGACGATGGTCGCATCGCCGCCGAGACGGATCGCGGTACGGGTGCAGTCCATCGCGGTGTTTCCGCCGCCGACGATCAGTGTCTTGCCCGGATTTTTGCAGTCTTTCCAGTTTTTATCCGCGATTGCACCGAGCCAGTCGATTCCCATTTCCGCCAGTTCGTCGCCTTCGATGCGCATGGAACTTGCCTGCCAGGACCCGACTGCGATCACGACCGCGTCGTAGTTGGCTTTCAGGTTGTCAAGGGAAAGATTTTTGCCGAGTTCGCGTCCGCATTCCCAGGAGATTCCCATTTTTTTGAAATGTTCCAGTTCCCGGCGGAGGATCGCTTTCGGAAGACGGAATTCGGGGATGCCGTAACGGAGCATGCCGCCGGCTTCCGGCTGTTTGTCGAACATCACGCATTCGACGCCGGCGAGCCGGAGATCGTATGCGGCGGCGAATCCCGCAGGACCGGCTCCGACGATTGCGACTTTTTTACCGTTGAGCGCCGGAAGGTCTTCCATGTAGGTGTCATAGTAGAGATCGGCGGCAAGACGTTTGAAGTCGTTGATGGAAACCGCTTTGCCGAAGATGTTTTTCCGGCAGTCTTTTTCGCAGAAACGCGGACAGACACGACCGACGGACATCGGCAGCGGAATGCGTTTTTTGATGATCTTCAGCGACTCAAGGAAATTGCCTTTGCGTCCTTCGCGGACATATTCCTCCACGGAAGCGTGTGCGGGACACGCCATCGTGCAGGGAGCTTCGCAGTCGCCGGTATGCTCGGAGAGCAGCAGGTTCAGGGCGGTGCGGCGCATCTCCTGCACTTCTTCGGAAGAAGCGTCGATTTCCTGTCCTTCCGCCGGACATGCCGAGCAGGAGGGGAGGAAACGGCCGGTTTTGAGGTCCTTCACCACGCAGACGAAGCAGGAGGTGGTGCGGGAGATTTTCTGATTGTAGCACAGGGTCGGAATATCCAGCCCCATTCTTCTGGTCACGGAAAGAATCGTCTCTCCGGGAGCCGCGGTCTGCGGCTTTCCGTCGATGATGAAATTGATATCAGGCATGGTAAATACTCCGAATCACTTGTTGTTTGAGTTGAATCCCTCGCCGCGGGGAACGCGCTTGATCGCCTTTTTCGGACAGATTTCGAGACACGAATTGCACTTGAGGCAATTTGCGTTGTCGATGACGAAGTTCTCGGAAATCGTGGAGGTCGGGCAGTTTTTGATGCAGAGTTTGCATTTCACGCATTTGCTCTGATCAAGTTGGAGATCCACAAGAGTGGAGCAGACGAGCGACGGGCAGACTTTCCGGTTGACGTGAGCCTCGTATTCGTTGCGGAAGTAGCGGATCGTGGAAAGTGCGGGATTCGGAGCCGTCTGACCGAGACCGCAGAGCGCACCCTTGCGGATTTTCGGACCGATGTCTTCGAGAAACGCGATATCCTCTTCCGTTCCGTTTCCGGCGGTGATGCGTTCGAGGGTTTCGTACATGCGCATGGTGCCGACGCGGCAGAACGTGCATTTGCCGCAGGATTCCCGGTGCGTGAACGAGAGGAAGTACCGTGCGGTTTCCACCATGCAGCGGTTGTTGCCGATGACGATGAGTCCGCCCGATCCCATGATCGCGCCGAGTTCTTTCAGGGAGTCGTAATCGACCTTGACGTCGAATTTATCCGCGGGGATACAGCCGCCGGAGGGACCGCCGGTCTGAACCGCTTTTACGGTTCCGGGTTCCGCACCGCCGATGTCGTAAACGATTTCCGCGAGCGTGACGCCCATCGGGACTTCGGTGAGCCCGGGATTTTTAAGGTCGCCGGCGAGAGCGAAAATCTTTGTGCCTTTGCTCTTTTCGGAACCGATGGAGGCGAATTTTTCCGCGCCCATGGCAAGAAGAGGAGCGATGTTGGCGAATGTTTCAACGTTGTTGATCGCGGTCGGCAGGCCGTTCCATCCGCTGTCGGTCGGGAACGGAGGACGGAAGCGCGGGGTTCCGCGTTTGCCTTCGAGCGAGGCGATCATCGAGGTTTCTTCGCCGCAGACGAACGCGCCTGCGCCTTCCTTGATGCGGATTTCAAGCGCTTTTTCGCGTCCGGGCAGCTTGTCGAGTCCGGCTTCCTGAATTGCCTTGATCGCGATTTTCAGGTGCTTGATCGCCAGCGGATATTCCGCACGGCAGTAGATGAACAGCTTGGTTGCGCCGGTCGCATAAGCGCCGATAAGCATTCCTTCCAACACCTGAAACGGAACGCTTTCCATCATGGAACGGTCCATGAATGCGCCCGGGTCGCCTTCGTCGGCGTTCATGATCAGGACTTTTTCGGGTACCTGTTTTGCCGCGAGGAACGACCACTTCATGCCGGTGGGGAAGCCGCCGCCCCCGCGTCCGCGGAGTCCGGACTGCTTGATGGCGTCGACGACTTCGGAGGGCTTCATTGCAACGGCTTTGGCAAGAGCTCCAAAACCGCCGTTCGCCTTGTATTCCTCCATGTCGCAGGGAACGATGCGTCCGGCGAGACGGGTCACATAGAGCGCTTCTTTTGCCGCGCGTTTTTCGGGGATGACGAAACGGCCGTTTTCGGAAAGTTCAAGAATGTTTTTTGCGGAAGCGTCATCGCCTTTGACGGCGGAATAGAAGACGGATCCGTTGTCGGTTTCGACTTCGACGATCGGTTCGGCGTAACAGTGACCGATACATCCGACGCCGACGACCGGGATGTTACCGGCGTTCCGGGTGAGAGCTTCGAGGACTTCTCCCGCCCCGGCGGCGAGTCCGCAGGATGCGACTCCGACTTTGATGCGTTTGATCTGAGCCATGTTATCAGTCCATTTTCCTGTATTCATTCAGAATTTTGACGAGGTTTTTACGGTCGAGTTTTCCATAGACGCGTCCGTTTATCGCCATGACGGGGGCAAGACTGCAGCAACCGAGGCAGGCGACGGTCTGGAGAGAGAATCTGCCTTCCGCATCGGTTTCGCCGTCCTTGATGCCGAGTTCGGCGGTGATCCACTGCTGAATGAGCGGCGTGCCTTTGATATGGCATGCGGTGCCGTCGCAGCTGCTGATCTGGAATCTTCCGGGTTTGACGCGTTTGAACTGGGCGTAAAATGTGAGAACGCCTTCGACCTCAGCGGGGGACATGCCGAAATTCTCCGCGACCGCACGGATCGCGTCGTCGGAAACATATCCTTCTTTCTGCTGAATCAACTGGAGACCCTTGATAAGATCCCCTTTTTCATGCCCTATCTCTTCCAGATAGGCGAAGTCTGTTGACATAACTGAACCTCCCTATTTGTTATGTTCATAAACGGAATAATCTATCATAAGATTTATTCTTTTCAAGAGTGAAAGACGGATAAATCGCAAGTTTTCCGCCGGGATCCCGGACGGAAGGAAAACGGAAAACAGGCCGGGACGGCGGTCTCCGGCTTTTTCCGTGCAGGAAAAAGAGAAAATATGGTTGATTTTGAGATATTTTGAGAGTATAGTATCAGGATATGCACAATCAGAATTATCAGAGGATTTTATGTACGCGCTTCTCGCTTTGCTCCCGATTTTCGCCGCTCTTTTCCTGATGAGCAAGTTCAAGGTTTCTCCGCCGGTTTCCCTGCTTCTTGCGCTGCTGGCGACCGCCGCGCTCGGATGCGGCGTATGGGGGATGAAACCGCTTTATGTGGCGGAAGTATCCTTTCTCGGCGCCTTGAAAGCGCTGGATATCATCTTCATCATCTATGGAGCGATTCTGCTGCTGAACATCCTTCAGAGAACCGGTGCGCTGGAATCCATCAACCGTTCGTTTTCGCAGATCTCGGAGGACCGCCGGATTCAGCTGATCGTGATTGCGTGGCTGTTCAGCGGGTTCATCGAAGGCGCGGCGGGATTCGGCGCGGCCGCGGCGCTGGCGGCGCCTCTGCTTGCCGGACTCGGCTTTCCCGCGACTGCCGCCGTGGCGGTCTCCCTGATCTGCAATACGATGCCTGTCACGTTCGGCGCGGTGGGGACGCCTGTCCTGACCGTCGGGTCCGCGCTTTCCGGCAATCTGGAAAAAGCCGGGATTCCCGCGGCGGAATTCATGCGGAGCGTGGTGACGGAATCCGCCGGGATCTTTGCATCGTCCGGAACGTTTATTCCGCTGATCGCCGTTGCGTTTCTGGTCCTGACCTGTTCCAAAGAGAAAACGCGGCGTTTGCGGTCGATCCTTGAGATTGTGCCGTTCTGTCTGTTCAGCGGAGCCGCATATACGGTGCCGTGGTATCTGACGGCGCGTTTTCTCGGACCGGAACTGCCGTCGATGCTGGGCGTGGTTGCGGGGCTGCCCGTTGTGATTCTTGCGATCCGGTGGAAATTTCTGGTTCCCCGGCACGTCTGGGGCTTTCAGAAAGGGGCGACCGCCGTTCCGCCGCCGCAGATGGAAAAACATGAGATTCCGGTCTGGCAGGCATGGACACCGTATGCCGTCATTGCGCTGGTGCTGGTGCTGACACGGCTCGACGGACTCCCGTTTAAACCGTTCCTGAATACATTCGGCAGGATCAGCGTGGCGGAGATCCCCGGATTGCCGGGGATCGGATTCAACTGGGCGGTCTTCAATAATCCGGGGATTGTCCCGTTTGTGTTTGTGGCGTTTGCTTCCGCGTTCTGGTTCGGATTGAAGGGAAAGGAGATTCTGACACTCTGCCGGAAGGCCGGGGTGCAGATCGCTTCCGCATCGGTGGCGATTGTCGCAAGTGTGGCGATGGTGCAGATCATGGTTTTTTCCGACACCAATACCGCCGGACTGCCTGGTATGCTGACGACGGTTGCCGAAGCCGCCGCCCGGCTGATGGGGGGAGCTTATCCGCTTGCCGCCCCGCTGATCGGAGTGCTCGGCACGTTCTTTTCCGGTTCCTGTACGGTTTCCAGTATTCTGTTCGTTTCTATTCAGTTTGACACGGCGCGTCTGCTGGAACTTCCCGCGGCGGCAATCGTCGCGCTTCAGCTGGTCGGCGGCGGGATCGGCAGCATGATCCGCATCAGCGGAGTCGTAGCCGCCTGCGCGACGGTCAACGCTGCCGGAAAAGAGGGGAAACTGATTCTGCTCTGTACGGTTCCGACCGTGATCCTGACCGCTATTTCCCTGCTGGCTGCATGGATCCTTTATTTCTGACTGCCCGGAACCGGAGCCGGAGAGTTTGAAGTTCCGTATCGTCCGGAGCTTCCGAACGGTAGCGGAGTGCTTCGTAATCGCGGATCAACTGGCGGATTTCTTCCGGTTCGCCGGCGTAAAATACGGTCAGAGTCTCTTCCGGAGGACGCTTCCTGCGGGTGCGCTTTCCGTATGAACGCTCGAATCCCGCCAGCATGGCCCGGAGTTTTTTCCGTTGTTTGTCCGGAATACGGAGCTCCGTCCGTCGCGGTGCGCGGCGGAAGCGGCGGATCAGCAGGAATGCCAGAACCGCCAGCGGAATGCTGATCTCCAGTCTGCGGAAGATCGCCCACAGAAAAAGGAAAACCGAATTGAGACCCGACAGAACGGCATCGGCGAAATAGCCGCGCCGGATCGCCGCGAACGTAATCTGCATGAATCCTTTCAGCGCATCGTAAATGGAGCGTCCCGCTGACGGTTTTGCATGGGTTTGTGCGGAAGGCAGGTCGCCGGACGGCGGTGTCGCTTCCGCAAGGACCCAGCGTTTTTCGTCGGGCAGGTAGACTTCCGCCCAGGCGTGTGCGTTTGCCGCCCGTGCGATGTAGGCGCGGAGCAGGGGACTGCGTTCCCCGCAGATGAAACCGGTCACATAACGTGCGGGGAATCCCATACTGCGCAGAAGCAGAACGGCGGAACTGGCGAACAGTTCGCAGTGTCCGTGTCCGGCTCTGGTCAGAAAGTGCAGAACAGGATCGGAGCCGTCCTGAGGAGGACGGAAATCAAGCGAATAACGGAAGCCGGTTTGAAGCCAGTGTATGACCGCGGCAAGTTTGTCCGCATCGCAGCGTATCGTTTTTCCCGCGAGAACCGCCCCGGCAAGTTTCCGTATCGGTGCCTGAAGTTCGCGGGGAACGACGGAGAGTCGGGCCAGGGACTCCGGGGCGTTGGGGTAGGGCCATGCCGCCTGCGGATCATACCGGGAGATAAAGCAGGTGCATCCGCCGTCGCGTTTCCAGGAGTTCAGGGAAAAGATGCCGTTTCCGGAGACTTCCGCTCCGTCGGCGACGGCGTCGAGACGGTAAGTGTTGCCGGGCACGGGGACGATTCCGCGTGTCAGAAGCCCGTCAAAATAGAGATCGACCCGCTTTGCCGGGAGCGGCGGCGGAGTGCGCGGATCGTCGGGGATTGCGGAGACTTCACCGGGAAAATCCGCCAGAAGGAAAGTGTTGTCGGACAGGAGCGTGGTGCGCCGGGTTGCCGGCAGAACGGTCTTGTCGTTGTCGGCGATCCAGCGTCCGTTATGGTAGGCTGTATAAACGCCGCCCCGCAGATAGCCGGGCGGTGTGTCCGTCCGCGCCCGGATCAGGACATTGTCCGGATTGCGGCGCAGTTCCGGGCGGAGCGTTACGTTGAGGTTGACGGAGTTGGAAAGCATCATCATGCCCTGCCGCGTCAGGTGGCGTCTCATGCCCGCCCGCAGAAAGTAGAGTTCCAGATTGCGGAACATTCCCGCATTTGCGTAGTAGAATTTTGCCATGGAGAACGCAACGGCCGGGATCAGAAGAATACAGAGGGCTCGTATGATTCCGCGGGTAACGGCGGACGTGCGTCTGCTTCCCTCCGGTTGCAGAAAGCGGGAGGACGAATAGAAAAAGAGCGGCAGAGACGCCGCCTGTACCGTTGCCGCCACGGCATAAGTGGTGCGGTAATGGCGCAGGGGAACGTCCAGAAACGGCAGCAGGATGTTGGACAGGTTGGAGGAGTTGAACATGTCGCCGCAGATCAGAGTGGCGGCGAGCGCGGGGGCGGCTGTCAGAGCGAGCCGCACCGGATCCGGCGGAAACAGACAGCTCAAAGCCGCCGTGTAAAGCAGAAACGGAACCGCAAGACTGGAACGGAGCATGATGTCGAAGAGTCCGAAGCGGGTTTCATCCGCAGAAACGAGCAGATCGGGAAGGACGGTCAGCACGAGAGCCGCCATGATGCAGTAGATGATCGGACGGTCGCCGTAAGGCAGGTTTTTGCGGCGGAACAGACGGATCAGCAGGATGACCGCCGTCAACAGGAAGATATGCGGAAGATCGGATTTCATCGAATACAGAAACGCCGGGGGAAGGATCAGAAGCGCATTCCGCAGAACGGTTTTCGTCGCGCCGGGGTAGAAAAGAGCTGTCACAGTTCACCTGTCTTTCCGGAAAGAATGTCCGATGGTATGAGACGTTCCGTCCATGCGGGGCCGGGGGAATCCGAGAGCAGAAAGGTTCGAACCGCAGCACCGGTCCCCGCGATGGTCCGGTGAAGTTTTTCCGATTCTTCGTCAATGGAAAGCAGGATCAGGAACACGGCGCCGGTGGATGCTATCGCACGGATGTCTTCCGGAGTGATTTTGCGGAAACGGTCCATCCGCGGTTCCGGCTCCAGCGAGGCGAGCAGATCCAGAAACGAGTCCAGCGTCATTCCGCCGCGTCCGGTGCGGAAGCGGTGCAGTTCCGATCCGGCGGCGAAAATATCCACGGCGAAATCTCCGGACGAGAGCGAGGCGGCGATGGAAGCGGTCAGAGAGACCGCCGCTTCGAATGATTCCGTATTGTTTTGACGGCGGATCGGACGGAGCAGAAACAGATCGCGCAGGAATTCCGCCGCGGAGCGTTTCGCCGCAACGGGCGCGTTGTCCAGAATCAGTGTTGCGCGCGACAGTTTTTCTTCCTGAAATTCCTTGACGACCAGCTGGGGACGTCCCGCGCTTGCCGCCCAATGGATCTTGCGGGGATCATCGCCGGTACGGTACTCCCGGCATCCGTAAAAATCCATGCTGCTTCCCTCGGATGAGACCGTTTTCAGGCTTTCGCTGCTTGTCGCGGAACCGTCCGGAAGGCGGAGCGTGCGCAGTTCGGTGCAGGCGGGATGGCAGATGATCTGCGACCGTCCCGGCAGAATGCGCGAAAATTTGAGTATCTGAAATGGAAACGCCGTTTCAATCGTTGCGCAGGGCAGCTGATAGATTCCGCGTTTTGTGAATTTGAACCGCCGGACGAGAGTACCGGTCTGTTTCGGCGGGAGCGTCAGACGGCTGATCGCGGTATCGGTTGCGGTCAGGTTCCGGAATTGCATGGAGGAGTCCGCCGAGAGATCATAGCAGGGCAGAAACGAACGGTTGGAGATCGTGTAACGGATTTGAAACTCCGTTCCGCAGGCGACCCGTGCGGGTACATGCCGGACAATCCGCAAACGCGGAAAAAAGAGAAGACCTCCGAGAAAATCAAAAAACAGCGTCGCCGTGAGAATGAAAAACAGGATCACCGCCGGACTGCGTGTGAGAATCGTGGAATAGAACGCGACGCCGAGATAGACCGCACCGAAGATGCGTCCCTGCGGGGTGAACAGACGGTCCAGAAAACCATAGAGCCAGACCGCCAGCATGACGGCGGCGGAAACGTATTGTCCCTGCTTCCGTTTTGCGGAGGGCAGCCACTGCGGCCCTGCCTGAAATACGGCTTCCATTCGCCGGACTGCCGTGAGAAATCCGCGCGGCATCGTTACACCGGAATTTTCAGTCTGCGGACGATGGAATCCAGAACGCGTTCCGGAGCGATCCCCGCGTGTTTGCTTTCCAGCGTCATGACAAGCCTGTGCGCCAGAAGCGGATGGACCAGCGCGAGAATATCGTCGGGTTTTATAAAACCGCGGTTGTCAAGCCATGCCATGGACTGGGCGCACCGGGAGAGGGTCAACAGGGCGCGCGGACTCGCGCCGAGCCGGATCTCCGGCGCTTCACGGGTGGCGCGGATCAGACGCATCATATAATCCGCCAGAGAATCCTCCACTTCGACGGAGCACACTTCTTTCCGGATGTCGCAGATTTCACCGCATGTCAGAACCGGATGCAGGGAATCGAGCGGATCGGTTTCGTACCGGTCTTTGAGCACCCGGAATTCGGATTCCTCATCGGGATAACCGAGGGAAAGCCGGATGGCAAAACGGTCGAGCTGTGCTTCCGGGAGTGGATATGTTCCATAGTATTCGATCGGATTCTGGGTTGCAATGACGAGAAACGGATTGGCGAGCCGGTGTTCCTTCCCCTCAATGGAAACCTGGCGTTCGTTCATCGCTTCGAGCAGCGCCGACTGGGTTCGCGGGGAGGCGCGGTTGATCTCGTCGGCAAGCAGCAGATTGGTGAAGACGGGACCCTGACGGAAGAAAAACGTTCCCTCCTTCGGGGAATAAATGGAGGTTCCGAGAATATCCGCAGGGAGCAGATCGGGCGTGAACTGTATGCGGCTGAATTCGGC
Organism: uncultured bacterium; assembly: GCA_900548385.1. Taxonomy (GTDB): domain Bacteria; phylum Verrucomicrobiota; class Lentisphaeria; order Victivallales; family UBA1829; genus UBA1829. Next base: position 88,198 of record URKJ01000006.1, on the reverse strand, counting down.
GGAAATGGAGCGCGCGAGAGCTTTTGCAAGCGTGGTTTTCCCTGTACCGGGAACGTCTTCCATGAGAATATGCCCGCCGGCAAAGAGAGCGGTCAGCAGCAGTTCAACTGCCTGTTCTTTTCCCCGTATGACGGAATTCAGTTGTTTCCTGAGTTCCGCGACTTTGTCATGAAGCTGAGTTTCCGGCATCGTGCGATCTCCTGTTTTGCAGTTTTTTCAAAATATAACCGCAGTTCACGGGAGTGTCAAACGGATGGCGGCAATATTCTCCGTTTCCGGAAGTTCCCGGAACGTCATGAACAGCCGTTCCGGGAGCCGGAGAATCGTTTTATTTGGAAACGAATTTCAGCATTTTAAGGTTTTTGTTCAGGTTCGGCGGATAACGCATTGGCAGGTCGACCGTGGTCGATTTGATCATGATCGGCTTGTAATGCGTGAAGGTGTCGAACGAATATTTCCCGTGGTAAGCTCCGAAACCGCTGCCGCCGACTCCGCCGAACGGCATTTCCGGATTCAGAAGATGCGTAACCGTTTCGTTGACGCAGACCCCGCCCGCCGAAGTCTGTTCCAGCAGCTGTTCGACATTGTTTTTGCCGAAATAGTACATTGCCAGCGGTTTCGGATGGGCATTGATCTGCGCGATCACTTCATTGATGTTGTTGAATGTCAGGATCGGAAGAATCGGGCCGAAGATCTCTTCCTGCATGACCGGGTCGTTCCAGGTGATGCCGTCGATGACGGTCGGGGCGATGAACCGGTCGGAACGGTCCACGTTTCCGCCGCAGAGGATCGTGCCTTCCCCCATGAGTTTCAGGAGACGGTCGAAATGGCGTTCATTGATGATGCGCGGGTAGTCCGGCGAAGCCGCCGGGTCCTCCGTGTAGAAATGCCGGATCCAGTAAAGCAGTTTTTCCAGAAACTGTTTTTTGACGGAGCTGTGGACATAGAGGTGGTCCGGAGCGACACAGGTTTGACCCGCATTGAGGAATTTACCCCAGACGATCCGTTTTGCGGAGAGGCTCAGTTTGGCGTCGGAATCGACGATGCACGGGCTCTTGCCGCCGAGTTCGAGCGTGACCGGAGTCAGGTATTCCGCCGCGGCGCGCATGACGGCTTTTCCGCCTTCGGTTCCGCCGGTATAGAAAATATGGTCGAACCGTTCTTTCAGCAGCCGGATTGCCACATCGACGCCGCCGTTGAAGACTGCCACATGTTCCGGTTTGAATACTTTCCGGACGATGGTTTCGATCAGCTTAGCCGTGTGTTCCGCCTGTTCCGCCGGTTTGATAATCACGCGGTTGCCCGCCGCCACCGCTCCGATCAGTGGGGAAAAGGTCAGCTGGAACGGATAATTCCATGCGGAAAAGATCAGTACGTTTCCGAGCGGTTCGGGGCAGATGCGCCCTTTGGCGGGGAAGTTCAGAAGCGAGGTCCTGACTTTCCGGACGGACATGTATTCCGGCAGTTTCCGGATCATTGCCGCCAACTCCTCCAGGACGATCGAGGTCTCCGTGGCGATGGATTCAAATTCGCTTTTGCCGAGGTCCAGCTTCAGAGCTTCGCAAATCTGCGGCTGACTGGCTTTGATCTCGTCGAACAGAGCCCGGAGCGCGTCAAGCCGCACTTCCGGCGCCCATGCGGAGAAGCGCCGCTGCGCTTCCAGTACCCGTGTAATGTTATCCATATCAAAACCCTCCCATGTGTTGGTTTATCTGTGCAGAAGTTTCCAGACGCGGTAATATTCCGTCATACTCCATGCCTGAGCGTCGCAGCCGCGCTGGCGGTGCGGATAATTGCCGTCGAGGATCTCCGCGATCTGACCGACGCATCCGGTGCGCATGACCATTTCGCAGGAGGAGAGCAGGGAACGCGCCACGGCGGCTCCGGTCTTTTCGTACATCATCGCATAAGCCTCGCAGTACGACGGGAACGGCCACGACCAGGCGGTTCCGTTGTGGTATGCGGGCTTGCGGCGGGTATCTTCGTCGCCTTCATAGGTCCCCTGATAAGGATGCAGGGGATCGTTCAGCAGTTCGCCGTTGTTTCCGTGAATTGCAAGCGGATAACGGGTCGGCCGGTCCGCCAGACTGCGGATCGCTCCGGGAACCAGCAGACAGGACGCTGCATCCAGAATGGAGCGTCCAAGTTCCTTGTCGTCGATTGCTCCGAGCGTGATTGCGAACAGCTGGTTCGGACGGATGTGGTCGTCCTTGACCGCCAGACGCGCGGGAGTTCCGGAGGAGCAGTGCAGGCAGTCCGAGAGACAGGTCGCGTCGTCGGAAAGGAACAGGGTGCGGATGGAGGTGCGAACCTGTTCCGCGAGAGCCGCCCAGCGGTCCGGTGTTCCGGAAACGCCGGAGAGGAACCGGAGCGCCGCAAACCAGAGCGCCTGAATTTCCACCGGATAACCTTCCCGCGGCGTTCCGGCGGGGTAGTTGGTGTCCATCCAGGTGAAGTGCGGCGGGCTGAAAACGAGTCCGGACTCCGGGTCGGTTTTGATCCCGTTCGGCGTTCCGGCGATGATGTCGGCGGCGATTTCCTCCAGTTTGTCCAAAAGCGTTTTCCCGTCTTTGATCTCTGTACGGAGAAATTCCGTGGACTGTTCCGCTTTGCAGAGATCTTCCGCGGCGGTGAACAGCCAGAGCTGGGCGTCGCTGGTGTCGCGGTTGCCGACCGTACTGCCGTGGATGATGTTCGGAATTGTGCCGTGTTCGGCAAATTGGGCGAACTGACGGAGGATCGCTTTGACGTCTCCGCGGAATTCCGGAGCTGCGATCAGACCGCGCGCCGCGATCAGAGTATCGCGTCCCCAGTCGAGGAACCACGGATAGCCGGCGATGACGGTTTTCAACTCGCCGCGTTTGACGACGAATGCGCGCATGGCAGCCAGCATGTTGGTTTCGATTCCGGAATCTTCCGCCGCCCGGAAATCCGCTGCGGAGGGTTTGACAGGCTGCAGTTTTTCCGGTTCCATCGGCGTCTGGATGGAGGCGGAAATCTGCGCCGAGCCGCAGTCGTCAAGGTCAATATCAAAATAGCCGGGGCTGTAGGTGTCGGAATGGGGATCAAGCCCGCGGTCCGCTTCGTTCGGCTGCCAGATCATATAGCTCCATTCCGCTCCGGGAACAAATTTGCCGGATGAGGTTTGAAGCGACAGGGTGCGTTCCGGTGCGGGGGTGAAATCAAAACCGCGTTCCAGGAACCGGACTTTGCCGGGCCAGACGTTTTCGAGTCCGGATGCCTTGGTGGAGTAATGGAAATTACGGTCTTCCACATCCGGGCGGACAATGAGTTTGACTGCGGAACCGGGGGCGAGATAATCCCGTCCGGAACCTTCTTTCCGGAGGAACGTGATCCGGGTCTGGTTCTTTCCGGCGACAATTTCGATTTTCATGCTGATATCGACATAAAGTCCATTGCCGGTGGGAACATGATAGTTCCAGATGGCGGCACCGTCCGCCGCGCGTTCGAAATCATGCAGACACGCCAGAGTGATTTCCTGCGTGCGTGCGTGGTGAAGCAGCCAGATCCGCAGACGGCGGAGCATGATGTGGCGGTCTTCGGGGAGTTCCGGGCTGAGGTTGGCGAGCATTACGGCGTCATACCGTGAGGAGACTGCCGGCTGGTCAAGGCGCAGGTGCATCAGGGCGCCGCGCCCGTTGGCCTGCATACAGGTCAGCGGAGCGCTGTTCCGGATGTAATCGTGCGAATACCGGAGCGCCGTGTTGAGAATATCCGGCGCGAGCAGCAGGAGGTGTCCCTCGTCGCGGATGACTTTGCCGTCGGAAAACGCGGAGAATTTCAGAATGGCGTTTTTGTGCGGCAGTTCCTGTGCGTGCGGGTAGTAGATCGCGAAGTGGCGTCCCTGCGCGTCGACGAGGCTGTTGTGTTCCTGCGAATATTCGTTTTCCACGCAGAGAGTGGCGCGGAACCGGACCGGCGCGAGCAGGAGGATGAATTTTCCAGGCGTGATCATCACGTTGCGGCGGGTGTCCTCCGGCCATTTCCAGATGACATAGGGGTGATCCTTGAGGTCCGGCTGAAGCGTTTTCAGATACTGTTCCGGAGATTCGAGAAGAGCGCCCGCCGCCCGGTAGGGATCGTCTTCCGGCTGAAGAACGACGGACCGGCGCAGGAACGCGGTGCATTTCAAGGTCATTGACTGGGCTTCCTGAACCTCGCTTTTGGAAAAACGGTCGAAGATCTTTGCGCTGGCTTCCTGAATGCGGACCAGATCGTCGGAATCGCAGGAGAGACAGCGTGCTTCACCGGGAGCGAGTTCCAGCTGAAAGAGCATGTGTTCCACGGCTTTCACGTTGACCGTTTCCGCGGAAAGCAGGTCGTAGGCGGCGAGTCCGCAGGAATAGGATTCGTGCGGATTCCAACGGACGACGGTTGCATGTTCGCAGTTCAGATTGACCGCGCAGAGCACGACTTTTTTCCCGGAGGCGTCAATCCGGCGGAACAGGACGGCATCCGGAGTTCCGGAGTCGATGAACGCGGCGGTCGCACCGTTGTGAAACGCCGGATGGGTCAGCAGAAGCGTATTCAGTTTCCCGATGTAGTCGACCAGATTCGGTTCCGCTCCCCAGGAAAGACCGCGGGCTTCGTGCACGTCAATTTTTTCTTTGGCAAACCACTCCACGCCGTTGGCGAAACCGAACGCCCCGTTCATGGAGGCGAGCGCGGAGAGCGCGGTCCGCATCCGCGCGTAATTCTGAGAGACGGCTGCAAGACGCGCGTTGTCGTGTGTTTCCGCATAGTGCACCATCAGCCCGTTGCCGAGGGACTCTTTCCACGCATAGTTCAGATAGCCTTCGATCTGTTCCTTGGAGTAGTTCTGAAACAGTTCGGAATACGCCCAGTTCATATTTGCATAGTCGAGCAGGCGCGTGGTGACGGCGGGATCGCCGCCGAGCCCTTCCAGCAGAAAGATGATGTCAGGGTATTTTTCCCGGACGCGGGCGATGATGTATTCCCATGCGGGGACCGGGATCATGTACCCGGCGTCACAGCGGAAACCGTCCACGCCGCGTTCGCACCAGATTACAAAGACGTCGGCGATGTATTTCCATAACTCTTTGTTGTTATAATCGAGCTCGGTGAGATCTTCCCAGACCGTTCCCCACGCGCCGGGCGAAACGATTGTTCCGTCCGGGCGGCGTTTGAGCCATTCCGGGTGCGTTTCGTGGATTTTGGACGCCCAGCCCGTATGGTTGACGGCGATGTCAATGAAGAGCTTGCCGTTTTTGCTGTGAACGGCATCGACGAGTTCGATGAACTGTTCCAGCGGCGTGGCTTTCCGGTCGAACTCCGCCAGTTCGGGGTTGACCGCCGTGAAATCCAGAGACGCATAGGGACTGCCGAAACGGCCCATCCGCCCGTAAACGGTCGGAGTCGGATTGATCGGGAGCAGGTGAAGAATGCGGCACTTCATGCGGTCGAAGATATGATCCAGTTCGCGGATGAGTCCGCGGAAGGTGCCGGAGGAGGGGATGACGCTGTAGCCGCTGCGGTCCAGTTCATTTTCCGCCGCGGTGCGTTCCGGACGGAGTGCGTCGTCGGTTGAAGCGAGAGTTTTGTTTTCACCGAACTGCCGGATGAACGCACAGTAGATCGAGTTTGCGCAGCAGTAAGGGGCCGGAGAAACGTTGACATGGATATTGGGTCCGTCCGGCCACTGTTCCACGGTGGAATTTTCGGGAATGAAAAACGCTTTCGCTTCAAAATGTCCGGTCTCGACCAGAGCAAGCCGGATTGCATGTTCCCCGTTTCCGAGGTCGGCCATGGGGATGTCGTGCCAGTCCTGTCCGGGCGAAACGAGTCCGCGGTCGACAAGCGAGATTGTTTCCGCGCGGCGGACCGCCGCGTTTCCGAGATTGGTGCGCAGGTAAGCGCGTCCCTTTCCGGAAACGCTGAGGGTGATCCGGAATACGTCTCCGGTATAAAGCAGTTTATGGCTGCCGGGGGCGGGTGTCTGTATGGGAGTCATGGTGCGCCTCCGTGTCAGTGGATTTCTATTTCGATCGGGGCGCTCTGAGCGGAAACGGAATGAAGATCCAGTTCTCCTTTCACGGCATAGCGTCCCGGTTTGTCCAGTTTGCGGATGAAACTGAGCGGTACGTCGACAAGCACGCCGTTATTGGGCGCCAGTTCCAGCGGATAACGGGGCACGGCTCCTTTGAGCAGGAAGCGTTCGGACTCCTTCCACCGGTCCGCGGGAATCCGGGTCGCCGAACCACGTTCGGGGCAGGGGGCGTAAAGAACGCGGATGTTTTCCTGTTCGTGCATTTTCCATTCATGGATCGAAAGCTGGTTCGCTCCGGCGTTTTTGACGGAAAAGCGCAGAACGGGATTGGCGTCTCCGCGGCGGTAGTTGCCCTGCGTGGAAATGATGGAAAGATTCAGCGTGTAATTGCGCAGTTTGGGATATTTCCTTTCCGTCCGGCGTCCGTCTTTTCTGTCCTCGGAGGAACAGCCGCAAAGGAGCGCGGCGGAGAGCAGGAATACGGCTGTCAGAATGGACCACTTGAATTTCATGAATTCGACTCCCTGTTTAGATACATAAATTCAAATATACCATAAAAAAACGCATTTGCAACTGCGGAAGCAGGATTTTTTCTGTACCGGGCGACCGGAGGAAAACGTCCCGGCGTTCCGGGGAAAATGATGTTTTTTACAAAAAGTCCAAAGAAAACATACAATAAATTCATTTACAAAAAACGGGAAATGGTGTATAATTAAAACAGAACAACTCAAACTTATGGAGGAAGATATGACACAAAGAAAACAGAGGTTCTCGCTTGTGGAACTCCTTGTAACGGTCGCGGTCATTGCGATTCTTGCAGGGCTGCTTCTGCCGGCGTTGAATGCCGCACGGGAAAAAGGATTGATGGCGCAATGCCTGAACCATCAGAAACAGATCGGGCTCGGAATTATTCAGTATTCGGATGACCAGGTGTTTTATCCGTGGCATTCCACCAATTTCTGGCGGAGGCTTACCGGATACAGTATTGACAAGATTGCAGGGAATGACGGCGTTCATTATCTCAAACCTTATCTGAGCAAAATTCAGAAAGGAATGTTTCAGTATGACATCCCGCAGAATTACTGTGTCAAGCATGAAAATTTCCGGACTTCGCCCGGAGCGACGACGGTGATTCCTTCCTATACGGTCATAACTTATCACGATTCGCTGACATGGCACGGTATTTCCGGAGTGGAAAGTGCGCCGCAATCCGCCCGGACTCCCGGACAGATCAAGTCGCCGTCAAGGAAAGTCGCGGTTCTGGAAACGCCGCTGGGACCGTTCGCGGTCAACGAGATCAATTCGCCGAATCATCTTTATAACCCGAATGCTTCCAGCGGGGTGATCCTGCCGAATGTTCACGGTGTCTATATCACCGGCTGGCATTACGACGGGCATGTGAAGAGTTTCAACGTGCTTTCCGAACTGATTTACGACGATAACTGGAATCTTCGTGCCGAACGTTGGAAAAAACTGTTCGCTTCGGATTTTCCCTGAGCATATTGCTTCGGCAATTAAAATACGAAAAGGAGTTTGCGATATGAATGGAAAAACGATTGTTTCGACACTTCTGCTGTCCGTCGCATTTGCGCTGACGGCGGAGACCATCAACAACAATTCCGGAATGGAGCTCGGCGTTTTGGAGGGACCTGTTCCCGGCGTCAAGTTTGAGACTTTCACGGTCAACCGCGAGGCACTCCGGAAAAATCCGGAACGTCTCTATTATCCGCGTACCGTAAAAGACGGAAAGAGCGGTCGCGGCATGGTGATTCCCGGCTATAAGGGCGTTGCGAATTACCGCTGTTCGTTTGAGGATTTCTATATCCCCGATGCGTGCGAAGTGGAGATTTCGTTTGACGTCAAAGCCGCGCCGAACGAGGACGGCACTTATACGCCGAATCAGCCGTTCGCCATTGATTTCCGTGCCAATACGGATTATTCCCGCGACAAGTATTATCCCATGCTGAGGGGAATGTCTTTCCGTCCTTCGAAAGAGTGGCAGCATGTTTCCAAACGGTTCAAGATCACCGGATACACCAATTTTTACAGCATCTGGATTCTGCCGCGCAGCAACGGAAAGCCGATCAATACGCTGTATATCGACAACTTCCGTTTTTCCCGTGTCGGGGCTCCGGCGAAACCGCAGAATGAGTATGCCGTCACGTTCAGCAAAGTCGATTCCACCTATCGCGCCGGAGAAGAAGTCGGGATGACGTTCCGCGCGGTTCTGGACTCTTCCGCGGAAACGGTTCCGGGAAACGTGTTTGTACGGTTCTTCCATGACGGGAAGCGCGCCGCCGTTCTGCCGATTGCGCTGAAGCGTCAGGCGGATGGTGTTTACGAGGGAAAAATCAGCTTGAAGCCGTCTGTCTTCGGTGCGTTTGCCGCCTCTCTGGAGCTGAACGGGTTTACCGCGCGGCGGATCGGCGGAGATTTTGCCGTGATCCATGAGTCGGTGAATCATCCGCGTTTTTCGCCCGGCTGGGGAATCGGAACGAACGTTCCGGCGGATTTTACGTTCCGGGATGCGGATTTTGAGAACAATGTATTCCTGACGATTGCCGGCGGATACGAGCGAACATTCCGGGATATGCGGTCGATCGGCATCCGAACCGGGCGTGTCTGGGGACAGTGGCGCGCGGTTGAGCCGGAGCGGGGACGCTTCCGCGCGGATTTGATTGGCAATACGATCGTCATGCTCCGGAAATATCAGATCGAACCGGTGTTCTGTCTGGTCGGCAGTTTCGTGACAAAAGCCGATATCCGGCAGGTACTCAAACGCGGTGCGCAGGGATACCCTGCATATCTTGCCGAATGGCACACGGTTACGAAAGACAACCGCGACGGCGTGCTGATGGTCCCGATGGAAGGCGTTTACAGCAAATATCTGGATTTCGTCTTCAATACCTGGAAAAACGATGTGAAGATCTGGGAGCTGAGCAATGAACCGGGACTTCTGATCCGTCCGCCGGACGGTCATGCAAAATGGTTTATCGGGTTCTGCAAATACACCTATGAACGGATCAAGAAGGATCAGCCGGATTCCATTATCCTCGGCAACGGCGTGACGGGGGATTTCGGCATGAACATGGTCGGCTGGTGCAAGCAGCTCAATCAGGAGAATCCCGATTATGTGAACTGGCTCGACGGCGTGGCGTTTCATCCCTACAACTGCGGGCTCGATTACATGAACGGCATGTATTTCCGCTACCGCAATGTGATCCGCGACATTTCCGCACAGCTGAAAGTGAAAAAGCCGCTCTGGAATACGGAAAATTATTATCTTCAAACCGCTTATTCCAAACAGATCGACTATTATCTGAACAAGGAACGGTACGGGGCGAACGAGATTGCACGCATGTATCTGGACAGTATGCTGAACGGACTCAAAGCGAGTCTCGCGCCGAGCTATACGTCGTTTTACCGTCAGGTGAACGTGAACGGGCTTGCGGCTCCGAACGACGTGTTTGCCGCGACCAACGCGCTTTCCATCCTGCTGAACGGTATGGAGCGGGTGGAGGAAGTGCCGGTCTCCGGCTGGGTGCGCGCCGGGCTCTTCACGAGCCGCGACGGGAAAAAAGCGCTCGGCTTCCTGTATGATATGCGGCCTTCCGGCAGCCGCTGGACTCCGGGGAAAGCCGCTGTTCAGGTCCATGACATCTACGCAAATCCCGTGAAGGAGAAGGAATACCGCCTGCGTTTCGAGCCGTATTACCTGACCGGTTCCCCCGCCGAAGTGCGGAAAGCATTGAAAAATTCGGAATTCAAGTTGGAGAATTCAGTCGGGCTGCATGGACGCCGTTTCGGAGATACCGTGTATTTTGAAGGGAAGAATCTGACGGGACTGCCGATTGAGATCGAATCGCGGATCGGCGGCACTCCGGTGATGTTCAGCTTCCGGTTCGATCCGGTGCGGGACACCGTTGCCGTTCCCGGTTTCAAGGGTAACGCCGGCAATGCGGTCATGATTCCCGATACGCCGGGGTATGAACTCCCCGTCCGGCTGGAGATGGAAAAAGGTTCAACCGTGGAGATCGGGCGGAACGGATCGGCGCTTACAGTGACGGTGAATGTGAAAGAGGCGTCGCCGAAAGCCGGAAAGGTGTTTCATGAGGGCAGTTGCGTGGAGCTTTTTGCGGATACGGAACCGTTCCGCCGCATGGAGCTGAACGCCGTTTATCCGCGTCAGTTTTATGCGACTCCGGAGGGCGGCTGCGGAGAATTGAAGAGGGGTAAAGCGCAGCCGAAGGGCGGATTCACCTGTCGGACCGCGAAGACGGCGGACGGCTGGAGCGCCGTGTTTGAACTGCCGCTTTCCGCTTTCGGGGAGATTGCCGGGCTTGATGTTAGTGTGGGACGCGCGGATGGCTCCAAAGAACGTTTGAAAGGGATTTCCGGTTCTTCGTTTAAGAACCGTTATCACTTCCCGCTTTTCCGGATCCGGGAGTTGCCGGACGTGAAAAACGGCGGTTTTGAACAGAGCGCTTACGGAGCGCCCGATATTTGGGGGACTGCTGTTCAGAACGGCATGAGTTATGAGTGCGGGCCGCAGTACGGCGTTCGTGGAAATGGTATGAAAATTTCCGTTTCCAAGTCCTGCACCATTCCGGCAGCCGTTTCGCAGACGGTCCGTTTCCCTGCGGGAAAATGGTCGAAAGCGTACCTCTCGTTCCGTGCGAAGCTGGAGAATGTGAAGGCTTTCAACGGAAAGGACGACGGGCGCGGCGGTCTGATGATCCGCATCGGAATGAAGCGTGCCGGAAACGACTATACCGCGCAGGTGCTGCGCCGGAACGTGACGGGAAGCTCAGGCTGGAAGCTCTGGCGGGTCCCGGTCCTTCTCCGCAACAACACCGATTTCCTTGACGTCTCCATCGGGCTTGCTCCGCAGACGACCGGAACCGTTCTGCTGGATGACGTTTCGCTGACCTTTGAACCGTGAGGAAATTCAGTATCTCAGGCGGATGACTCTTGCCGACCGGGGCGGCAGCATAAGCAGCCGTTCCGTGACCGGTTCCTCCGTCCAGAAATCCGAAAGCGTACCGTGTTCCGGAAGGAGGCGGTACGCTTTCCCTGTATTGCTCCAGTTGAAACAACAGAGAAGGACGCCGTCGGGAAGCCGGATCGTTCCGCAGCGGAAATCGGTTGAATCGAATTCCGCGGTTTTTCCGTACAGTTCCGCCAGTTTACGGATCGTGCGGAACGACTTCTCGCTCAGTTCGGTCAGTTTGTCGCCGGAAAGAATCATTCCGCCCGATGCGAGGATGTGGGCGCGGTGAAACTCGAATTCCTGTTCGGAAACGCCGGTGAGGTTCTGCCGGATCATGGAGCCGTCGGGACCGGGGATTTCCACTGCGGGATTTTCCAGCACGAGACAGTCCGGATCGTTGATCCAGAGTCTGTTGTTCTGCCAGTTGCGCGAGAAACATTCCCGTGCAAGCGTTTCAAATGTGGTCCAGCGCCGGGCAATATCTCCGGTCGTGCGCATGGCGGTGCAGGTTCCGAGCGAGGGCCACATGGGCGCGTTGCAGCCGAGAATCACGGAATCCGCGCCCGCTCCTTCGGTGAGAGCCTTCATGCCGGCGCGGTACGCTTCCACGCGCGTCATGGCGGGATTGTGGCGGACTCCACCGGGAAGACAGCCCCACATATTGGCATCGAGTTTGAAGTAGCGGCATTGCCACTCTTCGCGCATCGTGCGGAAGACCGAGCGGAGATAGTCGCAGGCTTCGGGGCGGGTGGTGTCGAGCATGTACCACGGACCTTTGCGCCAGCCGCCGAAACTGTGACGGTTCGAGGGAAGAGGGGCTCCGTCTTCATCCATGACGAACCAGTCCGGATGGTTCCGGAACAGTTCCGAATCCGCCTCCGCGATGAACGGCGCGACCCAGATCGCGGGTTCGAGTCCCATTTCCCTGATTTTGAGACACAGCCGTTTGACTCCGTTGGGAAAATTCGCATGCGGCAGAAGCCAGTCGCCCATGTGCGCCTGATAGCCGTCGTCGATCTGAACAAAACGGAAACCGGGAAGGTTCCGTTTCATCGCCGCTCCGTTGCGTTCGATGTCCTGTTCCGTCACGGCGGGACCGTAACAGTACCAGGAACACCATCCCGTGATCTGCCCGGCGCAGCGGAGCGGCGGATGATGAAACGCGATCCGTCCGGCGAACTCCGCAAGCTGCTGTTCGCGTCCGCCGTTTTCCGTGATGAAGAGTTCCTCCAGTTCCAGCGATCCGCCCGGCGGAAGCTCCGTACCGTCGCAGTCGATGACGAATTCAAGCGTCTGTTCATGGAAGCGGATTTCATTGGAGAATCTGCGGCACGAGGTGAAGCCTGCCAGCAGAACGGGGGCTCCGTGCGGGAAGAACTGGATCAGATTGTAACAGGTGAAAAATCCCTCTTTGACGGGCAGACGGTAATGGCCGCGGTCGGAAAGGGAAGTCGTTTCGATCTGGCGGATCGTTCCCCAGTATTGCGAGAGCATGTTGAATCCCTCCGCATACAGCGGAGTATCGGGCGGGAACGGCATCGGCAGACGCAGCACGACCGCCTCCCGTATGCGCTGCGGTCGTGAAGAGTGACTGACGATCCGGAAATTGCGGAACGGTCCGCTTTCTTCCATTACGAATTCCAGCTCTTCCGCATTGCCGGACACGGGAACGATCTCGAAGGTACTTTCTGTAAAAGCAGACATGATTTTTCCTTGTAATTTGAGAAATAAAACATATCTTATAGTATAGATCATCAGGAGAGAATTGCCATGACGGAGTCTGCAAAAATCATATCCAACACAACAAAACACGACGGATTTCTGTATTCCCGTTTCTTTCCCGGATCGGAGATGCGTCCGTACTTCATCGGCAGCGGAATCCACAGCTGCGGGATCGCCGCAATCCGAGCTCCGTATGAGATGCTGCGCGCAGGCGGAACGGAAACGCGTCATTGGACGCTGTGGCTGATCCGGGAAGGGACCGTTGAGTTTGAGATACCGGGAAAACGCTTTGTCGCGGAACCGGGAAGCTCTCTGTTGATGAGTTCCGACACGGATCGCCGGTGCGTGGTGAAAAAGGGAGTGTTCCGCCATGTTCATTTTCTGCTGTCGCCGAGTCCGGGCTGGGAACAGGGGGTGTTTCCGTCTGTTTATGCGGAGGAGATCGAAGCTCTGCTGAATCTGTTGTTCCGCTGCCGGATCGAAGGCGCGGAACCGGAGATGATGCGGCATACCGTCGCTCTGCTGAACGATTGCCTGAGACGGGAACTTGGCGGTCCGTTCCGGTCCGGACGGATCCGCCGGCTGGTTGAACTGGTGGAGGCAGCTCCGGATCGCCGCTGGACCGCGGGAATGCTGGCGCGTGCGCTGAATATATCGGAGTCGCTGCTGTTTCAGCTTTGCCGGAGTCAGTGCGGACGTTCTCCGGGGGAACTGGTTGCGGAAATTCGTTTCCGGTACGCATCGGAACTGCTTCTGCGCACGGGTGAGAAACTGGACGGAATTGCCGCGCGTACCGGTTATTCCTCCGCGTTCGCTTTTTCCAAAGCGTTCCGCAAATTTACCGGAGTTTCGCCGAAAGAGTTCCGCCGGATAGAAAAAGCGGACCGCGTTGTCCTGTGACGGCAGGCACGGTCCGCTTCGGGGCTGTTACGGATCAGATTTCGATCAGATTGTAGGAGCGGGTGCCGAGGCCGATTTTTTCCGCATGGTCCAGCTGGAGTTCCCAGTTCGTGGAAGGCGAAACATTTTTGAAATGATCGCGGAAGTGTGCTTCCGATTCGCCGAGAACGCTGTCTTTGACCGGATGCTGACGGTTTACCGCATCGGCGCACGCCTGATCCAGTGCGACCGGGTCGAACGAGGCGAACATGCCGACGTTCGGGACGATCGGCGCATCGTTTTCCGGATGGCAGTCGCAGAACGGAGAGACGTCCATGACGATACTGATGTGAAAGTGCGGACGTCCGTTGACGACGGCGAGCGCGTATTCCGCCATTTTTTTGTCGACGAGTCCTTCCGCCTGTCCCCAGGATGGTTCGATTGCGTCTTTCGGGCAGACGCCGATACAGCGTCCGCAGCCGACGCATTTCGCATGGTCGATCGTCGCTTTTTTATTGTGGAAGACGGGAGCGTCGTGAGCGCAGATTTTTGCGCAGTTGCGGCAGCCGATGCAGAGTTCCTGATTGACGGTCGGTTTTCCGTCGCAATGCTGTTCCATCTTGCCGGCGCGGGAGCCGCAGCCCATGCCGATGTTCTTGATCGCACCGCCGAAACCGGTCATTTCATGTCCCTTGAAATGGTTCAGGGAAATGAAGATGTCCGCATCCATCACGGCGCGGCCGATTTTGGCTTCTCAGACGTATTCCCCGTTCGGGACGGGAACGGAAACTTCATCGGTTCCTTTGAGGCCGTCGCCGATGATGATGTGACAGCCGGTTGAATAAGGCGTGAAGCCGTTGCGGTAGGCTGTTTCGATGTGTTCCAGCGCGTGTTTGCGGGAGCCGACATAAAGCGTGTTGCAGTCGGTCAGGAAAGGTTTTCCTCCGAGCCGTTTTACTTCTTCCGCAACGGTTCGGGCGAAGTTCGGGCGCAGGAATGAAAGATTTCCATATTCACCGAAATGGATCTTGATTGCGGCAAAACGGTCTTTGAAGTCGATCTGTTCGATTCCTGCTTTGCGCATGAGTTTTTCGAGTTTGCCGAGCAGGTTTTCGCCGAACGCCTTTACGCGCATATTGGTGAAATAGACATTTGCTTTTTCCATTTATTTCCTCCTCCGGATAAAGAAACGCCGCATTGATCCTTTGCAGAACCAATGCGGCGGGTTTTGTCACATGGAAAGCGTGTGCTTTCTGTGCGGATGAATTACATCATGCCGCCCATGCCGCCCATTCCACCCATGCCTCCCATTCCGCCTTCCGGCATTGCGGGAGCCTTCTTCTCTTCCGGCGCATCGGTGATGAGGCACTCGGTGGTGAGGAGAAGTCCGGAGATGGAAGCCGCGTTCTGGAGAGCGGAGCGGGTCACCTTCTTCGGGTCGATGATACCGGCTTTGAGCATATCGACGTATTCGCCGGTTGCGATGTTGAAGCCGTCGTTGTTCTTGCCGGCGAGGACTTCCTTGACGATCACGCTGCCTTCGTATCCGCCGTTGGAGGCGAGGGTACGGAGGGGCTCTTCGATCGCGCGGAGGATGATGTCGACACCGACCGCTTCGTCGTCTTTGAGCTTGAGAGCTCTGGCGGCACAGGAAGCGCGGAGCAGAGCGACACCGCCACCGGGGACGATACCTTCGTCAACTGCGGCTCTGGTCGCGTGCAGGGCGTCTTCAACGCGTGCTTTTTTCTCTTTCATTTCGGTTTCGGTCGCCGCGCCGACGTTGATGACGGCTACGCCGCCCGCGAGCTTGGCGAGGCGTTCCTGAAGTTTTTCACGATCGTAATCGCTGGTGGTCTCTTCGATCTGCTTGCGGATCTGATTGACGCGTCCGAGGATCGCGGAGGTTTCGCCCGCTCCTTCGACGATCGTGGTGTTTTCCTTGTCAACCGTGACGCGTTTTGCACGGCCGAGCTGTTCGAGCTTGACGGAATCAAGTTTGATGCCGAGGTCTTCGGAGATGCAGGTTCCGCCCGTGAGGATCGCGATGTCCTGGAGCATGGCTTTTCTGCGGTCGCCGAATCCGGGAGCCTTGACGGCGCAGACGTTGAGAATGCCGCGCATTTTGTTGATGACGAGGGTTGCGAGAGCTTCGCCTTCGACGTCTTCCGCGATGATCAGCAGCGGTTTCTGGGTCTTTGCCACGGACTGGAGGACCGGGAGCATGTCGTTGAGATTGCTGATCTTCTTTTCATAGATCAGGATGTAAGCGTCTTCGAGCTGGCACTCCATGGCTTCGGCGTTGGAGACGAAGTACGGGGAGAGATAGCCTTTGTCGAACTGCATGCCTTCGACAACGTCGAGGGTCGTTTCGATGGTTTTGGCTTCTTCAACGGTGATGGTGCCGTCTTTGCCGACTTTATCCATCGCATCGGCGATGATCTTGCCGATTTCGGCGTCGCCGTTGGCGGAAATGGTGGCGACCTGCGCGACCTGTTCGCTGTCGGAGACGTCTTTTTTGATCTTGTCGAGTTCGGCGACGATAGCGGTGACCGCCTGGTCGATACCGCGTTTGAGGGACATCGGGTTTGCACCCGCGGTCACGTTCTTGAGGCCCTGCTTGAAGATGGCTTCGGCAAGAACGGTTGCGGTGGTGGTTCCGTCACCGGCGATGTCGCTGGTCTTGCTGGCGACTTCGCGGACCATCTGAGCGCCCATGTTCTGATAGGGATTCTGGAGTTCGATTTCCTTGGCGACACTGACACCGTCCTTGGTGATGGTCGGGGAACCGAATTTCTTGTCGAGAACGACGTTGCGGCCTTTCGGACCGAGGGTTGCTTTGACTGCGGCGCTGAGCTGCTCGACGCCGGAAAGAAGCTGACGACGTGCTTCGTCATTGAACAAAAGCTGTTTTGCTGCCATAATAGATTATCTCCTGTGAGTAAATGTTGTTGGAAATCAGCCGATCACTGCGAGGATGTCGCTGGAGCTGAGGATCTTGTAATCCTGATCGTCGTATTTGACTTCCGTTCCGCCGTATTTGCTGGTGAGGACGATATCGCCGACCTTGACGTCGAACGGGATCTTGTTGCCCTTGTCGTCGAGTTTACCGGTTCCGAGAGCCACGACTTTGGCTTCCTGCGGTTTCTCTTTTGCGGAATCGGGGATCAGGATCCCGCCTTTGACCTGTTCTGCGACTTCGATTGCCTGGACAAGCACTCTGTCACCGAGGGGCTGAATTTTTACTGTGCTCATTCAAAAACTCCTTTTATTTGGTTATGTTTCAGGGTTTTTTGTTGTGTAACGGGAACGCCGCCCGGAGTTGTGTTCCGGGCGGCGGATTGCTTATTTATCGTCGTCAACGATTTCCGCATCGACTACGCCGTCGTCGTTCTTCTGGGCTCCGGCGTCGGCAGCTCCGGCATTCGGAGCGCCCTGCGCACCCTGAGCCTGCTGCTGTTTGTAGATTTCCTCGCCGAATTTCATCAGGCGTTCTTCGAGTTCTTTCATCGTCGCCTTCATGGCTTCGGTGTCGTTGCGCTCAATGTCTTTTTTGAGTTTGTCGATGGACTCCTGAACCGAGTTCTTCGCTTCGGGAGAGAGCTTGTCGCCAAGGTCTTTCAGCTGTTTTTCCGTCTGATAGACCATGGAGTCGGCTTTGTTCTTGACTTCGATCTTCTCTTTGGCAGCCTTGTCCTCGTTTTCGTGGGCTTTCGCGTCATTGACCATCTTCTGAATCTCCTCTTCGGAGAGTCCGCTGCTGGCGGTGATGGTGATCTTCTGCTCTTTGCCGGTTCCGAGGTCCTTTGCGGTAACGCTCAGGATACCGTTGGCGTCGATGTCGAATGTCACTTCGATCTGCGGAACGCCGCGCGGAGCGGGAGCGATGCCGTCGAGGCGGAATCTGCCGATGGACTTGTTGTCCGCCGCCATGTTGCGCTCGCCCTGAAGAACGTGGATGTCAACGGACGGCTGATTGTCTGCCGCAGTCGAGAAGACCTCGCTCTTTTTGGTCGGAATGGTGGTGTTCCGGTCAATGAGCTTCGTCGTGACGCCGCCGAGGGTTTCGATACCGAGAGACAGCGGGGTGACGTCGAGCAGAACCACGTCGTTGACTTCGCCGCCGAGCACGCCGCCCTGAATGGCTGCGCCTGCCGCAACGACTTCGTCCGGGTTCACGCCTTTATGCGGCTCTTTGCCGAAAATGGCTTTGGCCGTTTCCTGGGCCTTCGGCATTCTTGTCATGCCGCCGACGAGGATGACTTCGTTGATCTTGTCTTTCGAGACGCCGGAGTCCCTTACGCAGGTTTCGCAGGGGGCAACGGTGCGCTGGAGAAGATCGTCGCAAAGTTTTTCGAGCTGTGCGCGGGTCAGCGTGATCTGCATGTGGAGCGGACCGCTCTGGTTCATTGTGATGAACGGCAGATTGATTTCCGTGCTCATGCTGGAGGAAAGTTCGCATTTCGCCTTTTCCGCCGCTTCTTTCAGACGCTGGAGCGCCTGCGGATCGTTGCGGAGATCGACGCCGTTTTCTTTCTTGAATGTGTCCGCGAGCCAGTTGACAACCGCCGCGTCGAAATCGTCGCCGCCGAGGTGAGTGTCGCCGTTGGTGGCTTTCACTTCGAACACGCCGTCGCCGATCTCAAGAATGGAGATATCGAATGTTCCGCCGCCGAGGTCGTAAACCGCGATGGTCTCTTCCGCATTGTTCTTGTCAAGCCCGTAGGCGAGAGCCGCCGCAGTCGGTTCGTTGACGATACGCTTGACGTCAAGACCGGCGATCCGCCCGGCATCTTTGGTTGCCTGACGCTGGCTGTCGTTGAAGTAAGCGGGAACCGTGATAACCGCTTCGGTGATTTTTTCGCCGAGAAACGCTTCCGCATCGGCTTTGAGTTTCTGAAGGATCATCGCGGAGATTTCCGGCGGGGAGTAGGTTTTTCCACCGGCAACGATTGCGACGTCGCCGTTTTTAGCTTCAGCCAGTTCATACGGCACGCGGCTGGATTCGTCGCGCACTTCATTGTACTTGCGTCCCATGAAGCGTTTGACGGAGAAGATCGTATTTTTGGGGTTGGTCACAGCCTGACGTTTTGCGGTCTGACCGACAAGACGTTCCCCGGTTTTTGTGAATGCGACGATCGAAGGAGTCGTGTTGGCGCCTTCCGCATTCGGGATGATTTTAAATTTACCCTGATCCATTACAGCCATACAGCTGTTGGTCGTTCCCAAGTCGATACCAAGAATTTTTCCCATAATAACAAGCCCTTTCTTGTTTTTTGTTTCCGATTACTTGCCATGGTTTCTAGCAATACTGATGCCAACTTTTGAAAAAAATGTTTTTACGCTCAAATTTCCGGAAAAAGCAGATTCTAAGGTTGTGCGTCACTGTGCGTTCCTGTGTGACAGCGTATGTCAAGGTGTGTCAATGTGGCGCATATCTGTGACAATCCCGGATCGGGCGGTTTGATAAAAAACAGTAAAAAAATAAAAAACGCTTGCAATTTCTTTTTGCCCATGTATATTGAAAATCATCATATCAACATGACTCCGGGGGGAATTATCATGCGAAAAACAGTTTTTTTACTGCTTTTGTCCGTACTGTGCATCGGTGCGCAGTTATCCGCTGTGACCGAAACGAAAACGGATTCTGCGTCTGTTGAAAAAACAATGGAACAGAAGCGGACCGACTGGCTGGATTCCCGGATTCCGGCGGGGATTAACCCTGCCGATCTTTCACCCGATCAGCTGAAACGGTTTCTGTTTGAAAAGGAACGGGTGGTCAATCACTGGATTTCCGTTCAAGGCGATGTTCTGCTCCGGGCTCTGGTCATTGCATTTGCTTCTTCGATCGGATTTTCCGTTGCGGGATATATCTGCAGCCGCCTGATCCGGAGAGCGCTGAAAAAAGCCCGTCGGAATGTTGTTCTCTGGGAGCTGCTCCATGCGTTCAATGCCCCGTTTTTTCTGGCGGTGGGAGTGATCGGACTCTTCTTCGCCTTTTATCCGGTCCTTGTTTCGTTTGAAAAAACGGTATTTCTGTATGACGTGCGTTTCTTCTTCACGGTACTGAGCATGATCGCCGCCTGGGCGGCTCTGAACATGGTCGGGGTGATCAATACCCACCTCCAGCGGCTTGCGCAGAGGGACGACAACAATCTGGATGACCTGATGGTCAAAGTGCTCCGCGACATTATGCGGATCATCGTGTTTGCAACGACGATCCTGTTTATCGGTCAGAGCATTTTCAAGATCAATATCACCGCTCTGCTGGCGGGCGCGGGAGTGCTCGGACTGGGCGCGGCTCTGGCGGCAAAAGATACGCTTTCCAATTTTTTCGGCACGATCGTGATTCTGTTTGACCGTCCGTTCAAACTCGGCGACCGTATCCAGGTGGGCAGTCTGGAGGGAGTCGTCTGCGAAGTGGGGATGCGCAGTTCCAAGATTATCGCGGATGACGAGTCCGTCTATACTCTTCCGAACAGCCTGCTGACGACGGAACCGGTGCGCAACATCAACCTCAAGAATCATTTGAAACTGATGTTCGATCTGACGATGACGTATGACACCACACCTGAACAGATGGAGCGCGCGATTCAGCTTCTGCATGAGATCACCGATAATTTCCACGGGACCGACAGTCCGGGATATTCACCGCGTATCTTTTTTTCCAAATTTGCGGATTCTTCCATGAACATTACGGTCATTATGTGGCTGAAAACGGAGTCGTACGCGCAGGAGGAGGCGTGGCGGACCGAACTCAATATGGCGATTTTGAAACAGTTCTCTGCGGAAAATCTCAACTTCGCTTATCCGACGAATACGACGTATCTGGTCACGAATAAAAACGAACCGGTGGAAGTCCGGGTATCGCCTCCATCCGCCTGAGGCGGATACGGGGTCGTAGAACTTCCGGGGGGAGGGGAATATGACGGAACAGCGGGAATTGATCCGGTCGGTCAATCATGCCTTGTCGCTGACGGCGGCGGGATGTCTTGCCGCATTTTTCTGGTTGTTTTTTCGTCTGCCGCACAGCAATCTGATGGTCGTGAGCGGCGCGTTTCTGCTGACCGGGCTTCTTTATGATATTGCATCGTGGAAGGAGCGGCTGTGCATCACGGTGAAAGTCCTGTTTCATGCGGGAATGCTCCAGTTTCTGCTCGGAGTCAGCCATCCCGGAAAATTTCTACAGCTTTTTCTTGTCTGCGGATATGTCTTTTTTCTGCTGGGAACGTCGCGGAGCAGGGCTGTTTCGTCCACAGCATTGCTGATCGGGACAATCGGCCTTGCGGCGCCGCCTGGATTTTACCCGTCTGCGACCCGGTTTCTGGATTTCCTTTTGACCGGGACGGCTGTCATGGTGGTGACCTCGGTTGTCGGGGTGATCCATAAACAGAACCGCTGGATGGCGGAGCTGCCGCCCGCCTATACGAAAGTGCAGGCTCTGCGGATCGCTGTCGTTTACGGAATCGGGATCTGGCTGATCCGGGCGTTTCATTTTCCACAGGGACTCTGGATCGTCTTCTGCATGGCGATGGTTTACTACGGATGCAGTTCCGGCGGGGATGCCGTCGCAATGGCGAAACAGCGGATTTTTTCCACTCCTCTGGGGCTGATCTTCTGCTATCTGTATCTGGGGTGTCTGGCGTTTTTCGATTACCGGATGACGTATCTGATTCCGCTGATCGGCGGCTTCGGATTCTTTCTGCTGTATTACATACACAGCTATTTCGCGTTTACCGTCGTTTTTCTGATGACGTTTTCCATTTATGCGGATATTGCAACGGGGGATGGCAGAGTGATGCATTTCATGCAGTTGTTTTTATCGCGGAGTCTGGCAAGCGTGATCGGAATTTTTCTTTTGATCTTGTATGAACGTTATTTTTTACCGGACGCTCCGTCCGGAGAAAAGGAGGTTGTATGAAACCGTTTTTCAACTGGATTCGCCGGTATCTGCTGATGATTGCCACTTTTGCGATCCTGCTCGCCGCATTGTTTTATTATCTTTACCGGCACTGGGAGCCGTTCACGCAGAATGCGTTCGTGACGGCGAATACGCGTCCGGTTTCCGCGATCATGGAGGGCTATGTGACGGATATCCGGGTCCGTAACAATCAGTTCGTGAAGAAAGGGGATCCGCTGTTCACCACGTTCCAGCCGCCATATCAACTGAAAGTCACGGAACTGGAACATGAGATCGAAGCGAAGCGTGCGGCTCTGCGGGGGATCGGGGCGCGTACCGGAGCTGCGGAAGCGGAAGTCCGCCGTCTGCAGGCAATGCTGAAAAACGAGACCTATCTTTCCGACACGGCGAATTATATGTACAATTCCGCCGCAGTCTCCCAGGCGTATACGGAAGAGCGCCTGCGCTCGAAACAGGCTCTGGAAGCGCAGCTGGAGGGCGCCCTTTTTTCGGTGAAAGCCCTGAAACACGACGGCGAGATGACCGCCGCTCTCATCAAACAGCTTGAAGCGCGGCTGGAACTGGCGAAGATCAACCGCGGGCTGACCGTGGTCCGGGCGCTGAGTGACGGCTATGTGACGAATATGTCCGTTTCGCCGGGCGGCTATTACCATGCCGGCGATGTGCTGTTCGGGTTCATTGATACGGAAACGTGGTGGGTGCAGGCGAATTTCAAGGAAAGCGAGCTTTCCGGGATCCGCAAGGGACAGACCGCGCGCATCTGGCTGTGGCAGTATCCGGGTGTCGAACTGAAAGGCGTCGTGGAAGAGACCGGCTGGAGCGCGGAACGGCGGAAAACCGCTCCGGAAACGGGGCTTCCCGTCGTTGAGAAAGAAAACGAATGGTTTCTTCTTCCCCAGCGTTTTCCCGTGCAGATCCGCATTGTCGATCCGCCGGCGGGACTTCTGCTGACTCCAGGCGGAAGCGCGTATGTTTCCATCAATACACCGGCGCGTCCGATCCGGCAGTTCTTCTGGCAGCTGTTCCTGTGGGACTGACAGGAGGTGACGTATGAAATACCGGAACAGAATCGGAAAAGCCGTCTGCGGATTTGCCGTGCTCGTGTTTGCGGGCGGGTGTTCGCTTGCACCTCCGGAAGAGTTCCGGAGTCTTGAAGAGTACCGGAAAGCGTTTCCGCCGCGTCTGCCGTGGCATCCGGAGAAAAATGGCGGCGAACTGACTCTCCAAGCCGCCCAGCGGTTCGCGCTTGCCAACAATCCGGACTATATTTCCGCATGGCACGCCGTGAATGCGGCACGGTTCCGGTATTATCAGGCGCTGAGCGCTTATCTGCCGCGTCTTGACGGGACATCGTCGTTCGGGCAGCTGTTTGAGCAGAACCGGGGACGCGTGAATCCTCCGGTCGGAATTGAGCTTCGCGAACGCAATCTGATGACGCAGAACAGTCTGAATGCGTCGCTGCTGCTGTTCGACGGCCTCGCCCGCGAATTCGGCGTCGGTGCGGCGATCCGGGATTATGACCGTCAGGCGGCTTCCGACGACAATATGCGCCGTCTGCTTCTGCGCGGAGTGGCGTATGCCTATTATGACATTCTGCTTGCGGAAGAGGAGGCGCGGATCGCAAAGGCGAATCTGGAATTTCAGCAGTCCAGTCTGGCACAGGCGGAAAGCCGGTTCCGGTTCGGGCTCGTTTCCCGTGCCGCTGTTCTGAACTTCAAAATTCTTGCCAATGCCGCCAAAAGCAATATGCTGAACGCACAGTACCGGGCGGATGTTTCCCGGTTTGCATTGACTGCCCTGATGGGGTTTTCATCGCTGGAACCGGAGGAAAAACCGCGTCTTTCCCCTCTGGAGCTGGACAGCAGCCGTCTTCCGGCGGAGCTTGGATTTTACATCAATACCGCGCTTGCAAACCGTCCGGATCTCAAAGCGTTCCGTTATCAGCTGGATATTGCGCGTTACAGACGGTATCAGGCGTTTTCGGGATTTCTTCCCGTGATCGTTGCGTTCGCCGGGGCGGGGATCGGAACGAATGAACTTCATTACGGCGGAACGGATCATAAGCATTCCGCTTACAACAGCGGAACGGTCCACTACGGCGTCCGGGCGGACTGGAATCTGTTCAACGGTTTTGCGACGTTCAATCTGCTCCGGGAGCGCGAGTCTCTGGAGCGGGAAGCGCGTTTCAAGGTCGAGGCGGCATTTCTTGCCTGTGTCAATGAGGTGCAGAGCGCCTATGCGAATTACCGCAACGCATTTGAACAGGTTCAGCTCTATTCGGAGATCGTCAAATGGGCGTATGAACAGCGGCAGCTGGTGACGGTCGAGTACTGGGGTGGGCGCGAGACGATAACCCGTCTGAACGGCGCTCAGAGTGATCTGGTCGGGGCGGAGGGGAAGGTCGCGATTGCGATCGTGGAACTCAACAAAGCTCTGGCGCAGCTGAATGCCGCAGTCAATATGCCGCTGGAAGAAGAGTCGTCGCGCCCTCTTCCGGTGCCCCTGTGGAAAAACACGCTTGAAAATCTGCTGAAACGTCTGGACCGTCAATATCCGTATGTGACGGAGAACGATGTCACCGGTTCAGCAGAATCAGATAGACCGTAAGGAAAAACGCGGTCATCCAGGAGAACCACCCGGTTTCCTTGCCTTTTCCGGAGCAGAGTTTGACGACCGGACTGGCGATCAGTCCCAGGGAAAGACCGCCGATGATGCTGTTGGTAAACGAGATTCCGCCGATGATCAGAAACGCCGGGACCGCTTCGGAAAAGTCGTCCCATTTCACCTCTCTTACCGCCTGCATCATCATGGCTCCGACGATTACGAGCGCCGAGGACGTGACCGGAGGGCAAGAGGCCAGAGCCATGATCAGCGGGGTGAAGACCAGCGACAGCAGAAAGAGGAGCCCGACTGTGATGGCAGTCAACCCGGTTTTTCCGCCCGCTTCCGTTCCCGCCGAGCTTTCCACGAAGGAGGTGACGGTGCTGTGACCGAGCAGTGCGCCGGTGACAGTTGCCGTTGCATCCGCGGCGAAGACGCGTTCGATTCGTTCGATCTTTCCGTTTTTCATGAGTCCCGCCCGGTCCGCTACGCCGATCACGGTTCCCATGGTGTCGAACAGATCCATGAAAAAACAGATGAAGATCAGCGGCAGGAATTCAAACAGATGACGGAACAGCGTGGAAAAATCGGTTTTGGCGATCAGCGGAAGCGGATTTGCGGGAAGCCCGACGACTCCCGTCAGATGCAGTTTTCCGCAGAAAAAGGCGATGATGGCGGAAGCGAAAATGCCGTACAGGATCGCCCCCTGTACTTTCCGGTACATCAGGGCGCAGATCAGGACGAGTCCGGTAAGGAAAATCAGCGGAGCCGGTTCCCGGCAGGAGACGGTCAGAGCAGGATTTCCCTGCACGATGCCGACGATTCCGCTGTTGCGGAGTCCGAGGTAGGCGATGAAAAGACCGAGACCGGCAACGATTCCCGCTTTCAGGGAGGGGCTCAGTGCATCAACACATTTTTTCCGGAGCGGGGTGAACGAGATCGCAAGGAAGATTACTCCGGCTGCCAGCATGATCGCGAGGGCAGTCTGCCAGATGACCGGATCGCCGGGTTTCGCCCCCGTCGCGGCGGCGCAGGCGCCCATTACGCCGAACAGCATGAAAAAATTTTCGCCCATGCCCGGTGCGAGTCCGAGCGGATAATTGGCGATCAGTCCCATCAGGAAGCAGCCTGCGGCGGATGCCAGACAGGTCGTTGTGACGAGCGCAGCGAACGGCATTCCGGTTTCCGTGCCTGTCAACTGGCCCGACAGCAGAGCCGGCTGCACGCAAATGATATACGCCATCGCGGCAAAGGTGGAAGCTCCGGCGAGGAGCTCGGTACGGATACGGCTCCCTTGTTCGGAAATGTGAAAAAAACGGTCCAATTTATCCTGCATGTTGATTTTCCCATCGTTTTATGTTGCTGATTGAGGAATAATATATAATTCTTTTCTGCAATAAACAAGGTTTCCCCGGTTGATTTTTCAAAAAAAGAAAGTATTTTTCCAAAGTCAATGATTCAAGGAAAGGTGTGACCGATGGATGAATTTGAGGAGCTCCGGCGGAACGATCCGGAAGCCTACCGGCGTCTGCTGGATTCCCTGCCGGATGTGCGCGACGGCTTGAACCGCCAGCAGCGGAGTCTGCTTGTGACGATGCGGCGTCTCGGCGTGACCTCCTCTTCCCGGACCATGAGCACGGCTTATGTGACACTGAACACCCCGTCTGCGGAAGAAAAGTATCATCAGCCGGAAATACGGACCCATCTGCGCGAGGTCCGCTTTACCGACGGGGATGGCGAAGACCTTGCCGAACCGGAACGCTTCTATACGCCGGATCTCGGCTTAACTTACGGAGAATGACGATGGATGACGCCATACAGAAAATGATTCATGGATTCCGTCACTTCCGCAAAGAATATTTTTGCGATGAAACCGAACTTTACGAGCAGCTGCGGCATGGGCAAATGCCGTCAACTCTGGTGATCGCCTGTTGTGATTCGCGTGTGGATCCCGCGCTTATCACGCGGAGTGCGCCCGGCGAGATTTTTGTGATCCGGAACGTGGCGAACCTTGTTCCGCCGTATCATCCGGACTCCTCGTTTCACGGTGTAAGCTCGGCGATCGAATATGCCGTCTGCGATCTGAACGTAAAACACATTATCGTTCTCGGCCATTCCAACTGTGGCGGAATCCGCGCTCTGATGTCGGAGGACCGGGAGGAGAAAACGGGCGAATTCCTGCACCGGTGGCTGTGTCTTGCCGAGCCCGCGCGGAATGCCGTTCAGCGGGAATTGAGCGGGGAAACTCCGCAGGTGAAGCATCGCGCCTGTGAGGAGTCGGCGATTCTGCTTTCGGTGGAGAACCTTACCACGTTCCCATGGATCCGGAAACGGGTCGGGGAGGGCAGACTGCATATCCACGGATGGTATTTCAATATGGATGACGGAGAGCTGTATTCCTACGACTCCGGAGAAGAACGCTTTACCGTGCTCCGTCACGCGGAGAGCACATGACGTTTGAATTTACGCCGATCGGTATTTTTTCCTGTCCGCAGAAATACCGGTTTGAAACTCCGCGGCAGGGAGTCTATGCGGAAAATTCCGGAGTGATCGTTCTGAACGGCGATCCGCATCTGGAGGAGGCGTGCCGCGACCTTGCGGGTATTGAACGGATCTGGGTGATCTTCTGTTTTCATCTCAACGAGGGATGGCGCCCGTTCATTCAGCCCCCGGTCTCGCCCGGCGGGCGGCGCATCAGCACATTCGCCACGCGCGCTCCGTACCGTCCGAATCCGGTCGGCATCAGCTGTGTGGAGCTGGAGCGGGTGGAGAAAAACCGGCTTTATATCCGGAATTTCGATTTGCTGGACGGAACGCCGGTTCTGGACGTCAAACCGTATATTCCCGCGGTCGATTCGTTTCCCGGTTCGCGTACCGGGTGGTTGGAGGAGGCGGAAACCGAGCCGTACCGGATCCTCTATGCGCCGGAAGCCGTATCGCGGATCGGCTGGATCCGGGAACACGGCGGCCCGGATCTTGAAAATTTCTGTTCCGTTCAGCTGACTCTTGACCCGTTTAACCGCAAACGCAAACGGGTGACAGCCGATGCATCCGGCGGCTGGCGGATCGGCTGCCGGACCTGGCAGATCGGATTTTCCGTTTGCGGACGCGATATTTCGGTCCGGTCCGTTTTTTCCAATTATTCCGCCGGGGAACTGTGCGAACCGGAAGACCGGTACGGCGACAAGGAACTGCACCGCTGCTTCAGGAGTGTATTCGGCGATGAGTGAAACGGAAAAGATCAGCGTTATTGTTCCGGTTTATAATGCGGAAGCGTATCTGGCTTCTTCTCTTGCGGCGTTGTCCGGGCAGACTTACCGGAATCTGGAGATCATTCTTGTGGATGACGCTTCGACCGACCGTTCCGCCGCGATCTGTGCGGAATGTGCCGCGCGTGACGCACGGATGATTCTGCTGCGCAAGACGGAAAATCAGGGACAGGGGGCGGCGCGCAACGATGCAATGCGGATCGCTTCCGGATCCATGATCGGATTCTGCGACAGCGACGATATTCCCGATCCCGATATGTTCGCCAGACTTGCCGCTCTTCTGACCGGAAGCAATGCGGAGATTGCCGTCTGTGCGCTTCGCACCGTGGAAAACAGGAGCCGGCGCTCTGCCGCAGTCCGGGTTCTTGGTCCGGAGGAGGCAACGCTGCTGTTTCTGACGGATGAATCGTTCGGGGCGTTTTCCTGCAACAAGCTGTTCCGTGCCGAAGCATTGAAACGCGGCGGAGAATATCCGCATTTCAAATATGAAGACGTCGCGTTTATTCCGCGGGTTTGCGCTCTTGCAGAACGGCTTGTCCGCACGGATGAGGAATTGTATTTTTACCGTCAGCATCCGCAAAGCGTGACGGGGCGGGCGTTCAATCCGCAGAAAATGGAACTGCTTCCGGCTTTGGATGAACTGGTTCCGTTTCTGCTGTTCCGTTTCCCGGGGCTTGCTCCGTGGATTTACGGGAAAGCGTGGTTCGGGGTGATGGGGATTCTCTGCACCATGTATAAATCCGGGACGGGGACAGCGGAACAGGAGCGGCTGTTGCTGTCGCGGGCGCGGGAATACCGCAGCAGAAGTTCCCGCATGACTTCGCCCGGCAAAAGGAAAGCGGCGCTGTTTGACGGGATTCTCCGGTTTCCGTTATTCTGTAAAATATTGATCCGTCTGCTGTTTCGGATTCGGGTATTTTATTTCCGGTTTTGCGCGGGACGCAGAAAATAGAATGCCAGCAGAGAAAATTTATCGTCCGGCTTGTATTCGGGTGAATGGGGAATCGCACCGTCGAAAAACAGCAGATCGCCTTCGGCGAGCTCAATCCGGTCATCACCGATCCGGTAGCGGAAGTTTCCTGAGAGGATATACAGCAGCTGGTCCGCTTCGGAGCTGACGGGGTTGTGATCCCGCCGGTTCCCTTCCGTGACAAGCATCACCTGCATGCTGACGGCGTCGAGAGGGGTTTCAAAGATCATCCGGTAATGGAGTCCGTGATCCGGTTCTCGTTCCACGGGGCGGTGTTCGTGGCGGTGGACGAGAAGCCAGTTTTTCTTTTCGGAGAACACGATGTCTTCGAAAAGTTCGGAAAGACCGGTCTCCAGAGCCCGTGCGATTTCAGCCAGAACGGGAAGCGACGGTATCGTGCGGAAGTTTTCGATTTTGGACAGCAGCCCGGCGGTCAGCCCGGTACGTTCCGCGAGTTCCTGCAGTGTCATCCGCCGTTTTTTTCTCAGTTCCCGTATTTTGCATCCGAGTGTAACCAGCTGTTCTCTCATTCCATCTCCTTGTTTTTACTTAATGTAACCTGTAACGGAATAAAATCAAATGGCAGTTTGAAAAAGGAGTTGCTGCCTTTTATGCAAATTTCTTGAAAAAATGGTGTTTTCTTTCTTCCGGGGGTTGACAAAAATAAATTTTGTGATATAATGTATACAAGAATAAATTACATGTATGGATTAACGGAAAAACAACGATGGCGCAGTTTGCAAAATTCAAGGAAGTGGCGGAAAAGGTGCGGCTCCGGATCGAAAGCGGTGAGCTGGCTCCTGGATGCATGCTGCCGTCGGAAAACGAACTGGCGGGTCAGTTCGGGATCAGCCGGGCATCCGCGCGAAAGGCGTTGAACGTTCTCGAAGAAGAGCGGCTGATCACCCGCCAGGCGGGAGTCGGTTCCTTTGTCCGTCTGGGAAGCGAGAGCGTGCCGGAACGGATGTACAACATCGGGATCAGCAACACCGCGTGGACATGGTACACCGCCGGGATTTTCGACAGCGCACGGAAGGTCTGCACCGACAACCATGCACAGCTGATTCTTTCCGATCTGGCGGAATTCATTGCAATGAAAGGCGGTAATCTTGACGGAGCGCTCGTTCTTGCGAACTGGGATCGGATTTCTCTGGAGAAAGCCGACCGGATCGCGGCGGACGGCCTGCCCGTCGCTTTGCTGAACCGTGTTTCCACGCTTCCGAATATTGCTTACTGTGCGGTCGATTACGAACAGGAAGCGCGGTATGCGGTCAATTTTCTGTACCGGTTCGGATGCAGTCGGATCGCCGTTCTGGAAACGCCGTATTCCAGCAGATATGCAGACATTACGCGTGCCGCCGGGTATGCGAAAGCCTGCGCGGAACACGGAAAAACGGAACTGCACTGTGTGCTGGAGGATAAGATCACTTCGGTGGAGCGGATTCAGGATTTTCTGAAGAGAGAGCGGCCCGATGCGCTGTTCCTGACGATGCGGAATCCGCTGGATCATCTTCTGCTTGCCTGCCGGAACCTCGGAATCCTTCCGGGAAAAGATATTGCCGTGCTCTGCTTCGACAAAGTGGACGGACCGACTGCCCGGGACGGAAACGTGATGTATGTTGATATGCCGCTCCGGGAGATGACCGAGTGTGCCATTCAATATATTATTGATAAGAGAAAGGACAGGACACTGCCGGTGCTCCGCCGCATCTTCAAGACAACACTTGTGATCGGCAGCAGTATTTTCCGTTGAAAGAGGTCATTTCAAAAGTGTTTTACTCATTGACGGCACAACCTAATTAAAACAGAGGACAATCGAAAGAGAGACTGTCAGATGATGAAGATCGGGTGCAATTACTGGGCATCCCATGCGGGAACGCGGATGTGGGAGCTTTGGGATGAAGATGTCGTACGCGGCGATTTCAAGCGACTTGCGGAATTAGGCTGCGGGCTGGTTCGGGTGTTTCCGAACTGGAGGGATTTTCAGCCGATCGAAGCGGTTGCCGGATTCCGCGGAAGTGTACGGAGCCTGCAGATGCGCGGTCATGCGCTTCCGGATACTCCGTGCGGACATGCGGGGGTGGACGAAGAGATGCTCCGGCGTTTCCGCAGGCTGGCGGAGATTGCGGAGGAAAACCGGATTGAACTGGTTGTCGCTCTCGTTACCGGCTGGATGAGCGGCTGTCTTTTTCTTCCTCCGGCATTGGAAAAACTCAATCCGCTGAGCGATCCGCTTTCGATCAAATGGCAGGTGCTGTTTGTGCGTTGTTTCGTACGCGAACTGAAGGATTGCGCCGCGATCCGCTGCTGGGAACTGGGAAACGAATGCAACTGCATGGGGACGGCGGAGGATCCATCCATCGCCTGGAACTGGACCAATGCGATTGCTTCCGCGATCCGTCTTGAGGATCCGGAGCGTCCGGTCGCTTCCGGAATGCACGGGCTGATGCCGGGCGAGGATCTGCCCGGAGACCGGAATTGCTGGTCGATTCAGACGCAGGGAGAGCTTTGCGATCTCATGACCGCCCATCCGTATCCCCATTCTCCCTCCAAGCTCGCGGCACGCGTCGATCCGCACAACTCGATCCGCACGGCGTTTCAGGCGGCCGTCGAAATGCTGTTCTATTCCGACATCGGTCGCAAGCCCGGTGCGGTAGAGGAGATCGGCACGTTCAGTCCGTCGTATTGCGCAGAGAAGGAGAAAGCCGAGTTTATCCGCAATTCTCTTTACAATGCCTGGGCGCACGGCGCGGAATATTTTCTCTGGTGGTGCGCGTTCGACCAGTCCGGGCTTCCGTTTCCGCCTTACGAATGGAGTGCATGGGAGCGCGAACTGGGATTTTTCACTCCGTCCATGCAGGAAAAACCGGTGGCGGAAACGTTCCGGGAGTTCCGGAAATTTCTTGACGGTCTTCCATTCGGGGAGCTGCCGCCGTTCCGGCGCGATGCGGTCTGTCTCCTGACCAGAGAGCAGGATTTCGACCAGTTCATGTCCAACGGCTGGAGCGCGTTCCTGCTGGCGAAGCAGAACGGTTTTGACATCCGCTTTCAATACTGCATGGATTCTTTGGAAGATGCGGAACTTTATATCGTTCCCGGACTGCGCGGTGCGGGCGGACTGTACAAGTCATGTTTTGATGCGCTTCTTGAAAAAGTGAAGAACGGCGCAACCCTTTATATTTCGCTTGACGACGGTGCGCTTGCTCCGTTCGAGTCTGTTTTCGGCGTGGAGGTCGGAGGGCGCGAGGCGCGGACCGCTCCCGCGCGGGTTCTGTTCGGGGGGGAGGTTTTTGAACTGGAATCGCCGTTCCGTCTGAGTCTGCGCAATATCAATGCGGAGATTCTGGCTGCGGAGGAGGACGGCAATCCCGTCTTTCTCCGTTCCCGCTTCGGAAAAGGCGATGTCTATCTTCTGACTCTGCCGCTGGAACGGGATCTTGCCGGACGGCCCGGCGCGTTTCATAAAGAACAGGAACCGTCCTGGCGCGGGTTCTACCGGGAGTTTTCCCGGAGCGTGACGGCGAAGCGGCTTCTTCGCTCCGCCAGTCCGCTGGTGACTCTGACGGAGCATCCCGATCCCGGTTCGCCCGATGTCTGCTGGTGTGTCGCCGTCAACAACGGCCCTTCACCGGTCCGGCCGGAACTGCGGTTGGCATCCGGCTGGCGTCCGGCGGAGCCTGTCCCGGAGCTCGCTCCGTTTTCCGGAGAGGTAATTCAATTAATTAAGGCAATGAGCCAATCTTTTTGAGGTCGGCTCGAAAAACAAAGGAGGTTTTTATGCAAAAACAGCGAACAAAAGCAACAAAGAACTTTACCATTATAGAGCTTCTTGTGGTAATTTCAATTATTGCAATCCTTGCAGCTCTTCTGCTGCCGGCACTTGCCGCCGCCAGGGAGCGCGGCATTGGAACACAATGTGTTAGCAATTTGAAACAGCTTGGGTACGGACTCGGTATGTACTACGGGGATTACGGGGAGCACATGCCGCCGCAGCGGACCTATACGGCATTCGGAACGACTGCCACCTGGTCCCGGCTGCTCATGGGACCGAACCGCAAGGATGCGGCAAATCCATATCAGAGCGGACTGTACATGACGAAAGGCGATTACATTTCGGTGACCAATCTGCGCTGTCCCTCTTCCATGCTGGACAAGGTCGATGTCACCGGAACGGTTACTTACAGTGATGCCGGAAGTGACAACAAAAAAAGCGCTTCATGGTGGCTTTACAATCCTCATTACGGGGTCAACTCTCAGATGTATCCGGGATCCTCTAATATGTCGGTCCGTATTTCACAGGTAAAATCTCCGTCTCAGAAACTTTATATGGCCGATATCTGGCTGCGCAACGCGTCGGATGTCAGCGACAAGCGTTATGGTACTATCCGTTGGAGAAATGATATAACCGGCAATGCGGATTATGGCAATATCGCAGGACGTCATGCCGGAAACGTCAATCTGCTGCATGCGGACGGCAGTGTGCGCGGATATCAGATCCGTGATATTGAACATCCGTATCAGTCTTATCCGTTTGTCAATGATTGGAAGATCAACCGTCAGTTTCACAAATATAACTATTAAGGTAAGGGGAAATTCCATGCGTTTTTGTATTTTTGCTGTTTTATTGTTCTGTACCGCTTTACGGGCGGAGGAATACCGTGCGGACTTCGACGCCGATGCCGCAGGCTGGAGCTCCGAATCCGGCGCGGCGGTCCGGCGCGGAACCTATCCCGGCGGAAAATCCGGAGCGCTGTTTTTTTCCGCGCCCGCCCGTTTTGTATCACCTGTGATCAGCCTGAAACCGGGGGAACGCTACGAGCTGCAACTCAATACATGGTCGGAAAAACCGGGACGGCTTCAGATCGACATCCGGGAATATGACCGGACCGGTCGTTTGATTTCCGTTCCCGGTATGTACCGCACGCTTGAACAGCTGTGGCTTGCAACCCGTTTCGAGCGTCGTTTCGTTCTGCCGATGACGATTCCGTTCGATACCTCAAAAGAGGGCGGACGGATCAGGATTGCCGTCAACAAGACCGGAAAGGAAAAAAACTGGGTCGACGATGTTGTGATCCGGAAAGTCGCGTCGCGGAACCTGCAGCCGACGGAGCCGACGCCAGCCGTGACTCCGCCGCTGATGCTGACCGGCCCGGATGGGGTCCGTTATCCCAACTGGAAACTTGCGGGGATCCGCGGGTCGTTCCCGGAGCCGGCGCTCAAGTTCCCGGTGCGTGATTTCGGAGCTGTTCCGGATGACGGACTCGACGATACTGCCGCGATTGAGCGTGCTTGTGCGGCGGCGGAAAAGAACGGCGGCGTGGTGCTGTTCGGGGAGGGAACTTACATCCTGACCCGGAAGATTCTGATTTCCCGTGACGGCGTGGTGCTGCGCGGAGCCGGACGGAACAGGACCCGGATTGTGTTTGAACTGCCGGAAAGTCAGGTCGGGCTTTATCCGGTGTCCATCGGACCGAACATCAGCGCAGGAACCAAATGCGTCGTTGTCTTTCCGGCGGAAAACGCAAAACGTGTTTCTGTCGCGGTCGGTGACAGAGAGATTCTGAAACGGGATGCCGCTTCCTTTCTTCCGGCGGACCGTGCTCCGGAATTCCGGAAGATCGAATTCTCAGGCAAACTGCTGACGGATATTCTGCCGATGGGAAAGCATCCGGTGACGGTTCTTGTTACTTATGCGGATGGTTCGGTGCGCAAAGAGATTCAGCCGTTTTGTGTTTCTTCCGGCGGCAGTTCTTTCAGCCTGAATGCGGTTTTTACGTTCAACGGGACTCTCTTTTCCAATCCGCGTTCCAGAATTCCCGTTCTGAATGATCTCAAGCGCGGCGACCGCGAGATCGTCGTCCGGGATGCTTCCCCGTTCAAAGCGGGCGGCTATATTCATCTGACCGCTCCGGCGACGCCGCGCTGGAACCGTTTGACAGCCAACACCTGCACCTGGGGAACGTTCCGCGGTTTTGTTTCCCGGATCGAATCCGTTCAGGGAAACCGTATCCGTCTGGAACAGCCGCTGCGGATTGATTTCCCGCTTGCCGACAACTGTTATGCCATGCGTTTCAAGCCGGTTCAATATTGTGGAGTCGAAGACTTCACGCTGGAACAGAGAGGGAAAATTCAGACGGAGTTGAAAACGGGAAGCGTTCTTTTTACCAATGCGGTGAATTTCCGTGCCGAACGCGTACGGGTGGAGAATACCGGATTCGCACCGGTTTTCGGAAGCGTCGTCAAGTGGTGTGAGATCCGGGATTGCGAATTTATCGGCGCCTGGAATACGCGCGACACCTATGCTTACGCCGGTTTTGAACGGGCATGGGACTGTCTCATGGAACGGGTGGAAGCCGCGCGTCTGCGCCACGGTCCGCTCCTCAACTGGTCGTGCAGCGGCAATGTGATCCGGGAGTGTGTGATGCATGAAATGGATGCACAGTGGCATTCCGGCTGGTGTACCGACAATCTGTTCGAACAGTGCCGGATCGAGTCCACGACCACGAAACACAAAGGGTATGGCTACGGATTTTATGCGACCCCTTACGACGATTCCATGCATGGACCGCAGGGACAGCGCAACGTGGTTTACAACTGCACCGCGTATTCGCTGAAAAGCGCGGTTTATCTCGGCGGCATGAACCGGAACTGGCGGATCATGTACAACATGTTCTTTGTCGATTCCGGACCCGGTATTCTGGCGCGTCTGAATTGCGGAGACAACCGGATTCAGGGAAATGTCTTTGTGCTGAAAGATTCTTCCGCGCCGATGCTTTGGAACGAGTTTTTCGACAATCGCGGAGATATTGTCCTTGACAACCGTATTTACGGCGGCAGCGGTCGTCTCTGCGAAGGTCCCGGCCGCCCGGCAAAAACGGAAAACAACCGCTTCTTCCCGTTAGAACCCGCGCCGTCACTTCCCCGTCCCCCGGTTCCTTCGATCTACCGTTGGCAGATTGAGAACTGAGCGTATTTCCGGATCGGACGGAATTTGCTTTGCGCCATGCCCGGCATTGTCCGTACATGGCGCAAAGAGTGTCAGCCGACGATGACTTTTGACGGATTCAGAATGTTCTGCGGATCAAACACCTGTTTGATTCCTTTCATGATCCGCTGTTCTTCCGTGCTCAGCGATTCGCCGAGATACGGGCGTTTCGCGTAGCCGATCCCGTGTTCTCCGCTGACTTTCCCGCCGAGCGTTTTGGCTTTCGTGTAAAGTTCGTCAAACACGGCAAGCAGGGTTTTCTTCCACTCCTCATCGCCGAGTTCATCCCGCAGAACGTAGATGTGCAGATTGCCGTCACCGGCGTGTCCGAACGAGCGGATGCGGACGTTGTATTTCGCCTGCAGTTCGTGCGAGAACAGCACGAATTCCGCCACATGCCTGCGGGGAACGACAACGTCGCATTCGTCCATTTCCGTGGTGGACGCCTTGATCGCTTCGAGGAATGCGCCGCGTGCGGACCAGATGGATTCGTTGCGCTCCTGCGTGTTGGAAATGAACACGTCCAGGGCTCCGCATTCGAGGCAGATGTTCGCCGCTTCCTGATAAGCCAGTTCGATTTCCTCCTTGCTGGCGCCGTCGAATGTCAGAAGCAGGTAGGCGTCGGAGGTGTTGTCCGGGAATTTGCGGGCGAGGAACTGTTCCGCCGCCAGAATGACTTCCCGTTCCATGAATTCTACGGCGGTCGGGATGGCGCTTGCGCGGATCACGGACGGGACTGTGCGGATCGCCGACGGCAGGTCCGGGAACGGGACCAGAAGACTGATCTTGTGTTTCGGCAGCGGCAGCAGACGGAGGATCGCTTTTGTGACGATTCCCAGAGTTCCTTCCGAGCCGACGATCATATCCTTGAGGCTGTAGCCGGAGCTGTTTTTGACGACTTTTCCGCCGAGTTCCACGATTTCCCCGTTTGCGAGCACCACCTGAAGCCCCCGCACATAATCGCGTGTGACTCCGTATTTGACCGCGCGCATTCCGCCCGCATTGGTGCTGATGTTGCCGCCGATGGTCGCGGTTTTTTCACCCGGATCAGGCGGATAGAACAGACCGTGGTCTTCCACATATTTGCCGACTTCCATCAGCAGAACGCCCGGTTCAAGGGTCAGGGTCATGTTTTCCTGGTCGAGCTCCAGAAAACGGTTCATGCCGCTGAGGTCGATCATGATTCCGCCGAACAGCGCGACCGATCCGCCGACCAGTCCGGTTCCCTGTCCGCGCGGAGTAACGGGAATGTTGTTTGCGGCGGCGTATTTCATGACGGCGGAAACCTCTTCCGCCGACATCGCCTTGATCAGTACATCCGGGCGGCTGTGCACCCCGGAGAGTTCGTCGTGACAGTAATCCTCGCCGATTTCCGCGGCGGGAATGACGCGTTCCGTTCCGCAGATCGCACGCAGAGCGTCGAGATCCGCATCGGTAAACGTTTTATAGGGAGCGGGCATGGTCACACCTTCGCTTTCTGCTGTTTGATTTGTTCGATCAGGCCGGGAACGATCTTGTAGAGATCGCCTCTGATGCCGATGTGCGCGACTTTGAAGATCGGAGCGTTTTCATCCGTGTTGATCGCGATGATCGTTTCGGCGCTGTTCATGCCGGCGACGAACTGGATTGCACCGGAGACTCCGCAGGTGATGATGAGTTTCGGCTTGACGGTTCTGCCGCTGAGCCCGATCTGATTGCGGGCGTCGATCCATCCGGCTTCCACCACGGCGCGGGTCGAGGCGAGCCGTCCGTTCAGCAGCCCTGCCAGTTCCTGAAGCATGGAAAGATCGTCCTGTTTCTTGATGCCGCGTCCGGCAACGACGAGCACTTCCGCTTCTTCGATGCCTTTTTCCTGTTCTTTTTCCTTCATATTGAGGATTTCGATTGCGGAAATCAGCTTTTCCGGGGCGATGTCGCATTGATGGATTTTGCCCTTCGGTGCGGATTTCGGCGGGATCGAAAAGATTTTGTACCGGACCGTTGCGAACTGCGGACGGTGCCGCGGGGTGTTGATGTGCGCCATGATGTTGCCGCCGTATGCCGGGCGTATCTGGTCAAGATCGGTGGTTTCGGAGATGTCGAGACAGGTGCAGTCGGCGGTGAGTCCGGTACGGAACCGCGCCGCCGCGCGGGGAGCGAGGGAGCGGCCCGTGGAGGTTCCGCCCACAAGAACCGATGACGGCTGGACCCGGCGGATGAAGTCTTCCAATACCGCCGTGTACGGTTCGATCCGGAAATATTTCAGTTCCGGACGGTCGTAGACGAACACTTCGTCCGCGCCGTATTCCAAAAGCCCCGCGGCTTTGGAGGAGATATCCGAACCGATCATCAGGCAGTAGACCGGATAGTTGACTTTCGCCGCCAGTTCGCGCGCCTTGCCGATCAGTTCGAACGTGACGGGATGAACGTTGCCTTCTTCGATTTCCGCGACGACGGCAATTCCGCGCCAGAGCGTTTTGTCGACGGCGGGCGCAAGATCGTCTTCGATGTATTCAAATACGCCGCCGCCTTTTTTGATGCAGATACGGCACATGCGGCATCCGGCGTTGATGGAGAGCTGATCGTTGACGACTTCAATGGATTTGAACGGACAGAGCGCGGCGAGAGCCGCTTTGTCTGCCGCCTTGTCGTGATGAATTTTGATATGCGGCATGGCTTACCTCAGCTGCTGAAGGAATTTTTTGTCTTCGAGGAAACGGAAGAGTCTGCCGGTCAGTTCTCCGGCTTCGCCGTTCCACATTTCGTGCGTGCTGGAACTTTCCGGCGGGAAAATCCGCTTGACTTGCGTGGGGGAACCGTTGAGCCCGTAATGTCTGGCGTCCTGATCCTCCATATCGTCAAGTTTGAGTACTGTGATGGGACGGTCCGCCGTGGCAAGTTTGAGTTTGTAAGAAGGCAGCCGCGGTTCGTAAATGCCTTTCTCCACGGTCATCAGGCAGGGAAACGCCACTTTGGCGGTTTCGAGGTGAAGCGGCAGATCAAGATCGACGGTGATGGAATTTTCCGTGACTTCATGAATCCGGCAGACGTTGGTCACATGGGTGATTCCGAGGAATTCGGCGAGTTCGGCACCGACCTGTGCGGTGTCGCCGTCGGTGGTCTGTTTGCCGCAGATGATCATATCACAGCCGCCCGCCGCTTTGATGCCCTGGGCAAGCGTGTACGAGGTGGCGAGCACGTCCGATCCGCCGAATCTGCGGTCGGAAAGCAGCACGCCGCGGTCGACGCCCATCATGAACGCTTCGCGGATGACGGACTGCGCCTGCGGCGGACCCATTGTGATGACCGTGACTTCCGCGCCGTACCGCTGTTTGAACCGCAGAGCGGTTTCCAGCGCGTACAGGTCGTACGGATTCATTTTCGATTCCACACCGTCGCGTTTGAGAACGCCCGTCAGCGGGTCGATCTCCACCTGCGCGGTTCCGGGAACCTGCTTGATGCAGACTGCAATTTTCATGATTTCTCCTTGTTGTGTTGCAATCGTATACAATGATCAGAGCTTTTTTGCGATAACGGAAACGCCGTCCGGAATGACGGCGACCGAGGCGTCGGCGCCGACAAGTGCGTACGCCTGTTCCAGCGCCTCGCCGAGCGAGGAGGCTGTTCGCAAATGCATGTCGCGGAGCATCCGGTGATCGCAGTCGGTCGTGACCATGATGACCGTATGTTCGCTGAGAATGCGGGCAAGAATCTGAAATTCCCACTGATCGGGTTCCGTGCGGCTGCGCGGAACGGCGGCGGCTTTTGCCAGCAGGGCGGCGGGCGATGCGGCTTCCGCCAGGTTGCGGTAGAAGGATTCGCCGCCATGACCGTCGGAACAGCTGGCGGCGATGATGATCACGCCGCCTTTGCGGCAGACCGCTTCGCCCGCGGTCATGCCTTTCACCGACTGATAGACATTCTGATCGAGCGGATAACCGCCGTTGCTTGTGATTACAATATCGGATTCCGGAACGCGCACTTCGCAAAGCGACCGCAGGAATCCGCAGCCCGCTTCGTGCGCGCTTACGGAATTTCCGGCGAATGTGCGGACGATTTTCTTTTCCGCATTGATCACCACGTTGACGATGAACGCGAGTTTCGCCTGTTCCGCCGCAAACAGCATATCGCGGTGAATCGGATTGTTTTCCAGGTTTCCGGTGCGTGCATACGGACTCTGAATGAATTCGGAACAATGATTCGCAAGCACGGTTTCCCGTGAGGCGACGCCGGGAAGAATGCTTTTGCGCCCGCCGGAAAATCCGGCAAAGAAATGGGGTTCGATGAAGCCCTCCGCAACCAGCAGTTCCGTTTCGACCGCCAGTCTGTTGATGATGAGTTCTCCGCCGGACGGGAGCGTTCCGAGATGCGTCAGCATGGAGGCGTCGGAGGAATCATGTACGACGATGTGTTCGTGCTCCACGATTTCCGCTCCGAGCTTGCCGATCAGTTCCTCCCGTGTGGTTGCCCGGTGAAATCCGGTCGCCACGAGAATCGTGATCTGAATATCGGGCGATCCTTTGCGCAGTCGCTCCAGAATGCACGGCATGATCGTTCTGCTGGGGACGGGACGGGTGTGATCGCTGGTGATGACGACGGCGGAGCGTCTGCCGCGCGCCAGCTCTTCCAGGCGCGGAGAACCGACGGGATTGTCAAGCGCCCGTTCGACCTCCGCCCGTTGACCGGGCGCCGCTTCCGGGAGCGCGGATTCGAAAATTCCGACAAGATTCGATTCCGCCACATCCGCTGAAAGCACGCCGCGTCCGTAAGGGACTTTTACTGTTTTCATAGATGGAACCTTTGCTGCAAATAAAACACGGGGGATCCGATGATTTCTGATCCGAACCGACTTATAATAGTACGGTAAAAAAGAAAAAACAAGCTGTTTTTGAGAAAAAATGAGAAAAAAAGAGAGATTCAGAGAGAAACCGCAAAACCGGCGGGCTTGACGGTCAGTTCCACCCAGGCGGGACGGAAACCGCTGTCGATCGCATTGCGGACCGAACGGATGTTGGACCACGCCGCGCAATAGAATGGAACTTTGCCCCGTTTGAGGATCTCAAGCGCCAGACGGCTTGTCAGAGCGGAGCCGATCCCTTTTCTCCGGTGTTCCGGCAGAACGTCGATTCCGATCTGATACATGGAGTCGCAGTCGGCGGAGGCTCCGGCGAGCCCGATCAGCTGTCCGTTCCGGAATGCTCCGGCGCCGAGTACGTCCAGATGTTTCCGTTTTTCACACAGGGCGTTGCTCCATTGCGGCAGATAAAGCGTCTGAAAATCCTCCGGTCCCATGATCCGGACTTCACAGCCGCAGGGATGTTCTTCCAGCCGGTTCAGATCCGGAAGAAAGTATTCCGCCATGAAACAGGTTTGCAGACCGGAGGGCTGCAAGGCTGCGTCCAGAACGTGCAGAGCGGGCGTTTCAAAGCAGTGTTCCATCGGAAAACGGCTGATGTATGCGGAAACGGTTTCCTGCAGTTCCGGTCGCACGGAGGCGACGATCGCCGTTCCGTAGGAGACCAGATTGCAGTCGAACGGCAGAGCCAGATATTTCCGCGCCTGCGGATGAGCCCTTGAAACGACGACCCGGTTTTCCGGAGCGGAAAAATCTTCCGCCCGGCAGTTCAGGTCGATTGCGGATTGCCGCATGGCTGTTTCAAGAATTCCGCGGTTTGTCATGGCGGTCATGCCCGGCGAACCGTTTCCTTCAAGGCGTCGGCGGCTCCTTCCGCCATAAGGTCAAGAAGATCGTCCGGCGTATTCAGCGGGGGCAGAAAATAGAAGCTGTCGCCGATCGGGCGCAGGAGCACGCCGTGATCGACCACCCGCTTGAAGAACTCGAACCCGATCCGCTTTTCGCGCGGGAACGGTTTTCCTGTTGCGGGATCGACAATGTCCGCGGCTACGGCGAAACCGACACCGCGCAGGTTCGTCAAAGCTCCCGTTTCATCGGCGACACGCTGCATGCGGGCGCGCAGAGCGGGAGCGCGTTCCGCAACCGATTCCACGATTTTTTCCTCTTTCAGCGTACGGATCACCGCGAGAGCGGCGGCGGCTCCGGGGGCATAGCCGGAATAGGTCGTCGAGTGCATGAACGTGCGCCCGGACGTGTAATCCGCATAAAATGCGTCGAACACTTTGGAGGAAGTCATGACGACCGCCATCGGAGCGAAACCGGAAGTCAGCCCTTTGGAGAGAGTCATGAAGTCGGGCCGGATGCCTGCCCAGTCGCAGGCGAAC
Organism: uncultured bacterium; assembly: GCA_900548385.1. Lineage (GTDB taxonomy): Bacteria > Verrucomicrobiota > Lentisphaeria > Victivallales > UBA1829 > UBA1829. The sequence continues at coordinate 46,617 of URKJ01000006.1, read as the reverse complement.
CATTTGCCGGTCCGTCCGAATCCGGTGAAAATCTCGTCGGCGATCAGGTGCACGTTGTTTTCATCCGCCCAGCGGCGGAGCCGGCGCAGAAGGTCCGGGGAATAGACGCGCATGCCGTTGGCGCCCTGAATGACCGGTTCAAAGGTGATCGCCGCCAGAGTCGGAGCGAGCGGGGCGAGTCCCTGTTCGATTTTCCGCCATTCCTCATCGGACATGGTATCCCAGTCGGCGGCGGAAGGACCGGTGCGGTACGGGATCGGCTCCAGTTTGTGCATCGGCGGAACGAGATGTTCAAACGGCTTGGAATAAATGTCGCAGTCGCCCACTCCCATTGTGAGAACCGTTTCCCCGTGATAGCCGTTGCGGAGTCCGGCGTAATGGCACTTTTCGGGGTGTCCGGTCTGAGCGTGGTACTGCATGCTCATTTTCAGGGCGACTTCCACGGAGACACTGCCGTTTTCGGCAATGAACACACGGTCGAGCGGAGAAAGAAGCTCCGCCAGAGTCGAACAGAGTTCCGCGACGGGTTCTGCCGCGCAGTTCGCCATGATGACGTGTTCAAATTTCATGACCTGATCGAGAAATGCCTTCTGTACCGCCGGATGGGCGTGTCCGAGGCTTTTGCACCACCAGGAACTGATGCCGTCGACGAGAACGCGGCCGTCCCGCAGAAACAATCTGGAGCCGCGGGCGGAATCGACCAGAAGCGGTTCAAAGTTTTCATAATCTTTCATCTGGGTTGCGGGGCGCCAGAAGTGACGGAGGTCTTTTTCTATGATCGGATTCATTGCTGCAGTCCTTTCTTTTTTTCGAGACAAAGGTTGAGCTTGATGCGGGCAAGCTGTTTCAGATTTTCCGGGAGATTCGGGCGTGCGAGACAGTCGTTGAGCAGCTGTTCCGCTTTGGCGTACTGACGGTTCCCGATGCAGACGTCCGCCATGTCGAAGAGTGCGGCGCTGTAATCGGCGATCCGTTTTTCCGGCGGAAGGAGTTCCGCAAGCCGTTTTTCATCCTGTCCCTGCCGGATCAGGTCTCCGCCGAGCCGTGCGGCAAACGGCGGCGTTCCGGGTTTCGGCAGGATCCGCCCGGCAGCCTCCAGAGTTGTTTTGATCGCCGCTTCATGGCGGTTGTGACGGTAGAGAGTATTGATGTAACCGGTATAAGCGGGACGGAACATCGGCTGGGTGGCGTTTTTCATTTTCCGGTTGAATTCCGCGATGGCGGCGTCAATGCCTTTGAGTTCTGCGATGCAGCGGATCTGTTCGCCGAGGATTGCTCCGTGCACTTCGGCATCCAGATTCGGCATGGTTTCGATTTTTCCCAGAACGTCCAGCGCTTTGGCAAAATCACGCTCGCCGATATAGGACATATAATCGGAAAAATCGAAAAAGTAAGCGGGAACCTGAACCAGGTCTTTTCCGCCGTTCCGCATGAGTTCATTCAGACGGCGGATGTCGGCAAACTGTTTTTTCCGGAAAAGCGCACTGTCCAGACGGGAATATTTGAGTCCGACCGCCGTGGCATCTTTGGCTGTTGCGGTTTTCAGCATCTGTTTCATTTCCGCAAGTTCGGGAACGTTCTCTTTTTCCCGGTTTTTCCAGACGGAATAACCGAGGATCGCGGCGGAGACGAGCAGTGCGGCCGCAGGTTTGATCAGCATCCGTTTGTTGAATGTCATGGCTGAGCCTCCTTATCAAAAAAATGGCGAATCATTTAAAATACATTAAAATGACGGTTTTTCAATCACCGGAAAACGGAGAAGTAATGTATTTTTTATAAAAAAACAAAAAACGTTTTATTGTAAAAACGGGATTCTGTGGTATCTTTTCCCAATATAAAGAATCGTAATGTTTGGAGGCTCCTTATGGAATTGCAGCAGAAAAAAGCGATCGCTGTTCTCACGAGCGGCGGAGACGCTCCCGGAATGAACGCGTCGGTCCGCGCCGTCGTCCGCGCCGGTATCGCCTATAATATGGATGTCTATGCCGTTTATGAAGGCTATCAGGGACTGATCGAAAACAACATCGTGCTGATGGACTGGAAGTCCGTTTCCGGCATCATGCAGGAGGGCGGGACCATCATCGGCACCGCGCGGAGCAAGGATTTCCGCACCCATGAGGGATTGCTTACCGCAGCGGAAAATCTGATCCACCGCGGCATTGATTCCCTGATCGTCATCGGCGGCGACGGCAGTCTGTCGGGAGCGGATGAGTTCAGCCGTCAGTGGCCGTCGCTTTCCGCGGAACTGGCGGAAGCCGGACGCGTGACGGAAGCCGAACGCGCGGTCTGCCCGCACCTCCGGATCGTCGGTCTGGTCGGATCGATTGACAATGACATGGCAAATACCGATATGACCATCGGCGCCGATACCGCGCTTCACCGCATCACCGACGCGATCGACTCACTCCGCAGCACCGCATACAGCCATCAGCGGATTTTCATTGTGGAAGTCATGGGGCGCAACTGCGGTTATCTGGCGCTGATGAGCGCCATCGCAACGGGGGCGTCATGGGTGTTCATTCCGGAACGTCCCCCGCAGGACGGCTGGGAGGAAGATCTCTGCACTTTGCTTCAGGAAGGCAAAGCGGCTGGACGCCGCGACAATATCATCATCGTTGCGGAGGGGGCGCGCAACCGGAACGGCGAGCCGATTTCCAGCGCGCAGGTGCAGGAGGTGATCGAGAGCCGGCTCAATCTTGAGTGCCGGATTACGATTCTCGGACACGTTCAGCGCGGCGGAGCGCCGAGCGCATACGACCGTTACATGAGTACCGCCTACGGTTATGACGCCGTCAAAGAGCTGGTCAAGCATCCGACGGATGCGGAATCGGTCATCATCGTTTCCAAAAACAACCGGATCACGACTGCGCCGCTGATCGAATCGGTCGAAAAGACCCGCGCGACAGCCGCCGCCATCAAGGCGGGAGAATATGAGAAGGCCGAAGCCATGCGCGGAATCGACTGGAGCAGGGTGAGTCAGCTTGTCACCGTGCAGGCGCAGCTCAAACCCGCAAAAGAGGTTACGGATGAAAGTCCGCGGATCGCCATTATGACATCCGGCTGGCCGGCTCCCGGCATGAACAATGCGATCCGTACCGTGGTCCGCGTGGCGATGAACGCCGGGCACAAGGTAATCGGCATCGAGGACGGCGTTGAGGGTTTGATCGCCGGACGTTTCCGCGAGCTGTCCTGGATGGAGGTTGACAACTGGGCGGGCAGCGCCGGAACGAAACTCGGCACGAACCGTACTTTGCCGACGGAAAAAGATTTTTACCGCATCGCCGTCAATCTGGAAAAGAACCGGATCGACGGACTGCTGATCATGGGCGGATGGACCGCGTTTACGCTTGCCACTCAGCTGCATAAGCACCGCGATACCTTTGAGATCTTCCGCATTCCGCTGATCTGCATTCCCGCCACGATCAACAACAATATGCCGGGCGTGGAACACTCCATCGGCTGCGACACCGCGCTGAATACCATCGTGCAGGCGATCGACAAGATCAAGAATTCCGCCGACAGCGCCCGCCGTCTGTTCATCGTGGAGGTCATGGGCCGTTACTGCGGTTTCCTGGCGATGATGAGCGGAATGGCGACCGGCGCCGAATATATCTATATGCACGAGGCCGGGATCAATGTGGATATGCTGGAAAAGCACACGCACGCACTTGTGGAGAACTTCAAACTCGGCCGCCGTACCGCGCTCATTATCCGCAACGAACATGCGAATCCGACCTATGACATCAACTTTATCGCTTCTCTGTTCGAGGAGGAGAGCGGAGCGTGGTTCGACGTCCGCAAAACGATTCTCGGACCGATGCAGCAGGGGGGAAATCCGAGCCCGCTCGACCGCACGCTTGCAGCGCGTCTTGCGTATGAAGCGACCATGCACATGATCGACCGCATTGCTCATCATACCGACAGCTGTGCCATTGTCGGTCAGGCGGGCGGGAAAGCGTTGATCTTTGAGGAAGCGATTCTGGAAAAAATGGTCAACGTGCAGTGGCAGCGTCCGCTCCGGCAGTGGTGGGAACGGTTCTATGAAGTTTCCCATATTCTCGCCAAGCCGCCGCAGATTCAGGAAAACTGCTGATTTTATTTACCGCTTCAACCGGCGGTAGACCAGCGTGAAGCCGCGGATCCCTTTGGCTTGAAACAGTGTTTCGTTCGCCGCCGGGGGATTCAGCGGCGGATTTGACATCCCTGTTTTCTCGAAATCGTTTTCCTGATAGACGAACAGCGTTTCTTCCGGCATGGAGTCATACGGCTGAGTCAGTTTTTTGACCGGAGCGTAAAATGGAACGCGTCCGGAATAGACCTGCGGAAGAGGTTTCGTCACATAACCGAGTTCCGGCATCGTGAGCATCTGCACGATGGGCCAGGGCGCGACGACGGGAACGTGCTGTCCGTTCTCTTCCAGAAAGCGGCAGAGTTCCTGATTGGCACGCGTCTGGCTGATGTGTTCGGCATTGCGTTCCAGATATTCGCCGGAACAGCGCACGCCGAATGAGAGCGGACGGTAAAACACCGGAGCGATACAGAAAAAAAGGATGACCGGAAGCAGATGACGCGGCCGCGCATTCCAGTTCAGCGCCAGAAGAAGAAGCGCCGGAATGACAGCGACTGCCATGTAGCGGGGCAGGGCTGTCCGGGCGATCAGGTAGGCTCCCGCATATCCCGCGCAGACCAGAAACAGGGCTGCGCTGAACCAGTCGGTTTTATGCTGGCGGGCAGCGCGGATTCCCCATGCGATGCACCCCGCGCAGGAGATCAGTGACAGTACGGGAAAATAAAGCTCCGCATGAAACCAGCCTTTCCGCAGAAAATAGAGCGGGAGAGACCGGGAGCCGTCTGCCGCCGCGGCTCCGCTGGTGTGAATTCCTCCTTCCGCGATATTGACGTTGTGCTGGAGCAGAAACAGCTGCAACAGGAAGATCGCGAAGAGCCCCGCTGTTGGCATGCGGAGAGTTTTCCATTGCGTCCGGTCGGCAAGAAGCCGCAGCAGTAACCATAGAAACAGAGCGAACGTCAGCACTGCCGCGCTTGTTTTCAGGAAAACGGCAAGAAAAGCAAGGACCAGCATGGAACGCCAGCGTTCCCGCTGTGCCAGCCACAGAACCGCGACAGCTGCAAGGATCAGCGGCGGTTCCTGACCGAGAGAGAGAGTCTGCCCGTACAGAAGCGGTTCCGTCAATGCGGCGATTCCCCATCCGAACGCACAGCCGGCGGAAACGTTCCGGTGCCGCAGGATCGACGCGAGGAACGTTGCCGCGCCCGCCATACATGCCATATTCAGCAGATGCCCCAGCAGATGAACCGTCTTCGGGCTGAACAGGGTGTACCATACCGCATAGAGAACGGGAAGAATGCCGTATTGATAAACGTTCGATCCCTCGAAACTGTGCTGTCCGGGCGCCCAGAGCTGAGTGAAAGAAAAATGATGTCCGGCGAGAAACAGCGCCTGATTGTGCAGACCGAGTATCTCGTCCCATTGCGGCGGATTGAACAGAATGCCGCTGTGACAGAACAGAAGAAGGAGAAAAAAGAGCGGGAAAAATTTAAAATGCGAACCGGAGGCAAGTCCGGTCCACATTTTCTGCAGCCTGAGCATGAGAGATCAGAGAGTCTCTGCGTTTGCTCCGTCGCCGACGGAACAGATGATTGTTTCGATCGTTTTGCCAGTTTTGAGTTTATAGGCTGCCGCGAGGCGTTCGCAGTAGGTTTCCGCTTCGCTTTCCCGGACGAGGTGGATGCTGATTCCGCCGAATCCGCCTCCGCTGAGTCGCGCTCCGACGCAGCCGGGGATCGTGCGGGCGAGTTCCACCAGAATATCCAGTTCCGGACAGCTGTTTTCAAAACAGTCGCGGGAACTTTCATGGCTCTGGAACCAGAGAGCGCCGAATTCCTCGACTTTTCCGGCGGCGAGCAGTTCCACGCCTTTCATTACGCGTTCATCTTCGCCGACAACATGTTTTGCCCGGAGATAATCGGTGTGGTCAAGGATGGATTTGCAGTCTTCCAGCATGTCGGTGGTAACGTCGCGCAGAGTCTTGACCTGCGGATATTTCGCCTGAATGGCTTTCGCTGCGCGTTCACAGCTTTCCCGGCGCAGATTGTAGTCGGATTCCACCAGATTGTGTTTGACCATCGTGTTGGCGACGACGATCTTCCAGCCGGCGGGCATGGTGACCGTTTTCAGAACTTCCACGGAACGGAAGTCGCAGAGGATGAACGAATCCTTTTTACCGTAAAGCGAGCTGAACTGGTCGAGAAGACCGGATTTGAGCCCGAGATAAACGTTTTCGACGGACTGACCGACTCTTGCCCATTCGGGAAGCGGCAGTTCGATTCCCGCAAGCTGCTTGAGCGCCATGCAGAACGCCATTTCCAGTGCGGCGGAACTGCTCATTCCGGCGGAGAGCGGAACCGAGCTTTTGAACAGGAGTTCAAATGCCGGATAGTCGATGCCGCGGCGGCAGAGTTCGACGAGCACGCCTTTGATATAGTTGGTCCAGTCTTTCGGACGCGGGGTGTCCATGTTGTCGAGATCAATGGTGAATTCGCCCTTGAGCGGCGGATTCTGAAGTTTGCAGATCCGTCCGGGAATTGCCGCGATCGCCATTTCAGTCGCCTGTCCGGTGGCACAGCTCAGCACATATCCCTCATTGTAGTCGGTGTGATTGCCAAGAATTTCGAGTCTTCCGGGAGCGCGGGAATACGCAGCCGGCTGCCGGGAGTACGCGGAAGCGAACGAATCAATGATATCCTGTTTCATGTGTCTCATCCTTAAAAAGTTTATGCACGTTCAGCCGGAAATATACTTGAAAAAAGATATTATTTCAAATTTTTAAATGATTTTTTCCGGATAAAATACAATAATTCCGGGATTGCGCCGTTTTATGGACAGTGCCGGTGACGGCATACGGGGAACGCGATGGAGAATGCCTCCCTGTCAACACACTCTCTCTTCTCTATTCTCCCGGCGGGCTGTGACGTGCAGCCCGCCAACTTTATTTTAAAAAAACGGAATTTCTTTTCTTTTTCCGTTTGATTGAGAGTTACTCTAACGTTTAAAGTATCTCATCTTCAACCAGAAAACGGGAGTGACGAATATGAAAAGAAAAACTGTGGTATTGGCGATGGCGGCTTCGATTTTCGGAGCGTTCGGTTGTTCCGCGCAGAACGCAAGCGCGGAAAGAGTGGTTGCGGAACCGGGAAAAATTCTTGTTGCCTACTATTCGTACAGCGGCAACACCCGTTTTGCGGCGGAACAGATCCGGAATGTCACGGGCGGCGACCTGTTCGAGATCAAACCGGCGAAAGCGTATCCCGCCGATTACAACGCATGTGTGGAGCTTGCAAAAAAAGAGATCAATGCCGGAGTCAGGCCGGAGCTGGCGGAAAACGTCAGGGACTTCGCAAAATACGATGTGATTTTTGTCGGTTCTCCGAACTGGTGGGGGACCATGGCGCCGCCGGTGGCGACGTTCCTTACCCGGAACGACGTCGCAGGCAAAACGGTCGTTCCGTTTTTTACGCATGGCGGCGGGGGAATGCAGCGCTGTGAAAGCGATGTCCGCAAACTTTGCCCGAAAGCCCGTGTCCTGAAAGCCGCAACGTTCTCCGGCGGAAGCATTCGCAGTGCCGGGAAAGCCATTGCGGACTGGGTCGGCAAATCCGTGACGGTAAAGAAATAAGCGGAGAAAGACGGATGATTTACAGAACGCTCGGACGGACCGGAATCAAGGTCAGCGCGATTTCGCTCGGATGCGAAGGATTCGTCGGCAAGTCTCCGGCGGAAGCTCAGGAAATGATGGATTTTGCCATCCGCAACGGCATTAATTTCATCGACATTTATTCCTCCGATCCGGAACTCCGTTCCCTGATCGGCGGCACGCTGCGCGGACGGCGGGAGTCGTTCGTGATCCAGGGACATCTCTGTTCCGCCTGGAAGAATGGACAGTACGAGCGTACCCGCGAGCTTGGGGAGACCAAAGCGGCGTTCGCCGATCTGCTGACGCGTCTGGAAACGGATTATATCGACGTCGGTATGATTCACTATATCGACGCCGTGGATGATTTTCACGTCGTATTTGACGGCGAGATCATTCAATATGTCCGGCAGCTGAAAACGGAGGGACGGATCCGTTCGATCGGGCTCAGCAGTCATAACCCCGAAGTGGCGCATCTGGCGGTAAAGACCGGACTGATCGACGTCCTGATGTTTTCGGTCAATCCCTGTTACGACATGCAGCCGCCGGACGAGGATGTGGAAATGCTCTGGGCGGATGAACGGTATGCAGACGCGCTTCACAACTTCAACGCCGAGCGCGAAAGCCTTTATGAACTCTGCGAACGGGAAGGCGTGGGGATCGACGTCATGAAAGCCTATGCGGGCGGCGATCTTCTGAAAGCCGATATGTCGCCGTTCGGGCGCGCATTCACGCCGGTGCAGGCCCTGAACTATGCGTTGACCCGTCCCGCTGTGGCGGCCGTCATGGCGGGCTGCAGGAGTGTGGCGGAAATGGAACAGGCGCTTGCATGGTGCACCGCTTCCGGGGAGGAAAAGGATTATTCCCGCGTTCTTGCCGGACTTGAGAAATTCACCTGGAGCGGGCATTGCATGTACTGCGGACATTGCGCGCCCTGTCCGAAAGGTATTGAGGTTGCGAATGTCAATAAATATCTGAACCTTGCTCTCGCTCAGGGGGAAATTCCGGAAACGGTCCGCGAGCATTACAAGGTGCTGAACCATCATGCGGGGGAGTGCATCGGCTGCGGGCAGTGCGAAACGCGTTGTCCGTTTGCGGTTCCGATCCGTGAGAAAATGAAGCAGGCCGCCGGACTGTTCGGCGCATGATCCGCACGGACGCATCCGGATGCGTCCGTGTATCGTCTTTAGCGCGGCGTTCCGTGCGGGTGGTGATAACGTCAGAGCAGTCTTTCCAGAATGGCGGTGACGTCTGCATCGGACATTTCACGCGGATTCTGCTTCATGCTTGCACTGCGGCAGTTCCGGATGATGAATTCAAAATGATCCCGCCGGAAATTCCACGCGCGCAGATTATCCGGCACATTGAGTTTGCGGGCCAGCTTTTCCGCCGTTCGGAGGAAAGAATGCGCATCCGTTCCGAGACATGCGCGGTCGGCGAGTTCCGCATAGAGGGTGCCGCAGACGGGGATATTGAATTCGATAACAGGTTTCATCAGGATGGCGCAGGCGAGTCCGTGCGGAACGCCGAGGAGTGAGCCGACCGGATGGGCGATTCCGTGGACGGCGCCGAGCCCGGTCTGAGCAAATGCCAGACCGGACAGCATGGAGGCTTCCGCCATTTCCGAACGGGAGCGGAGATCGTCCGGATGCAGACAGGCCGTTTCCAGCGAAGCCGTGATCTTGCGGACCGCTTCCGCAGAGAGGGAACGGGTCAGAGCGGACGCGCGCGGACTGGTGAACGATTCAAACGCCTGAACGAAAGCGTCAAGTCCGCTTGCGGCAGTCAGGGCAGGGGGACAGGTCAGCGTCAATTCCGGGTCGACGATTGCCACATCCGCGACCATGGAGGGATGCCGGAGCGATTTTTTGATTTTCGTTTCCGGATCGGTGAGTACGGCGTTGTTGGTGGATTCCGCACCGGTTCCCGCCGTGGACGGGAGGGCGGCGAAGAAGAGACCTTTTCCGGGGATTGCTCTGTTTCCGGAAAAATAATCGATGATGGTTCCCTCCAGCGGGATCAGAGCCGCAGCCGCTTTTGCCGCGTCGATCACGCTTCCGCCGCCGATGGCGACGACTCCGCCGACGTTCAGTCTGCGTCCGAGTCCGATGATCTCGTCCACGCAGTTCAGCGGCGGTTCGGCTGGGACGCCGGTGTAGTTCGCCGCCGTGAACGGGGCGAGATCTTCCAGCAGACTGCGGGCGGACGGTGTACTGGCAATAGTTTTCCCCGCGACGGTCAGCAGCCGCATTCCGGCGGGGATTTCCTGAATCAGTGTCCGTGCCGTGCCGGAATCGAAAATGGTTTTATGCGGAAACGTGTAAGTCAGGCAGCTCATGATGGTTTCACCGTTTGTTTCTGTTGTCTTCGCAGTTCCCGTTCCTGAAGCATGTTCAGCGCTTCATGGGCGGCAATGCTTTCCGCCGTTTTCCGTTTGTTGGCTTCTGCGAATGCGATTACAATATTGTGTACCCGCACTTCCACGCGGAAGACGGGGTTGTGGTCGGGTCCGGTGACGGAAACCAGATGGTATTCCGGCTGGCGGCCGTATTTGCGCTGGGTGTATTCCTGCAGGGCGCCTTTCGGATTCAGATCCCGGAGCATACGGGAAGGTTCGGGAAACTCCTGGGCAAGGATTTTCAGGAAAATATCGCGTGCCGTGTCCAGATCGGAATCCAGCATGATGGCGCCGAGCAGGGACTCCATGGTATCGGAGAGGGTCGATTCGCGCATATTGCCGCCGGTCTCAAGTTCGCCGCGTCCGAGCATCAGCGCGTCGCCGAGGTCGATGCGGCGCGCCAGCATGGCAAGCGCGCTCTGATTGGCAAGCGCCGAGCGGATTTTCGTCAGATCGCCTTCGGAAAATTGCGGATAACGCTTGAAAATATGTTCGGTGACGATGATCTGGAGAACCGCGTCGCCGAGGAACTCCAGCCGTTGATTGTCAAATTTGATATTGTGTTCCGTTGCGAACGACCGGTGCATCAGCGCTTCTTTCAGGAGCTCCTGATTGCGGAACGTGTAGCCGATCTTCCGCTGAACTTTTTCTGGATCATACATGCCGCGGCTCTTTCTCTGGCAGAGGTGAAAAAGGTGGGGAATCGTTGTCCGAAGCGACTGAACGTGTCAAACGGGAATTTGGCATGTTTAGTCGATTTGGACCCCCGGAGCACAAGGCTCCGGGAGCGGGAAAACACGGGATCAGAGGTTTGCGACAACCAGATCTCCGACTTCGCCGGTGGAGTAACCCATTTTTCCGGCGGAGAGAGATTTGAGCTTGTGCTCGGTGATGTACGCAACCGCTTTCTCGACGTCACGGGCAGCCTCGTGTTCGCCGAGGTAGTCCAGCATCATGGCTGCGGACAGGATCGCCGCGCAGGGATTGATGACGCCGAGCCCGGTGTATTTCGGAGCGGAGCCGCCGATCGGTTCAAACATGCTGACGCCTTCGGGGTTGATGTTTCCGCCCGCGGAGATGCCCATTCCGCCGGAAGTCATGGCGGCGAGGTCGGTAATGATGTCGCCGAACATGTTGGTCGTGACGATGACGTCGAACCATTCCGGGTTTTTGACCATCCACATGCAGGTGGCGTCGACGTGGCAGTAGTTGAGCTTGACGGTCGGGTACTGCTTGCCCATTTCGTGGAAAGCACGTTCCCAGAGATTGAAGCAGTAGGTCAGGACGTTGGTTTTGCCGCAGAGAGTGAGCTGGGAGGTGTATCCCGCCGCTTTGTCCTCTTCGGAAAGTCCGCGCCACGGATTCTCTTTCGTATGACGTTTCTGGGCGAGTTCAAACGCAAATTTGAGACAGCGGTCGACCTGGAAACGGTTGTAGACCATCTCCTGAATGGCGACTTCGTCTTTGGTTCCTTTCATGGAAACGCCGCCCATTCCGGTGTAGACGTCGCCGGAGTTTTCGCGGACGACGACGTAGTCGATGTCTTCCGGTTTCTTGTTGGCAAGCGGACATTCGACACCGGGGTAGAGTTTCACGGGACGCAGGTTGATGTACTGGTCGAGCGCGAAACGGAGTTTCAGCAGGATTCCTTTTTCGAGGATGCCGGGGGCGACTTTCGGCGTACCGATCGCGCCGAGAAGGATCGCGTCGAATTTCTTGAGCTGTTCTTCCGCGTCATCGGGAAGGACCACACCGGTTTTGAGGTAGTTCTCTCCACCCCAGTCAAATGTGGTGAAATTCATTTCGAATCCGTACTTTTTGGAGACGGCCTGAAGGACTTTGACGCCCTCCGCCACAACCTCCGGGCCCGTTCCGTCACCCGGCAGAGTCGCGATCTTGTAGACTTTCGACATTTTTACAACCTTTCTTTGCATTCGGACAGACCGGCTGTCCTTTTTTATTTCTGAAGATACAGTAAGGTTATTATAGCATATAAATGCGAAAATTCAATATGATGGATAAACTTAATTATATTGAATAAAACAGCGTTCTTCCGGAACCGCGCAGGTTCAAACGGGAGAACGCCTGTAAAAAACAATTAATGAAATGTCCGGAACGCGGAGAAATAGCGCTCGCCGAGCCGGTGCGCCGATTCGGTGTCGAAGTGCAGATTGTCGCCCTTGTGCCGCAGGTCTTTGGTCTTCACGACGCGGATGGCCGGAAGCTCTTCCGCCAGTTCGTACATGGCACGGTCAACGAAAGGAACGTTTGCCATGATTTCCTGCTTGTAGAACGATGCAAGTTCCCCCAGGAGGAACGGAACTCCGTTCAGGTTCAGATCTTCCCGGAAATTGCAGATGACTTCTTTCAGGTCCGCCTTGTAATTGCGGTTGTTCCGGCTGGCGTCGGTTTCGCCCTGATGCCAGAGAACGGCGACGATCTTTCCGTATTTCATCGCTTCTTTCGCCATGGCGACGGAGTCGTCGTACGGATGGGAACCGGGAGCCCAGACATCTTCTCCGCCGCGTTTCCAGGAGGCGAGCGGCGTACCGCCGACCGCGGTCGGGATGAGTCCGACTGTTCTGCCCGGATTCGCTTCCAGCAGCAGACGGCCGAACGTTCTGCCCGGTCCGACTCCGCGCACAATGCCGTGTTCCTCCATGGTAAGGTTGTCCCACGGGTCCGGTGAGGCGATCCGATTGCCGTCTTTGTCGAAAGAGCCGACAAAATCGCGGTCCCGCGTGATCGGCTCGATCGCGGGACGCCACTTGCCGTCCTTGGCGAAACGGAGAAGTCCGGGAATTTCCCGCAGGTCGTCCGGAGACGCAACGTCGCGTCCCGCCATATTGGATTGTCCTGCGAGCAGGACGAGCAGCATATCGTCCGTATTGTTGTTCTGTGCCGTCATTTCTTTCCATCCTCTTAACTGATGCAATATCAAATCGGTGAAAATATAGTATATTTCCTCTTTTTTGAAATTCAAGGCATTATTCCGTGAAAAAACTTGAACTTTTGTCTTGTACGGGGTATATTTCCATAATCTGGAAAACCGTTGTATTTGAGAAAATACAGAAAACCCCTGAACCAACAGTGAAATCGAATCGACCGTGTTTAAGAAACTGATTGCTTTTATCAAAGGTGCATTCAATCCTGCAAAATCAAGAAAAAGTCTTGTCAATACTACCGTCAGAAAAGAACTTTCGGGTAAAGGAAAGAATGCGTCGCGCCGCCGTAAGAAAGATGTGACCCGCGCAAAAGAACTGCCGGCGGAGAAGAAGGCCAATTCCCCGAAACCGAAAAAGACGGAGCGGAAACCGAAACAGCCGAACGTGCAGAAGAAGGGAACCGTCAGCGCGCCCCAGCCGCCTCCGCCGATGCCGGAACTGATCGAAATCGAGCCTGCCGAGGGCAAGACCCGTTTCTGCGATGTGGATCTCGCAAAGGAAGTTCTTGCCGGAACTCAGCAGCTTGGCTTCCGGTACTGTTCCGTGATTCAGGAGAAATGCCTGCCTTATGCGGTCGCCGGACGCGATCTTGCCGCCAAGGCACAGACCGGAACCGGAAAGACCGCCGCGTTTCTTGCGTCTTCCATGACCCGTCTGCTCCGCGATCCGAAGCCGGAACGTGCGCCGAAAACCTGTCGTGTGCTCGTCCTGGAACCGACGCGCGAACTTGCCATGCAGATCGAAAAGGACGCGCAGGCGCTCGGCAAGTATACCGGACTTTACTGCAAAGCCATCTTCGGAGGAATGGATTACAAGGAGCAGCGCGATTCGATCAATTACGCGGTGGATATTCTCGCCGGAACGCCGGGGCGCATTCTGGATTATGCAAGCAGCGGTTCCCTGGATCTTTCCCGGACGGAGATTCTGGTGATTGATGAAGCCGACCGGATGCTCGACATGGGGTTTATTCCCGATGTGCGCCGGATCGTCGCCAAGCTGCCGCCTGCCGGTAAACGGCAGACCATGCTGTTCAGTGCCACGCTGGAGCCGGAGATTCTGCGTCTGGTGGAGCGCTGGCTTGTGGAACCGGTTTCCGTCGAAGCGGAGCCGGAACATGTCGTGACGGATCTTATCGACCAGCACTTCTATGCGGTTTCCGGCGATTCCAAACTGGCGTGTCTGCTGTGGCTGATCCGCAACGAGCCGATCGAACGCATGATTATTTTCGGCAACTGGAAGCACAAGAATGCGGAACTGGCGGAGCAGCTGATTTCTTACGGAGTGGATTGCGAACAGCTTTCCGGGGACATTGCGCAGAACAAGCGCATCCGTATTCTGGACCGTTTCAAGAGCGGCGAATGCAAAGTCGTTGTCGCAACCGACGTTGCGGCGCGTGGAATCCATGTGGACGGCATTTCACACGTCGTCAACTATGACGTGCCGGAACAGGCAGAGGATTATGTGCACCGGATCGGGCGGACCGGGCGGGCCGGAAAGAAAGGGAAAGCCGTTACGTTCGTTTGCGAATTCGGCGCTTATTATCTGCCCGCGATCGAAGAGTACGCCGGGATCAAGGCGGTCACCGTTCAGCCGGAGGAAGAGGCGCTGGTCCTGCCCGAACGGGTGAAGGCTCTCAAACATGCCGCACGTCCCCCGCGCCGTTCCGGCGACCGGCGTTTCTCATCCGGACGCGGCGGTTCCCGCAGACGGTGACGTTATGCCGCGGCCGGAAATCCATATTGTTCTGGACCGTCTCCGCAGTGCCCACAATGTGGGCAATATCTTCCGGTTGGCGGATGCGGTCGGGGCGAAAGAGGTGATCTGCTGCGGCTATACCGCGGCACCGCCGCACCCGAAACTCGTAAAAACCGCGATGGGTGCGGACAGGACGGTTCCGTTCCGCTCGTTTCCGACCGCCGCCGAAGCTGTGGCGGAGCTGAAACGCGAGGGGTGTTCCGCCGTCGCCGTGGAGACGCTCGAAAACGCACGGGATGCGTGGGCGTTCGATTATCCGGAGAAGATTGCTCTGGTGTTCGGCAATGAGGCGCTTGGAATTTCTCCCGAAGCGCTGGAACTCTGCGATGCCGCGGTTTCCCTGCCGATGTTCGGAACCAAAGTCTCGATCAACGTCGGCAACTGCGCCGCTGTTGTTCTTTATATGATTGTTGCAAAAGGAGCATGAGTTTCATGAAACTTGCGGTGGTTGGACAGAATTCTCCGGAATTGGCAAAGCTGCTGAAAATGCGCGGAGTGCCGCTTTGCGATCCCGCCGAAGCGGAATTGCTGATTCCTTACGGCGGCGACGGTACGCTGCTCGGTGCGGAACGGGAATTTCCCGGCATCCGCAAGTTCCCGATCCGCGATGAAGAGACCGCGCCGCTCTGTCCGGAGCATCAGATCGCGTCGCAGCTTGACGAGCTGTTTGCCGGACGCCTCGGCGTCTCCCGGATCAAGCGTCTGAAAGCCGTATTCGGTTCCGACGTCATCTATGCAATGAATGATATTTTCATCCACAACCGGAACAACGCATCCGCCCTGCGTTACAAAATATGGATTGACGGCGAATTGTATTCCCATGAGATCGTCGGCGACGGAGTGGGGGTTGCCACCGTTCACGGATCGACCGCCTATTTCCGCAGTATTACGCACAGTGTGTTCCGGGTAGGGATCGGTCTTGCATTCAGCAACAGCACGGAACTTGTCAATCACATGATCCTGCCGGAAACATCGGAGATCCGGGTGAAAATCAACCGCGGCCCCGGTGAAATGGTCGCCGACAATTACACGCATCCCGTTCTGATGGAGGTCGGAGATGAGTGTGTGATCCGGCTTTCCCACGAGGCTTCGGAGTTTCTCGGTCTGGATGTGTTCATGTGCCCGGAGTGCCGGCATCTGCGGCATGAGTACCGGCATTCATTCTTCAAACCGGAGGAGATGAAATGAGAGTTGTCATCAGCGCGGGTCCGACCCGCGAAGCGATTGATCCGGTCCGTTTTATTTCAAACCGTTCCACCGGACGGATGGGGTATGCTCTGGCCGCCGCCGCCGTTGCGAGGGGAATGGAGACCGTGCTCGTATCGGGACCTGTCGCGCTGCCGCCGCCCGACGGATTGTTCCGTCTGGTGCGGGTGGAGACCGCCGCGGAGATGGCGGAGGCGATGAAGCGCGAAGCCGGGGAAGCCGCCTTGATCATCATGTGCGCGGCGGTCGCGGATTACCGTCCGAAAGTGGCAGCCGCGCAGAAGATGAAGAAAAAAACAACGGAACTGGTGCTGGAGTTGGAGCCGACCGAAGATATTCTGCTTTCTCTCGGCAGACGGAAACGCGCGGATCAGCTTCTTGTCGGGTTTGCCGCCGAAACCGATTCTCTTGAGCAGTATGCTCTGGAGAAGATGCGGCGGAAGAATCTGGACTGGATCGCCGCGAACCGGGTCGGGATTCCGGGGCAGGGATTTGAGTCGGAGACCAATGCCGTTGTGTTGTATGCGCGCTCCGGGGAGAAACGGGTTCTTCCGCTGGATTCCAAAGACCGGATCGCGGAACAGATACTGGATATTGTAGTCAGGAGGTGAACTCATGAGATCGCGGCGTTTCTTGTTGCCGGCCATTGCGCTTTCCGCGCTTCTGCTGTTGAGTGCGTGTGCCACCAAACCGGATTTTACGGCTGAGAGTCCGAATGATGTCGCGGGAAAGCCGTGGACGCTTTCAATGGCGATGGAGGAACTCGGCGGCGATGATCCGATTGAGCCGTTCAACCGTTCCATGTTCTGCGTGAACGACGTGTTCATGCAGTATCTCGTCTGGCCGGTCGCGTGGGTGTACGGCTCCATTCTCCCCGAACAGGTGATCCGCCGCATTGACATGGCATCCGACAACCTTGCGTTTCCGGGACGCATGATGAGCTGTTTTCTGCAGGCGAAATTCAAATACGGCGGTACGGAATTCCTGCGTTTCCTGACAAATTCCACGGTCGGGATCGGGGGATTTTTCGATCCCGCCGACGCCTGGTTCGGGCTTCGCCGCCGGCATGAGAACATGGGGCACGCATTTGCCGCGTGGGGAATCGGCCCCGGCTGTATCTTTGTTCTGCCCGGTTCCACGGCGACCAATCCGCGCGATCAGGTGGGATTGCTTTTTGACTCCGCTCTGGACATCAAGCTCATCATTCCCTATGCGGGAACGGTCAGCAGTGTCAACCGCATTATCCGCAGTTATGATTCCTATAATGCTCTGACCGAGAGCAGCCCGGATGTGTACGAAACGTTCAAGATGGCGATGCTTGCCATGCGTTACGGTCAGCTGAACGATCTCCCGGACCGCGTGCCGGAAAACCGCGTTTTGACGGAATACCGTCCTGCACCGAAACCGGACGCCGTTCCGGTCGCCCGCTATTTTCATCCGGAAAACGAGTTGAACGATACGCTCCGTGTCGCCCTGTTTTCGATGCAGGACAATGACCGGAGCTGGTGGATTAAAACATCAATCTGGAATACGGATTTCATCATGCAGGGGAGCAAGCGGAGCATCCGTTTTTCGGAGGAGCTGCCGCGTCTGCGTTACCGTCTGTGGGAAAAGAGCTCCAACGGCACGCTTGCGGTGATTGT
Source organism: uncultured bacterium (assembly GCA_900548385.1). Taxonomy (GTDB): domain Bacteria; phylum Verrucomicrobiota; class Lentisphaeria; order Victivallales; family UBA1829; genus UBA1829. Next base: position 28,958 of record URKJ01000006.1, on the reverse strand, counting down.
TCCCGGAGTCGGGACGCATTACACCGGAACGACGATCAGCGCTTTTGCCGAACTGCTGAACAAAAACGGTTACGCTGTTGCCGTAATGAGCAATTCGATGAACTGGTCTTTTGCGGAGGCCGCCGGGCTTTCCGCGCCCGGTTATGCGCCGGACGACGCCGCAAAGGTCCGCGAGGCGATCCGGAAGATCGTTGACGATGTGCGGGAGAATACGGAGCTGAAAGAGTTTGAGCTGGTCCTTGCCGGTTATTCGCTCGGCGGGCTCCATACGCTCAAGATTGCGGAAATGGAACGCAAAGAACCGGTGCTGAACGTGAAACGGTATCTGGCGGTGAATCCGCCGGTCGATATTTTGCGGTCCATGCAGAGATTTGACGCGCTGGCGGAGCTTTCCAGAGAGTGGAACCGCCGCGATTTCTTCCGCAATGCGGATGAAGTGATGATGAAATATCTGCCGCTGGTGATGTCGCGCCGGACGTTTGCGCCGCTGTTGTCGCCGGAAGCGCTTGAAGCGGAAAACAAGCGCCGTTCGGAGCTTGAAGAGCCGCTTCCGCCGTTGGTTCAGCCGGATTCGCGGATGAAACTGGACCGTATTCAGGCGGGTGTGCTGATCGGGCTTTCGTTCCGGATGACGATGCGCGAACTGATGATGACGCTGGTCCGTGACGGCCGCGTTCCGGAAGGCGCGGTGAAGACTCCGTATTCCTGGTTTCGCCGCACCGCGCTGTATGCCGAACTTGACAATATCAGCGGGATGGACTATGTGAGGCGTTTCATTCTTCCGCGTTATCCGGGGAAATCCCTGGAGACTCTGCAATACGAATCCAGTCTGTATTCGGGTGCGGATTCGCTGAAAACGGACGATAAAGTCCGTATCGTTCACAATGCGGACGACCCGATCCTTGACGGAAAGGAGATCCGGTTTCTGGATGAGACTTTCGGACGCCGGATCATCTGGTTCGACTGCGGCGGGCACATGGGAAATCTTTACCTGAAAGAGTTTCAGGATATTCTGCTGGAGCAGCTGAAATAAACAGAGCCCGATGAACGTTCGCCGGGCTCAATAAACGGATCACTGGTCTTACTGTTCCATCTCCTGCCAGGATGCTTTATTGTCGCGATCCTTGACGAGTATTTCCATTTTCTTTTTCAGGGATGCCAGTTTTCCCTGACAGTAATTGGCAATGGCGGCGCCTTCTTCAAATTTCGAGATCATCTCGTCCAGCGGAACTCCGCCCTGTTCCATTGCGGAAACGATCGTTTCCAGTTTCTCCATCGCCTGTTCAAACGTCAGACGATGGAGATCATCCTGCTGTTCTTCCGCCATGATCAGTTCCTTCTGCCGCCGAAGATGCGCAGAAGCATGAGGAACAGGTTGACGAAGTCCAGATAGAGCGTCAGGGCGCCGAGGACCGAAATTTTGCGGTTCGTTTCCATATCGCCGCCCATCGTCAGATACATCTGTTTGACTTTTTGAGCGTCGTATGCGGTCAGCCCGACAAAGATCAGAACGCCTGCGTAAGTGATGATCCAGCCCATGGTACTGTTCTTCAGGAAAATATTGACGAACGAGGCGATGATAAGTCCGATCAGCGCCATCAGCAGAATGGAGCCGAGCCGGGTCAGATCGCGTTTTGTGACGCTTCCGATGATTGCCATGACCGCAAACGTCAAAGTCGTCGTAAGAAATGCCGACGTGATCGCCGGGATCGTATATACGATGAAGATGTAACCGAGCGTGACGCCGTTCAGCGCCGCATACAGTGCGAACAGAGCGGTCGCCGTTGCGGCGCTCATTTTATTGATTCCCCAGCTGACCGCGATCACCAGTCCCAGTTCCGCGACGATCAGCACCGTGAGAAGGAGCGGATTTTTATAGACCAGATTGGTCAGGGCGGGTGTGGTGCCGACTGCCCATGCGCACAGGGCGCTGAGTCCCAGTGCAAACGTCATCCAGTAATAGACTCCGGTGAGAAATGCCGCCACGCCGGACGTGGAGCGGACTCCGATTTCAGTTGTCATTCCGTTTCGATACATAGTAACCCCCTTTAGTTGATGGTTCGCTATAAAGTAGCGGCTTTTTTGAAAAAATCAAGCGGAATCAGGACATTCCGCCGAAAACAGCCTGTCCGATGCAGACGGAAGACTGATCCGGCGAGGTCGTTTCGTGCATGAAGACCCGGAAGCCGCGTTGCTCCAGCTGCTCCCGTGCGAGGTCGGACAAGGTCCGGTTGAAGAACAGGGAACCGGAAAGCACCACTGTGCGCCGTCCGGTCTGTGCTGCCGCGGCTTCGGCGGTTTCCGCCAGAGCGCGCGCCATGGAGAGCAGAAACGCCAGCAGGAGGTCGCCGGGAGGGACGCCGTCCATCCAGTCCGGTTCCTGCAAATTGCGGAATGTTCCGCTCCAGTCGACAATAGTGAGTCCGTCGTCATTCCGCAGGGTGAATGCGAACCGGGCGGAGAGCCGCTCTGCATTGTTCCGGTCAGCTCCGCGGAAGATCGCCGCATCCGTCCGGACAAGCGCCTGAGTGTCGTAGGTCAGCGAGGAACGTTTCGGGGGGATGACGGCCGTCACCGCTTCAAACAGCGGAAGCGCGGCATGCGTGCGCTGCAGTTCCGTTTCCCGGCGGTTTGCGAGACCTGCTTCGTAATCGTCGCGGGTAAGCTCCAAATGCCGGAGAAGCGTATCGGTTACTTCCATCTTCCGGGTCTCAAGGATCGTCAGCAGTATCTCCACGGGATTGGGAAAGCCGGACTGCGGAGTTTCGGGGATTTTCAGCTGTGCGAACGTTGCGAGGCGGCGGAACGACGTGAACGTGACGTCCATGGTTTCCGCACCCCAGGTGACGCCGTCGGGACCGTATGCGCCGCCATCGAGGACGATTGCCAGCGATTCGGTAAGCGAGTGTTCGACCATGCAGGCGAGGGCGTTTGCGTGATGACGCTGTGCCGTTGCGAGCGGAAGCGAATAGCGTTCCGAAAAGCGCAGGGCTTCCGAAGCGGAGAGAGCATTGATGTCCATATCGCAAACCAGAATGTCCGGTACCTGTGCGTAGAGCAGCAGAAGCCGTTCACCGACCAGGGAGAGGGAACGGGCATTGTGATCGCTGGAGATTGTGCCCATCTGCTGGGAGACTGCCACATTGTCCCGGTAACCCAGCGCGACAGCGGAGGCTTTGTCGGAACCGAGGGCGAGCGCCACACGCTGAAGCGGACGGTTCAATTTCAGCGGTTCCGGGCAGAGCCCGCGGGAGCGGCGGCGCGTCAGGAGTTTGCCGTTATGTTCGATTTGAACGGAAGAACCGCCGTTCTGCCAGATTTTCAGGTCGTGAGTCAGTACATAATCGGAATAACGGGCATTGGCAAAAAAATCATCGTCGCCGCCCGCATCGTCGGGATCGACCGGCTTGGGGCCGCCGATAAACGCGAAGGCATCGAACTGACCCTGAAGCGAATCGGGCGTCGGGCGGCTTTCAAACAGCAGGCGCAGCAACGCGGTCGGGGGGAGGGCAAGCCCCAGCGTTTCCGGGAAATCAGGACAGAACAGATCGGCGGCAAGCGGGATGTTTTCCTTGCGCCGGAGGATGACGACCGGAGCGGCGGAGGAGGCCAGCGCCTGTGCTTCCAGTTCGGAGCAATGACAGTATTGTCTGGCGACTTCCAGATCGCGGACCATGATCGAAACCGGTTTTCCGCAGACCGCTTTCCGTCGCCGCAGTTCCGCCACGGCATCGCTGTTGAGCGCATCGCAAAGCGTGATAAAGCCATCGTAGGTCTTGACGGAGATGATGCCGCCCTGCTGGAGCTTGTCACATGCGGTTTCCAACGGAGAATAGGAGTCGGCGATGTCACCCGATGGATTCATCAACAGCGCGCTTGGTCCGCAGAACGGACAGGTCTGATTGGGATTGCCGTCCGCTTCGGTGTTTGCCTCTTCGGAACAGAGCTTGCACGGGGGAAACGCCATGAATGCGGAGTTTTTCCGGTTGAACGGCGCCATGGTGGCGATGGAGTAGCGCGGACCGCAGTTTTTGCATGAGACAAACGGATAATGGTAGAACCGGGATTCGGGATCCAGCATTTTGCGGATACAGTCGGGACACGGAGCCTTATCGGCTTCGATTCCTGTGATATGAAGGGAGGGACCAAGCAGTTTGAACGGAACTTCTCCTTCCGGGGAGAGCGGCGGTGCGGGAATTTTCTGAATCAGCCGGATGGCGGTCAGGTGAAACGTGCGCGGAAGCCGGACCGGAAGAGAACGGATGAATTCGCCGATAGCGCCGTCTTCTCCGACCAGCCGCAGGGTTGCGCCGTCGGGAGTTTCCGCAACCCAGCCGCCGAGACGCGATTCCGCTGCCATTTTCCAGACGAATGGACGGAAGCCCGGAGTATTCAGGCGTCCTTTCAATTCAAACGTGACCGTACTGCGCATAATGACATTCCGCGATGTTGTGTTTCCGAAACGCCGGGATATGAGCTTGCCGCGGCAAGTCCGGGAGTCTCCCGCCGTTTTTCTTTTAAGCATGAACAATTTAGCGCATGTTTGAGCATCTTTCCAGTAAAAAAAACAGAAAAATGTAAAATATCACAGGTTTACGATTGATTTTTGAGATTTTAACGGTACATTTTTCCATAAAACAGGAGATTTTTCATGAGAAGAGCAGAAGTGATCCGTAAAACCAAAGAAACCGATATTGCAATTTCCATTGATCTGGACGGAGAGGGAACCGCCGCGATTTCCACTGGGATCCCGTTCATGGATCACATGCTGACCCTGTTTGCAAAGCACGGAAAATTCGATCTTGAAGTTCGTGTGAAAGGCGATCTGGAAATTGACTGCCATCACACGATGGAGGATACCGGGCTCGCTCTCGGCAAGGCGATCGCCGATGCTCTCGGCGACAAGGCGGGTATCACACGTTACGGACATATGATCCTGCCGATGGACGAAGTGCTGGCTTTGGTTGCGCTTGATCTTTCCGGCAGACCGTATCTGGTGTATGATGTTCCGGCACCCGCACAGTACATCCGCGAACTTGATGTCGCGCTGTTCGGCGAATTCTTCCGCGCGCTTTCCAATTCCGGCGGGATGAATCTGCATATCCGGACCCTGAATCCCGGTGAGACCCATCACATGTTTGAAGCGGTGTTCAAAGGCTTTGCCCGCGCTCTCTGCATGGCGGTGACGCTTGATCCGCGCGTCAAAGGGATTCCTTCCACAAAAGGTTCACTGTAAAAGTCTGCCGCGTTACTTCGGGGTAAAAAAAAACGGCGGGCATCCCCGCCGTTTTTTTATGGTGCCGTTTTCAGACTTATTTTTCCGCAAGCAGTTTCTGCACTCCTGCGAGTTTCACGCAAACGCAGAAAAGTTCGATTGCCTTCCGCAGTTCGTCCACCGTCGGATAGGTGGGAGCGATACGGATATTGCGGTCACGCGGATCTTTTTTATAGGGGAATGCCGCACCGGCTCCGGTGAGAGTCACTCCCGCATTTTTCGCGAGGGCAATGGTTTCTCTGGCGCAGTTGTCCAGCGTGTCGACGGCGATAAAGTAGCCGCCTTTGGGCGTGGTCCAGGTCGCAAGGCCGGAGCCGCAGAGTTCCCGGTCAAGCGTATTGAGCACGATATCGAATTTCGGCTTGAGTTCGCCGGCAAGTTTGCGCATGTGGCTGCGAACGCCTTCCGCATCTTTCAGATAGCGCACCGTGCGGAGCTGATTGAGCTTGTCGGGACCGATGGTCTGAATTCCCATGTGCTTTTTGTATTCACGGATATTCGAGAGACTGGAGGCTTCCAGAGCGATTCCGGCGCCGGGATATGTGATTTTGGAGGTGGAGAAGAAATAAATCGGACGGTCCGGTTTTCCCGCTTTTTCCGCACAGGCGAAAATATCGGCGAGTTTTTCTTCCGCATAGATGTGGTGAACGCCGTATGCGTTGTCCCAGAAGATGCGGAAATCCGGAGCTGCGGTTTTCATGGAGGCGAGCCGTTCCACAACCCGGTCGCTGTAGCAGATGCCCTGCGGGTTGGAATAGAGCGGAACGCACCAGATGCCTTTGATGGAATCGTCGCCGGCGACCAGTTTTTCGACCAGGTCCATGTCGGGACCATCGTCGAGCATGGGGACCGTGATCATTTCGATTCCGAGGTCTTCGCAGATCGCAAAATGGCGGTCGTATCCGGGTGCCGGACAGAGGAATCTGACGTTCGGAAGGTCTTTCCACGGAGTGTGTCCCTGGGTGCCGAAAATATAATGCCGCACGATGGTGTCATACATCATGTTGAGGCTGGAGTTGCCGCCGATAATGATTTTTTCCACAGGAATGCCGAGGAGATCGGAGAACAGTTTCTTGGCTTCCGGAATGCCGTCGAGCAGGCCGTAGTTGCGGGCGTCGGTGCCGTCTGCAGTGATGTAGCTATCCAACGTGTCCAAAATTCCGTTGACGAGATCAAGCTGAGTTCCGGCCGGTTTACCGCGGGACATGTCGAGTTTCAGCTTCTGGTTGACGTAATCTTCGTACTTCTTTTGGAGTTCGGCCTGACAGGATAACAGCTGGTCTTTGGATAATTCCAGATAGTTCACCGCATTCATTTTGTTTCTGTTCCCGATTTTTGTTGGTTGATTCCCTGGTGAAATGTCTTCACCCGTTTTATGTTGAAACTATAATATATCATTTTTTTGCCTCTGATTCAAGTACTGTGCTTGATTTTTTCAGAAAAGATTATAGAGTATGGGATCAGGACAACCTACAGCGGGAGAGTTTCAGAGATGTCGAAAATATCATTTGTTTCCGGTTCGCTTCACAGCATCAGCGGGCAGATTTCCGAAGCCGCCAGCCGGATGCACAACCCGCAGGACGCGGCGGAAAACGGCCCGGAGGAGACGGTCCGGACAGAGCCGGAGAGCGTTTCCGTTCCCCCGGCGCCTGTTGCGGACTCCGCTGCGCGGAATGCGTATCTCAAGCCGCGTTATGAGGAACTTCTGCGGATGAAACGGGACCTGTCCGCACAGCTTCATGAGGCGGAAGCGCGTTTTTCCGCGGAACAAGCCCGGTTTGAGGCGGTTGCCGCGGAACGGGGAAAGACGGCTGCCGAGCTCCGCGCGATCCTGTCGCGTCTGGAAAATTGCCGGATTCCGGATTTCCCGGATCCTGATTTCAAATCCGCGCTCAACGAAGCTCTCCGGACCTTTGAAAACGGCCGGATCGAACTGATCCGGGCGACCGCACTGCGTCCCGGAACGGAGACCGTTCCTGCGGCGTCCCCGGCAAAAACGGATCTTTCCGCTTTAACGGCGGGCGAACTGATGAAAAAGGGATTTGCTTTCTTTCTGCCGCTGATCGTGACGATTCTGCTGGCGTCGCTGCTGCTCAGCCTTGCTTTTATTATTGCGTGGAAAGTGGCACTTTGACCGATGGAGCGTCACGATCCGAATCTTGAACGCATCGACTACTGGCGCAGAAGCGGCGACCGTCGTCAGTTGACGGAATTCCTCGGTGTCGGGCATGTCCGCAAGATCGGCGGCAGTACGCAGATCAGCCGCAGGGTTCTCCGCCGCCGGATCGTTCTGGCTGTTCTGGCGGCGGTTGTTCTTGCAATCGGTTTTTTCCGGGTTCTGTTCGGATAATCCGTTTGACTTTATACAAATTTCTGTTAGATTATCGCATTCATATTCATAACTTTTGTTTTCTTATTATTGAAAGGAACTCTGATGATGATAAAGCCGTTTCAGTCCGGAGACCGTGTGGCGTTTTTCGGGGACAGCCTGACTCATGCCGGATCTTATCACCGTTTTATCCGGGATTATTATTTCACCCGTTATCCGGGAATTGATCTGAAGACGTTCAACTGCGGGAACGGGGGCGGATCCGCTCAGGGCGCTCTGTTCCGCATGGATATGGACCTGTTCAATTTTCAGCCGAACAAGGTGTTCGTCATGTTCGGAATGAATGATGTGGACCGTTACTGCTATGGCGTGGAAAAACCCGATGCGGAGAATCTCCGGCGCCGTAAACTTGCGCTGGAAAGCTATGCGGAGGGAATGGAGGCGCTGATCCGGCGTCTGCTGGAGGCAAAGATCGAAGAGATCGTTCTGCTTTCGCCGACCCCTTACGAGGAAGAGGCGGAAATGAAAGAGATGAACTTGAAAGGAACCTGCGAGGCGCTGATCGCCTGCCGGGAGATCAATGATCGTCTGGCGGAGAAATACGGCTGCGGAACGGTCGACCTGTTTTCACCCATGCTGGCCGCCAACCGCAGGCTCCGGGAGACGGACCCCGCGGCTTCTCTGGCCGGTCCCGACCGTGTGCATCCGGGAACGCCCGGATACGCCGTGATGGCGTATGTGATCCTGAAAGCGCAGCAGGTCCCGGCGGATGTGTTTGCCGTGACGGTTGCAGACGGGACGGTTTCGACGGAACGCTGTACGGTTTCGGATTTCCGGGCGGAGAACGGCGGTTTCCGGTTTCATCTTGCGCCATCCGCAATGCCGCTTCCGTCGTTTCCGGAATTGGAGGAGGTCAATGCGCTGGTTCCGTTTACGCGGGAATTGAACCGTATGCCGCTCGTCGTTCGCGGACTGGAGACGGGGAACTATGCGGTCGAAGTGGACGGCGTGCCGGTTGCGGAGGCTTCCGCGCCGGTTCTTGCGGAGGGGATCGGATTGCAGCTCCGTTCTCCGGAATCGGAGAAGGTCGGAGAACTGAACCGCCGTTACGGGGTTGAGGACCTGAAGTTGCGCGAGATCATGAAAGTGGAGGTCATGCTGTTTGAGAACCGGATCCCGCTGGATGATAAACCCGCGATCCGGGCATATATGGAGCGTTTTCTGGATGAAGTCCGGGACAAGCCGTGGTTTCCGTATTACACCAACCTGTTCCGCAGCTATTTCGAGCTGAAGCAGGCGGAGGAAGGGACGAAAGCGGAGATGCGGAAGATCGCGGCGGAATTGTCCATTGCGGTTCCGCCTTCCGGCTGGACGGTCGCTGTAAAGCGGTGTTCCGGGAAGTGACTGCGGGAAAGAGTCTGAAAAAAACAGGAAAAAATCACTCTTTTCCGGCTTTTCCGCTTGAAAAAGTATGGAATAGATAGTATGTATAATGTGCCCGAATAAAATCGCAGAAATTTGGAAAGGTCTGTAAGTTATGTTATCCGCAAAATATGCCGGACTCTATGCGTCTGCACTGGCAGCGTCGGTTCTGGCTGGAATGGTTCCGCTCTGTGCGCAGGAGAAGAAAGCCGCGGTGCCCGCAAATGCCGCAGAAAGAAAAATTGAGGAAAAGCAGATCGCAGCCGGTTTTACCGGTCGCGGCAAAGAGGCGGTCATCAAGCGTCTGGAAGCGCTTTTTACCAATAACAGCAAACCGGTGACGAGTCCGAAACGCTATATTCCCGATAAGCCCTATATTGTTGTAACCGATGTGGAGAGCGAGAGAACGGATGCACCGAAGCGTTCGGTGATCGTGTACCGTTTCCGTTTCGTGAGTGCGGATTCTGCAAAAGACGCCATTGAGGCGGCGCTTGCCGAAAGCGGAACCTGCGAGACCTCGCCGAATCAGAATACGGTGGTTATCAACGTGCTCCGCGACAAGGTGCCGACGATCAAAGCGACTTTGATTGCGCTTGATGTCCCGCTTCCGCAGGTGCTTGTTGAGACTCAGATTATCGAAGTTTCCAATCAGCAGGGCGAACAGCGCGATGTGAAATTGCAGTTTACGCATTACGACGCACATACCAACACCACCAATACCTACGGTTATTCGCTGGACAGCCCGACGCAGAACTCCATCACCGGAGAGCGATCCGGTTTTGATTTCTTCCCGGTCGCTCTGGGGCGTCCGGGCGGCGACACCTCCACTCTTCAGGCGGCGCTCCGCTGGCTGACCACCAGTTCCGACGCCAGGATCCTTGCCGCGCCGAACGTGATCGCCGATCTCGGCATGAAGGCAAGCATGAGCACCGGTGAGGATTTGCCGTATCAGGAAAACACCGTGACCAACAGCGCCGTTTCCCAGAGCGCAAAGTTCAAACGGACCGGCATCAAACTCAATATTACGCCGACTCTGATCAACAATGATACCGTGCAGCTGGAGATCAACCCTGAAATCACGATCGCGGTCCGGTATGAGAAGTTCACCATTTCCGGTTCTTCCAACGAATCGCCGGTATACAACAACGTTCCGGTGGTTTCCGTGCGCAATATCAAAACGCGCCTGACCGCCGCCGACGGTGAGATCATTATGCTTGGCGGTCTCTACTCCAGCGAGGTTTCCGAATCGTTGCGCAAAACGCCGTTTCTCAGCGATCTGCCGCTGATTGGCGAATTTTTCACGGCGAAAGACGCAACGACCTACGACAAACAGCTTGTCTTCTTTATGAAAGTGCATATTCTCCACAATCCGTATTCCGTTGCCATGGATCCGGAAGAATCGGTCCGTGAGATCAAGGAACTCGGCGAGGCATACCAGAATTCGAATGTGCTCTTTGATTCCAAGGATTATCCGCAGCGTTCATCCGCGGCGAATCTGAAAGGTTTCTGGGCACAGTTCTTTGATGTCGGAGAAGACGGAGAGGGCAAGCCGAAAGCGGAGCGGATCGTAACGGAGCCGCCGAAACACGGTCCCCTTGCAGCCCCGGCGGAAAGTGAGAAAAAATGAAACTGGAGCCGAAAAAGAAGAAGTATCTTCTTCTTGCGCTGGCGGTTCTGGTCATAGCCGCCGTGGCTGGCGGCTTCCTGTATCCGCGTTATGCCGCAAAGAAGAAGCAGACGAAACAGGCGGAAACCAAGGCGCCCGACCGGATTTATACGGCAAAGAAGGGCGATCTGATTCTCGGAGTCATGCTGACCGGAAGCGTCAACGCGAAAACCAAGTATAAACTTGCGATGGAAGCTCCATGGGGAACCAAGCTCATCAAGGTCGTGGACGAGAACAAGGAGGTCAAGGCCGGCGAGATCGTCGCCGAATACGAGACCTATGATCTTCTGCTTAAAATCGACGATTTGAAAGTGAATCTGGACAACCGCCGGAAGGATTTGGAGATTGCGCTGGACGAACTGGCGATCCTCGTCAGCACCAACGAAGCCGATATCCGTACCGCGCGCGACAGCGTGACCGATGCCGAGGATGCGTACAGCAAATACTGGCGTCTGGAAGGTCCGCGCGACCGTGACGAGCAGCAGCTTACCGTGGACGAAGCGAAAAAAGCGCTTGACGATGCGGAAAGTGAACTGACCGCTTTGCAGGATGAGGTTTCCATGACCGTATACGCCGATGCCGCCGCGGAGGAGAAAGCGCAGAAAGATATCGAGACCGCCGAGCAGAAGCGCGACAGTGCGAAAACCAAGTACAACAGTGCGATTCTGGAGCGGAAGATTTTCAAGCGTTATACGCAGCCGAACAAGCTGAAAGAGCTCCGCAATAAACTGGCGCAGGCGCAGTTGAACCTGAAGAAGACCAAAGTCCGTACCGAGGCTTCCCTCGCGCAGAAAAAGAAACAGATCTTTCAGCACGAAACACAGATCCGCAAGTATGAACGCGATTTGAAGAAACACCAGTCCTATGTGCCGATGATGACGCTTCGCGCGCCGGTTACCGGAATCGTCATGTACGGCGACCCGGACCGCCGCTGGGGCAACCCGGAGGTGAAAGTCGGTATGGACGCCCGGCGGAAACAGGTCATCATCACAATTCCCGATATGAGCAAGATGATTGTCGACGTGAATCTGCCGGAACAGTACCGTTCCAAAGTGTCGGTCGGCGATGAGGTTATCATTACTCCGGATTCCATTCAGACAATCAAAATGAAAGGGCGGATCGCCCGGATCGCCCAGCTGCCGGTCAACTTGATTCCGTGGGATCAGAACAGTCCGAAGATCTATCAGACGATCGTGGATTTTTCCGGGAACGATTCGCGGATCGTCAGTGGAATGAGTGTGCAGGTGGAAGTCATTTCGCGGATTCTGCATGACGTGCTTTTCATTCCGATCGAAGCCGTGTTTGAAGAGAACGGAAAACTGCTGGTTTACCGCAAAGCTGTTGCCGGGCCGGAAAAGGTGTTCGTCAAAATCGGAGCCTCCAATAATAATTTTGTGGAGATCACGGAAGGGCTTTCCGAGGGTGACGATGTTTATCTTTATCGTCCGTTCCAGGCAGGAAGCAAGCTTTGACGGGAGGAACCATGCCGGAAAACCGTGAAAAACAGGAGGCGCTTCATCTTGCCGATATCCGCAAGACCTATTTTGCGGGAACGGTTGCCGTTCCGGTGTTGAAAGGCGTCAACTATGACATCTGGCGCGGGGAATTCATCGGAATCATGGGCTCTTCCGGTTCGGGAAAGTCCACGATGCTGAATATCCTCGGTCTGCTCGACAAGCCAACCAGCGGGGAATACCGTCTGGACGGACTGGATGTTTCCAAGATGAGCGATTATGAGCTGACGCGGGTCCGCAATATCAAGATCGGGTTTGTGTTTCAGGCATTCAACCTGTTTCCGCATCTGACGGTGCAGGAGAATATCGAAGTGCCGATGCTGTATGCGGAGATTCCCGCAAAGAAGCGGCACGAGGTTTCCGCCTACATGGCGGAGCGCGTGAAACTGGCGCACCGTCTGGATCACCGGCCGACACAGCTTTCCGGCGGCGAATGCCAGCGTGTCGCCGTTGCGCGTTCCCTTGTAAACAATCCGACCTTTATTCTTGCCGACGAGCCGACCGGAAACCTGGACGAGAAGACCGGAGCGGAGATCATGAATCTGTTCCATGAGCTTCACGCCGCCGGAACCACGATCGTCATGGTGACGCACAACCCTTATTATGAACCGCATTATGACCGCGTGATCTATCTGCGCAACGGAACCGTCTGGAAGATCATCGACAATATCGAAGGCTATACACAGGAGTACCAGTAATGAAACTGCACGATCAGCTGTGGCTCTCGTTTCACAACCTGATGCTTCATAAAATCCGCTCGGTTCTGACTTCGCTCGGCATTATTTTCGGTGTCGGCAGCGTGATTGCGATGCTGGCGATCTCCGAGGGGGCGAAGATTCAGGCTCTCGCCCAGATCGAAGCGATGGGAACGGACAAGATCATCGTATCGACCCGCAAGCCGCCGACTTCCGGAAAAGACGTTTCCGATTCTTCCGGAAACAGCATGATGGAGCGGTACGGGATCACGGTTGCCGACCTTGACCATATCAGTAAAATGGACAACGTGGAAGAGGTTTCGGTTGCCCGTAATTCCCGTAAAAAAATTCTCAGCGGCATGAAACGGCTTGACCTCGCACTAGTCGGCGTGTCGATCGACTTTCTGGAGTTCAGCCGTTCCCGGCTGGTGCAGGGACGCTGGCTCTCGCCGATCGACGGCATCACAAACAACTGTGTGATCGGCGCCAATGTGAAACGTCAGCTGTTCTCGATCGGCGAGAAAAACGTGGTCGGCAGCACGATCATGGTGGAACGCGACATCTTCCGTATCGTCGGAATCGTGGAGAACCTGCACGGAACGCATATTCCCGGAATCGGCAGTCCGAACGACTGCATTTTCATCACGATTATGGCGTCGGATTCGATTTTCGGCAAGAAAGCATACGAAACCAGCAACCGCAATCCGACTGTGGAGGACGTCGATTTCGATACGTTCATTGTCCGGGTCCGCGATGTGAGTTACATCGACTATACGTCAAAGCGGATTGCCGGGTACATGGCGAAACTTCATTCCGCAACGAAAGACTGGACCATGCTGGTTCCGCTTGATCTGCTGAAACAGCAGGAACAGACGCAGAATATTTTCACGATTGTAATGAGCTCAATCGCGGGAATTTCGCTGCTCGTCGGCGGTATCGGTATCATGAACATCATGCTTGCGAACGTGTATGAACGGCGCAAGGAGATCGGAACGCGCCGTGCTCTCGGTGCGCAGAAGATGGACATTATCAGGCAGTTTTTGTTTGAGACGATCTTTTTGACCTCAATCGGCGGAGCGACGGGGGTTGCGCTTGGCGTGATAATCGCTTCTCTCGTTACCTATTATGCGGGAATGCCGACCGCGTTTTCCATCTGGTTCATCCTGCTTGCCCTGCTGATCAGCGCCGTGATCGGCGTGCTGTTCGGAACTTATCCGGCATGGAAAGCCGCACAGCAGAATCCGATTGACGTTCTGCGTTCGGAATAAGGACGGCAGGCGTTCAGAATGTCAGGAACTCCACCGGCGGAACGTGTATGATCCGGTTCTCCGCCGGAATCCCGGAGAGCTGACCGAGTATCTGTTCCGCGGCGGTTTCCGCGATTTGCCGGAAATCCTGAATACACAGAAAGATGGAACCGAACCGTGTCCGTCCGTCCGGCAGATTGTTGTCGAACGCCGCTGTGAGAAATCCTTCCGGCAGATACGGAACCAGAGATGGAAAATCATTGGCGTTGTTGGTGAATACCGCCGGTTTGCGGATCCGGTGCAGGGTAAGAAAAGCGGGAATATCGTCCGGCTGTTCCGGCAGCAGGAACGGGATGTTCCGTTGCATCAGCTCCCGCCGGAGATGTTCACAGCGATTCCGGGAAACCGTGTTGCCCGCGTGATAGTTGAGGACTGCACCATCCATTCCGGCATTTTCCGCAAGATCGCAGAGTCCGCGCATTGCCGAAGCGTTGTCCGTGGTGACGGTCGGCAGCGGATATTTTTCAAACCAGCGGTCCAGACAGACCAGCGGGCAGCGGATGGAATCCAGAAGAGCGCGCACATGCGGAGTCAGAGTCCGGTCGTCGGGAATAAACAGGATTGCGGCGTCACAAATTTTCTGAGTGAGCTTCTCCAGCCGGTCCGCGTAGAGCAGATCCGCATCCGGTGCATAGGAGAAGATTGCCAGCGTGTAACCGGCGCGGGAAAAAATCTCGTTGAGCCGAACCGCCGCTTCCCGTTCCACCGGAAATTCCAGCGAGCCCATGAGAAGGGCGATCATGCGGGTTTTACCGTCCGCCAGATTGCGGGCGTTGAGATTCGGGATGTAGCCGTGTTCCGCGGCGAGGGCGGAGATGCGTTCCCGCGTGCTCGTGCGAACACGCGGGTCGTTGCGCAAAGCCCGCGAGACGGTCGATGGATTCAACCCTGCGAGCCTTGCCAGATCGTGGATCGTGATGCTCATGCTTTCAGCTTGAGAGTCTTGATTTCAAACGGTTTCAGCGTCAGTTCCACGGCGCCGTTCTGCACGGGATATTCCGTTTCTTCGGTCCATTCCAGAAGATTGGTTTCGATCACGCGCAGGTTTGCGTTGCGCAATTTCAGTACGCCGACGGCTTCCGCGCCTTTGGTTTCGACCAGGCGGATCACGAGGCAGTCCTCTTTTTCCGCTTTTTTGACGATTTCCAAAGTGACGGCGTCGGAATCCAGAGAACAGGGCGGGAGTGCGCCTGCCGCGGCACCGTCGATGACGCGCGGCGTGCGGTTCAGCAGAGCTGCCTGACTCATCACATCGGAGTTGACCAGATTTCCTTTATGCGGGAGCAGGGAGTAGGTGAACTCGTGGTGTCCGAGATCGGCGGTGCTGTCGGGATACGTCGGAGAGCGCAGGAGCGCAAGGTCGATGATGCCGTTCTTGACTTTATGACCGTATTTGCAGTCGTTCAGCAGAGCGACGCCGTGCGTGTTGTCGGAAATGTCGGCATAGCGCTGACCGGCGACCTCAAACTGTGCCATATCCCAGCTGGTGTTGTTGGTCATGGTGCGGCGGACGTAACCGTACTGAATATCAAACGTGGCGTCGTCGGTGTAGATATTGACCGGGAACGCCGTGCGGAGCATCCGGTGCGATTCGTTCCAATCGACACTTGTTTTGAAGTCCAGACGCGTTCCGCCTGCTTCCAGAATGACGGACTGGCGGATCGTGGAGTTGGAGAGCCGGAGCTCGAACTCAAGAACGGAGCGGAGTGCGCCGTAGACGGTTTTCCGGGCTTTGACGGAAGTCGGATGCAGGGCTTCCTGCCGGGGATAGTAGATGTCCACGTCCCAGGCGTCCCAGCAGACCGGATTGTCAACGTACAGCGAGAACACGTTTCCGTTTTCGCCGGGTTTGAGGATGGAATCGCCGGTCGTCTTGTCGATCGCTTCGAGCAGGCGGGCGTCCGGAGAGAACGTGTAGCGCACGAGTTCGTTTTCAAGCACCAGATCGCAGAAATCCGTCTGTGCCGGATTCTCTTCTTTTACTCCCTTTTTCAGAAGCGTGACCGAGGATTTCGGCAGGAAGACGCGTACAACGGTACGTCCGTTTTCATGCTGAACGGGGAGGGCGTTTCCGTTCTCATCGGTGACGGTGCAGCCGTTCCAGGATTCCGGAAGTTCGACGAGCGTCGTATAGTCGTAGGAAAGCGAGTTGAGAACAAGCGCGCTGTCGTCCGCTTTCGGGAACAGTGCGTCTTCCGCACGTTTCATCAGCGATTCACAGAGAGCGAGCAGCTGTGCATGCTCTTTTTCGGTCGTCTGATAGACTTTGTCGATCGACGAACCGGGGATGATGTCGTGGAACTGATTGAGCAGCAGAAGTTTCCATGCTTCGTCGAGTTCCTTTGCCGGGTACCGGTCATAAGGAAGCATCGAGCAGAGAAATTCCGTCATCGTGAGCATCTGTTCGCATTTGCGGTTGTTGCGCTTGGTGCGGGACTGCGTGGTGAGAGTTCCGCGATGGAGTTCCAGATACAGTTCGCCTTTCCAAAGCGGCAGTTCATCGCGTTTTCCATCGATCTTCTCAAAGAAGCGGTCGGCGCGGTCGAACCGGAAGTGCGGGCAGCCGTCCAGCGCCGCCTGTCGTTTTCCGCGTTCGACAAGTTCGGAGAACGGGCCTCCGCCGCCGTCGCCGATACCGTAAAGGCACATGAAGTCGGAAAGCGTGTCGCCTTCCGTGTACCGGTTCTGCGCTTTCATGGACTCTTTCGGCAGAACCATGGAATTGTAGGTGTCTTCGGGCGGGAAGTGGGTGAGCACTTCGCTGCCGTCGATTCCCTGCCAGCGGAAACTCTGATACGGGAAGCGGTTGAACTGGCTCCAGGAGAGTTTCTGTGTGAGGAAGAAATCGCATGCGGATTTCCGGATGATCTGGGGGAGAGCGGCGGAGTAGCCGAACACATCGGGAATCCAGAGATTTTTCACATCGAACCCGAATTCATCCATGAAGAAGTTTTTTCCGTGGAGGAACTGGCGCACCATGGATTCGCCGCTGATGAGATTGCAGTCGGCTTCGACCCACATGCCGCCCTGAATTTCCCATTTTCCGGTGAGGACGGCTTTTTTGATCTTTTCATACAGAGCGGGATAATGCTGTTTGGTGTAAGCGTAATGCTGTGCGGCGGAAGCGCCGAATACATAATCCGGATATTCTTCCATGAGTGCCAGCTGGGAACTGAAAGTCCGTGCGCACTTGCGGATCGTTTCGCGGACGGGCCAGAGCCAGCCGGTGTCGATGTGGGCATGACCGACGCCGTGGACGGTCATCATGGCTCCGGACGGGGCAACATCGTAAATCTGCTTGAGAACGGCACGGGCGGTGGAGGCGTTGGCGGGATTTTCATTGTACGCATCGGCGGCTTTGCTGACGATGGAGAGATAACGGCTTCTGCGGAAATCGTTTTCCGGAAGTCCGTCGATCATGGAAAGCAGAACCTCCAGGTCGAGGTGGAGACTCCAGACTTCCCGTTCAAAAACGGCGAGAGAACAATCGACCAGCGTTCCGGTGAAGCGTCCCTGCGGATGTTTCCGGCGGAGTTCCTTATCCTTGTCGAAGATTAGCCCGAAGAGCTCATTCGCCGCACCCTCAATCCAGAAATCGACCGGTTCTCCGGCTGAATGGGAGCCTTTGAGGAGAAAACGGTTTTTTGCGTGCGCATCGGAAAACGTGCTGGCTCCGGTGAGACCGTAAACCGGGCATCCTTCCGCATCGAAGATCAGCGATTCCCCGCCGACATTGACGAGAAGCGCAATTTCTTTTCCGACAAACCGTTCCGGAATTTCTCCTGTGACATGAAACCATGCGCTTTCCCAGTTTTCGCCCCATTTCTCGCCCGGAACGATCGTTTTGTAGGTCAGTTCAAGACGTTTTTTGAATTCCACGGGGTCTTTGGTTGCCGCATATTCGCAGCGGAGGGAGGAACGGTCGGAATAAATTTCGTCTTTGACGCGTTCGCAAAAAACGTTTGCCCGACGCTGGTAAAATTCGAGTTCTCTCGGAAACATGCTGAAAATCCTTCATTTTGGTTAGAAATGCAATCGGTTGCATTGATAAAATACAACCGGTTGCAGAAAAGTCAAGGAGAGGTTGAGAAAAAATTGAAATAAGGAAGACGAGGGGATAAAAAACCGGGTGGACCTGTCCCGGTCCGCCCGGCAGATTAACAAATGAGTGGTCAACGGGGAAAATGATGGCGGAAAATTTGATTTTCCCGGAAACGGACCATTTTCAGTTCTTTTTTCCAGGAGTAGATAATGAGCAGATTTTTGGTTTTTCCCGGACAGGGATCCGGACCGAAGTTGTAATTATCCACACAGGCGTCCACACAGGCATTGCGGATTTTATCCGTGACATCAGTCCACTTGCTGCCGTTTCCGTAATATGCTCCATGGATCTGGAACTTATCGGAAGCGGTTGTTCCCGGTATCAGGACACAGTGATGGCGTTCCCGGATCTGCTGTATTTTCTGTTGTCCGTTTTCCGTATAGGAGAGAGTCAGATATTTAAGTTTTCCCGGATCCGGGTCGGCGCCGAGAGTTTTATTATCGACGATAAACGCCAATAGTTTTCCCGGTATAACGACCGAATGTTTACGGAGATTTTCTGTGACATCTGCTGTTTTTTCCGGAGAGCCGTAAATCGCTTTGACAATGGAAAATTCCGTAGCTTCCATAAAAAGCGTTGTGAACAATGAGAGCAGAAAGAATACTGATTTTTTCATTTTCAACCATTCCTTAAGTTTTATTCGCAGGTCCATAAGGCTTTATATTCCGCGGAGGATTCCGGAATGCTTTGCAGTTCCGACATTTTTCTGGCTTGGATATGCCCGTCGACAAACAGCAGATTGTAACCGGTTTTATCCATATGACGCATCCATCCGCCGCTGTCGATGATGTAACGGGAATCGTAAACTTGAAGCGCCTGCCATTCTTTTTTTCCACCGCCCCTGTCGATATCCATGGCCAGCATTTTCCGGGAGGGCTGTTTCAGCTGGGCGGCTTTCAGCTGTTTGTTGGCGATCCGCTGATTGATGCCGTAATGGGTGGAGCCGTAACGCTTGGTTCCGCCGTCGCTGTCACGTCCTTCCTGTGCGGGACAGCCGAAAGTCTGTTTCGGGCGTCCGGTTTTTTTGTCCCAGTAACTGAAATCCTGATTATCATCCGTCGATTCGACGAAACGCTGATAGAACGGGTCCTGCCATTTTCCCGCGCTTGTTCCGGTCGTATTGCCGTTGGTATTGGGGTAGCGTCCATCGTTGATGTCCAGGTAGAGAGTTGCATAAAGTCCCTGCTGTTTCAGATTTCCGGAACATTGAATGTCCCGCGCCTTGCCGCGGACTTTGTTCAATGCTGGGAGCAACATGCCGGCAAGGATGGCAATAATGGCGATTACTATGAGGAGTTCCACGAGGGTGAACCGGCAAAAAATTCCTGAGCCGGAGTGAGTGGCTGAAGCTGTTTTCATTGCGTGTTCCCTTCTGTCATTTCATATCGTTCTTACAGGTTCCGTTGACGCGGTAGCGATACATGTTTTCTCCGATCTCACGGGCCGTTCTGGTTATTTCTCTGTATGGTGTATCTGCAATATCGACAAAACCGATCTGGTATCCTTCGCCGTCTGCGCGTCCGGTCAGCGGCTGATCCCGGAACTGGAACCAGTGTGCGCCGACAATGTTCGGATGCACCAGAGCTCCCTGCATGTAACGGAGATAGTTGACCGCCCGTTCCTGTTCATCGTTTCCAGCGATGATGTCCGGAGCAAACATGCCGCGTCCTGGCAGACTGGTGCTGAAATGATATTCTCCGATCAGTACAGGCATATCCGGAAAATTCCTGATCCGGAAATTTCCCGGAGTGTGCCGATAAACATTGACGGAAAGTACATCCGCATATTTTGCACAGGCTTTCACGGGGGCTTGCAGCAGCATATCCTGGCTGAGGAACCGGGCTCCGAGGTAAAGTCGGTGTGGTGCAACGGTTTTCACCGCATCACGGCAAATCCGGAAATACTCGTCCATTGTTTTTGCGAAAAATGCCTGAATATCGGTGCGGAATCCCGGAGTGGCAGGAGTCAGTGTGGAGTTCAGAATTTGCTGCCAGTCTGGGTAAGAAGCTTTCCAGGCGGCATTCAGAGCCTTGATGGAACCATATTTATTTTTCAAATCTTTTACGAACTCCTGTTTTGCCGGTTTATCGGCAGGGGCATTCATGACATGGTTCATGAACCGGAACTTGTCACGTCCTTCCAAAAACAGCTCATTGTCGATAAAATAGCCGATACACATCGGGTCGGTCAGGGACTTTTTGTGAATCGGACTGCGGCGGATGAGGGCCGGAAACAGTTCTTTCATCTTTTTCCGCCATACAGGATCATAAACGTCATAGAATTTGGGACCAAGTTTCGGCATACGGCGGTCGAAATCGGTTAATTGAAGAGTGTAAGGGATTCTGCCTGAATCCATCAGAGTGTCAGATCCCCAGTCTCCGATGGTATTGATGCCCCAGTGAGTCAGGCGTTGTTCCAGTGTGCGGTAAAAGTCTGCATGGTAGTCTCTTTTGCCGTATTTGATCCTGAGAGCGTCGTCGGTTGCCTGCCAGAATTGTTTTCCTTTGACATCGGCGGCAAACCAGTGCTCATGACCGGAGACTTTCACCGGATCGGTGTGAACCCAGAGCACATCCAGTCCCTGCGAGAAGAACAGTTTTCCTTCCGGATCGACAAAATACCATTTTCCGTTGTACTTTTCCGTGCGGAAATTTCCGGTGGCTTTCAACTGCGGTCCATTTTTCCATCCGCCGAATCTGTTCCACTCCGCCGGACGGGAGGACGCGGCGAGTTCCGCTGCTTCGTCTTTTCCGGCTTTGACCAGATCGGCATCGGAGTGAATTTTTTCTTTCCAGTCCGCATGCACAAACTGACCGTAACGATCAATAAACGGGAAAAAGTTCGGGATTGTACTGCGGGGTTTTTGTTTGCTGCTGTCTCCTTCCAGCCGGATGTTGGAAATACGGACGTTTGTCAATGCCGGGGTCCGTTCTTCAAAGTTTCCCTGCATCAGAAAATCAATGGAAGTAATCTGACGGGTATTGATCGTTCGCATGGAAGGAACTCCGGCAGGATTCCGGTACAGGTGATGATGCGGAAGCCCGATACGCATGGTCCGGGTTTCTCCCGGATTGAGTGCGATTCCAGCGCGCAGTACCCGGTTGCCGCTGTCCCGCAGATAGAGCAGGAAACGTCCCTGCCGTTGTTTTGAAAGATTGGTTACATTCATTGCAAGAGTTTCCGCTGCGGAGAAATTATAAAATTTCTGTTCCGGAGACGGATGTAATGAGATTGCCGGTTCTGCACACGGATCGTCGATTTTCAGAATCCAGGAATCTTTGTCCGCGGTGAATGAGCCGCCTTTTGCCGTAATTTTCCCGAATGACGGAAACGGGATCGTTTCCGCCATGATCCGGCATGGCAGCAGTCCGAGTATCAACGCCGGAATAAATGCTGTTCTCCATTGATGCTTCATAAACCTGTTCTTCCTTTCAAATAGTTGAATGGTTGCGTTTTGTGAGATCCGCGACGGAGCCGCGTTCGATCAATCGGGATTCGTATTCGACCAGCTCCGGTGTTCCGGGATCATCCCGCAGTACGAGCTCCACCGCTTTTTCCGCCATTTCCTGAAGCGGGCTGCACATGGAGGTCTGTGACGGACAGAGGAATTCCGTTACCTGTGGGTAATCGAATGCAAGAATGGAAATATCATCCGGGATCCGTTTTCTGAATACTTCTGTCAACAGCCAGTAGACTTCGACCGAGCGGAGGTCTTCCCCGGTTACCCATACGGCTGTGCTTCCTGCTTCCAAGAGCTGTTTGACCGCCATCAGAAGCGGCTGGTCGTTGAGGTAGCTTTGCAAATGTGCATCCGGATCAACGCCGTATTCCGCAATCTGTTTTCGTATTCCTTCCATACGTTGGAATCCGCACCAGGAATGCTCATGAATGACCGCGAGCTTCCGGTGCCCTTTTTCCCAGAGATATTTGCCTGCCTGTCTGCCGTTTTCCGAGGGATTGATATGGACCGTATGAAAGAATTCTGCGTATTGACCGTTCAGACATACGATCGGGAGGTGGTGAATGCTTTTCAGTATCTGGATTGCTTTCTGCTGCCAGGTTACGGCGATCATTCCGTCAAACCAGCATTCTGTCAGCTCGTTCAGGCGGTCCTCCGTGATCAGAGAGATTCCGGCGCCTGCACGGGAAAGAGCAAAGCAGATATATTGTGTCATGGAATGCGTGTAGCAGCCGATGACTTTTTCGTGAGGCTGTTCCGTAACCAGAGCAATCTGTTTGTTCCGTACGCCGATGCGGGGACGGAATCCCAGTTCCCGTGCACAGGCGAGCACTTTGCTGCGGGTATGGGCGGGAACCAGAGAACTGTTATTGAAGACCCGGCTGATCGTACCGACCGAGACATCTGCTTTTTCTGCCAGTTTTGCCCACATGACATTGAGAGAAAGCTTGTTTTGAGAGACTGTTTTTTTCTGCATGGTAAACTGTTTCTCCTCAGGATTCATCTGTTGTGCTTTTGTTTGTCTGTAAATTATTATATCAGATTTTGTGGAAAAGTCAAGAGCTTGATGTTTCTTTTTTCATAAAAATGTTGTGATTTACAAAAAATAGTGAAACCGGAACATCGGACAATGCCGGAGGCCGCGGGCGTTTCGTTTGAGGAAAAGCAGGGCGGAAATAACGCTTGTCAATGAAAAAACATAATTTTTTTTCAAAAAACCAGTTTTTTTGAAATGTGTGCTATATTACCGGGAATATTGTGGATTTTCATAATTAACATGGAGTTGAAATGCATACATTCAGAACGCATACTTGCGGCGGACTCGGAAAGTCCGCGTGTGCGATCACGGCGACGTGATCTTCATCGACCTGCGCGACCATTGCGGCAAGACTCAGGTTAGTGTTTTGTTTGCGCTATTTGTTTCTCTGCTTGCCGGGCTTTACGGCTCTATTCTGTTGAAATTTTTACAACCATGAGTTCTTTGGACTGGTACAATTTTATCTTTCAAGAAAGTAAAGTTTTGTGTCTGGTTCCTGAAAAATATCCGAAAAGCTGGAACAGTTCTTTCCAATAATTTTTTGTGAAAACAGTTCTGTAATCCGTTTTGCGGGATATGGTAAACGGACAGGATGCATTCCTCCCTTTGCATGATGAATTTGAAGTAGATGTTCCGAGGCCCATACTGCGGCTCCCGGTGAATAAATGTGCGGATTGGCAAGCTGGAGAATGGACGAGAAAACTTCCGGAATGTTCAGCTGTTCCACGTCTGCAAGATATGCGGAAATCCAGTCGGGGTAGCGATGAATGGAAAGCCCGCTTGAATTATAAGGAATTCCGCAGAGGCGTTCCACATTGGCCGGATCATAAAGATTGTTTCGGATTATTCCCGGAGCATACAAAAACAGGACTGTCCGTCCATTACGGCAGATTCGTTTCCGTAAAATCTGTTCTTTCTCTTCTCCGACGACAAAAAGATTCTGAAAAATAATGAGTTTGTAACAATCCAGCTCTATTTCTGAAAGATCTTGGAAATGAGCTGTGTCGAATGCTATTCCCGATTCCGGGAGAATTTTCCCTCTCAATTTCCAACCCAGTACATGGGGAACAACAGGATAGCGCATGTTCACATAATAATTGCTCTCCGGATCGGTAACCAGAAGAATTTGTGAAGCGGATTTTCCGTTTTTTCCCGCATAATGCTTCCAGATCCGAATACATGACTGGATCGTTTCCCGCAGAGCGGGTGAACGGTAGGAATTCCCCCAAATATTGAAAGGCCAGAAAGAGAATCCGTGGATTAGAGCCATTCCGACTTCCCGACGAAAACCGGCAACATCCTCTTTCTGCGTTTTCCAACGTATCCAGTGTCCGGTTTCCGGGATTCGGAGATATTTCGAGAGCTGCAGGTTTGAGGTGCTGGTCAGACGGTCGCATTCCGAAAGAAAACAGATTTTTCTGCGTTTCAGCATGAATTCGGCAACATTGAATCCTCCGTTGCCGCCGATTCCCTGTTCTGTGTTGCAGGCAGCACCAATGACAAAATCCGGAGCGGCCCGGTCGAAGATCCGTTCACACTCATTGTGCCCTCCCGCTGAGGCGTACATGGTATGACCGAAAAAAAGTCCGACAGCACTGCCATTGGTGATGGAAGCCCGTGCGGTACAGATGAAATCCTCTGCGAGCCGACCGGTCAGCTCGTTGCAGAAACGGAGCCATTGTATTTTTGTTTTCTCTGTTTGCGGGTCCCGCAGGTATCCATGCGCGGAGAGATCCATCAGGGCGAAATCCGGCGGATTTTCCGGAAGTCCCTTTTCCTGACACCATTTCGTGTATGCGGCACATTTGAGCGGACCGGGTTTGTCGTTTCGGGACTCAATCCATTCAAGAGTACGTCCGCAGGCAAGAATATAGCCGCAAACTCGATCACGGTGATGTGCTTCACAGTAATTGATGAATGCGCGTAAATAGGCGGTTGTTTCCTCTTTCCAGCGTGGATTAAGAGAGATCTCGCCCAGACTGTAAAACGAATCCTGCTGCAGACGGCGGGAAAACCATTGCGGAGAGTTCAGATCAATCGTCAGAATGAAACGGATTTCTGGAGCGATATCCAGCACTTCCTGAATCTGATGCTCCAGAGTGCTGAAATCGTAGATCTGGAACCATTTCCAGATCGGCGGATGATCGGAATAGGGTTCTCCGAATGAATTGAGGGTGTTCATTGGGGAGAGCACCACTGTATCTACTCCAGCGGTTGTCATGAAGCGAAGCGTTTCAAAATCCTCGTGATAGTGCTTTCCGTAAGGTGGACGGTAAAGAAAAGGTGGTTTTTCAAAGAAAGACATTACTATAAAATCCTTTCAAATCGTTGATGATGATGTCGTTTCCCATTTCCCTCCCGCTTTCGCTTCCGGGTTTATTGAGGAGGACTGTGGCTGTTTCTGAATATCCTCACTGACCAGTTCAAAAAATACAGTCGGACCATGCTTGAGCTTCGAAGTGTCTACAACAATCCTGTAGGCTTCGCCGCTTTTCCTGAGAGGAATTTCTTCCGTTCGCTTCCCCCGGAGATCAAGTGCATAGAATCGGAGGTTTGGGATATTGTTGTGAATTTTCAAGTCAAGCGTACCTGTTTTCAGAAGGATAGGAAGGGTTCCCGGATTGCGGAGAAGTGTCTCATCACCGGAAAGTTCCATTCCGGAGTTGACTGCCCGAGTTGTATAGACAAGAACCATTCGTCGGCTGACTGATAAAGGTTTATTGTCCACAGCGACCAGGCCCGTACAGGAATCGGCGCTGCTGTTTAAAACATGTAGGATTCCCGGTGCCGGATCTTTTTTTCCTGCGGGAGAGAGAAACACTTCTGTTTTGGGACAGGATATTCGGAAACTTTTTTCACGGATATCCAGCCGGAGTTCTCCGGTATCGCTCCGGAAGATTTCTGCATTCTTCCAGGCAACCTCTTCCTGAGAGAACCAGTCGTCATCCAGAATGCCGGATCCGCCCGTGATGCTCCGCCGGGGAATGCTTTTTTCTCCGGTCGGAAAACGGGCGGAAAATTCCGTGCGGGGAAATTCCACGGAAACCCGGGATACCAGTGCGGCTTTCAGCAGATTCGGTGACGCCGGAGACTGCCAGAGATCCAGTTTTTTCCACAACTCCGGTGAACAGGTGTAGATGATTTCCCGGCAGGCAGGACGAACATCTCCCCTTCGGAAGATATGAGCGGAAAGGAATTCTCCCGCCCGGACAATCGGATTTTCAGCGACAGAAAAAGATCCGATCCGTTTTTTGTCCCGGCTGATGGATTTTTCATGGATCGCAATGACTGAAAATCCTTGGAGAGCGGAGTAGGCACTCCAGACTGTTCCAGATTCGTATTGCCGGGGATTCCAAAAACAATGTGCAATTTCTCCGATGGAATAGGGACGTCCATGAAAGCGTCCGGCGGTCAGTCCGGTCAGATAGGCTATCCCGTTTTCCAAAGAGCTTTCCGCTCCGACTCTGGAATCAATGCTCATTGTGTCGCTTGGATGATTAAAGTAGGTATGATCATCCTGCATAGCCATCGTATTCCACCCGGCTCGGCGGAATACGAAACTTTTGTGTGCATTCTGCACGCATAGTCCCGGATATCCGGCATTCCGGAGAACCCGCTTGCACCAAAGATTGGATTCTTCCACAAGCGTTTGAATAAAGAGTGCATATTCCCTGTTCCATTTTTTCCCGGCCAGGAATTCCGGAAGATCCCGTTCCTGAAAATCACGTCCGAAGCGGTTCTTCAGATAGGCATTCCACTCCTTGAGCATGATGTTGTAATCTTCGGGGAAGTTTTTGCGGACTCGCCCGATCCGGGAAATTCCCATGAACTGTTCATTATAGAACTCAATGATTCCGATGACCGGATCCTCAATCAGGGAAATTCCGGTATATGGATTTCGGCATTTCAGAATTTTGACCGCATACAGGAAGTGTTCCCGGATAACCGGATCGCCAAGGTAAAAACGCATTTTCAGCGCATCCCGGCGGACAAAATTGGCAACGGTTTCCTGTTTGGAACCGAACAGTCCGGGCCCCAGAAGTACCAGATGCAGATAGATTCCTTCTTTCCGGAAGGCTGCGGCAAGACAGTGAAGGCGGTTGAGTGTTTCCGGAGAAACTCGTTCACCTTTCCTTTCTGTTCCCGACAAGCAGGAACTCATTGCATTGATTCGCATCATGTTATATCCGGCCCGACGGACCGCTTCGGCATATTCCCGGACCGTTTTTGAATACGGTTCATCCCGGACTGGAGCAGGGAGTTCTCCATTGAAAGAAAGGAGACGAATCGGAACACGTTCTTCCGCGTGGATAAGGTTTCCGTTCTGATCTGCGCAAAGCCGTTTCCGTAAAGGAGCCTGTGTCATGGTGGAGCAGTCAAGCGCACTCCCGGGAGAGACATATCCGGTAACATCTGAGATTGGCAGATAACCATTCCTGCTGCCGAATGTCCGGTTCGGTTGAGAGCTTCCGCAAACGAATTCCCAGCCCGAAGAACCGGAACGGATTTTGACTGTCAGAAGATTTTCCCCTTTGCGCACGGGCAGGTAGACTTGGTGATCGTTGACGGAATAGCGGGAGCTTTTGTTACCCCGCCCCATCGTGGAATAGACGGGTGGTTCGTCATTGATGGAAAGTTCCATTTCCCAGTTTGCAGAACAGCCGATAATCATATAACCGTTATTCGGGGAGAAAAAGTGGTTTCTCAGAACGGCCGTTTCCCGTTCTGATCCGTTTTTCCGGAACCTGATCCGATTGTCTGTCAGAACTATTTTTGTTCGCTTACCGCTGATCTCGCATTCCCATTCCTGCGAAAGCAAAAATGGAATGATCTTTTTCTCTGTCAATGGAACCAGAAGTGGACGGGAGAACTTGGTGATTCCGTATGTTCTTCCGGCTCCAATCGTTAGAACCGCTTTGCTTGAATAGAGTTTTTCCGGAACACGGAACTGGAAAATATATTGCCGTTTGCCTTCTCCAAGCTGGATGTTGGTACTGAAAAGAACCTGTTTTTCACCTTCCAGATTCAGCCATGCCGTAGATGCCTGTTTAGTATCCATAAGAAAAGAAAAAAGATACTGTTCTCCCGGTTTCAGGACAACATCCTGACACAGCCGAACTCTTCCACTTCCGCCCGCTGTCTGCGGATTGCAAAAGAGAAACGCTCCTTTTTCGCATCGTCCGGAAAATTCCGCTTCTTCTGCGATTCCCTGCTTCTGATATTTCCAAGGAGCGAGCCCATTGAATTCTGCATTTTTCAGAAGATTACCAGCTGTAAGAACAAGAGGAAAGACAAAGATAATGAGAAATTTTTTCATGGCTTGTTTTTTCCTGTATTATCAGAACATGTACGGAACATCATAATTTGTCTGTCTGAGCAGAGCTGTACGGATATTGCTGCCGAAGGGAATTACCTTCAAGTGATCGGAGATCTGTCTTGCGCTTCTTGCCGCGACATTGCCGGCTGCGAAGAGAAGATTGCACCGGTTCGTATGACGCAGATGAATTCCTATAGAGACACTGGGCGCAAGCAGATATCCTCCTTTTCCTGAATCAGTTCCAGCAAAGCGAATGGAATCGGCAAGAAAAAAGTATTCCGATGGACGTTTCAGTTTGCTTAGAAGAAGAATTTTTCCGGTTGTGGCAACCGTCCGGTAAGCCTCGTTTCCATTGAAATTTTGTTCATATGTACTCCAGGCCTCCCCCTTGATTCCGTATGTGTATTTTGAATTTCTGACCAGCGGAATTGACGGACAAAACACTGTTTTCGGCAGTTGCGCATTTGCGCCCCAGATTTCCAAGGACCACTGCGGTTTGTTGTAACTACTGGCATAGGAAATGGGAATAGTGTTTTCGTGATCGGCAGCGTACATCTGCAAATTCAATCCGGTTTGCTTTAAATTATTGATGCATTGAATAGATTCGGCTTTGTTCAGAGCGGAGCGCATTGCCGGAAGGAGAAGTCCGGAAATAATAATGATTATAGAAATTATAATGAGTAATTCTATAAGGGTGAATTTACGGAGCATGTGGTACCGTCGGTTCCTGCGGTATTTGCTGTTTTCTGGTGCTGTTCTCATAAAAAACTCCTTTCCGGTGTTTTACTTTTTATCGGATTTATAACCATTTTAAATTTGATTTTTCTTCTTATAC
>URKJ01000005.1 GCA_900548385.1 uncultured bacterium | reverse complement strand
ATGTCAAGACGTCAAACAAAATCCTGACCGTTTTTTTCTTGATTTTTATTTAATTGAAGATTATATATAAGGAAATGCAGCACTTCCTTAGGGGAATATTCTTAAAGTTCTCCCGGCGGCGTCCATCCCGGTCAGCGACATGTGCGGACTCTCCGACTGTTCGGTTCTCCGCTCTTCATCATTGGCATGGAGCCCGGCAATGCACTCCATTGACAGGCATGTTTGAAACTGCTTGCAATATCGCCGCGGACAATGTCTGCAACAATCGTCGTATCAAAGACGGAATAATCGGCAACTCCCGCGACCGATCCCCCGGAGAGATTCGGTCCGATGCAGGAAAGTCCCCGTCTCGGACGTCTGCACTTTAACGGTGGAAGATCGCCGGGGTGTCGGTGATTCCCAACCGCTCCAGCCGAAACGGACGCTTCGGAACAATGCGGAGTTCATGATGACCCTTTTTCAGCCGGAACAGCTCGAAGTATTTGTCATTTCCCGGAATACCCCGCCGGATATGGCGCCATTTCCTGATTTTGTTGTTGCCGCCCATCATGGGATTCCGGTGAACGTCAGGAATGTCGCCATCGACGGAGAATTCAAAGAGTCCGCGTTCAATTCCGTTCGTCTGCCAAAGACCGAAAAAGTAATAGACACCATCCACGGGAACCTCGAACTTCCAGAGAAGCGGTGTTTCCCGTTCCCGCCGGTCTAACAACAGTCCGCCGGGCTGTCCGGGGGAGAAAATCCCGGCATTTTCCAGCTTCTCCGCAGGGATTTCCAACGTAACCCCCTTCTCCTTTGCCCTCAGTTCCGGGGAGTCCCTCATGTCGGCATAAACGGAAACAGGACGGCTGAGTCCGTTCGGAAAACGGATCAGAAAGGCGTCGCAATAACGCTTGGCCGAATTCATTTTTTCCGGACGGAGTGTTACCGTGAATTTTGTTTCCGCATTGAGTCTGCCCTGCTGCGGGGAGACACGGAACCATTCAACGCCGTCGTTGACGCGAATGCGGAAAGGGGAGTCAAAATCTTTTTCCGCCGTTGCCGTTACGGTCGCCGTTTTCCGTTTTCCGCTCAAGATGACCTGCTGGCGATCCAACCTGACCGGAAGCGGACGTTCTGGTAAATCGGGAAGCTCCGGAGAAGGATACGCACCCGCATCCGGGTGCTCGAATTCGATGAAATTCGGAATGCGGACTCCGAGGTGTTTTCCCGGTGAATGTGCATCCAGACGGTAATTCTGTTTTTCCCTGTCGCGGAAAAGAGGTTCTTCAAAGATGCCGTTCGCTTCGATTCCCAGCTCTTTCGCGCTGTTTTTGCGGAATGGGAGAGCGGAGGAATCCGGATACCAGCGCACGTTGTGATCCATGATGCAGGGAACCTTCAAATTAACGACGGCATCGTTTCCATAGATGATGTTGTTCATCCCGTGGAAGCGGATGTTCCGCCGAGTCTGTTTGACCGGCGGACCTCCGCCAATGGACCAGGTCATGTTGTTGAATGCGTGGACGGTTCCCGTTCCGGTGTCGCCGAACAGATTCTTGATACCAACGGAGATGTTGTTGAATTCATCACCGGGATGGATCATCAGATTGCGGTAGAGGTAGGAGGGGCCCACGATGCACGGAGCGGCGCTGATTCCCGTCAGATTGCATTCAAAGCGGTTCTTATGAACGAGCACATTGGACTGTCCGCCATCAATTTCGATCCCGTCATCGTTTGTGCAGAAGAACATATTGCCGTAAATATCGGCATTCCGGTTGAATCCGCCGGTCGGGGAGCCGTTGGAGCCTCCGCCGACAGCGTCGTCCCATCTGCGTTGTCCGCTTCCGATGAAGTCGTTGTATCGGATGACGGTATTGCCGCGGGAATTTGTAATGCACACCGCCATCGGTCCGCAGGTGTGTGAATAGAACCAGTTGTTCGCACCGGATGCGGGGGAATGAATATAGTTTCGCTCAATCAGAAGGTGTTCGCATTGTACGGCCCTGATTCCCGCATTGCCCCATGGGGGACGTTTTTTACCCCATGCGGTTTTATAGAATTTACCATCGCCATCCAGATTCTGACCGTCAATGCGACTGAATCCCGATATATCGCAATTGACGATACGGATATGGGAACAGTTCTCCAGGGAAATCCCGTGGAATGTTCCTCCTTTCAGCGTCAGATTTTCCAGAATGACATATCTTGCCCGGTCCAGCTTGATCAGTTCGAACCGTTCCTTGTTCTGATCGGTGACGGTGAAGTCCGGGTTGCGGACCGTGTACCGGATCCAGCCGTCGGCTTTTCCCCGGCGGTTGATCACAATCGGCTCTCCTTGCGGCAGATCATCCAGATAAACGGTCTCCCGGACTGTGATTTCCGCCGCCGGGGTCCGGAATTTCACTTTCGTGGTTCTTCCCGATGGCAGCTCTTTTGTTTCGAGTTCATATTCCGTGTTTTCCCGGAGTTCGCCGATCATGCTTCTCCACTCGTCCGGACCGACATGCAGAGGTTTCAGCGGTCCGCTGTTCCAGCCGCGTCCGGAAACGGACGGGTACAGATACGGCAGCTTTGTCATGGGGAAGCCTTCGCGCCAGTCTGCCGCATCTGTTTTCCGGAAACGAACCGTGATTTTTTCCGTCCCCGGAGCGGCGGTCAGGCTGATCCCGCAGGATTCCTGCAGAGGTTCCACCGTGATGCCTGCGAAAAGAAGCGGGACAGGGCAGAACAGAAAAATGAAAAAAAAGCGTTTCATCGCATCATTCTCCCGCAGGACGCAGGTCGATGTCGCGGACGGCAATTTTCGCCCCGACCGTATCCTGAATCTGGATCGTCCGGACCAACAGTTCGATTTTGTCGGCATCGCCCGTATTGAATTTTATGGAAAGAGGCATTGCTCCGGTGGATGCGTTCTGTTGCGAAATAAACCGTCTGATCTCTTTTTTCCCTTTGTAGAGTTTAACGGAAAGATATGCGGTTTCCGGTTCCGTCGCGGTTACCACAGCAGAAAAAACGAAATCTTTGTTCTGTTCCGGTTCCGGAATTGTCAAAGCGGCTCCTCCGTGAAATTTCTGCGCGGCTTTGATTTCCAGCTCAAGAACACCGTTTTTCCGTACCGCCGATGTGGTTCTCCGGTTCATGGAATTCCATTTTCCGGCGGGTTCCGCCGTTTCCGCTGCGGCGGCACAGGAAAGAGCAAGAGCGAGTAACAGCAGTTTCATTCTGACCTCCAGTGTTTTATTGTGGATTGGGATACCAGTACAGATTCCTATATCCGCCCGGACGCCACGGGACAGAGCCGTAAACGGCGTTGCCGACGTGCCCGTCGCAGTGCAGGGTATTGGCGCTCATTCCCGAATGGCGGAGATCCATGACGCTCATGCTTTCCCCGCCCATCGGGTCATAATAAGTGATGGTTCCGAGTCTATTGGAGATTTCTCCGACGAGCAGGGTTCTGGACGGGCTCTTGATTCTGGTTATCTTCCGAACACTGGGCCCCCCCATCAAACCGGGGTTGAAAAAATGAGCGCTGTAACCGTAAAAATACATATTTTTATCACTGTTCCGGTAAGAGCGGCACTGGAATTTATTGCCGGGACGGTTAATGGCGAAAGAGAATACAGCAGAGGGCAGCTCCCCGAGATAAGGCGTGAAAAAACCGTGCGTCTTGTCCAGACTGCTCCAATATTTTTCCGGGACACCGTAGTCCCGGTCCGGCGGAAAGTTGCCGTCATTGTCATAAGCATAGGACAGGAACGCCAGACCAATCTGTTTGAGATTGTTTGAGCAGGCAGTCTTTGCAGCAGCTTCCCGTGCCTTATTCAGAGCGGGCATCAACAGTGAAACCAGAATTGCGATAGTCAAAATTATAATCAGCAATTCAATCAAGGTGAACAATTTTTTCATACGGCAACCGCCTTTCTTTGGTTGGTTTGGTATTGGGTGATGCGCTGGCGAATTTTCCGCCGTCCCGCTCTCCAACAGGGACAGAATGTAATTCCGTGCCCGAATATTTTTATTTTCCGTCATTTCATATCTCCGATTGCTGACTTAGTTACACTATAACACGTCCGCGTAACTAAGTCAATAGGTGTTTTTCAAAAAATCCAAACTTTTTTGGAAAATTTGGCATCCATTGCAGTCTCCGATTATTTTTTACTTTTTTTCATTTCCCCCACTTGTTTTTTATCGCGTTATATATTATAATATATGTACCAAAAACAACGCTGAAAAAGAAACAAGTTATGAAAAAAGATACTCTTTATCAGAAAATCATGGATTACCTGAAAGGTAAAATCTCCTCCGGGGAACTCAAGATCGGAGATGCGATCTATTCCGAAAACCTGCTCTGCGAGCAGTTCGGCGTATCGCGAACCTCGGTACGGAAGGCGATCCGTCTGATGATTGAGGAAAATCTTCTGGAAAGCCGGCAGGGCAAAGGCACGTTTATCCGGGGAAGCGGACAGGGCATCATTCATAACGCGGTCTGTCTGCTGAATCACTGGTCGCGCGCACTCCGGCTCGACATGACGGATTCCTATTACAGCAGCATCATCTACTCCTGCGAAAATACCACACGGGAACACGGACTTAATTTTCAGATCTTCTCCCGCGCAGTCAACACTCCGGAAGACGCCGTCAAGGCGATGAAAAAACTGGCGGTAGACGGACTGCTCATCGACGCCAATTATCAGGATTATTTTGAGGATCTCTCCTTTTTCCGGAAAATATCTCCGAACCTCGTCATCGTGGACGGTTCCCCGGCGGAAACCGATCTGCCCGTCGTCGCACACGACTCGGAAAAAGGATTTTCCATGATCCTCGCCGATGCGGTGAAACGGAACCGTCCCATTGCGTTTCTCTACCATGAACAGGGCATCCGCGCACGCTGGCAGCGAGACTGCTTTCTGAAAGCCGCAGCCAAACTCGGCGTCAAAGCCGACCTGCTGGATTACGGAAAAAACATCTCGTTCGATACATTTGTCAATCTGCGCAACTGCCGCGCGGATCACTATCCCCTGATCTTCAACACACTCACTCCATGGCTGAAACCGGCGAATTTCGGCGGAACAATCGTCTGCACCAACGATTACGAAGCGGTCAAAGCGCTCGGCGTGCTTCAGAAATGCGGCTGCCGGGTCCCCACGGATTTCGCCGTGACCGGATTCGGCGGAATGCACTTCAGCACCATGACGGACCCGGAACTGACCACGGTAATGACGGACTCCCGCGAACTGGGCGCCGTATCCGCCAATATGCTGTTCGACATCATCAACGGAACACCGGGTCCCCGCCAACTCCTCCTGGAACCGGGATATCTGAAACGGAAATCCGCATAAACATGCAGAACATAGTAATAAATAAAGGGTCAAATAATATGAAAACAGCACAGGAATCAAAAGGAAAGAGAATCATGGAAACTCTCTGTAAAGGCATCCCCGTTTTCAGAAGAAAATCATTCCGTTTCACCCTCGTAGAGCTCCTCGTTGTAATTGCCGTGATCGCAATCCTTGCGGGCATGCTCCTTCCCGCCCTGAACAGCGCGCGGGAAGCCGGACGCATGGCATCCTGCAAAAACAATCTGAAACAGCTCGGTACCATCACGACTCTTTATCTGGACTCCTTTGACCGGTACATGATCAACGCCACTCCGAATAACAGGATGTGGACCCGCCGCGACTATGGAGAGTTCTTCACATCCGGAATGATCAGCATCCCCGCAAGAAAAATCCTGCTATGTCCCTCCGATCAGAATCCCTATACCCATGACGGCTCCAGCGTTCCGGCCAGTTACGGCATGTATTCCGTTCTCAGTTACAAAAAAGTTGACAACTTTACCAAACAGCCCGCCAAACTGCCGATTTTCGTTGATACGGCAAAAGCGAACGAGGGCGATTCCGTCGCCGTACGTTACCACGCAACTGCACCAAGAGTTGCCCATATCTATAAAGGGGCGGAACGCCACAACAACAAAGTGAACATTCTCTACCTTGACATGCACATCGGCGAAGTCAAAAATCCCCGTATTCTTCCTATGAGTTTCTGGGAGGGGAAATAACATGCTCCGGAAGCGGAACATACCGTTTTGTCTGGCCCTCCTGAGCGCGATTCCGTTCATCTCTGTTCATGCGGTCGATCCGCAGGATTTCCGGAACGCGGGAGAAGCAAAAGGCGCGATATTCAAAATCTGCAAACAGGAAAAAGACGGTTCGCTTCATGTATTCGACGATGCGGACGGAGCATTCAACAATACCCTCCAGCGCACACTCTCACAACAGGAACTGAACACCCTCCGCGGAAAATACCTGAAACTCTCCTGCTCCGTCCGGCAGAGCTTCTCCACCGCCACGGATTCGGTCGGAATCACCATCACAGTCCGAACCGGAGACCGTCAGACATTCTCCCGTTACGCCAGACTCCGCACCACGGGAAGCACCGGTTGGGAATCCCTGACTGCCGGACTTTTCATCCCGGAAAACTCTGCCGCCGTATATATCGGTCTTGACTGCGCGTCCGGCTACGGAAGACGTGCCGAAGCATGGTTCCGGGACTTGAAACTGGAATGCCGGGACAAGCCGGTCTGCACCCGTGCGGGACAGCGCGTCGCCGGACTCATCCGGATCGGCAGCCAGCCGCTTTCATGGTGCTGGCGGGAAACCAAAGGCATCTATATGACGCCGGAACGGAGCGGGATGACGCTGCGTCCCGTCACACCGGATGGCGGCAGCATTCTGTTTCAGCCGGCGGATCACGCTCCCCTCATTCTGAGCGGAATCAACGACAAAAGCGCGCTGATTCTGGAAATCGAAGGAAAAGGCGCTTTCTCCATCGACCTGATTTCTTACGGGAAAGCCAACCGCACCCTCCGTGTCCCCGCCTCGCCGGAAGCGGTCCGGACACTCCGTTTCCCTCTTTCCGAATTCGCCCCTCTGAATGACCTTGCGGAACTGAACGGATTGGAACTGTCCACCGATCAGCCGCTGAAGATCAAACAGATTACATTCAGCGGCATGACTCCGCCGAAACGGACCATCAACCTTCTTCCGGATCCGAGCTTTGAAATCTCCGCCGTCCCCGCTCCATCTTATCCGCTGTTAGGCGACTACCGGACGGAAAAAACCATGAAACACAGTTTCCCGGA
Source organism: uncultured bacterium (assembly GCA_900548385.1). GTDB lineage: Bacteria > Verrucomicrobiota > Lentisphaeria > Victivallales > UBA1829 > UBA1829. The sequence continues at coordinate 137,511 of URKJ01000005.1, read as the reverse complement.
CCCGCAGAAAGCCTTTCACGGGAAACGCTCTCTCAGGCTGGAACCGGGCGGTTTTTTCAGTTGGACAGCCTATGATCAGGCGGAAAACGGCGCTGTATTCTCCTTTTATGCGCAAGCAGACCAGCCGGGCACGATCGACGTCATGCTTCATCCGCTTGAAACGGATATGCACGGCACCAATGCTCCCATCTACCGGAAACGGTTCGAACTGACTCCCGGCGGATGGAAACGGAACCGGATCATCTCTCCGCGGGCAAAACGCAATCCGCCTCCGCAGCAATTCAATTTTTACCGGATGGAAATCCGTAACAGCGGAAAGAATCCGGTCTGGATCGACGCCGTTCAGCTGGAGCAGGGAACCGTCGAACCCGGAAAATTCACGGATAAACGCGACTCCGCAAGCAGAGTCAATATCTTCCCCGCGGTCTCCCCGGAACGGTACAAAGGACTGAAACAGGGGATCAACCGGAAGCAGGGCAGTATCCCGCTTCAGGTCCTGAATCCGTCGGACCGCGCCTTGAGGAACGCCATTGTCAGCGGCGGAATACCGTTTCCCAAAGGCGAACTGTTTCAGGCCTCCGGACTGGGAATTTTCGACGGAAACGGCAACGAGATTGCCGCACAGTTCACTCCGCTGGCATACCGTCCCGTTGATGGAAGCATCCTTGCGGTGAAAGTCGATTTCCAGGCGAATTTAAAAGCGGGAAAACAGCCGTTTACGCTGAAATACGGGCTGCCGGAAAAAACGGAACGGCAGAATCTCGCCCGCCGGACGGGTGCCGCCATCCGGATCGACACCGGAACACTGAAACTGGACACCGCACCGGGCAGACTGCCGCTTCTGAACGGTCTGCCGATACGCTGTATGATCAAAACCATGGACGGCAAACTCCGCACTGCCGCACCGGACACCGTGGAACTCGAAGAGAACGGTCCGCTGAGCAGTACGGTCCTGATCCGCAGCAGGGCGGAAGTCACTTACGAACTGCGCCTGACCGCATTTGCCGGAAAACCGTATCTGCGGATCGACTACTCCTTTGAAAACGGATTTGTGCCGAAAAAAACCCCGCTCATGAAAACGCTCCGTGCGATCTGGCTGGAACTTCCCGGCGAAACAACATGGAGTGCAGACCGCTTTTCCGGCACCGGAACCGGCGTTCTCATTCAGCGCCACGCCCGGAGCGGACGGCAGGAATGGGACGTTTTTGAAGAGAAAAACGGAACGGTCTCCATTCATCCCGGAACCAGACTCTCCGGCAGGGCATCCGCAGGCAAAACCGCCGTCCGGGTCGAGAAGCTGTGGGAGAATGCTCCACGCGGATTCGGATTCGACAATACGGCTCTGAAACTCTATCTGTGGCCGGAAAACGGCGTCAACCCGCTGGATCTTCCTCTGGGGCTCTCCGCTTCCATGCGCCTCTGGCTCAATCCGGGCGGCACGGAGCTGCCGGAAGAAAAAATGCCGCTTCTTCTCCCGGAAAACGGATGGCTCCGGCACAGCGGCGTATTCGGCGATCTTGAAGACGCCGCTGCGCTGAAAAGCGGTTTCCCCAAAGCCTGGAAACTGATCGACGATGTGTTCCGGGCGGAACAGCGGGAAGCGGCAGTCCGCAACATGTACGGCTACGGGGATTTCGGAGATTTCGGTTCCCGCGCATGGGTCACCAATCATGAAACGGCGGCAGTCCGCAATCTGTGGACCCGCTACCTGCGGACCGGAACCTATGAGGATTTCGACATCGCACAGGATCATGCCCGTCACCAGCGCGAGATCGACATGTGCCATGCCGGGCGGTTCATGAAAGGCGTTTATCCGCACTACACCTGGACGCATATCAACTACAACTTCCATACCGGACATTTCTGGCTCACGGGACTGGTGAATCACTATCTCCTCACCGGAGACCGCCGCACGCTGGATTCGATCATCGGCGCGGCATCCGTCCTCATTCAGAAATCCGTAATCAAATATAAAAACGGACGCGAGCGGCACCGTATGCTGTTCCACCTTGCGGAAATCTACGAACTGACCGGAAATCCCGAAGTCCGGAAAGCCTTTGAACGGCAGTACAGTCACGGCGGCGCTTCCGATCCGGCAGCCTATTACGGCGGAATCTCCCATGAAGCGCTCCTGAAACTCTACGACGTCACCGGCGAACGGAAATATCTTGACCGTCTGAACCGGGAAGCCAAAGAGTTTCTCGCTGCAAACACCCCTCTGCCGATGCCGGAGGTGCGCACAAAGCCGCCGACTCTCACAGGAGCCGCTGATGAAGGACGCGGGTGTATGCGCCTGTTCATGGAAGCCGTCATGGCGAAACGCCTCGGCAGCGCCGATTATCTGCACTATCTCTCCAAAGGAACCGGGACCTGGCTCTGGAGCCTGCTCTCTCCGAACGGTCGCGACACCTGTCTGGAATGGGCGGCATTCCACCTGAGCGGACTGCGCAGTTTCGGCTTGAAGGAGGATCCGCGTCTGCCGTCCGAATACTCTTTCCTTCATCGTCTGACCGGACGAATGCGCATTCAGAACGGCGATCAGCCGTTTGAACTGGAGCTACTCCCGGATGCGGATGGAAAAGCCGCGCTTGAGCTTTACCGGATACGCAGCTTCCGTTACTGGTCGTTCAAACGCGACAACGACAAAGTGCTTGTCACGGCAAACGATGGGAAAGCGGAAAAAACGATGGAGCTCTACAACAACGTTCCTGCGGAATACGGAGTTTTCCGCACAGATTCCCCGGACGGCAAAGCGGTCCGTCTGAAACTCCGGTTCATCAACGACTGCTGGGGAGGAATTTCATCCGGCACGCCGTTCCGCATCAGTTCTGAACGTTGGTTTGCCGCAAGAGCCGGCATTGCGGTCCCGGTCGGTTTCTACCTCCGCGCCCCGGCAAACGGTCCGCTCCGGATCTCCTGGCGCTGGCTTCGGGAACGCAACACAAACGCCGGAGAATCTCTGGGAATCCTGTTGGAAACTCCGGAAGGCAAACGGCTCGTCTCCGATGTTTTCACGATCCCGTTTGAATATCAGGAAGACCGGAAAATCTGCACCTATTCCGCAGAACTGACGATTCCGGAAGCATATCGCGGAAAAATTCTGAAAGCATGGATCAGCGATCCGAAATGGATCGAATGGAGGCTCAGCGGGTTGGATGATCCATGGCTCGCCGATAAGCCCGGCTTTCTGGAACGATAAGCACGGATCGTCCGGAAATTGCCTGCGGGGGGGGAATGATGAGCATTCCGTTCCGCAGGCATATTTTTCCGTTCATTTTCTGAAAAATCAGCTGTTTTTTATTTTTCCCTCTTGACTTTCTATATTTTTATGATATAATCTATAACATAATGTCCGAAAGATGTCCGAAAAAAATAAAAAACTTGAAAAACGTATGAAAAAAGAAGGTAAAAAAATTCCACAGAAAGAAGGCTTGAAGATCCGCCATTATATCATGGACCTGATCTACCGGCATCCGGAAGAATCGGTCATGATTCCCTCTTCCAAGGAATTGGCGAAGATGTTTGGTGTTGCGCGAAGCACGGTCACTTTGGAATTGAAAGCGCTGGTTGCCGAACATTATTTGGAAGGAAAACGCGGCATTGGTACCTTTACACGGCATCTGAACTTTGTACCCTCGTGCGGAACCATGCCTCCACTGGTCGGACTTCTTGCCGGTGATGGAAAGTATTTTTACTATCCACATCAGGTTTGGGCGGTTCTGACATACTGCGGATTGGCTCTGACAGAAAAAGGAATCAATATCCGGCCATTGAACCTTTACGGAGTAGGAAACGGGGAACTGAGCGAGGAACTCGGAAATCAGTATCTCAGCGGATTGATTTGGCTGGACATCAATCCAAAACGGTTCCCAATGATCCGGTCTTTAGAGACCAAAGGAATTCCTGTCACGGCACAGATTGCTTCCGGTGCACAAAGGGGGCTTGAAGAAATCGACAGCTGCCAGTTTGATCTTTATTCCGCAGGGCTTCAGGTTGGAAAAATTCTGTTGCAGGAGAACTGCCGCAGTCTGTTTTTTCTTTTTGAAAACGATATGACGCGCGAATTTCTGGACGGTATTCGCTGTGCTTACCGGAACGCACAGGTAAAACTCAACTGCAAGTGTTTTTTCTGGGATCAGCCGAATGTGTTTGCACAGGTGGAAAACGAACTGGAAACGACATGTCCGGACGTGGTTTATGCACATAGCGAACATTTGGCAACTGTCCGGTATATCTTGAAAAAGCTGGGAATGGAAGTCCGGACACGATTGATTGCGGAAGCCCACGCAGTCCATACGAAGGACTTTCACGGGATCCTTCTGGAATTCCCGTTCAAGGAACTGGGATTGAAAATGGCACAGCAGATGGCGGATCGCCTGAACGGAAAGTCCGGTCTCCACCAGAGCTGTCTGAATATAACAATAAAACAAGTATAACAGGAGGTGAATTATGAAAAAGCAATTCACAATGACAGAACTTTTAATTGTAATATCAATAATTGCAATTCTTGCAGCAATGTTGCTTCCGGCATTAAACAAAGCAAGAGAGGCAGCGAGAAACATCACCTGTGTCAACAACCTGAGAACCTACAGTAAAGCCGTTATGTTTTATACGGATGAAACAGAAAGCCGTTTTCTTCCGCCAACGCTGGTTGGAACAGGCGGATCCGACGGAGACAATGCGATCATAAAACACACCAGATACAATGTCGGTTATTTTCTGGTCAACAAATGGATCTCCTGGGACACAATGATCTGCCCATCCTCTAAACTCAAGCCATTTGCGCTGTCGCTTTTCAAAACAAAAAAATTAACATCAGAAAATCATTGTCTCCAATGGAGCTCCTACGGATTCAACGCAGTGTTCGGGCAGTCCGCTCCGCGCCGTCTTGGAGCCATCAAGAGACCGTCGCACTATCTTTTGTTCGCGGATTCCCGCATTCTCAACACCAACGGAGCGTATGGTTCATATTCGCATATCTATATGAACGGCTGGGCATCAACATCAGATACCACATCTTCAGTCTATCCCTGGCATTTTGGGGAAAGAAGTGCCAACGCGCTGTTTTCCGATGGACATATTACGGGATATCGTTCGGCGGCATTCGGATATGAGGGTGCAAAACTGTTCTACACTTCGTCGGGTCCGTTCAAAGCAACCGGATATTCCAATTCCGTGTGGAATGCCTCCGGTCTCCCATATTCACAGGATATTCTGGTAAAATAACCCCGTTCCGGAGAACAACAATGAAAAACTTCATTCCATTCTTTATGCTCCTTTTGTCAAGCACACTGCCGGGCATGGCGGATATTGTACCGGCATCCGCGGAATTCAAACCGTTCGTCCCTGTGCCGAAACAGATTCGAAAAGCGGAAGTGATCCCCGCAACAGAGGTCAGAATTGATTCCCTGCGTCCGGCAGAATTCCGGAAAACGTATTCTCTAAACGGAATATGGAAAATTTCCGATGTTCAAACTTCCGCCGCCCCGATTCCCGCCCCGGATACGGAAGAACTGCGAATCGCCGCACCCGATTTCGATGACTCCAAATTTTCCGACATCACCGTTCCGGAAAACTTTTTCAACGTATTTCGTGTTCAGAACAGAAAAAAACCCTATGCCCGCGCATGGTATCGGAAAGAATTCCGCCTTTCTGCGAAAGAATTGAAAAGCAAACGGCTGATCCTCCTGTTCGAACGCGTTGCATATGAGGTGGAACTCTGGCTGAACGGAAAAAGAATCGGCAGCCACCATGGACAGTATACGTCTTTTGAGATTGATGCAACGGATGCTGTCCGTCCGGGACGCAATGTCCTCACCCTGCGCATTCTGACGGACAATGGTCCACAGTTCGGCACCGGTCCGGCATATCACATTTATGGTTCACAATGGTGGATGGGGCTGATCGCGGGCGGAATAACGGGAGATGTTACGCTATCCTTGGAGCCGGAACTACGGATTGCAAAAGCCCTTGTAACTCCGGACTGGAAAAACCAGCGGATCCGTATGGATTACATCATCGAAAATCAAACGGGAAAACACTTGACGGTCCGACTCAGAAATGTTGTCACATCCGCCATGAGACAATCAGCGGGAAAGAAAATCGGAGAATTCACAAAAGAGAAACCGCTTTCTCCCGGCAGGAATACCGGAAGCCTTGAAGTTGCTTTGGAGAATCCGGTTCCGTGGCAAATCGGAAACCCGTACCTCTATTTTTCCACTCTCATTTTGGAACGGGACGGAAGAAGCATCGATGCGGAATCCTTCCGGTTCGGATATCGGGATTTCCGTATCTGCAATGGCAGGTTCGAATTCAACGGAGAGCCTGTTTTTCTGTGTTCCGCCAATATTTCTTCCCACCATTTTGAAAATACTCCCTGGTCGAAGAAACTGGATGCGCTTGCGGAAAAGTATCTGCTCGGTTTTCTGAACCGGGGGTATTTCATTCTCAGAACGGCACACATGCCGATCCGCAACCGCGTTTTGGAACTGGCGGATGAATGCGGCACATTGATCGCCGCTGAATGGGGCTGGGCTTTCACGGCTCAGATCGACCATAAAAAATGGAAACCTTATATGGAACGGGAAGTAACGGAATTTGTGGAAAATTCGTACAATCATCCATCCGTTGTACTCTGGAGCATGGGAAACGAGGTATCGCATATTCAGGATCCCGCGATTGCAGACCGGTTCGGTGAACTGGTGCGGCTGGTCCGGCGCATTGACCGTTCCGGGCGTCCAGTCAGTGCGTATTCCGGTTCGGCAACCATATACAGTTACGGTTCCCGCCGGCTTGATACCGATCTGGTGGATACTCACAGCTATACCGGTCTTGCCGCCCAATGGACCTCTATGCGCGGAGAACTGAATGCCTATCACCGCAAGCTGCTGGAGATTTACGCTCCAGGGCACAAGAAACTTCCGTTCCCCTGGGTCGGATGGGAGTTCATTGGCTTTTCGTGGGGAATTCAAGCAGACAGAGCCTTTCGCCCGGGAGACCGGAAAGCGTACTGGAAATATGCGGAAAAAGCCACATCTTCCTCCTGGAGCAGACCACAGGGTATCGGATTCAGCGGTTCCATCGGTCTTGCGGCAGCTTTGGATCCCGAACGGGGTGGAGCATACGGAATGCAAAAATTCATGCCGCGGATTTTCAGCACAATTCTGCTGGACGGGAGAATGAACGGTTATGCTGCATGGAATCCTGCTCCTGATATGGACTTCATCACATTAACTTCACAAAAGATTTTCCCCATGCTGGTCAATGAAACGGGACTCTTTCCGGGGAACCTGTTCGGCGGGGAGTCTTCCGAATGGACCATGGCGGTAGTAAACGTTTCCGGACGAACCGTTTGCGGGTTGACACTGGAACTGCAACTTGCTGATTTGAATGAACAAACCGTTTCCATCGGTTCATTTCGAATCCCGGAAGCCGTTTCTTTTTCTAAATATGAACAGCCGATTCGCCTGAAACTTCCAGGAGGAATCAACGGGCACCGTCAACTTCGGTTGGTTCTTCGTAACAGCAAAGGCGAGGAGATCGCCCGGAACTATTATAATATTTTTCTGGCGGACGCCTCTATCCGGAAACAGAAAATCAATCCGATCCGCCGCGTTTTCCTGCTTGACACCGGACATTCCGGAAATGTCACCGCAGCCAGCGATCTTCTGAAGCGTCACGGGGTTACAGCAACAACAGTCTCTTCAACCGAATCTCTGAACAGCGGTGATGCGTTAATCGTTCCTGCGGAACTTGTTCCCGGAAAACCGGTAAATCTGAGCATGACTTCAAAAATGGAACGTTTTCTCACCACGGGCGGTGTCATTCTGATTCTGGAACAGCAGAATCCGGATACCCGTTTCCCGGACGGTTCCTATTTGGTCACCAGCAATATGAGTTTCATTGATCTGGTTTCGCCGGATCATCCCGTATTCGCAGGACTTGACCAGCGCAATTTCGATACATGGAACAATAAACAGAAAAATGGTGCTCTGCTGACTCATTCCCTGATCTCTTTCACGCCGAATACGATTGCGGCAAAAGGCGTATCCGGACTCGGGAATCGTGACTTGAGAACAGCCATTATGGAATCCTCGCTCGGAAAGGGGCGCATCATTGCTTCCCAACTGCACGCAGCCGGACTGCATGACTGCGACAGTTCCGCCGCGGCGTTTTATGTCAATCTGCTCCGCTATGCATTGGAAACCCGCGCTTTCTGGACAAAAACGCTCCCGTTTTCCATGAATAGAAATGATGAATATACAACCGTAAAAAACAGATGCCGCGTTATTGAACTCACACCTTACGTCACAACCTCATTCCGGGATGAGAAGGACGGTGATCGCAAAGGAGGATGGACCGACCAGGGCAACAATGATTTCCGCCATGTTCAAACAGGAATGGTGACTGCCGCCGGAGTTCCATTCCGAATTATTGCACCGGAAAGAAACGGAGGAAAGTCCTGCATTGTCCTTTGCGGAACGGAAAGACCCTATTTTCCCGAAGCAGTCCGGGGAATCCGGACAGACGGTTTCTTTTCCCGTCTTTTTTTCCTGCATACAACGGCGTGGGGCAACAACAGTGTTTGTGCCTATTACAGGATCCATTATGCCGATGGTTCCCGGATTGATTATCCTATGACGGGACAGGAAAACGTCGCTGACTGGTGGTTCGTCTGGGGGCTCCCGAAGGCCAAGCTGGGAATTCAAGGGAGCAACAGCCAGCGTTCCGGAACAACGTTTGTCGCTGAATGGGAGAATCCGCATCCGGAGAAAAAAATCGTCTCCATCGACTTCCTGTCCGCGCGGGCCTATTACAAAGAGAACATTGACTATCTGCCGACAAAAAGATCGGTCCCGATTCTGCTTGCAGTCACGGGAGAGGAATGTTCCGCTTCTCCAGTCCGAATTCCGAACAAAGATGTGAGGATTTCCGTAATCGGTTCTTATCATCTGCCGGACAAAGGAAACATTAAATCCGACGAGACGCGAATTTCCTATCGTTTTCCCCGGTTTGAAAAGAAAGGCTCATCACCCAGACCTGGATTCATCTGTTTCTTCCGGAAAGGTGCATCGCCGGAGGAGTTCCACTCTCTGACTCTGGAGGCAGGAGCATCCAAACCCTTACAAATCAAAATAGTTATTCCATGCTCAGACTGGAAACATGCGGAACAAATCCGGCTCACTCTACCGGGTGGAAAGCAATTCCAAAAATACAGAATCCTCCTTAATACAAAAAAATTCCGTCCGGAGTGCCGCCTGCGCGGGGAACTGCTGGTTCAGGCTTTGGGGAAAGACTCGGAAAACGTTGAACTGGAGATTCGCAATATGATAATCCAATGATCCTCCGGCGAGTCAAAAACCGTCAGGGACAGAGCGCCATTTTTCTTTTTTTGGAAATATTTCCAGTTTTACCTCTTGACTTTTTTCCGGTTTTGTTGTATAATTAACAAAGAAGGACATTTCCAGTTATCAGTCAAGGACGGAAAATGACAGAGAAAAAGATCACAATCAAGGATATTGCAAGGAATTGCGGAGTCGGACTCGGCACCGCGTCGCGGGCAATCAACGGACAGCCCGGCGTACGCGCGGAAATCCGCAGGAAAGTTCTGCAATACATTGAAGAGATCGGGTGGCGCAGCAACAACATCAAAGAGCGTCTCTCAATCCGTGACACCGGAAAAAGCGCAATTTTCATTTCGTCTCCGGCTCTGCTGGACCATGAGTCGGACAACAGCGTCCCCGCAGCGATCCGGGAAGGACTGCGGAAACACGGCTTCGATACGGTTTTTCTTCTCGGAAGCAGTGCGGAACTTCTGCAGCGGGTCCTCTCCCTGAAACCTGCCTGTGTCATCGTGCTCGGTATGGTGAATTTCATTGCTCCTCATATCCGGGACCTGTTGGAACACGGCATACGGGTCGTCGGGATCGGAGAAACCGACGTTTTCGAAGGACCGATCCTTCATCCTGATCATTGGCAGGCAGGATACGATGCCGCCCGGCTGCTGCGGAAAAACGGACACCGCCATATCGGATTTTTCGGCGGACTCGGTGTTCTGAAGTCACTTAAATCCATAGACGAAGTCCATACTATGCGGATCCGGGCACTCCTGACGGGCATTCAGGATGCCTGCCAGGAATTCGATCTTGCCAAAGATGTGATCAGCGATTGTTTCGACGATTCCGCACAGTTGCGAAAAGCGCTGAAAGCAGGCCGTCACACGGCGTGGCTCTGCACGCAGGAACGCATGTGCCGAATTCTGCTTTATGAAGCCGCACAGCTGGGACTCCGCATTCCGGAGGATATTTCCCTGATCACACTCTCATCCGCACTGCCCCGTTATGCATTTCCTCTGGATGTAACCCGTTTTGAAATGGATACGCCGTCACGCGCCGCCAAAGCGGTCGAGCTCCTGCTTTCCGGCGACATGACGACAAAAGAATATAAGTTCAAATTCAATTATCATCCGGGCGCGACCGTCCGGAAACTGAAAGGAGAAAGATGATGATCCCCCGTAAAAAACTGCAGAGCACCATAACGAACTTCACCCTTATAGAACTCCTCATCGTAATTGCAATAATTGCAATTCTATCCGGAATGCTTCTGCCGGCCCTTAATGCCGCCAAGAGCAAGGCGCAGGCGATCAGCTGTGTCAATAATCTGAAACAGCTGGCTCTCACTTTTCATGCCTATGCCAACGACTTCAACGGCTTCACCCCATGGAACTGCCCGGATAACACCGGCGATAAGGAACTATGGAAAAGCAGACTTTACAAGCTCGGATATATCAATACTTATAAAAACACCCGTTGTCCCGCAAAACCGTTCACCTCCGCGGAAAGAGCTGCCGCCGGGTGGAAAGATGACAACAAGGGGACCGGCTACGGCGTTTCCAACGGCTGGTGGCTCTCCATGGCAAGCAGCATTGATACGAAAAAGATCGGGACCTCCTCCGATGCCCGCGTACTGGGCAATGAATGGCGCCTGTATATTCCGACAAGTCCCTCCGCGTTCGCAATGCTCTCCGATTCCCAGCGGGTTATAAACACAACTTCATGGGAATTCGACTTTCAGCCGGTGACCGTTGCTTACCCGAACAATAACGGCGCAAGCACGAAACAGATCGTCGGTGTCGTAACCCGTCACACGAAACGGTGCAATGTCGCAGCCGCAGACGGACACGTTTCCGCTCAAAGTTATTATCAGCTCCGGAACGACAATCTGTTCGCGGATGCCGTCATCCATGAAATTGAACGCTGAGGAACCCGCACATGAAACTGTTTTTTCTGAGCACCGCCCTTCTTCCGTTTTCCCTGCTCTCCGCAGCAGCTGCGTTCCAGCCGGGAATTCTGGACCTGAATCCGGGGTCCAATGCCGTCGTCGAAAACAGACGCCTTATCCTCACTCTTCCGGAAAACAGCAAAGCCCCGGTCACATTCCCCACATTTCGACTCAATCTGAAACCATACCGGGCAGAAATGCTGACCGGAAGACTCCGTTTCAAAGCCAGGTTGACAGGCAATCTGAACAATCCGAAAGCCGGAATACGGCTTCGTCTCTCCTATCCGGCGGATGATAACAGCCACGAACGGCTCGGCGGCGGTTTTCTCCAAGCCCGGAAAAGCGGATCCGGGCTCCTTCCGGGTACCATCTCGCTGGATCCGCACGCGGAGTCCTGCCGCGCGGAACTCCGATTGGAACATTGTACCGGACGGGTCGAATTCGATCTGGACTCCCTGCTTATGGAACGTCTGTTCCGCAAAGAAAACCGGGATCATATCTGCGAATACTCCGACGCCGTGAAAAACCGTCCGCTCCGGCGCGGCGTAATGAGCCCGATCACCGATCAGGCAAATGAGGAAAATTTCAAGGTTCTGCGCAGCTGGAACGTCAATCTGATGCGGCTTCAGCTGAACACTTCCGACGAACTCGCCCGGACCGACTTGCAGGCATACCGGAAATTCATCGACACAAAAATCAACGATGTCATTCCCCGCGTACTGGATCTGGGGAAAAAATACGGTGTCATGATCATCATTGATCTTCACACCGTCCCCGGCAGCGCCCGCATGACGGAAGAATCCGACGCCATTTACGGCAATGAAGCCGCTGTGAATGAATTCCTCCACATCTGGCGGCGGATCGCGGCCAAATTCAAAGGACATCCCGCACTGTACGGTTACGACCTCATCAACGAACCCAAACAAACCCGCCGGGCAAAAACCGACTATCTGGAACTCCAGCGCCGCGCCGCGGAAGCCATCCGGGAAATCGACCCGGAAACGCCCATCTATATCGAATCCAACATGATGAACAGTCCTCTGGCATTCTATTTCCTTTCCCCGCTGAAACTGAAAAACATCATTTATCAGTGCCATTTCTACGAACCGTTCGATTACACTCACTATTTTATTCAGAAAAAACGCGATCTTGAAACCGGAAAAATAAAATACCGGATCTATCCCGGAACCTACTACGGCACATTCTGGGGACCGGATCTCGTACAGATCCGGAAAAAACTTTCGTATGTCCGGGAGTTTGAAAAGAAGCACCGGGCGAAAATCTATGTCGGCGAATTCTCCGCGTTTGCCTGCGCACCGGGAGCAGACGCTTATCTGCGGGACTGCATCCGCGTTTTCGAGGAATACGGCTGGGACTGGACCTACCACGCATTCCGGGAAGGCGCTCTCTGGAGCGTGGAACACGAAGGTCCCGCGCTGGATTCCATGAAACAGGTCCCCTCCACTCCGCGCAAAGAAGTCCTGCTGAACGCATTCCGAAACAATGACAGGAAAGGAAAATAATCCGATGAAGCATCTGTTCCTGCTCTTCTTGCTCTCCGTTCTGAACGTCTCCGCTCTTGAGCTCGGAAAAGCCAAAATGTCGGAGTATTCGCAGATCAAAGACGGCAAAGTCATCTGCGAAATCCCGACCGGTTCCGCCAAAGGAATACACGGAGCCTTGTTCACGGTTGATCTGAAACCGTTCCGCAACCGCTATGCAGTCTGGGAAGTCATGGGACGGGGCGACAACATTTCAAAACCGCCGCAACGGCATTTCGGGCAGAAGTTCATTCTCTCCTACACCACTCCGGACGGCAAACGGCATTACGCGGAAAGCAACGGAAGATACGGTTCATTCGGAAATACGAAACTCGCATTCGGGGCAATGATTGAACCGGATGCCGGAACCGGATACCTGCGCTTCGGAATGCAGGATGTTTCCGGAAGAATGGAGTATGATCTGCGCACGTTCAAAGTTTCAGTGAAATTCACGAAACAGAATGTCGATCACCTCTGCGAATACTCCGACGCCGTGAAAAACCGTCCGCTCCGGCGCGGCGTAATGAGCCCGATCACCGATCAGGCAAACGAGGAAAACTTCAAAGTCCTGCGTGACTGGAACGTCAATCTGATGCGGCTTCAGCTGAACACATCCGAAGCCATCGCACGCGATCCGCTCCGGTATCGGAAATTCATCGACGAAAAAATCGAAAAGGTAATCCCGAACGTTCTTGATCTCGGCAGGAAATACGGCATCGCCATAATCATCGACCTGCACACCGTTCCCGGCACGGCGAATTCCCGGAACAATCCCTGTCTCTTCGATGATGAGGAACGGGTACAATTCTTCATCCGGATCTGGGAACGCATTGCCGCCAAATTCAAGGGACATCCGGCATTGTACGGCTATGATCTCATCAATGAACCCAACGAACAACGGCCCGTCCGGTTCGGTTACTGGGAAGTTCAGCGGCTGGCGGCGGAGGCAATCCGCAGAATTGACCCGGAAACGCCCATCTATATCGAATCCAATCATCTCTGTTCCCCGTACACCTACCCGTACCTTTCGCCGCTGAAACTGAAAAACATCATCTATCAGCTCCATTCATACGATCCGTTTGTGTACACGCATACCCGTTTCACCGAAAAGGACCGGAAAGCGGGAAAGACACTTCCGTCTTATCCCGGAAAATTTCTCGGAGCAAACTGGGATTTTGAGTCATTGAAAGCGCGCCTGCGGCCCGTCCGGGAATTTCAGCGGAGACATCAGGCAAAAATTTATGTCGGTGAATTCTCCGCCCGCGCATGCGCACCCGGTGCGGAACGGTATCTGGAAGACAGCATCCGGGCATTTGAAGAAGCCGGCTGGGACTGGACCTATCACGCATTCCGGGAAGCAAAAATCTGGAGTCTGGAATACGCCGGACCGACGGACGACACCCTTGTACCATCGAATGACAACCCCAGAAAACGCATTCTGCTGAATGCTTTCCGGCGAAACCGGAGCAGCAGGGCTCCCGGCTGCAGTTCTCCGTAACCGTCAGATCTCTTTTCCAAGCAGGAGCGCCAGCGCAATATTGGCCTCCTGCGCGGCGGCAATGCCGACCCGTGCGGAATGCGGAGCCAGTTCTTCACCGATCCCGGACTTCAAATCGCCTGCCAGATACAGATTGTTTCCTGCTTTGCGGACCTGCATCGCATTGGTCGCACCCCATCCCGCAAGTCCGCTTGCGGCGATCACCGGACGTCCGAGCGGCAGAAGCCCATGCACAAACAGGGCTTTCGATTCCACTCCGTCAAACGCCTCGATGAACAGATCACAGCTTTCAAAAATCGGGAGAATGTTTTCCGCCGTCACCCGCACGGAATGAAGCTCCAGCCGGAGATCCGGATTGATCCGCCACAGATTTTCCGCCAACGCTTCCGTCTTCAGCCTGCCGACTTGATCACAAAAGAAAAACTGACGGTTCAGGTTGCTTTCATTCACTGTATCGAAATCCGCAATGACAAGGTGTCCGATCCCCGCCCGGACCAGGTGCATGGCGGCATTTGAACCGAGCCCGCCGGCTCCGCCGATGCCGATCTTCACATCCTGCAGCCGTTCCGCTTCCTCCCGCGTCAGATAACGGTTCACCTGCATGTTCTCATCCTCCTCCGACCAGCGAAAACGCATTCAACCGGTCGCCGTCATTCAACGGAATACATTCCAAGTCCGCGGCAGGCGCGAGGATTTCTCCATTGAGTTCCAGAATCAGATTGGGATTGCAAATCCCTTTGAACCGGAAAAACGCGGCAATCGTCACCGGTTCCGCCAGATCTTCCCGAACACCATTGAATTCTATCGTCATGATCAATCCTTTCCGTTCACAACGTTCATCGGAACGCCGTTCAGAAACGCCCGGATATTCTCGACGGCGCATTTCATCAAACGCCTCCGCGCGGATTCCGACGCCCAGGCGATATGCGGCGATATCCGGCAGTTCGGAAGATTCAGAAGCGGATTTTCCGGAGACGGCGGTTCCCGGCACAGCACATCGAGTCCGGCGGCACGGATCTCACCGGAACGCAGCGCTTCCGCCAGCGCGGATTCGTCGACCAGTCCGCCGCGTGCCGTGTTGATGAAAATCGCCGTCCGTTTCATCGCGGCAAATGCTGCGCGGTCCATCAGCCCCGCGTTTTCCTTTGTCAGCGGACAATGCAGGGAAACGACATCGGCAGTCCGCAGCAATTCCTCCATGGAAACCGCCCGGGCCTGCGGCAGATCTATTTTTGACGGAGTGCGCGTACTGACAACGACATTCATCCCGAACGCAAGCGCCGCCGCGGCGACGGCACGCCCGATGTCGCCGAAACCGACGATGCCGAGCGTCTGCCCGGTCAGCTCAATCTGCGGCGTCAGCGAATAAGAGAAATCCTCCGCCCGGCTCCAGTCGCTCCGCGCATGCGTCTCCACCGCGCGGCAGAGATTGAGAATGTGCGCAAACACAAGCTGCGCAACGCTCTGCGTGCTGTATGCGGGAACATTGGTCACCACAACTCCGGCACGCCGTGCGGCAACGGTATCCACCACATTCCACCCGGTCGCAAGAACACCGATATAACGGAGCTTCGGGAGGGAGACGATAAGCTCCGCATCCAAAACGGTTTTATTGGTCAGCAGCAGTTCAGACTCTTTCGCCCGTTCCACGACCAGTTCACGCGGGGTCCGGTCGAACACCTCGTATTCACCGAATTCCGCAAACGCATTCCAGGGCATGATCTCATCATGATTGGCGGCATAACCGTCCAGCACTGTCAGTTTCATTGTTTCACTCTTCCTTATACATTTATGAATATCACTTCAAATCAGCTGTTCCGCGAGACGCTCCGCCAGCTGTTCGATCCCCGCATCACGCGGATGGACATGGTCCGGCTCATACAATGCAGGATCGTGGTCGATCAGAACGGAGCCGTCGATCACGCGGAGCGCCGGATCACCGGAAGCCGCGGCAACCGCGGCATAGACATCGCGGAATTCCTGCAGGGAATGGTGTGCCAGCGGCGCTTTGAACTTCCCGGAAAGCCACATTGGGGAGACCAGCACCACCGGAGTATCCGGCTGAAACGAACGGAAATCGTGAAGAAATTTTTCCAGATTCACACGGAATTTATCCGGCAGCATCCCTTCCCGCCAGTCGTTGGCGCCAATGGAGACAACCAGCTGGTTCATCGCCAGAGTTCCCAGCACTTTGGCTGCGCCGGGATTGAGTCCGATACCCGCAATCCCCATATTAACCACCTCGCACTCCAGCAGTTCACCGACCAGATACGGAAACGTGCGGTCGATACGCGATGCACTGAAACCGTGAACGATCGAATCACCGAAAAACACCATCCGGAACGACGGACGCGGTTCCGGATCGGCGAACTCCGCCTCCGGATCGGCATGAAGCGCATGGATTTCGACGATGTCGCCATACGGCAGGATCAGTTCGTAATCATGCCATTGCCCGTCCGCCGGGAGTTTGACCGCAACAGGTTCATTCTTGCAGCCGTCCCGTTTGGAACGCTCGAAAGTCCAACGGTCTCCGGACTTGCCGTCGATCCGGTAAACGCCGAGTCCGTTCTGAATCCGCTGCGGATTGGTGCGTTCCCGGTAAAGCAGATCAACCGCCAGTCTCCGCGCATCCGTGCGGAAACGCATCCGCACGCCGGGAGAGTCCAGATTATATTTTTTTTCATTCGGCAGAGTCCGGCTGAACCCGACACGCCCGCCATTGTCGATCCGGTTCTGATAATCGGAATAAGAGATCCGGGGATCGGATGCCGGAATCGCAATCAGTCCGTCCATGACATCCCTCAGTTGATGGCGTCTTTCGCAACCTCGCGGTCATTGAACAGCGCCATCGCCCAGACCGACCAGAATCCGCCGTAGATAATGCTGTACAGCAGCGCCCAGCCGAGATAGCGCAGCGGTATCTGCGTGTGCGCCGCCAAAGCGTCCGCCATCCAGAAATACTGCCAGTTCGGCAGCACTGCAGACAGGAGATCGCCGAGCACGCCACCGCCCAGCCAACGGGTCGAGACATATTTTGAGACCAGTCCAAGGAAGAAGAGCACCGAACAGGTCGTCAGATTCGTAACGATCCCGCAACGGGTCGCAAGGGCGGCAGAGATCGCCCCCATCAGCCAGATCGCGGGAAACAGCAGGGAAAGCGCCGTCACAAACTGAAGCGGGGGGACAAATCCCTCGTCATCCGGCGCACCGCGCACAAGATACAGCAGAACCGCATACACCGGAAGCGCCATCGCAAGCAAAAACGTGATCGTGGAAGTGAACGACATATTTTTAATGTAATTCAACACCGCCGCAAGCAATGCGCAAACCGCGAGCAGGCCATAGTAAAACGCCATAGCTCCGAAATCCAGACGGAACTGGTCTTTGGCGATCATGACCGCGACAAACGATGCGGAGATCATCGCAAACGTAAAGATCGTCAGCGCCATTGTCACCCCTGCAATCTTCGCCACGATGAAAGAATAGCGCGGAACCGGTTTGGAAAGCAGCAGAAGCACCGTTCCGTTGCGCATCTCGCGCGTGATCGTGTGACTGGAACACAGCGCGGCAACAATCAGCCCCAGCACCATTGTAGCGGCCATGGAACTGTCCACCACCAGTTTCACCTGTTCGCGGAACACAAACATGGAAAACATCGGCAGAACGCAGATCAGCACAAGCCCGACCAGCAGAAGCAGGAAAAAGACCGGCTCCCGCACGCACTCCTTGAACGTATTCAGCGTAAGACGGTAAAAGATATTCATTTTGCCTCCGGTGCGGAAGTCTGCTCAGGCGCAGTGGACGGCAACGGCTGCGCAGACACGGCACGTTTCTCCTCAAACTTCGTCCTGATCTTGCCCGTGTTGAACAGATTGGCGGCGGAAATCGCGTTGACAACCCAGCTTTTACTGGCAAAGTCAATCACTTCATACTTTTTGTCGATCGCAAGACGGTATTCCGGGCTTACGATTGAACTGTCGCCGATTACCACGATCCGTTTCGGGTTCAGCGAGGAAATGTAAGCGCTGAACTGGTCCTGATCCAGCGGAACCGGTGCCTTGCCGTCCGGCAGAATCAGATAGATCGTGGAGCTCTCCGCATCGGCAGCGGGCAGAAGAAGAATCGGATTGCGGGTAGCCTCCTGAATCGCCGCAGCAAGATCGCGCGGACTCTCATAGTTTGCGGTGATGATCAGGTATTCGATCACGCGCCCCTCCACCTGTTTCGGCCAATCGCCGCCGTCCCACGCTGCGGCAACCGCCGCAGCGGGAGCTATGGCACCCGTGGAAATCAACAGGGCGGTCACCACTTTGCCGACAAAATTTCTGATCATATTCGTTCTCCTGAAATTATGATATTTTAATTTTTTTTGTCTTTTCACTTGCCGAAAATTGAAACACTATGTATTTTATACATCAAATGCGCAAATTTCAAATCAGGAGAGAAGTTTTTGTGAAAAGAAAATACGCAAAAGCCGTGATTTTCCTCAGCGGAACAGGAACAAACGCGGAAAAACTGCTGTCATCGCCGTCATACGGCAGAGAATGGCATTGTTGTGCAATCGTCACGGACCGGCCGGAAAAGTCCCGTGCGCGACTTCTGGCGGAACAGTACGGAATCCCGCTTGTCGAAGAGGATATTTTCCGTTTTTACGCGGAGCACGGACTCTCTAAAATCTCCATTGCAACGGAAGAAGGGTATCGGGTCCGGCAGCTTTGGACCGACGCCCTGCGGAAACGGCTCGCCGTTTTTCAGCCGGATTTCGGGCTTCTCGCCGGATTCGTCCCGCTGACCAATATTGTGGGAGATTTCCCGTGTCTGAACGTTCACCCCGGCGATCTGACCGTAAAACAGGACGGAAAACGCATGCTGACCGGTCTGCACACGCTTCCCGTGCGGAAAGCGATCCTCGCAGGATTTGATCATCTGCGCAGCAGCGTTCTGATTGCGACGCCGTTCACACCCGGCGCTCCGGAGATGGATCACGGGCACATTCCCGGCATTTCAGCACGAATCCCGGTCGATCTCTGCGGTCATCCGCTGAAAGAGCTCCGGGAAAACGGCGATCTGCTGGAAGAAGTCGCCGCACATAATCTGGAAACTCTGAAACGCGCAGGGGACTGGGATCTGTTTCCCCGCGTCGCCGCTGATTTTGCCGCAGGCCGCTTCGGAGAATCTCCGGACGGGACTCTGACCTACGATGGGCATCCGGTACACACGGTTGATTATTCGGAAGCCATCCAGAAACCGCTGTATCTGACACAATCATAAAATAACGGAGTATCGCCATGGTGCAAGTCGCCTGCTGCTGGGACGACGGAGTCGAAACCGACATCCGCCTTATCGAACTTTTGAACAACTGTCATGCCAAAGCCACGTTCAACCTGAATCCGGGGCTGATGTATCCGGGAATCCGCCGGACAAGCGCATGGCAGTTTCCCGAAAATCCGGGATTCGTCAACCGGGTCGTCTCTCTGAAAGAGGCGGCGGATATCTATAAAGGCTTCCGGATCGCATCGCACGGTTATTTTCACGCCAACGCGCTCAAAGTCCCGGTCAAAGAATTCGTGTACGATGCCACCGAGGCGCGGCTCGTGCTCGAAGACTTGTTTCAAATGGAAATCCCCGGATTCGTCTATGGCTCCGGTTGTTCCACGGAAGACACCGCCAAAGGGCTCGCCGACGCCGGTTTTCTCTACGGACGGACCACGGAAAACACCCTGCATGTGCTTGATTGCGAAAATCCGCTTCTGCTGAAAAGTTCCGCCCACTTCCGCCATGATGACTTTATCGCCCGTTTTGAAGCCGCCAAACGGGAAAACGGCGTTTTTTACTTCTGGGGACACAGTTGTGAAATGCAGGACAGCGAACCGGAATGGAAAAAATTTGAACAGCGCCTCGCGTATATTTCCTCCGACCCGGAAACGCAATGGATCGACGTTGCCGACATCGTCCGCCGCTTTTGAAGTCCCGCCGTTCGGGAAAACGGGAAAAACACGCTCCCTTCTGTCACCGGCTCCGGGAAATCCCGGTCCGGTAACAGGGAAAATATGAACAATATATTCTGATATTTCATGCTTTCCCCCTTGACAGATTTATTCTTCCGTATTATATTCCCTATAGAGCTATTTTCATGTGACCGGGGTAAACAAGGGGGAGTTCCACAAAATGAATCGGTCTGGCTTCATATTTGCAAAATCCGGCAGCAGACAGACTGCTTTTCCATCTTTTTTCTTTTCGGCGGTATTGGTGTACCTGCTTTTTTGCACGGGCATTATGGCTCAGGCAATCCCCCGGCTGGACGGGAAAACATACCGGATTCTTCAGATTGATTCCTACACCTCCGGCGATCCTTTTTCCAGTAATCTCAGCAAAGGGATCAAAAAGACTCTGAATCAAAAAGACATCATGACGCATTACGAAGGATACGAGCTCGGCATCCGCTATCGTCTCGAAAACTCTCCTTCACCGGAGGATATCAAAGCAATCCGGACCAAACTGAAGAACACCAGTTATGATCTGCTGATCCTCAACGACAATGCCGCAGCCGATCTGTTTCTGGACGGCAGGATTCCACAGCCGGAGGGAACGCCGATCCTGATCGCCTCCTATCACGGGCCTCTCGGACTCAAACTTCAGGGGAAAACGAACATTACCGGAATCGAAACGAAAAGTCTCTGGTTCCAAAACACGTTTTTTGCAACGAAGCTGTTCCCGGAAACCCGTTCTTTCGCACTGGTCATCGAGGCGGGAGCTGCCGGGAAAGCACAACTGCAAAGCTATCAGGAAATGCTTGCGGAAAATCAGTTTCTTCTGAACATCCCCATTCAGCTGATCTCCGGCGATGAATATTCCACGGATGAAATGTTCAATAAAGTACTTTCCCTGCCGCCGCAAACCATCCTGTTCTTTCACTCCTGGAGTTCCGTCAAAGATACAAAACTTGCCGGCGGCAACCTGGTGCTTCCCCGTCTCAGAAGCATATTTCCCGGACTCATCATCGGGAAATACGAGTCCTATGTACAACACGGCGCGGCAGGCGGCGTCACCAACTCGGGACGGCTTCAGGGAGAACTCGCCGGAAGAATCGCATACCAGCTGCTCTCCGGAATCCCCGCATCCTCTCTGCCCGTTCAACAGGGACCGACTCATACGCTGCTTCAATACGATACCCTGAAACGGTTCGACATCCCCAGTTCCTCCATTCCTGTCGGAACGGAACTTGTCAACCCTCCGCCGACTCTGTTCGGACTGTATCGTCAGGAGTGGCTCGCCGATGTGCTGTTCTGTGTTTTCATACTTGTCGCCGGAATGTTCATCCTGCTTTACCGTCGCCATCAGACCCGGCGAATCGAAACGATGCTGACAACCGCGGCGGAGATGGCAGAAGTGGTCGCTTTCCGCTGTGACCTGAACGGACGCATCAAACAACCGATCCGCAATCCGCACTTCTGGCCAATGCAGAACGGGAAATCCGTCCCGGCGGAATTGTGGATTTTCCCAGAATACATGAAAGAATTCCGGTCCGTCTGGCAGCGCCTCTGCAACGGAACAACGGATTCCGCCAGTCTGAAGTATATCGCCGGCGCCCCCGGACGGAAATTCTATTTCGAAATGCGGATCCGCAAAGTGCCGAAGCCTTCCGGCGGCAGCGAATTCTTCGGGATCATTCAGGATATTACCGAAGCACGGAAAAACGAAATGCTCTGTCAGGACAACCTGCTTCTGCTCAATTCCCTGATCGACAATCTGCCCGGCTATCTGTTCGTCAAAAAAGCCAACGACGATTTCCGTTACATGCTTGCGAACAGCCGGTTTTCCGAAATGATCAACCTTCCCAAGGAACAGATCATCGGACACACTGACAGCGAAATATTTTCCCATGCGCCGGAATTAGCAGACAAATATCACGCGGATGATCTGGAAGCACTGAATTCAGGCAAACTTCATGAATTTCAGGAAACACTGATCGACAAACACGGGAAGAAATATATCGTTCGGACCATGAAAGACAGTCTCACGCTTTCCGACGGCACCCGGCTGCTGCTCGGAATCGGCATCAACACCACCAAACTGCATGAGCTGGAAAAGAAGCAGAAAGAGACGATCCGGCAGTTGGATGCCGCCGTCAAAGCGGAACAGATCATCAACGAATCCCTGACTAGGATCATGACCGCACCGGATCTGCACACAGCCATCAACGACATGCTTGCCGTCATCGGCAGCCATTCCGGCGCCGACCGCTGTTATATTTTCCGCTACACCGCCGCTCATTTCTCCCGTGCAACCTGCGAATACGAATGGTGCCGGGAAGGCATCCGTTCCGTCCGGGCCTCCCTGCAGGATGCCGCCATGCCGGATATCGACGCATGGAAAGAACAGATTCAAAGCGAAACCGCCATTGCGATCTCTGACGTCGACGAACTGCCGAAGAAGTTTTACAGTGAAACGGAACATCTGCGCAATCTGAACATCCGTTCCGCTCTGGTTGCGGGAATCCGGATCAATGGTGAGATTTATGGTTTTGTCAGCGTGGATTTCATCCGGGAACGGCGGATCTTCTCCGACAGTGATATTCAGATGGTCTACTCCATCGCCAGGCTGTTTCAGCTGGCACGCGAACGGTTCCTGAACAGAGCGGTTCAGCCTGACACCGCAGAGAACCGCGAACGCGAAAAAATCTGACGGCTCGTTTCTTCTCCATCTCCCGCGGAAATTGAAACGGAAAGAAACAGAATGCTCCTTGAAAAATAGTAAAAACGGTGTATTTTAAAAGATTCTAATATTTTTGGAGATTCTTTCGTGATACAGATTCTGACAGCAATACTCATCCTCGCGGCAGGAGGATTTTTTGCCCTCCTTGCGAACAGACGGGATGGACTGGCTGTAAGAATCGGATATTTCACCTGTGTTGCAGGCTGCATCTGCGGACTGGTACCCGCCGTGTCAACGTTTTTCGGATTCCGTAACGAAATTCAAAGTGTTATCTATACTGTTTCGTTTTCATTCGACACCCTTTCCGCCCTCTTTCTTCTGCCGGTTTATGTCATCGGCATCCTTGCGGCGACCCACGCCGTCGGGTATCTGGAAGGCCATGCCGACGGACGGAACGGCTGGTTCTGGTTCTTTTTCAACGCCACGCTTGCGGCAATGACATGGGTAACCGTTGCCGTAACGCCCATTGAATTTCTCCTCGCATGGGAACTGATGGGAATGATGAGTTTCGCTCTTGTCGCTTTTGAGTATCATGCCCGTGAAACCATGCGGGCGGCATGGGTCTATCTGCTCGCCTGCCATGCGGGGGCGGCATTCCTGATCCTGATGTTCGTATATGGAGGTTCCGACAATGTTCCTCCCTCGTTCATGGCAGCCGTGATCGTCCTCGGCATGGCGGGTTTCGGACTCAAGATCGGGTTCCCGGTCCTGCACGTCTGGCTGCCGGAGGCACATCCTGCCGCACCGGCGCCCGTCTCAGCGGTAATGTCGGCATCCATGATCAATCTCGGTTTCTACGGCATTCTGCGAATGCTGATCAATTCCGACGGCCCGCTCGGCATTTTCGGCTGGGCTTTTCTCGTTCTCGGACTTATCGGAGCGCTCGGCGGTGTTCTTTTCGCTCTCGCCCAGCGTAATCTCAAACGTCTGCTTGCCTATTCCAGTGTGGAAAACATGGGAATCATCAGCATCGGCTTCGGACTCGGCTTTCTCGGAGTGGAACACGGCGACCATGTAATGGCGGTATTCGGCTGCGCGGGGGCGTTTCTGCACATGCTCAACCATGCGGTGCTCAAAGGCGCTCTGTTTCTCTGCGCGGGCTCGGTGCTCAGAGCAACCGGACTGCTCAACATGGACCGTCTCGGCGGACTGCTTAAACGGATGCCGTGGACGGGGTCGGTATTTGTCTTTTCCTCCCTCTCGATCAGCGGACTTCCGCCGTTCAACGGGTTTCTCGGCGAGTTTCTGATCTATATGGCGGCATTTGCCGGAATCATGACCCACCGCGGTGCAGTTTTCGCCGCCTCTGTTTTAACAGTGATCGCGCTGGCCCTGATCGGCGGAATCGCAGCCGGGGTCTTCACCAAAGCGATCGGCGCGGTCTTCCTCGGTGAACCGAGGTCGGAAAACGCGGCAAACGCAAAACCGCTCTCTTCCGTCATGCAGTTTCCGCTGGTCCTCCTGCTGCTTGCGACAGTCGGCATGACCGCCGGGGCTCCGTTCCTCTGCAGAGCATTCACACCGCTGATCCAGCACTTTTCCGGTTTTCCTCCGGACACCGTGATGACGGAGATGTTCCGTCTTTCCGAATACATCTTCCAGATTGCGCTCTTTTCCGGAATCGTCCTGCTTTTCTTTGCCGTTCTCATCATTTACCGCCTGACGCTCCCGAACGGACGCAAACAGGAAGTACGCGGGACCTGGGACTGCGGATTCGCCGAACCGACTCCCCGGATGGAGTATACCGGAACCGCGTTTGTCCAACCGCTGGTCGATCTCTTCGCCGGGTTCCTGCGACCGAAAAAAAGACTGCATCGTCCTGACGGGCTTTTCCCGGCACACGCCGAAATCGCTGTCTCGACTGAAGATCTTGCAGAACGCGGACTTTGGCGTCCGCTCTTTTCGTTCACCGGGAAACTGGCAGACCGTTTCCATCATCTTCAATCCGGTTACCTGCATTTGTATATTTTGGTCATGGTGCTTGCCCTGCTGACCATGCTGGCATGGGGGTTCCTCTTTGAACCGGAACCGGAGCCGGTCGTCTCGCCGCAGAACAGCGCGCAGATCGTGAAGGTGAAATAATGCCGGAATACGTTTACTTCAATGACTTCATCTGGGCGGCGGCGCTCGTCCTGTCCCTGGCTCTGAGTCCGCTCCTGCCGGGAATCATCAACAAGGTCAAGGCGTTTTTCGCCGGACGCAGAGGTCCGCGTCTGCTTCAGCTCTATTACGACATGGCGAAACTGCTCCGCAAAGAAAGCGTATACAGTTCCACTTCCGGCGGACTCGTCCGTCTGTCTCCGCTCTGCAATCTGGCGGCACTGTTCAGCGCGATGCTGTTTCTGCCCTATGCGTTCTGCAACTCCCCGCTCTCGTTCGGGGGAGATGTCCTGCTGTTTCTTTATCTGTTGGGTTTCGCCCGCGTCGCAACCGTGCTTGGCGCGCTTGATACGGGTTCCAGTTTTGAGGGAATGGGCGCCAGCCGGGAAATTCAGTTCTCCGCCCTTGCCGAAGTGGTGTTCCTCTGCATCGTGGTGTTTTTCATCATGCTGACCGGTTCCGTTTCCCTCAGCAGAATGCTTAACAGCACCGGCTCCGCCGCCTGGAGTATCAGCGGAACGTCAATCCTGCTGACGGCGGGAGCAATCTTCATTGTAATGCTCTCCGAAACCTGCCGCGTTCCGTTCGACGATCCGGAAACTCATCTGGAGCTGACGATGATCCATGAAGCCATGATTCTTGATCACGGCGGTCCCGACCTTGCACTGATTCATTACGGCGCAGCGGTGAAACTCTGGCTGTTGGCCACATTCTTTATTACAGCGCTCCTGCCCGCAGGACTTTTCGTCGGGCTCAACGGCGCTCTGATCTATTTTGCCGCAATCTTTGCAACGGCGGTCATTATCGGGATCGTGGAATCCGTAATGGCGCGTTTCCGCTTCCTTAAAGTGCCGCAAATGCTCATGGCGGCTCTCTGCCTTGCCGTGATCGCCATCGTTCTGCTGCTGATATTTGAAGGGACCATACAATGACGGAACTGACGGAAATCCTGTTTGCGGCGATCCTCGCGGTGGATCTGCTCCTGGTGGCGTCAAGCCGGCTGCTGCACTGCATCCGGCTGGTGGCGGTGCAAGGGCTCCTGCTGGGATTTCTTCCGCTCGTAATATGGAACTGGCACGATGCACCGCCCCACACGGAGCTGATTCTCATGGCGGCGGTCAATATCGGAATCAAATGTATTGCGCTTCCGTACCTGCTGGCGCGGACAATGCGGTCGGCGCACGTCTGCCGCGAACTGGAACCGATGATCGGCTACTCTTTCTCAATTCTGATTGCCCTGCTGATCGCCGGCGGGTCTTTCCTTGTCTGCCGACGCATTGATCTGGCGGATCTGGCGGTATCCCCGCTGTCTGCTCCGGTGGCGTTCTCAACGATCCTGATCGGTCTCTTCATCATCGTGGCACGACGCAAAGCGATCACACAGGCAATCGGCTTTCTGGTCTTTGAAAACGGAATTGCAATCTTCGGAACCGGAATGGCGCTGGAATACGGATTCGTTGTCGAACTCGGTATCCTGCTTGATATTTTCGTGCTGGTGTTCGTCATGGGAATCGCCGTTTTCCAGATCAGCCGCGAATTCGACCATATCGATTCCGACCGTCTCAACAAACTCGACGACTGGCACGGCGCCGAAGAAGCAACCGACCCCGCGGAGGATACCGACTTATGATTCTGCTCCTGTTGATTCTCATTCCGCTTACGGCGGCTTTTGCCGCGTGGTTCGCGGGCAGCCGCACATGGCTGATCCGCTCCATTCTGCTCCTGACCGCGCTTTCCCATACGGTCCTGACCATCTGCGCCATCTGCAGCCAGAGTCCGGCATCTTTTTTCTGGCGCGGACAGGAATGGATCGGGATTGACATCGGACTCGATGACGCCGGAACGATTTTTCTTCTTATCACTTCACTGCTGTTTCTGTTTGTGAGTCTCCACACTCTGATGTGGCTTCCCGCGGACCGGGCGGCGGAAGGTCATACGCACAAGCCCGCAGGATTCCAGCGGGACTCGGTGTTCATCCCCTGTATGCTCGCGTTTCTTTCCACCATGACACTGGTCATCACCGCCCGCAATTTCGGGCTTCTCTGGGTTGCAGTCGAAGCGACAACACTGGTCAGCGCTCCGCTGATCTGTTTTCACCGCTCCGACCGCTCTCTGGAGGCGATGTGGAAATACCTGCTGATCTGCTCGGTCGGCATCGGACTCGCCCTGTTCGGAACGATGCTGATGGCGGTCGCCGCAGAATCCGCCGGACACATCGGAATGAATATGACCGAACTTGCCAAACACTCGGATTCTTTCCATACGGGATGGTTCAAGGCGGCGTTCATCTTCATCCTTGCAGGCTACGGCACGAAAATGGGCCTTGCCCCTTTCCATACCTGGCTGCCCGACGCGCACAGCGAAGCACCCGGCACGATTTCCGCCCTGCTCTCCGGATCGCTCCTGAACTGTTCGTTTCTCGGAATTATCCGTTTCTGCCAGATTACGCCGGAAGAGCTGAAACCGTTCTGCAGCAACCTGCTGATTGCTCTCGGCTTCCTTTCCCTGATCGTCGCGGCATTCTTCATCATCCGGCAGAGCGATTTCAAACGAATGCTCGCATATTCCAGCGTGGAACACATGGGACTCGCCGCCCTCCTGTGGGGCAGCGGACTGGAAAGCGTCAGTTTTCTGCATCTCTGCGGTCATTCGGTCCTCAAGATGGCGCTGTTTCTGCTGGCAGGCAACATTCTCCTGGCCTACGGAACACGTTCAGTGGCAGCTGTCGGCGGCATGTTCGGCAGGATTCCGCGCAACGCCGTTCTGTGGATAACGGCAATCCTGCTGATCTGCGGAACACCGCCCTCTCCGCTGTTCGTCACGGAATACCTGCTGGTGCGGGAATCCGGTTTTTTGTTCGGAGCGGTCGTGCTTCTGCTGCTTTTCGCCGTCTTTGCGGGAATGTCGATGGCATGCCTGAAAATGTGCATGGGAAATCCGCAGGATTCCGTCACAGAGCCGGAACGCACGACGGCGGCGGAACGGCTTTGGGTCATTCCTGCCGCTGCCGTCATCATCGCGCTGGCGGCTGGAACTTTTCTGACATTCATTCTCAATCAGGGGGAACTGTGATATGGAATCCTCATTTTTGAAGTTGAACAATCCCGGCTCCGCGCCGATGAACACTCTGCCGTGTCTGCCGTTCCCGGAATTCCGCCGGACGGTGATTGATGCAATACGGAACAACGGATGGCACGTTTCGTCATTTTTCGCCATGCCGGAACAGAATGACGGCTTTCGTCTGATCACCATTTTGACGGACGACAGTGATCCGTCAATCCGTCTTTCCTCCACACGGGTTGAAAAATCCTATGCATCCCTGACCTGCGACTGCGCACAATTTCACTGGTTTGAACGGGAAATCCACGAACAGGCCGGCATTGTCCCGGAAGGGCATCCCTGGCTGAAACCGATCCGCTTCACAGCGGGAAATGACGGAAATCATCCCGGAGTGACGGATTATTTTACGCTTCATGGCTCTGCTGCCCATGAAGTCGCTGTAGGGCCCGTTCATGCCGGAGTCATCGAACCCGGACACTTCCGTTTTCAGTGCATGGGAGAAGACGTATATTCTCTGGAAATTTCACTGGGTTATCAGCACCGGGGTATCGAAAACATGCTCCGGGGCGGTCCCGGCAAACGGACTCTGCATGTTATGGAAACCGCCGCCGGAGACACTTCCACCTCGTCCGCCGCCGCATACTGCCAGATTCTGGAAGCGTTGGATCCCGCAAGCCGGGTATCCGACCGGGCGCAGGCGATCCGGGCGATTGCCTGGGAACTGGAGCGAATCGCCAATCATACCGGAGACCTCGGCGCACTGGCGGGCGACGTTGCCTACCTGCCGACCGCTTCCTACTGCGGACGCATCCGCGGCGAATTTCTCAACATGACCGCCACGATCTGCGGGAACAGGTTTGGACGCGGAATCATCGTTCCCGGCGGAATCGGTTTTGACTTGGAACCGGAACGGATTCAGCGGCTCTGCGACTGGTTGGACCGCGTCACCCCGGAACTCAATAATGCACTCGGCCTGATGTTTGACGCGCCGTCCGTTCTGGACCGTCTGGAAAATACCGGAACCGTCACCAATAAAACAGCGCGGGAGATCGGACTCGTCGGCGTTGCCGCACGCGCGGCAGGAATCCGCCGCGACATCCGCAAAGATCATCCTTACGGATGGTACCGCAATGCCGCTCCGGCGGTCTGCTGCACAGGATCCGGCGATGTATTCGCCCGCGCGGAGATCCGCCGGCGCGAACTGCGGGAATCGCTCCGCTTCGTCCGGGAATTGCTTCCCGCTCTTCCCGATGCGGCTCCCGGAACCCTGCCGGGAAAAAGAATGCCGGACACCATCGCCGTCTCTCTTGTGGAAGCCTGGCGCGGCGAGCTCTGCCATGCTGCCGTAACCGGAGCGGACGGGTCATTCGCCGCCTACAAGATCGTCGATCCCTCGTTCCACAACTGGTTCGGTCTGGCAATGGCTTTGCGCGGCGAGCAGATTTCCAATTTCCCGATCTGCAACAAAAGTTTCAATCTGTCCTACTGCGGACATGACCTGTAAGGAGAGCTGTTCCATGCTGAAAACGTTGAAAGCCAGGCTGACACAGGGATACCGGACCAATAAATTCCCATACGCCGCTCCGCAGATGCCGGACCGTTTTGCAGGACTTCCGGAAATCGCGTCCGCCGCCTGTCCGACCGATTGCCGACGCTGTGCGGAAGCCTGTCCGACTGACGCCATTGTCCGTTCCGGAGACTCCGTTTCGCTGGACATGGGCAAATGTCTCTTCTGTTCCAAATGTGCGGCTGCATGCCCGGCGGGAACGATCACGTTCACCGGACAGCACGACCTTGCCGCGTTCCGCCGGGATGCTCTGATCCGGACCAAAGACTCCGGTTACGAATATGAATTACAGCCCAATAAGCAGATTGCCGATCTCTGCGGACGCTCCCTGAAAATCCGTCAGGTCTCCGCCGGAGGCTGTGCCGCTTGCGAACTTGATTTCAATGTGCTGAATACTCTTGCCTGGGATATGGGACGTTTCAGCATTCAGGTTGTCGCTTCACCGCGTCATGCGGACTGCATTCTGGTAACGGGTCCCGTCAGCAGGAACATGCTGCTGGCTTTGAAAAAGACTTATGACGCCGTGCCGAAGCCGTCGTTCGTAATCGCATGCGGCGCCTGTGCGGTTTCCGGCGGACTCTATGCGGACAATCCGGAAACCTGCGGCGGCGTGGAAGAGATCCTGAAACCCGACCTTTACGTTCCGGGCTGCCCGCCGCATCCGGCAACGCTTCTGGAAGCGCTGATCCGTTTTCTCGGACGCAAACTGCGCTGACCGTTTCCCCCTGATATGAAAAGAGCGTCCCGTCTCCGGTCCGCTCTTCTTCAACTGACTGATGCTTGTCCGTTTCAGCCTTTGACGATCTCCGTACCGATACCCCTGTCCGTGAAAATTTCCAGGAGCAGGGAATGGGGAACACGTCCGTCGATCATCTGCACTTCACGGGTCCCCGCTTCGAGCGCGGCAACCGAACTGCGGATCTTCGGAAGCATTCCGCCGGAAAGAACTCCTTCGGCGATCAGCGGCTCCACTTCCGATGTTTTGATCGAAGAAATCAACGATTTTTCGTCTTTCGGATCGCGGAGAATTCCGGGGACATCGCTCAGGAATATCAGCTTGCGCGCCTTGAGAGTGCGTGCAATATCACACGCCGCCATATCGGCGTTGATGTTGTACACCTGACCGTAAAAGTCGGCTGCAAGCGGAGCGATCACCGGAATAAAACCGTAATTCAGAGCATCGCGGATCGGCGCGACGTCCACGGCTACAACCTTGCCGACAAATCCGATGTCAAGCTCCTCCCCGGTCTCTTTGTCACGGGAAGTCAGCCGCTCTGCGCGGAGCATCTTCTTGCCGGAGATCTGGCAGCCTTTTCCGCCCGCTTCCAGGATCCCGTTGACCAGCAGACGGTTCGTGTTGTTGTGAAGAACGTCGTCAACCACGGCGATCGTCTTTTCGCAGGTCACGCGCAGTCCGTTGATGAATTTCGTTTCGATATTGAGTTCTTTCAGCCGCGCGGTAATGGCTTTTCCGCCGCCGTGGACCACAACCGGTTTCATGCCGGTCGCCTCCAGCAGAACGATGTCGCGCATCGTCCGCCGGATCAGGTCGGGATCCTCCATCGCACTGCCGCCGAATTTGATGACGATCAGGTCGTCACGGAATTTCTGAATGTAGGGAAGCGCTTCGGTCAACACTTCCGCCCGTTCCATTGCATGATTCATTTTATCTGTCCTCCGAATCAGGTATGATAATCCGCATTGATCTTTACATATTCATAGGAAACATCGGAGGTCCAGACCGTGAACGTCCCGTGTCCCTCACCGAGATCCAGCTTGATGGTGAATTCGCCGCGCTTCATCACCTGCGCCAGTTCCGTTTCCGGCGTTCCGGCATCCATTCCGTTGCGGACGACCGGCATTTCATCGTAATCCAGAGAAACGTTCTCTGCGGAAAAGTTCGCGCCGGAACGTCCCGCCGCGGCGAGAACGCGTCCCCAATTCGGATCGCAGCCGAACCATGCGGTCTTGCAGAGCAGCGAGTTGGCTACGGTGCGGGCGCACATTTCAGCGTCATGGGAGGTTGCGGCGCCCCGAACCTCGACGCTGACGAACTTCGTCGCCCCTTCACCGTCCATCGCAATCGCTCTTGCAAGATGCTGGGCAACCATCGTCAGAGCCACTTTGAAATGCTCCGCTTCCGGGGAACCGTTCCGGATCTCAACGCCGGACGCACCGTTCGCCATCACAACGACCGTGTCGTTTGTGCTCATATCGCCATCAACAGTGACTTTGTTGAAGGAGTCATCGACGATTTCACCGAGCATGGAACCGAGCAGTTCGTTGGAAATTGCGCAGTCGGTTGTGATATAGCAGAGCATGGTCGCATGAGGTACGGTCATTTTAGGAGCGATCATTCCTGCGCCCTTGCACATTCCCCCGATCGTGACTTTGCGGTTCCCGGCACCAAAAGAGAG
Organism: uncultured bacterium; assembly: GCA_900548385.1. Lineage (GTDB taxonomy): Bacteria > Verrucomicrobiota > Lentisphaeria > Victivallales > UBA1829 > UBA1829. The sequence continues at coordinate 105,333 of URKJ01000005.1, read as the reverse complement.
CGCAATCTCTTTCGGTTTGGTATCGGTGGTCATGATGGCTTCCGCGGCTTCCGCGCCGCCGTCGGAACGGAGGGCCTTCGCCGCCATGACGATCCCTTTTTCAATCTTATCCATCGGCAGCTGGTTGCCGATCCGCCCCGTGGAGGAAACCATCACCATTTCCGGAGCAATATTCAGTTCGCGCGCGGTCAGTTCCGCCATTTTTTCAGCATTGCCGTACCCTTCGATCCCCGTGCAGGCATTTGCCACGCCGCTGTTGATGACGACCGCCTGAATCTTCTTCTGCTTCAGAACGCGTTCCTTGCAGAGCTGAACGGGAGCCGCCGGAAAGAGATTGGACGTGAAAGTGCCCGAAAAGCTGCAAGGCGTTTCGGAGCGGAGCAGTGCCATGTCGGGAGCCTGACTGCGTTTGAGCCCGGCACAAACGCCCGCCGCCTGAAATCCCATCGGAGAAGTCACACCGCCGTTTTCAATGAAATCCATGTTCATTTTTCTGTTTCAACCTTATGTTAATTGAATAGGTTTCTCTGTTTTGGATGCCAGTTCCGGCGAGGAACCGCCCTCCGCCGCAACGGATATCGCGATCCCGCCTCTCGGACGGAATACGCCCTCCACGCGCATCCAGCGCGGAGAAAGCAGTTTCACAAGATCGGTCAGAATCTGATTGACCGCTTCTTCATGAAATGTATTATGGTTCCGGTAAGAAAACAAGTAGAGTTTTAAAGATTTGCTTTCCACGCAGCGTTTATCCGCAATATACCGCACTTTGATGTGCCCGAAATCGGGCTGTCCGGTAACGGGGCAAAGACTGGTGAACTCCGGGCAGTCAAATTCGATGACATAATCGTTTCCGGGGAATTTATTGTCGAACGCCTCCAGTTTTGCTTTTTCCGGGGAATCCGGGTAATCTTTATGGTTCCGGTTCAGAAGGGTAAGTCCCTGATGGACGGCGTTTTTCGATGTTTCGGCGTTTTTTTTCTCTTTTTTCATAAAAAATCCGTATTTATTGTTCTGTTTTTTAAAAAACTTCTGCAACTTTCACTTGAAGAGAACGGAAGTCAGCAATATATTAGCTTATATTTTCAGAAATGCCACTGTCATTTCCGGAAGAAATGAAGAAATCTTTTAAAAAATATGCAAAAAGTAAGGAGAGAACATGAAATTCTGGAAAACAATCATGGTTGCAGCCGCCGTTCTTTGCGTCGTTGGAACCGTCACCCCTGCGATGGCGGCCGAAGGCAAGGAAGTGGACTCCTATATGGAGAACATCACCCGGAAACTGGGACGCGGCATCGTCAATGTCGGCTTCGGAGCCTTGGAGCTTCCGCTGAAGATGTACGAAGTCAACTTTGAAGAGGGCGGACTCGCAGCGTGCACCTACGGCGTGCTCTACGGCGTCTACAACGTCATCAAACGCGAAATCGTCGGCGTGGTCGATATCGTCACTTTCCCGGTCCCGCTGCCCGGCTGCATGCCCGATGAGCGCGAAGCCGGTTGGGGATATGGCCCGATCATGCGCCCCGAATGGATCATCACACCGGATAAGAACGCTTACAATTTCGTTTATCCGAATTCGGCGATCCTGAACTGACGCGGTTCCAGCCAGGATTTCCGCCGCCGGACGAACAATAACGGTTCGTCCGGTTTCGTTTCTGTAACAAACCAGCCTGAGGGGGTCCCATGTTCGGCAATCCATCCAGCAAAATCAAAGTCGGAGTCGTCGGTGTCGGCGTGCTCGGCAGATACCATACGAAAATTTACAGTGAATCCGCAAACGCGGAACTTGTGGGTGTTTACGATGTAAACCCCAAAGCCGCGGAAGCCGTCGCCAAAGAGTTCGGTACAAAGGCGTTCGCCACGATCCGGGAACTCGCAGAACAGTGCGAGGCTCTCAGCGTCGCCGTTCCCGCAACCGGACACCATGCCGCCGCGATGGAACTTATGGCAATGAACAAACACATCCTCATGGAAAAGCCGATCGCCGCAACCGTTGCCGAAGCGGAGGAAATGGTGAAAGTCGCGGAAGAACGCGGACTCGTTTTCGGAGTCGGCCATGTGGAACGCTTCAATCCGGCAATGGATTATCTGGAAAAACACCACTCGAACACGCTGTTCATCGAAGCACACCGGCTGGCGAAATATCCGCCGCCGCGTCCCGGACTGCACCGGCGGGGAACGGAAGTCAGCGTCGTGCTCGACCTGATGATCCATGATCTTGACCTCATTCTGACGATGGTGGGCACTCCCGTCGAACGCATCGACGCAGTCGGAATTCCCGTCCTCAGCAAAACGGAAGACATCGCAAACGTCCGAATCAAATTCGCCAACGGAGCAGTCGCCAACGTCACGGCAAGCCGCATGAGCCCGGACCCCATGCGCAAATTCCGCGTATTTCAGACGGATTCCTACATTTCAATGGACTACGCCAGCCACAGCGGAAAAATCTACCGGCGCGGACTGATCGGCGTTTCCAAGAAACAGATCGACCTCTGCGAGAAAAACGCTCTCGCCGCCGAACTGGAAAACTTCATCGCCTGCGTCGCCGCCACCAAAGCCAACGGAGGAACCGTGGTCAAACCGCGCGTTTCCGGTCAGGACGGATTGAACGCTCTTGCGCTTGCCGTGCGGATCACCGATGAAATCTCTTCTTACAACAACAAATACGGACTCTATAAGCTGCGGAAGCCCTGAGATGAAAATCCGGGCATGTTCCAAGATCAATCTCTATCTGCGGGTCTGCGGAACGCGGTCAAACGGTTATCACGAAATCGAAACGCTGTTTCTGCCGTTGGATACGCCCGCGGATGAGATCAACATCACATTCCGGGACGATGAACGCGGAGAAATCGAAGTCTCTTCCGACGCCGCGATCCCGACGGGACGCGACAACCTCTGCGGCAAAGCGGCGGAAGCGGTCTGCGGAGCGTTGAAGATCCGTCCATCGCTTTCCATCCATATCCGCAAACGAATCCCCATCGCGGCGGGAATGGGCGGCGGAAGTTCCGACGCCGCCGCCGTCATACGCGCAGTGCAGTCCCGTTACGGCTCTCTGCCGGACCATGGAGCCGCTGCCGCGCTGGCATGCGGAGCGGATGTGCCGTTCTTTCTGAATCCGGTTCCCTGTATCGGCCGCGGACTCGGAGAGCAGCTGACCCCGCTTGCGGTCTTTCCCCCGCCTCCGGTCCTGATCCTGCCGATGCCGTTTCCAGTTTCAACGCCGTGGTCTTACCGCCACATCGTCCATACGGATGACAACCGCCCGATCGACGCTCTGATTGACGCGCTTCAGGTCTGCGACTATGAACGTGCGGGCAGATTCCTGCGCAACGACCTTGCCGTTGCCGCCTGGCGGAAATTTCCATATCTGACCCTCGCGGCGGAACGGCTGAAATCCCTCGGCGCACTGGGAGTTCAGATTACCGGAAGCGGACCGACTCTTTTCGCTCTGTTCGCAGACTCTGCTGCGCGGGACCGGGCGGAACAGGAGCTGAAAAACCGATGAAACGAACCGCGGCAAAACTCCTCCTGTTTCTGTCCGGAGCAGTCTTTGCCGGGGTGGTGATGCCGACACACGGGGGAATTCCTCATTTTCTCTATTTCTTCTGCTCCTATCTTCTGATAACGATTCCGTTGGCTTATCCGGCATTCTGCGGAAAATGGAGTGACTATGTTCCCGTTCTGCTGTATCCGCTGGGCTACGCCCTTATTCTTGCCGTTCTGCTGTTATTCGGAACACCGGTAATCGGCGGAATGGAAGGTTTAGCCCCCATGATGCTCAAGATAACAATATGCTGCACCTTTCCTCCGGTTATGCTGGCAGTGACCTCCTGTTCGATCCGCCTGAAACGGAAATTCCGGATTTGCATTCCACTCCTGACGGCACTGGTCAGCATCCCATTCTGTTATTCGGTTGCATTGCAGGAGCGTCCGGAACATTTCCAGTTCGGGATCATGATTATTCTGCCGATCTTCATCCTGATCCCTCTTGATCTGCTCATGCTGATCAGGATTCTGGCATCGTCCGCCAAAAAAATACAGTCGGATTCTCCTGCGGATTGAGCCGTCCCGAAACACCCCCGGCCGGAGTCTGAAGTAACAAACCGAATTGCCCCTGTTCTCACAATTCAGCTTCTCCATCCCGTATTATAACAGATTTTATAAAATTTATTTAGAATCACAATACGGGATTATAAAAAATTCTTTTTCCTTTTCTCTTGATTTCTTTCAGTTGCAGATATATTTAAAAAGAAAATAAAAGAGAACAACATTAATAACACAATACGAGACTATGAAAACAAAAGTACTGGACAAGATGTTCCGGGTTCTGGAATGTGCTGTAACCCATTCCCCGAAACCGGTCCTGCTTCCGGAACTGGTTTCCATTTCCGGACTCAATAAACAGACCTGTGCGCGGCTGGTAGCCGATCTGGTCGAACTCGGCTATCTGGAACACGCCGGGCCGCGGAAAGGATTCCGGGCGGGAATACGCGCATTCGCATTCGGCAAACAGGTCCGCTACGAACCGGATCTCCGGCAGATTGCCGCGCCGTATGTCAAAAAAGCCGCCGAACGGCTCGAAACATTCATCACATTTTCCCTGATGTACAACGGACAGCGCTACAATCTGCTTGAGTGCAACGGCTGTCCGTCGCTTTCCATCGACCTCCGCCCGCTGGGAAACAACGATCTCGCATTCACCGCTTCGGGGCACGTCTTTCTCGCCTGCATGGCACCCGCGGAACGGGAAGAACTGTTCCGCCGCCATTCGGAGATACTCTCTGTGACCTCGTTCATGCACAGAGTTTTCGGAGACGCGGAAAGCAGAAACCGCTATTTTAATGAAGTCCGCAGCAATGGATACGTTTCCCTTGTCACAGAGATGTGGGGCATCACCGCGGTCCCGATTTTTCTGGACGGGATATGTATTGCGGCTTTCGCCTCCGCCCGTCCGTTCAATCTCGTCACTCAGGAAAAACAGCGTTTCGATGTGGAATTTCTTACGGTCTACGGACGTGAAATCTCCCGGAAATACGCTCTCAACCATATAAAATAGGAATCCATTCCGCCATGATGCCGATAAAACCGTTTTTCGCTTACCGTTCATTCCGCAAAGAACTGCATACCGTCAAGCGTTTCTATGATGCAGGAATCCGCCAGTTCTGCGTGTTTCCATCCAATACCACCAATTCGCTCGGTCAACCCTATGTTGATTATCCGCCGAACTGGCTTTATTTCGACGCCTGCGAATTCGGACACGCCGACCGGCAGATCGACGATATCCTCTCCGTTGCTCCGGAAGCGGAACTGCTTTGCATGATCGACCTCAATTCCCCGAACTGGCTGATCCGTCAGCTGATGGGGACTCTCGCCGACAGCACAATGGGACTCAGCGATGCGCTCACCACGGAACGCTGGCGCAAAGAAACTCTGAACTATATGCGGGCACTCATCACACACCTCGAAACCGCTTATCCCGGACGAATCAAGGGTTATATTCTCGCCTGTGGAATGACGGATGAATGGATGGATTATTCCAAAGGGCGCGAACTGGCGGGCAAGCTGGACGCATACCGCCAATGGAGCCGCGAACACGGATTCGGGGAACCGGATTCCATCCCGACGCTCAGCCGGCGGTTCCGCTCCGATCCGCCGCTGCATCTGCGCGATCCGGAAACCGATGCCGGCGCCCTGCGTTACTGGCGTTTCATCAGCGAATGCATTGCAGACGGAATCGGCCTTTTCGCGCGGGAAGCGCGGACGCTTATTCCGCGCGCAACCGCCCTCGGCGCATTTTTCGGCTATATCCTGCAGCTGACCGGAGAACGGCTGGTGCAGTGCGGACATCTCGCATACGAAAAGGTGTACGCTTCCCCGGATCTTGACTTTTTCATCAGTCCCGGCTGTTACTATGACAGGGAAATGGGCGGCGGCTCCGGATTTATGAGTCCGAACGGAACTCTTCATCTGTTCGGTAAAAACTATTTTCACGAGATCGACCACGGAACCAGCACTGCGAACTATCAGCTGACTCCGCATGTCCGTCTGAAATGGATGCATGGATGGCCCGATGAAAAAGCCGATATTGCAGGCAACCGGCGGGAGTTCTGCCGTTCGCTGTTCCACGGAGCATCGCTCTGGTGGTTCGATATGTGGGGCGGTTATTATGATTCCCAAAAACTGGTCGATGAAATCGGCGAATTCAAACGGATCAGTGACCGTCTGGCATCTCCGGAGCGCGAACCGGAAGCCGAAATCGCTGTAATCGTCGATCCGGAAAGCACCTATTACATCAATGACGAACACAGGGAAACCATTGCACACAAGCTCAACCCCCAGCTGATCGTCTCCTGCAACCGGATCGGAACTCCGTACCGGGTCTTTTCCTTCCGGGATATTCCGCGAATCCCTGATCTGTCCCGCTTCAGGCTGATCATCTTCTCCGGCCTGTTTGAGCTCACTCCGGAAAAAGAAGCGATTCTGCATAAGCATATTCTGAAAAACGGACGGACCGTCATCTGGACCTATGGCGCGGCACTGTTTGACGGTCTCCGCAAAACCCCGGAACGCATGAAAGAACTCACCGGAATTCCTTTCGGAACATCATCCGTCACCGCAGTGGAAATGCCGGACTGGCACAGTCTCTTTATTCCGGAATCGGACCTGCTGACACCGGAACTGCTGCAAAGCTGCGCCCGGAATGCCGGAGTGCATCTCTACACCGATATGCAGTGCCCGGTATGGGCGGCACACGATCTGCTGATGGTGCATACAACCGAAAGCGGAAAACGGACAATCCGCCTCAACCATCCGGCGAAAGTCCGTATTCTTCTGGGCAATCCGGTCCCGGAACAGAAAACGATGGAATTCGAGTATGAATTTTCCGGACCGGAAACCATTCTTGCGGAACTGCTGGAAGAATAGAAATAAGAACGTCACTCCTGTGGCGTTCTGCGGATGATCACTTCTCCGATATGGTGATTGCGGATCGTTTCCACCTGCATGGAAACATGATGCTCCGGCAGGTCAAGGACGGTCCCGGATTCGGGAACGCCGCCGGAACGCGCGAGCAGAAAGCCGCCGAGCGTATCATACCGGGTCTCTCCGGGAAGCGCAAGATGAAGCTCCCGTTTCAAACGGGAAAGCCGGACGGAACCATCCGCACGCCAGACATTCTCCGCGATCTGCTCCAATTTGTTGCGGCACGACGGCGGGTCGTCACCCAAAGAACCGACGATCTCCGCCACCAGGTCGCCATCCGTCACAATCCCCGCAGTTCCGCCGAATTCATCAAGCAGTACCGCCATCCCGATCCGGTCGGCTTTCATATTGCGGAACAGCCGGTCCGCGCGGATTGTCTCCGGCACCAGGTAAACGGGCTTCATGATCTCGCTCAGCGGCGGCGGGGTCCCGTTTTTCATGCGGAGCGTGAAATAATCACGGAGATGCACCACGCCGACAATATTATCAATATCCTCCCGGTAAACGGGAATCCGGGAATAATGGACATTCAGAAAAACGGCTTCGATCTTTTCCGGCGGGTCGTTCTCTCCGACTGCGGTAATCCCGGTCCGGTGCGTCATGATCTCGGCAGCAGTACGGGAACTGAATGTAAAAACATTTTCCAGCAGCTCTTTCTTATCCTCCGGAATCACACCCTGTTCGCGCCCGATCTCCAGCAAAGCGCGGATATCCTCTTCGGTAACACCGTCCGAAACAACCGCTTTCCGTCCGAACAGCCGCATGCAGGATTCCACGGAAATATTCAGAAACGAAACAAACGGTCTGGCAACCGCGGCAAGCAGATTGATCGGCAAAGCGACATGATACGCCATAAACTCCGTATAACGCAATCCGATCTGCTTGGGGATCAGTTCCCCGAACACCAGTGAAACATACGAAAGCAGCAGAGTGATCAGCACAACCACCGCTTTATCCAGCGCTCCGTGCGCCAGAAACGTAACGCCGAGACTCTCCAGCCAGTCGGTCAACGGATCAGAAAACGAATTTGCGGCAAACGCGCTGGCGAGAAAACCGGCAAGCGTCACACCGATCTGAACGGTCGCTAAAAAACGCCCGGAATCATCCGTCAACGCTTTCAGCGCCCGTGCCCGAATGCCTCCCCGCGCAAGCAGACGCCTCAGCGCGGTCTGTTTCAATGAGATCAAAGCGACTTCCGACGATGCAAAAAACGCATTCAGCCCGATCAGAATCAACAACAACAGAATCTGAGCAAATAAATTATCGTTGTCCGGCAAAATAACTCCCTTCAGCCGACATTTTCCCCGGCGGATGAATACAATATAATCCGGAATATAAAAAAGTCAAATTTTCTCCGCAAAGAAATGCCGCTCCGCCTCATATCGCGGAAATTTTCCACAAATGACCGAGCAGCTCTTGTGCTTCGTTCTTTTCAATGTTTCCCGGTAATTATTCCACCAGGAAAACCGCGGCGTCATTGCCGGCGATCCGCAGAGTTCCGGAACTCCATTCCCCGTTCCAGGTCTGAACGACTTTGCCGTTCACGGCCACCGGACAGACAGCCTCTTCCGGTTCATAATTGACCGCGACGCAGACCGTACGGCCATCTTCCAACGCATGTTCCGTGATCCCGACACCCGGCAGAAGTTTCGTTGCCGTCCGCTTGATCCCGATACGATCCGCCGCCTCGCGGTAAAGCAGGTAAAGCGGATTCAGCGCTTCGCCATGGAAACAGCCGGGCATCTCCGCAACCGACATCTTTTCAACGGCGAGATTCACAAAAAAGATCCGGCCTCTGCCATAATCCGCAACGGTCATCACCGGATTGCCGTCCGTATCCGCGGCAAGCACTTCGGCGCGTTCGGCAACCACCAGAGAGCGGAACGCACTGACTCCGCGCATCGTCTGTTCCGGATGCGATTTCAACGAAAATTCCAGATTGCACGCTTCGCGGTAACGGGCGTCAACCTCCACACCGGTAACTTCCCGGAACGTGGAAAGATAACCGGAACCTTCCACGGAAACAAGCAGATCCGCCCCGGCGCGGACTTTCTCAAGCACTGCCAGCCAGGTCTTGCGGGAATAGGCCTGCGAGGAACCAACCGACGGAAGCAGGTAGAAATCCGATTCCGGCAGTTCCTGTTCCCCTCCGGCAAACCGGATATCAAATCCTGCCTGACGGGAAAGGAGAAACGCACCGAACGCGTTGATCCAGCCGTTCTCCTTTTCTGAAATCAGACAGACCGCATCGACTCTGCGCGGCGGCAGCTCGAACGGAAGGCTCTTGCGGAATGCCGTAAAATCGCGCATCACTTCCGCCGTCCGTTTCGCAGAACGGTCCGTACGGAACAAGCCGAGTTCCCGTTCGATCGCGGTCCAGTCATACGGCGGATAATCAAAATGAGTCTGGTCAAACGCACACCACCAGAGGAATCCGGAAAGTCCGTTTGCCCAGGAGGAAAAGAGCGCCGCACGCAGATTCAGCGCCGCACGGTCTACGGAACAGACCATCGGACCAAGCGCCCCGGCTTCCTCCGGGAAGCACGGTTTTCCGGCAACGCCCTGATACAGAAGCGATTCCGCCGACGAATGCAGTTCGTTGCGCATGGTGTTGAACGGTTCATGATGACATTCCGGTGTAAACAGCGGATAGGGATGCGTCGTGAGAACATCCATCAGTTCGCCCTGCGTCTGAAGATTCTGGCTGTCGAACTGACTTGAACTGATGCTGTGCATTCCGGACACGACCGGGCGGACCGGATCCTCCAGACGGATCGCGGAGGCGATGGAATTCATCCACAACCACATTTCCGCAGGACCGGAAGTTTCTGCCATGCAGTTGCATTCATTGCCGAGGTCCCACGCGGCAATCGCCGGATGATCTTTCAACGCTTTGACAAAGCAACGCACAAAACGGACTTCCCACTGGATCGCTTCCGGGTCCGTAAGCACGTTTTTCGTCTCCAGCGCCGGCGGAACAAAAAGGCGCCCGCTCATCCATCCGGTCAGCAGACCGACAATCAGTTTCTGTCCGTTTTTTTCCGCGGCGTCGCAGAGAAACCGGAAACGTTCCATCATTTCCATATCCATACAGGCGGGATTCTGAAGCGGCCCGCCGTTCTGCCCGAACTCCTGCCTGCTGCCGCAGCCGCCGTAAAAACGGGTCAGCGGCTGAAAATCGGGCCAGAGCGGAAACACGCGCAGAACATTCATATTATGTGCGGCAAGCAATTCCAGATCCCGTTCCACATCCGCCGCGCTCCAGTTGCGCCACATGTAAATCCCGGCATGGGACGCCCAGTAGTTGCATCCGGTGAAAAAATCGTTTTTCTCAAAAATATTCATCGTTTCTCCTTTGTTTTTCTGTTCCGCATATAGTATATTCTGAAAAAAGAGCGATTGCAAGCGCCGGAAATGAGACAAAATGAAACAAGTATGAGTTCAGAATGTTGAAAAAAACGCAAAAAATCACGGTCCGGGAGATCGCCCGGCGGACCGGATACGCACACTGCACCGTGGCACGGGCTCTCTCGGATGCCGGAAATGTGGCGGTTGAAACCAGAAGCCGGATTCTCTCCGCCGCACGCGAACTCGGGTATATCGGAAAAAACAGAACTAATATCGCAGTCGTCGTTCCCGCATTCGGCAACGACGTCTGCTTTTACAACACCTCAATCATTCATGCTCTCTCCGCACAGCTGGACAGCGAAGAGTTCCAGTACGAACTGATCCCGGAAAACCATCTCCGTTCTTTCAACGAAAAAATCATCGACGGCGCGATTTCTCTCTGCTACACAGGAAAAACCGCACGCAGATGGTCGGAACTGAACCCGATCCCGCTGGTCTGCATCAACGATTTCAGCTATCATTCCGACCGCATCTACTCCGTCTGTTCCAACGACCGCATGGCGATGTCCGCCATCGTGACACACCTGCGCACGGCAGGACACTCCCGCGTTCTTTACATCGACCGGAAACCGATGGCGGGAAATCTCAACCACACCCGGCGGAAAGAGTGCTTCCGGGAACTCGCCGCACAGTCCGGCATCACACCCTTCCATGCCGGACTGTCGGACCGCTCCGACTGGGGCGCTTATCTCCGCAGGGAAAAACTGACCGCGATCATCTGCCCGTTTGAAATGACGGATCTGAGCCTGTTTGCCGATCTCCGGCGTCAGGGACTGCGTATCCCGCAGGACGTGGAACTGATCCACTGGCACATTCCGCATATCTCCGACACTCTGATGCCCGGTCAGTTCACGATCCGTCAGGATTTTCCCGCTCTTGCCCGCCGGGCGGTGGCGCTGCTCAAGGAACTCCTCGCCGGGAAATACCGCATCCAGGACGTTCTGGTCGATTACATCATCGGCGGATGACCGATATTTTTGCAACTATTTCCTGTTTTCTGTTGTCTTTTCCGGGAAACCATGTAAATTACCGGATTATGACAGGAGACAACGACAATGAACGGCGATATCATCATCCGAGGTGCTTCCGAGCACAATCTGAAAAATATTAACGTCAGAATTCCCCGCAACAGTCTGACGGTCGTCACCGGACTCAGCGGTTCCGGAAAATCCTCGCTTGCGTTCGACACACTTTATGCGGAAGGACAGCGGCGCTATGTGGAAAGCCTTTCCGCCTATGCGCGTCAGTTTCTCGACCGGATGCAGAAACCGAAAGTCGAACATATCGAAGGGCTTTCGCCCGCCATCGCCATCGAACAGCGTTCCGCCGGTTCAAATCCGCGCTCAACCGTCGCCACCGTGACGGAGATTTACGACTACCTGCGCCTGCTTTACGCGCACACCGGAATCCCGCACTGCCCGAAATGCGGCAAGGAACTCGCCGCTCAGTCCGCGGAAGCAATCTGCGAAAAAATCCTCGCGATCCCCGCCGGGAAAAAAATGATGATCCTCGCGCCGTACATCACCGGACGGAAAGGCGAACTGCGCGACGTGATCGACAAAATCCGGCGCGACGGTTTTGTCCGCGCCCGGATAGACGGTCATATCGTGGAACTGACCGACGAGATGAAGCCGCTTGCCAAGACGCTCCGGCATGACATAGAAGCGGTCGTGGACCGTCTGGTCACCGGATCGCTGGAACGGTCGCGGCTGAACGATTCCGTGGAAACCGCGCTCAAATGCGGCGGCGGGGAATTGATCGTCGTTCTCGAAGAGACCGCGCACGACAATACCCGTTCCTGGAAAGACGAACGCATCAGCGAACGGCTGGCATGTGTCGACTGCGGCGTCAGTTTCGGCAGTATGGAACCGCGCAATTTCTCGTTCAACAGTCCGTTCGGCGCCTGTCCGCACTGCAACGGACTCGGCTCCATGCTGGTGATGGACCCGAAACTGGCGGTCGATTACACGAAATCCCTGCGCAACGGCGCAATCCCCGGCTGGCGGCGCGGTCCCCGGCATCTCATCATGTACTACAATCATCTGCTCCGCTCCATCGCCGCACACCTCAACATGCCGGAGATGATGACGACGCCGTTCGGAAAACTGCCCGACGAGGTCCAGCATCTTCTGCTTTACGGAAGCGGAGAAACCCCGATCGACTTCAGCTATTATCTCCGCCACAAGAAATACAACATGGTAAAGCCGTTTGAAGGCATTCTTGCAAACATGCAGAAGCGGCAGGCGGAATCGGAAAGCGACTCCGTCCGGGAACGTCTGTCCGAATATATGACCCGTTGCGAATGCCCCGTCTGCCACGGCGCGCGCCTCAAGCCGGAAAGCCTCGCTGTCACGGTCGGAGGGCTTTCCATTGACAAATTCAACGCGCTCTCCGTGGAAAATGCACAGGCGTTCATCGCCGGACTGGAACTCGACGAGGAGCGCCGCGCAATCGCACACGACATCGTCAGGGAGATCCATTCGCGCCTCTCGTTCCTCGTGGACGTGGGGCTTCCGTACCTGACGCTCAACCGCGAAAGCGGAACGCTTTCCGGCGGGGAAGCACAGCGCATCCGGCTGGCGACTCAACTCGGCTGCGGACTGGTCGGCGTGCTCTACATCCTCGACGAACCGAGTATCGGACTCCATCAGCGGGATAACGACAAACTGCTCGCCACGCTCAAACGGCTCCGCAATATCGGCAACACGGTCATCGTGGTGGAGCATGACATGGACACCATCCGCGCCGCCGACTATGTGCTGGACCTCGGTCCGCGCGCCGGCGTGCACGGCGGCGAAATCGTTGCCGCGGGAAAGCCGGATGAAATCGCCGGAACCAAAGGCTCCCTGACAGGACAGTATCTCTCCGGCGAACTCAAGATCCAGATTCCGCCGAAACGCGAAAAAGGCAACGGAAAAACGATCCGGCTGGAAGGCGTGACGCACCACAACCTGAAAAACGTGACGGTCGATTTCCCGCTCGGAACGTTCTGCTGTGTAACCGGCGTTTCCGGCTCCGGCAAAAGCTCCCTGGTGAACGGCGTTCTCCGCGCCGCGCTTGAACAGAAATTCAAGATGGCGGACGCCGCAATCCCCGGTCCGCACAAACGCATTACCGGGCTCGACAATGTGGACAAGGCAATCGTGATCGACCAGAGCCCCATCGGGCGCACCCCGCGCTCGAATCCCGTCACTTACACGGAAGCCTTCGGCGCAATCCGAAACCTGTTCGCATCGCTTCCCGATTCCAAAATCCGCGGATTCACTCCCGGAAGATTCAGCTTCAATGTCAAAGGCGGACGCTGCGAAGAGTGTCAGGGCGACGGTATCAAGAAAATTGAAATGCAGTTCCTTCCCGACATTTATGTGACCTGTTCCGCCTGTCACGGACAGCGTTTCAACAAAGAGACTCTCACCGTTCAATACAAGAAGCGCAACATTGCGGAAATTCTCGAAATGACGGTCGACGAAGCGGTCGATTTCTTCTCCGCAATCCCGCAGGTCCACCGCAAATTCAAAACGCTTCAGGAAGTCGGTCTGGGCTATATCACTCTCGGTCAGCCGGCGACCACGCTTTCCGGCGGGGAGGCTCAGCGCGTGAAACTCGCAACCGAACTCGCCAAACAGTCGCGCGGGCACACGGTCTACATTCTCGACGAGCCGACGACCGGACTGCATCTGGAAGACATCAAACAGCTGCTCGACGTACTGATCCGTCTGCGCGACAAAGGCAATACGATCATTGTAATCGAACACAATCTGGATGTAATCAAGATGGCGGACTACATCATCGACATCGGGCCCGAAGGCGGCGACGCCGGCGGGCAGATCGTCGCAAAAGGCACGCCGGAGCAGATCGTCAAGGTAAAAAGCTCCCATACGGGGCGCTATCTGGCGGATATTCTCAGGAACGATCTCTGAACCGCTGATACAGCTGCCGGATCAGCAGCAGAACAACCGGAACAAGACAGACCGCTATCTGGCGGCTGCTGATCCCATCCGTCGAATAGAAGAAACAGAAAATCTGCGCATCCGGAATGTACGGCGACAGGGTCGCCAGAATGGCACCCGCGCCAAGCACAAGCAGGAAAAGAAACGCCCCGGAGATTTTGAAATACGGTTTCAGCAGCAGTGCAACGGTCGCGTAAAACAAAGTCGTCAGCATCATCCCGAACGGGAGCACAATCCGCGCATCTACATTCCTTACCAGCGGTCTTGCATGATAAAGAATGACAAGTCCGACCGCCATAATACCGGCGGAATACCAGTATCCCGGATATGCCCCCGTGCGGAACACCGCCGTCAGACGGTCAAACGGAGCCTTCGGCATCCCGCGCAGACAGCGTGCGGACGGTTTCAACGGTTCATTGAGTGAGAGCAGCAGACTGAACGCCGCATAAAATCCGCAGATATATGCAAAAGCACAGCCTCCTGTGTGCAGGAATTCCATGCCGCTTCCCATGAGAATCAGGAGCAGCGACGCCGCAAGCAGAAACAGTCCGGCAAGCCGCGGCAGAAACATGCGGTTTGAATTCTCCGGCTTCAGACAGGCAATCCCCCAGACATAGAAGTAAACGGCAAGAAAAAGTTTCAAAATAATGCTCATATACTCCGGCATTCCCCGTTCCCTCGAAAAATCGAAAAACAGCAGCAACACGACGAACAGCAGACTGACAAACTGGCAGAAATTGTTGGAATGGAGATTTTTACCGGACTTCCGTTCTCCGACCAGAAACAGAATCGTGCAGGGAAGCAGCGTCGTCCAATGCGAAACACTCAGCAGAGCCAGTTCCGTCTGTCTGGCATAAAAACAAATCAAAAACGGCAGTCCGGCAAGGAAAATCACCAGATCCGTCAGCAGCACCGCCTGAAGTTTTCCGTTGAAAATCACAGACGGGGAAAGAACGGTGGAAAGCTCCGGCGCAATTCCGTCCTGCGCCCGTTCCTGAGCGCTGTGCGCAGTAGACCAAAGCGGGGTGATCAGCATCATGCCCCCGAGAAAAACCTGATAAACAGAGAAAGAAGTAACCAGGTCATTACTGTTGTAACATCCGGCACCGAGCAGCAGGGAAACCACTCCTGACAGAATCAGGATTAAAATGAGACTCTGCGGAATGCCGCTATGGAGAATCTGCCGCATTTCCTTGACAAACACCGGATTGAGATTTTCCGGGAAACGCCGGGAAATCCATTGAACAAAAGCGGAATTCATACTCATCACTGCACCTCCCCGGTCGTATTATCCATAAACACACCTTCCAGCGACAGATCCGGACGCGACATCGCGGTAATCGGCAGTCCCGCCCGGAACAGCTCCGCCATCTGCCCGCCGAACTCCTCCTCTCCGCCAAGCGTCAGCAGCAGTTGCCGCGCTCCCGTCGGACGGACCGCGGCAACAAACGGGAAACGGCGCAGTTCCTCCAGATATTCTTCCGCCTTTCCGCGCAGGGAAAGCAGTACGGAACAGCCCGCCGCACCGGCACGGGAAACGGCATTGTCAAGGCTCCCTGCATAGGAGAGTCTGCCATGCTCAATGATGACGACCCCGCCGATCATCTCTTCCAACTCACAGAGGATATGCGAGGAAATCAAAACCGTTTTCCCCGTCGCCGCAAGCCTGCCGAGCGACTCCCGCAGCAGCACTCTCGCACGGGGATCCAGTCCTGCGGCGGGTTCATCGAGCAGAAGAACCGGCGGATCGTGAATCAGCACCCGCGCAAGCGAAACCTGCTGTTTCATCCCTTTGGAAAGTCCGGAAAGCGGACGGTCCGAAAGACCGTCAAGACTGGTATATTCACTGACCCGCGCCAGAGCGTCCGCCTTCGCTTTTCCACGCAGACCGTATGCGCGGGCGAAAAAATCAAGATACTCCCAGACGAGCAGATCCTTTGCGTCCATCAGCGTATCCGGCATGAATCCGGCGACGCCGGGAATCCGTTCCGGGTAATCCACAGCGGACAGAGAACCATAGCGGACGTCCCCGCAGTCCGGTCTGTCGAGTCCTGCCATGATCCGCAAGGCGGTGGTCTTGCCGGCTCCGTTGGTCCCGATAAAACCGTAAACGGTTCCATCCGGAATTTCAAATGAGATATGATCCAGCGCCAGAGTCCGGCCGAACGAACGGGTCAATCCGTCAACAACGATCTTCATTACCATGTCTCCCGTGTTATGCAATCCATGCGGCACACTGCAAGCCTCAAGCAATGGAAAGACAATACCATGCGTTTTCGGAAAAATCAAACGGATCATGGAAAAATAAACGGATCGGACTTGAAAAAATCCGTGGCAATAGCATATTATCCGCAGCCGTACCGGGCGGAACGGCGCAACAACATCAATTTCGGAGAGTCGATCAATGAATATTTGGAAACAGGAAGGGCCGCATCCATTTTTTGCGACCCGGACAGGAACAGCGGCGGAATATCTGTTTCTTGCGGCGGCCGGTGCATGTTCCGCGCTGATGTTTCCCGCGGCGAACTGGAGCCTCATCGCATGGATCGCGCTTCTGCCGATGGTTCTTCTCTGCCGGAACTGTTCCGCATGGGGCGCCGCCGGACGAGGCATGACATGGGGATATTTCTGGAGTCTCTGCTCGTTTTTCTGGCTCCGGGAGATCGCGCCGCCGCTTCCGTTTATCCTTGCGTTCGTACTCGGAGCGTTTCCCGCGGCATGGGCGGTGTTCCACCGTTTTCTCTGGCGGTATCTCGCTTATCCGGTCGCAGACAAACTCCGGGGATTTGAGTATTGCGCCGGAACCGTCCCGTTCCGCAATCCGCTGAACGGTATTTTCTTCGTTCTTGCCGATGCGGGCGCGTGGTGCGTACTCGAATGGCTGCGCGGCTGGATCATGACGGGGCTCCCGTGGGATTACCTCGCCACCTCGCAGTGGCGCAATCTGCCCCTGATTCAGATCTGCGAATACACCGGCGTGTTCGGCGTCAGTTTTCTGATCGCACTGGTCAACGTCGCATCCGGGCTCGCACTGATCTCATACCGCCGGGCGCTGATCACCCGCCGTTACCAGCGCCCCTGGCCATTGATCGCCGCATTCACCGCCGTACTGGCGTGTTATGTGTCCGGACTCCACCTGATGCGCGTCAACGCGCTTCGTGATGATACGGTGCGGTATGTGAACATCGGACTCGTCCAACCCGATCTTTCCCAGCGCCGGGACGCCGGATACGCCGAAGCAAAAGAAGCGCTCGATGTCTGCCTCTCCCTCTCCGGACAGCTGTTGGAACGCGATGAAAAGCTCCGGAATCTGACTCCGGTCGGCAATGCTCCGAACCGGAAACTGGACCTGATCGTGTGGCCGGAAACCGCGGTCCCCTACGCCTATCGCGGCGGTGCGGAACTCTCGCAGGAATACCGCAACGGTATCGGCGAACTGCTGAACCGTCACGGCGTGCCGTTCCTCGTCGGCAGCATCGACTTTCAGATTCCCGGCAATTCCCCGGAAGAATACGAGGTATACAATGCCGCTCTGCTGATTACCGAACCCGGCGGTGCGGTAAAGGATTATTTCTACAAATACCACCGCGTGCCGTTCGGTGAATATGTACCGTTCGGCGACAAATTCCCGTGGCTCGGCAGAATGATCGGCATGGGACGCGACCTCACTTCCGGCAAACGCTTCAATCCGCTGGAAGTCCTTCCCGGCGTTCGGGCGGGAATCTCGATCTGTTTTGAATCGGTGTTTCCGTTTCTGTCGCGCGGACACGCGGTCAACGGCGCGAACCTGCTTCTGACCATCGCCAACGACGCCTGGTATCCGGCAAGTTGGGAATCCGACCAGCATTTTGTCAACGGCCTGTTCCGGGCGGTGGAACTGCGTCTGCCTCAGCTGCGCAACGGCAATTCCAACTATTCCACGCTGGTCTCTCCGCGCGGGGAACTGCTTGATACCATCTCTCTCGGCAAGCCGGAACGGGCCGCCAAAGTTTTCCGCGTGCCGGTTCCGATCAATCCGCGGACGACGTTCTACGCACGGTATGGAAATCTGTTCATTGCAGTCTGCGGTTTTCTCGCATTCTGTGCACTGGCTGCCGCTTTTGTAAACTGGAAACTGTACCGGAACGCTCAGGCGGACGCCGGGATCAACCGGAAAATCCGGGAAGGAGAAACCGTATGAAACACACCGGAACCGGCTGTTCGGAAAAGATTCTCACCGCCGCCGCGTCCGCATTGCGCGACTGGCACAGCGGCTCGTTCACGCTTGACGACTGCGTGGAACGTCTCCGCGCCGCCGAACCGGAGATCGCACGTTCCGCAACGTCGATCCTGTTTGAATATTTCCGCCATAAGGAGCTTGTCGACACCCTGCTGTCAAACGCCGTTTCCCGCGGAATCAAACCGGAACTGAAAATGATCGCGCTCTGCGCATTGACCCAGGCGCTGTTCCAATCGGCGATCGCGGGAGAATCCGCCGTCAACATCGCGGTGGACGTTGTGAAACACTCGAAAAAGCACCGCATGGCGGCAGGCTTCATGAACGCGATCCTGCGGAACTCCCTGCGCGCGGCGGGGAAAGGTCCGTTTCCGCCGTCGTTTCCCGCCTCCATGCGGTCCCGGTGGACAGCGGAGCTCGGAGAAGCGGAAGCAAACGCCGCAATCGACGCCTGTTCCGTCAATCCGCCTCTGACGTTCCGTCTGCGGCACGGCGAGCTCCCCGGAGAACTGGCGAACAGCCTTCCTGTTGAACTGGATTTTGCCGGAGATTTCCGCTTTTTCGAGTGCCCGGAGCCGGATGCGCTGTTCGCTTCCGCCGCTTTTCATGACGGCGGACTTTACATTCAGGATCCCGCAACCGCGATGAGCGTTTCTCTCTGCCGTCCGGTCCTGCGCGGACGCGTTCTCGACAGTTGCGCCGCCCCCGGAGGCAAAACGGTAATGTTGTACGACGCATGCGGCGGAAACGCGGAGTTCACAGCCGCCGACCGCTCCGCCGCGCGGCTCAAACCGATGAAAACCAACTTTGAACGGCTCGGACTGAATACAGTCCGGGTTGTGGAGGCGGATGCGGTCCGTCCCCCGTTCGATGCCGAAAGTTTCGACCTTGTTTTTCTGGACGTTCCCTGCTCCAATACCGGAGTCCCCCGCCGTCGGCCCGATGCGCTCTGGCGGTTCTGCCCCAGACGCCTGATGGAAATCGCAGAGCTTCAGAAACAGATACTGAACGCACAAATCCGGCTTGTCCGTCCGGGCGGTCATCTGCTGTATTCCACCTGCAGCATTGAACCGGAAGAAGACCGGCTGCAAATCGACGCCTTTCTTGCCGGACACCCCGGCTGTGAACTGGTCTCGCAACGTCTTCTTGCCCCCGCCCGGAAGCACGACGGCGCATTCGCCGCCCTGATCCGGAAAAAGCCGGACCGCGCAGACACTTGATTCTCGTGTCCCTTTGTTGCAGGAATATCGCTGAAACGAGTTCAAACAGGGCGGAATACCATCAGACCGGATGACATTCATCCAGCAGAGCCTGAACGGTCGTTTCAGCAAGACACTCAAAATTGTCCGCCGCTCCGTAATAGAGCTTGAGTGATCCGTCCGGCTCCGGAACCGCTCCGCAGGGAAAAACCACATTCGGCGCAAAACCGTTTGTCTCATACGGCATTTCCGGACACATCAACATCCGGGAACGGGCAACAAGTTTCGACGGCTCCTGAAGATCCAGCAGAACCGCTCCGACCGTATAGAACTGTCCGGAACAGTTGGAATCGACCGCATGAGTCACGACAAGCCAGCCGCGGGACGTTTTGAGCGGCGGAGTTCCGGCCCCGATTTTGATACTGTCCCAACGTCCGCTTCCACGATCGGCAACGACTTCACAATCGCCCCAGAACCGCAGATCGGGAGAGCGGGAAATCCAAAGATTGCCGATTCCGCCGGTTTCGGGACGGTGCAGCATCACATACATGTCATTGATCTTTTCCGGAAACAGCACCGCATTGCGGTTCTGCACATGATGCGGAAACGAGATATGCCGGACCGTCCGGAAATCCTCCGTTTCCCCGATCCCGATCCGGCAGCCGTAACGGAACGTATACGCCGCATATGTAATATAAAATTTCCCTTCCACCGGATTAATCCGCGGATCAAAAAAAGAATCGGCGGTATATTTCCGGTATTGCTCCATATCATCGGCGATAAAGCGTACCGGCTCCGGATCAGGGGAGAAACGGTATCCGTCCGAACTGCGCGCACACCAGACGCGCTGATAACGGACGGAATCTTCCGTGCGAACCAGCGCGATGTATCCGCCATGCGTTTTCACCACGCCGCCGTTGTACACGGCAAAACAGTCGGACGGCATATCCTCCGGGCGGAGGATCGGATTTTTCGAATAACGTTTGAAAATGCTTTTCATACAGCTTCCTCGTAGTCAGGGCATATAAATCCCGAAATTGAAACGGTCCCGCCAATTATATTCATTCCCTGCCCAGGGTTCAGCGGAATCCCGTTTCTTTCCGTTTGAGTTGTTTACAATAATATCGAAACCGACGGGTTCCGGTGCAGACCGATTCAGAGAACTCCACGGAATTGTAACCGTGACGGAATAGGACGTCTTCGTTTCGCGGATCTCATATTTGCATGTTTCCGTTCTGAAATTACGGCTGGCGGAAAACAGTTCCGGCAGTCCATTGGAGGAGCCCGGAGCAAGAAACAGGCGGACCACGTCATCCGTATAGGAATTACGGTCCAGCCGTTCCCACGGGCAGCCGTCAAAAAACAGCTCGACGCAGTCCCCTTCCCATGGGGCGCCGTTCCGCCGTTCTCCCCGAACGGAATCCCGAACTTCCACGGAAACCGTCAGCCCGGCGGCATCCGAATTTATCCGGAAACGGTATCCGTTCATCGAAACCGTTTCTCCATTCCCGACCGTTTTCCGGCAAACCGGACGGATTCTGTACGATTCCACCGTCTCGCCTGCGGAAACAAGGACAGTGACAGGCTCCGTCTCAGCGCTGACCGCAGGGAAGAAGAGCGTGCGCGCCTCCTCGCCTTTCAGGGTAACGCTCCGGAACGTCTTTCCCCCCATAATCCGGACAGAAAGAGGCAGGGAAGCTGCGGAGTTGTTTCTCAATTCAACCGCCAGCACCGGACGACCGTTTTGAACGATGGAATGAACTCCCGTCACCGTATAGAGCCGCTCGGGAACAATCGTCAGGGAAGCCAGTGCGGGGGAAAGATCTTTCCCTGTCAGGTAATAAGGATTGGCAGTCAATGGAATCCAGGACCGCGCAGGAACCGGATTGCCGAAGAGGTCGTAAAGCTCCGTTCCGGCGGCGTCGAACCGGAATTTGAACCGTCCGTCATCGTCTTTCGCCCAAAACGCAGCCACCTGACCGCCGGATCGGTCCCTGTAAAGCCATCCGTTTACCCCGGACAGCAGTTTCAGCTGACGCACCGGTTCCGCCCCCTCCAGAAACCGGGCGAACGAATTGCCGACAATACAGTGGGAACTGGGAATCTGTTCGGCAACCGCCCAGTGATTCGAATAACCGAAATGGGGGCGGAGATCGTTGTGGAGACTCTGTGCCGCTGTCAGGCTGATGGAGCTTTTCAATCCGCCTCCGAGGTCGATCAGATACCGGCGGAGCGTATTGCAGGCGGGAAACCTCCCGGAAAGGATCCAGTCAGTCAAATTGCCGATCCTGCCATGTTCTTCGTTTGACTTGATATAGTACAGCTCCGAATTCCACTGGGGAACACCTATGCGGTATTGATCCGCGATCTTCCGGATTTCCCGCAGCTGCACCTCCGCAGGAGTGGGAGAACTGTCCAACTGCGCACTGTAAGGATGAAACGAAAGAATGTCCAAACTGCGGAATGCTCCAAGTTTTCCGCAGGCTTCTATGAAATCACCCAGACGTCCCCCAAGATCTCCCGTACTGCAAATCCCGACGATCCGGCAGGCGGGATCCGCTTTCTTCGCCACTTCGTATGCCAGCTTCAGATAACGGGTGTAATCTTCCGGCGTCATATAAAGGTTCGGTTCATTGACAATCTCATAGTAACGGACCCTGCCTTTGCAGTGCCGGACAAGATTGTATACGAAATCCGACCACGCTTTTTCCGGTGGAAGCCAGCCGCAGCTGGAATGAAAGCCTCTGGTCTTCCGACTGCCTTTGCGGATATGCCAATGGTCAAGATCTTTCCTGTTTACGTTGTCCAACATTGCCCTTCCGCCCAGAACGGGCATTGTCTCAATTCCGTATTTGAGCCCGGTATCTATCACATTGTCCAACACACGCCAGTCATAAACTCCCGGTTCCCGCTCAATGTTCTCCCAACCGAAAACGCCGTCGTCATGCAGACGGTTGATCCGGATCCCCTGCCGGCGCAGGTTTTTATAGTATTTCTCATAATCCACACCCAAAGCCCGGTACTCCCGCTTCCCCGCCGGATTCGGAAACGCACCCGCGGCGGAACTGTACCCCAGAACAAAAGAGCGGTCCGGATCAATCCGTGCGGCGGACAACTCCGGCGCACAGCCGAAATCCCACGGGATGACGGAATACTCTTTTCCCTTGCAGTTCACGTTTCCTGCCACACGGAAAACGCCGTAACGGGACGGAACCCGAAGACGGGTTCTGAAACTCCCTTTTGCGGCAAGCTTCACCGGATATTTCCGTGCAGCAAAAACTTTATCAAAATAGATGTCCCGGTATTCCATCCCGAACACGCCATCCGCCGGAGCGTCCGTGTAGTTGACGCCTTTCAATACAAGCCTTTCCTCTCCCACTCCGGCAAACCGTTCCGCGCCTTCGACGGCAAATTCCAGTCCGGCTGACGGAGCATAATCCGTGATCTTTCCCGGATTGACCTGCATTGCATCAAACCAGACGCTCCCGCCGTTCCAGCTGAGACGCAGAAAAGGATACAGATGCGGTTTCTCTCCGCGGATCGTAAAGCTGTATCGCTTCCAGTCCGGGGAAAGCCGGAAACTCTTCGACCGGGAATACCATTTGTTCTGAACTTCCGGCGGATTATGCGTCACGGTAAAGAAATCCATTTTCAACGTAAGCGGACGATCACTTTTCATCCATGCGGAAAACGTGTATTCCTTTCCATCCTGCAACTGGAACTCGTGGGAGATCATCTGCATCCATTCCCCACGGGGATTTACACATTTTAAACTCTGACTGCCGTGAATTTTTGATTTCTTGTCAAACTCCGGCTTCTGATAAGTCAGAATTCTGTTTTCCAAAGGAATGAAATTGCAGATCTGCCATCCGCAAATCCCCAGTTCAAAACTGGAATTATGCAGCAGATTTCCTCCGGAAAGCGGAACAGCCCCCGCAATCAGCAAACTTAGAAAAAGACGGTTCATAACTGTCACTTTCCTCTCTGTTCCAGTACAATATCTTTGATCAGCACAGTATTTTCCTCCTGTGCGCTTAGCCCGAAATTCAGATACGCGGTCCGTTTTGCCATTCCGGGAAACTCCGCAAGCGACGGACCGGAAAACTCCAGCGCATACTTCCGCCATCCGGTCTCCACAGAGACGGTCCGCTGCCGGTACCAGTGACGGTAACCGCGAATATAGCCGTCAATGCCAAACCGGAGCGAAGTCTGCGTCCGGGCTTTCGCCCAGAAAGAGAGACTGTATTTTTTTTCCGGCTCCAAAGGAAGAACCAGCGAAAACACCGCCGCGTTCCGTTTCTCTCCGCCCCGCAAAGAGACTTTCATGGCTTTCCCGCCGCTGATATGATCTTCCGCCTCAACGACTTCCAGCGATCCCGTCACACCGTTCCAGTCATGTTTCCTGAAAAAAGCAGGCATGGGACCGCCGTCTTTCTCAAAATCCACGGGAATCCGTTTCAGGTCCGATGGTGCAAGTTTTTTCAAAATAACGTTGCGCAGTTCCAGACGGTATGCGGATTTTCCCGTGAGCCGGAAAACCAGCTTTCCGTTCTTTTTTTCCACGTTATGGAAATACCCTTTTCCCTGTGTCCAGCCGGTCACGGGCGGAAACCGGAAATCGTTGCCGGAACAGTGGCAAAGCAGTGCATCCCCCGGATCTTTCGCGCCCGAAGTCCTGTAATCAAACGTCAATTCATAGAACGCATCCGCTTCCAGCGGAACCGCAGTGGAAAGCCAGGGGTATTTGCCCGGTGTCTGCACCGCTTGTGCGGAGTCATTCGTGAAATTCCATTCGGAAGCCTTGCTCCATTTTTGCGCGGAAAACCCGGCATTAAGAACGGTCTCCGCCGCGGAAACCGTCAGAACGGAAGCGCAAAGCACTGCTGACAAGATCATTTTCATCTTTATTTTCTCCTTTGGTTATTTTTTAATCCAATCATCATTGAACGATGTTCCGAATCGAATCAGCTCCGCGTGTCCATCGAAAAACAGAAACGACGTAATGTTGCCGCCATGATTTGCCCAGCCGGGATATTTGCCGCAACTGCTCCAGCTCTCCACAGACATTCCGGGAACGTAACCTGTACCGGGACGGGTATAATACGGCAGCACAATTCCGCGCTCACCGCCGGCACAGCCAGCCCAGAGCTGATACATGCGTTTCTCCACAAAAATCACACTGTCCGGACGCACTTTATACATTTTCTTAGCAACAGGTTTTGAGTCGGAATCGTAATACCAGCTCCCTCCGTAAGGATGCGTATTGCGATCCAATCCCTGGGAAAGCACATAGCTGGAACTGTGGAGGGAACCGGGAAAGGTCTGCGCATTGGGGCAATACAGAAAACCGACGGGATTATAAAACTTTTTCGCCCCCGGATTTTCGCTGACGCTCCTCCGGTAAGCGCTGTCTCCGTAATACGCCTGGCTGACATAGTGATGATTCCCGTCCGAATCGGGAGACTGCATATCGTGAGAATCCAGATAGCCGATATAAGCGGTTCCGATCTGTTTCATGTTGGAAACACAGGTAATCTGCCGTGCTTTTTCCCTTGCCGAGTTCAAAGCCGGCAACAGAAGACCCGCAAGGATTGCAATAATCGAGATTACGACCAGAAGTTCTATAAGACTAAAGTTGTTTTTCCTCATTTTCTCTTTTCTCCTGTTGATATTACGGTTTGATGAAATTCGATTTTCATATCCAGCAGAAGATGTACCGGGGAGCGGCATTTCATCACCGGACGGTTCATGATGAAATACTCTGCCCAGTTCACCAACTGCTCCGGATCAAAAACAACACGGTCGTAATCCGGCAGTTCCGGTTGGTTGAACGGCCGTTTGTCATATCCGAGCAGCGAAAGTTCGCCCGGAATGGAAATCCCGTGACAACGACAGTATTCGACCACTCTGTCCGCAAAAAATCTTCCCGGGCAGAAGAGCGCGCCGGGACGCTTTTTACGGCAGAAAAAGGTGTCCAAAGTCTTGTTTCTCCGTAACGACCCCAACAGGGGATATTTCAGGATGTCAATCCGGCACTTCGGAGAAAGAAGAAGCATTTCCGAAAGGAATCCTTTGTAACGGTTGCGGAAAGAGTGGCGCTGCTCCTGAGTTTCCGGCAGCATGACGGCGACATGGCGGTCGTGGCCGAAAGAATGAAGATGGCGCGCGGCAAGTTCCCCGCCCAGAAAATCGTTGCTGGCAATCGCGACGTCGCCGACGGTATCGCCCTGAAGATTCAGAATGAACAGATCGGGATTGATGTCTTTCGCTTCGTCATAAACCGTGCGGTCCCTCATCGGAGCGAGAACCGCAACATCCGCATTACGGCAGGCGAGAAGAAACTGCCGGCGGTTTTCGGCATGATTCGTCTCAATGCATTGAAACGCATGAACGGAAAGCCGTTCCGTCAGCGTTTCCACAAGCGAACGCATATAGTCGGAACGACCGGACCTGTCGACGTCGATGATCACGGTCTTCGGTTTGCTCCGCTCATTCCGGTAATAACCGTGACGGTTGAGCGCATCAATCACTCGCGCACGGGTGGATTCTTTCACATCCTGCGCATTGTTGATCACGCGGTAAAGCGTCATGTGACTGATGTTCAGTTCTTCCGCAATTTTTCTGAAATTGACCCGTTCCATACCGGCTGACGCCCTTCCATATCTTTGTTTTCCGGTATACATTATACTCTATTTCCCGGAAAATGTCAATAGGGGAAGACGCTGCCTGTTACGATAAAAAATGTTACACTTTTAACATCCGCAACGGATTGTCCCGGCTCAGATATATGCTCCTTTGCGGAGAACGAAAAACCAGAAAAGAAGCCAGAAAACCATCATGACAATGCTGGTAACAAAGACCACGGTAAAGCCCTGCGTCAGCAGCAGGGAAGCAGCAAGCGACGTCCAGATGCCGCCCCCCATGAACGGCTCGTGAAGAAGCTGTTTGTAACCGAACGCCTCTGCGGCAACCGTCTTGTTTTCCGGATCGACCGTGCGCAGAAGCAGAAGCCCCGTCGCCGTGACGCCGGAAGCCTGCCCGAACTCGGCGATCGCACGTTCAAACCAGGAATTCGTAAAAACGCGCGGAGCAAAAAAGAGGGTCAGAGAAACATTCCAAATGATTCCTGCCACACACAGGATCGTCAGCGGCATCCAGTTTGCGGCAACAAATTCAATACGGATTGATACCACAGCAGCCACGACAAGGAAATCCAGCGACGTGCCGGCAAGACGCTGCATCAGCCCGTGGTCGATCAGATAATCCATTCTCAGCAACGTAAAGAGCTTCTGCAGGATCAATCCGCCGATCATGCAGAGCGGAAACAACGGAAAACTGGCAAGGAAGCGGAGATCCTGAACTTTCCGAGGCATCACGGTGTTGACCATGATCAGCAGTTCGCGGATCAGATACCCCAGCGTCACCGCAAGTCCGATGATCGCCACATGAAGCGCCAGCGAGTCGATGGAATCCGATGCCACGGTCTGTTTGCCCGCCGGAGGCTGTTCGTCACTGGGATAAATCCCCTTGCGTTCATGGGAACTCTGATCCTCAAACAGCCGGATGTTCTTCACCCAGCCGTATTTGACGGCAAGATTGACCAGCCACATGCCGAGAACCACGCCGGAGATCATGCCGACCGTCGCCACAGTAAATCCGAGGTCTTTTCCCTGCGTCCAGCCGAATTCGTTGAACGTATCCACAAGCCCGGCAACTGTCCCGTGCCCGCCTTCAAATCCCATTTCCAACAGAGCCGCAAACGCCGGGCCGACATGAAACAGCGGTTCCAGAATCAGAAACACCACAAGTACACCGACGATGTACTGTCCCCAGGCGACGATCTGTCCGTAACAGAGCTGCGGGGCGGTCACTTTCCAGATTTTCCGCAGGCCGGGGGTGGCGACTCCGAGAAAAAGCCCGGCAAATACGATATTAATCAGAAACGAGGGAATCTGTCCCCAGCCGGCGGTCCAGTTCTGCGGGATCTCCTCCCTGAAAACAGAAACAAGCAGAAGCCCGATCCCGCCGCCGATCACAGAAGACGGCAGATACAGTTTTTGAAACAACGGAATGTACATCCGCAGGATCTTTCCGAGAATCAGCAGCAGACAGAGTCCGCAAAACGATGTAACCGCATCCATGACAAGTCTTTCCCTTTCCGAAATTGACAGAATACTCTGGAACTTGTTAATATACGTTTCCTTCGGTCGAAAATCAACAAAACAGGGGATAAATTTTCAGGAAAACCCGTTTCCAGCGGATAGCGGAATTTGCTTTTTCCCGTTTTGTGCTATAGTACCTGAAATCACACATATTCAAAAATACAACTCATATATAAATCAAAGGGAGCAACTTCATGAACAGCAAAAACAGTCTGAAAGTTCTGACCATCGGCAACAGTTTCACGGACAGTCTCGCCGCATTCTGGCAGCAGGTCGTGGAATCCGCCGGATGCGAACTGCATTTTGAACGCGCAAACCACGGAGGATGCGAACTGCACCGTCACTGGAACTACATCACCAACGAGGAAAAAGACAAAGTTTACCGGATGTATCAGAATTACTCCGCCAAAATGCGCGAAATCCTCGCCCGGGAACAGTGGGACATCGTCACCATTCAGCAGGCAAGTCATTTCAGCTGGCGGCCGGAAACCCAGCAGCCGTTCGCAGGCTATATTTACGATTATGTGAAACAGCACGCACCGCAGGCGGAAGTTGTGATTCAGCAGACCTGGGCATACCGTGCGGATGATCCGCGCATCCGTCCGGGCGGAGTCTGGGAATTCAATCCCGGAATATACGAACGCTGCCGGGAACTCGGCGTCACGCTTGATCCCGGTCCGTGGCACATCAGCCTGACGGATATGTACAACAGCCTGACCGCCGCATACACCAAACTTGCAACGGAACTCAACTGCCGGATCATCCCCACCGGTTACGCCGTCCAGCTCGCCCGGAAAGCGCAGGACGGTCTGTTTCCGAACTATGACCCCGAACTGCTCAATACGCTCCGCTGGCCGGACCTCCCGCCGCAGGCTTCGGAATTCGTCGGCAATATCTGGTGGGCGAAAAACGGGGAAACCGGAGAAATGGAACTCCGGCGCGACACAATCCATCTGAATGCACGCGGACAGTATCTTCAGGCGTGCGTCTGGTTCGCCGCTCTGTTCGGGCACAAGACCTCCGAAGTGACGTTCGTTCCCGATATGATCGGCAATAAAGACGCGGCGTTCCTCCGCGAAACCGCCCAGAAAGCCGTGGATGAATTTCCCCAAGTGAAACGATGAACGGAGAACTGAAACGGATCTGTTATCTGCTGTGGGACACCTTTGCACTGTTTGCTCTGGTGTTCACGGTCGCTCTGCTGTTCCGTCTGCATTCCGCCCTGATCGTTGCGGCGGAATTCGTGACGGTCTTTCTGTTTCTGACTCACCGGATCGCCAACTGGACGAACCGGGAGCAGGAACGGGAAATCTCCGGCAAAGCGGTCTTCCGCACCGCGTTCCGCCACTGTCTGCGCGGATTCGCGGTGCTGGTTCTGCTCTTCTGGTTCGCCGCTCTGCTGATCGCCGCCTTCCGCTGAACGGAAACAAAAATCCGGTTTTCTTGCATTCCATATTTGATTTCCGCAGAAAAGCACGATAAAGTAACAGCCCCGATGCATCAATAAGGATCGAACCCGGCAGAAACATGGACGCGTCATTTGTCTCAAAACTCAGAATCGTCATCATCGCATTTTTTGTATTCTTCATCTATGCGGTGATCCTGATCCGGCTGTGGGCGGTTCAGGTCCATCAGGGGGAACAAATCCGCCGGGAGGTCTCCGAACAGTATGTCCGCCAGATCCGCATCCCTGCGGTGCGCGGACGCATCTTCACGGCGGACGGCGTCATGCTGGCGGGCAATACGGCGTCCTATGAAATCGTATTCCATATTTCGGAAATGAGGCGGCCGGGAAAACGCAGCCGCACCGTCAATCATGTGCTGTTTGAAGCGGACCGTCTGGCGGCGGCAATCGGCCGGACACCCATCCTGACGCGCGAGGCGATCAACCGGCACATGAACTATTACCCGGGCCTGCCAATCACCGTCTTCCGGGAAATCTCCGCGTTTGAACTTGCAAAAGCATACGAAATCTCACCGATGATCCGCGGAATGGACATCGTCACCTCACCGGTGCGCACCTATCCGCACGGCAAAACCGCCGGGCAGCTGATCGGTTACGTCGGACGCGAAGATCCCCGTGCCGCCGCAGACCGCCACAGTTATTTCTATTACGTTCCGGACACCATCGGGCGGTCCGGACTCGAAAAAGCGTATGACAGCTGGGATCCCGCCGGATTGCGGTCCGCGGCGCCGCTCTCAACGGATGCGGAGAATCCGGAGGTCCCGAATGAAAAACGGGCTCTTCTGCGCGGAGTCCCCGGCAAAAAACTGGTGCTGGTGGACAGCCGCGGATTTGTCCGGGAAACGATCGGAACGGAAATTCCGGCGGACAATGGAAAGGATCTTGTCCTCACTCTTGATTTCCGCGCCCAGAAAATCGCCGAATCCCTTCTTGCCGGCGTAACCGGAGCAATCGTTCTGCTCGATGCTTCCAACGGCAATATTCTCGCGATGGCATCCAATCCCTCCTACGATCCTTCGGAATTCGTGCCGCGCATCTCCACCGCCGACTATGCACGTTTGCGCAACGATCCGCGCAAACCGCTTTTCAACCGCGCTTATCAGGGCGCGTTCAGCCCCGGCTCCATCATCAAGCCGCTCATCGGGATCTCGCTTCTGGAAAATGGCAGCCTGCCGACCGAAACCGTCTATTGCGACGGCTATACGAAAGTCGGCGGACATCCGATCCGCTGCTGGATCAAAGCGGACGGGCACGGCGAAGTGACGCTCAACGATGCAATCGCCGTCTCCTGCAACGACTACTTTATCGAATCCGGACTCAAACTCGGTCTGGAACGTCTCGCGGCGACCTATAAAAGTGCGGGCATCGGCTCAAAAACAGGCTTTGTCCTGCCGGAAACACCGGGACGGTTGCCGTCGCGCGCCCACAAACGCCGCTGGACCGCCTTCGATACCGCACTGATCTCAATCGGACAGGGCGACGTACTGGTCTCCCCGCTTCAGGCGGCTCTGTATACCGCGGCGATAGCCAACGGCGGAACACTCTGGAAACCGAATATCCTGAAATCCATTCTCGCGGCGGACGGATCGACGGTCTATTCGGAACAGCCGGAAGCAAACGGACGGCTCGCCGCATCTCCGCAGACTCTTGAAATGATCCGTTACGGCATGTTCCTCTCCGTCAACTCCGATGTCGGCGGTTCGCGCCGGGCGCACAACGAGGCGATTCAGCTTTCCGGAAAGACAGGAACCGCAGAAGTGGGACCGCGCGACAAACGCTATAAAAATACCTGGTTCATCGGCTTCGGAACACACAGCGGCAAAACCTATGCGATCGCGATTCTGGTGGAACGCGGAATCGCCGGCGGCAGAACCTGCGCACCGCTCGCCGCGGAATTCTTCACCCGCTGGCTCGGAACCGGCGAACAACGCTGAACGGAATCCGTATTCGGAAATACGGCATCAGGGAGCACAGTATACTTCACCGCATTCAAAATAACGGGTCTCGAACTGATCGAACCGCTGACACATCAATTCCGCCAGCAGACGCATCCCCTCGCGTTCGGACGGGATATGCCCCAGAATCATCAGCGCCTTGCGGAATCCGAGCTGTCCGGCGTCGCGGGCATATTCTCCGAGCTTCCACTCACACGCTTCCCCGGTCAGAACGATGTCGATTTCCGGATCGCAAAGCTCTTCAAACACTCCGGCAGGAGTCCCGAAGCAGAGGGAAAGGTTGGAACAGGGAACATCCGCGGCTCCGCAAATGCGCACATGCCGCGCATTCAGCTTCTCCCGGAACCGTCTGCCCAGCTCCCGCGGCGTCATCGGCGCAGCTAAACGGAACCGGTTGACCGCAATATGCGGACCTTTGGTCCATTCGCCCTCCAGCCCGAGATACTTCACTTCCCCCTCTCCGATCATATCCGTATATTTGACATGCGGATGATCGTGATACCGCCAAACGGCAAGCCCCGTTTCTTTCAGAAGCGCCGCTTTGGCGTCTGCAACCGGATCATGCTCCGGCATCCGGTCATAATGATCGTAAAAAGTCGGTTCGTGAACAATCAGAAGTTCGGCGCCCCACGCATGCGCCTCACGGATCAGATCCGGCGTCGCAAACATGGCAACGGCAACCTTGCGGAGTTCCGTACCGGGATCACCGGCTTTCAGGGTATCACAGGTGGCGGAATAATCATGCGGGCCGCCATCCTCGCACCAGCGGAACAGCTCATCCATCAACGACCGGATATTCATCGTAAAACCTTTCAGTCAAGATCAAGCGGAAACGAAACATCCGCAAGAGTTTTTGCTCCGAACAGCAGCATCACAATCCGGTCGAATCCGAGCGCACAGCCGGAAGACGGCGGAATGCCATAGCGGATCGCCTCCAGAAAACCGGTCGCGTCGGGATATTGCGACAACCCGTTTTCCGCGCGTTTCCGGTTGTATTTCAAAAAACGCGCCTCCTGCTCCACCGGATCCACAAGCTCTCCGTAAGCATTGGCGACTTCCACGCCGTGGATATAGATCTCCCACCGTTCGGCGAGCGTCGGGTCCTCCGGTTTCGGACGAGCGAACGCGCCGAAACGGATCGGATAGTCAATCAGAACGCACGGCTTGTCTTTCGGAAGGTTCGGTTCCACTTTTTCCACCAGAACCGTCTCAAACAGCGCCTCTTCCTCCGCGCAGCGGTCGGCGTTCTCCCCGGCGAACTCGCGGAAAGCGTCGCGAACGGAAATCAGCTGCCACTCCTGCGCCACATCGCAAACCGTTTCCGGAACATGAAGTTCTTTTGCAAGATGACGGATCAGAGCAATGGTGAACTCCAGCATCTCCCGGTAATCCGCCCCCGCCATATACCACTCCAGCATCGTGAATTCCTGGCGGTGGAGACGTCCGTTTTCTCCGGCACGGAAACAGGGGGCGAGCTCATAAATGCGCTTCAGCCCGGCGGCAAGAAGACGTTTCATCTCCAGCTCCGGCGACGAACGCAGAAAGAGTCCGTTCTTCAGTTGCGGAGCTTCGATGTATTCTTCGGCGGCGGGTGCGCGGATGGCAATCGGTGTTTCGACTTCAAAGAAATCATTGCGCCGGAAAAAATCACGGGTCAGGAAAAGGGCATTCGAGCGGAACTCGAATGCCCTGATACGATCCGACAGATAAACCAGCGACTCAGGCTTTATTGACGCGCTCGGCATATTCGCCTGTGCGGGTGTCGATCTTGATGGTGTCGCCGGAGTTGATGAACAGCGGAACCATGAGTTCATAACCGTTCTCGATCTTGGCGGGTTTCATCACGTTGGAGGAAGCGGTATCGCCGCGGGCGCCGGGTTCCGTTTCGGAAACAACGGCGATATACCAGGTCGGCAGGGTGATGTCGATCGGTGTTCCGTTGAAAAATACTGCGGAACAGAGAGCGTCTTCCACGAGGAATTTGCTCTTGTTGCCGAGTTTTTCTCCGGGAATGCGGATTTCCTCATAAGATTCGGAATCGCTGAACACGAAGTTCTCGCCTTCCTGATAAATGTAGTGCATTTCACGTTCTTCAAGGTCCGGTTTGCCGACTTTGTCGACCGGGCGGAACGTACGGTCCATACCTGCGCCGTTGACGAGGTTTTTGAGTCTGCAACGATAGAGCGCCGTGCCTTTTCCGGGCTTGCAGAAGTCAAAGTCCGTAATGACCCACGGCATACCGTCGATTTCGATTTTCAGTCCTTTTTTCAGATCAGATGCACTGTACATGGTTACCTCTTAATTGAGTTGATTGTATTTAAAGCCTTATAATATAGCACCGGAAACGGAAAAATTCAAATCCGGCGGTAACAGAATTCACTGCCAGCCGAAATACTGAACGATATTCATCGTCAGCAGCCCCAGATTGTACGGCAGATCGGCAAATGCGAACAGGGTGCACTGCCCCATCAGCAAATAAAACAGGCAACATCCCGGAACGCACCACCGCATCGCGTTCCCGCTTTCTTCCAGAGAAAGCGAAAACTGCCGGTCGGAACCAAGCAGAAACAGAAGCGTGAAATTACTGAAAAGCCACGCCCAGATCCAGCGGGTGAAATCCAATCCGACCACAACCATGATCAAAGCACTCTGCGGCGCGGCACAAAGCAGAAACAGCAGGAACCGCCCCGCGAACTTCCGCTGATACAGCTGGCAAAGCACCGCACGCCACATCCGCACCAGCAGGAAAATCAGCGGCAGAACAACAGGAATCGTCCACAGAAACGTGAATCCGAA
Source organism: uncultured bacterium (assembly GCA_900548385.1). Taxonomy (GTDB): domain Bacteria; phylum Verrucomicrobiota; class Lentisphaeria; order Victivallales; family UBA1829; genus UBA1829. Next base: position 71,204 of record URKJ01000005.1, on the reverse strand, counting down.
CGGCGACGACCTGCTGATATAAAAATTCCGGACCATTTTCAGATGTTCCGAAAACGTATAACCGGAATAACAATCCAGTGTCACCTCATCCGGCGGATTGTAGTTCAGCACATTATTCTCCCGCAGATATTTTTCCAGTTCCGCCCATGGCGGCAGATTCTGCTGAGCAAAAAACAGCAGAACAAACAATCCCGTCAGCAGAACTGCGGAAACTGCAAACAGCACCCGGTTTTCCATACCGTCTTTTCCGGCCTTCAGAAGCAGCATCACAAGAATCGACGGAATAAACATGAAATAAATCACTTCATGGATCAGCGCCCCCAGCGGCAGCAGAAGCAGAATACTCCACTTCAGCCGTGATTCCGGCCTGGAATAGATCGCGCCAAGACAAAGCAGCGTAATGACATAGAGCAGAATATCGAACCGTCCGAGATCCCGGAACGGTAAAAACACCGGCGGCAGAGAAAAAAACAGCAGACCGAGCAGAAGCAGAAAATGCGGATTGGCAGACCGGCGGACCTCCTTTACAAAAAAGACCGCAAGCCACAAATACACGCCGGCGGGCAGCAGAATCGTCAACAGAAAATAGACCGTGACGTTCATCAGGGGAAACAGATAATTGAACACCGTTCCGACCAGTCCACGCGTAATAAAGCCCAGATCATAGGAAATCAGATAATGCGAATAAACGTAGGTATCCACCAGCTGCGTGACAGGTCTGCCGGAAAACAATATCCCGCAGAGAATCCGGAATGTCACGAAAAACAATACCAGGACCATAAATTTTTTTGTCTGAAAAAACGGCACCCCGACATGATGTTCCAACATGATAAACCCTCGCTCTGTAAATTTTTCCGGGCAAAAACCTCCGGGTTCTCATCCCGCAGTCCGGAATTCCAGTAAAAAACACTTTCCGATACATTACAGCGGGAATCCCTCTTTTGCAAGAATTCCCGGAAAAAATATCAGCCCCGCGCGCGGCAGGTCCCCGGACGGGGAATCGTCATGGCGAACGCGCTGTTGCAGAGCGCCATCACCGCCGCAAACGAAAACAGAACGCCGAACCCGAATTTTTCCCAGATCAGTCCGCCCGCAAGTGCGGCAAAAATGCTGATCAGATGATTGATCGAAATACCGGTTGTCAACGACGCCGTTGTCTCTTCCGCCGAATCGGAAATCTCCCGGACATACATGCTCGTCGCCATCGACGTTGTGCTGATCACCGCATCCAGAAGAAAGTTGATACAGACCGCAATGTATGCGACGTCCGCCGCAAACAGACGGTCCGCATATCCGTACATCAGGCAGACAAAAAACAGAATCACCGTGTCGTAGATCATGATATTCTTATAGCCGAGATAATCGGTCAGCCTGCCGATCAGCGGCGCACAGAAAATATTGATCAGCGCACAAGCCCCCATCAGCACCGCCATCATCGTGGTGTCCATACCGTAAACCCTGATCAGCACATACGGCGCGAATGTGAGAAAAATCTGCTTCCGGGCGCCGTAGAACAGTTCCAGCGCATAGAATTTGCCGTACTTCCCGTTGAAATAAAGACGCGGACGCTTCGTGAGCCCTTCTCCGGAACGGAAGCGGGCAATGCAGATGAAACTCGCGATCAGCAGAACCGCAATCACACCCCAGACCACATTGTAAAGCCGCACACCGGAGGACGCATGAAACAAATTCATACCGATGTAAAAGATCGCGGCAACCATCACGCTCCCGATCACGTTTCCGGCATTCGTCGCCCCGGTCACAAATCCGAGAGAGCGCCCCGCCTTACCCTCTTTGGCAATGTTCATCGCAAGTGTACTGCGGACCGGAAGCATGATATGTTCGCCGGTCGACCACAGAACAATCAGCAGCGTCACCGGCGCCAGGCCCGGCGCGGTGGTAAACAGCAACCCGATAATGCCTGCCAGAGAAACCAGAGTCCCGATCTTCATGATCCGCCATTCGGAACAGCGGTGCATCAGCGCAATAATGAAAACCAGCAGAAGCCCCGGCATCTCCCGGAAAAATTCCAGCGTTCCCCGCTGAAACGGCGTCATTCCCACAACATCCACCAGGTAATTGTTCATCACAGCCTGAAAGCAGCCGAACCCGATTCCCCAGATCAAAATACTGCTGAAAAACTGCCGCGCTCCCCCGCCCGGTTTGAAATACTCCGCAAAATGTCTGCTGTTCATACTGTTTTCCATTGCTGAATCTTGAAATAAACGTCTACAATACATGCGGATCACAAAAAAATCAAGAGTAAAAAATGAAAATACTCTGCTTTCCGGTCTGCATTGCCGCGATGAAAACCGGATTCACCGCGGGAAATGCCTGCCGATTGCCGGAACGCGAATTTATTGATCCATATCTGACAGTGATAAGATCATGAGCTGCAAGGCTTAACTATTTTCGTCTTTTCCATATTGATAAAAACTTGTGAAATTACCTCTTGAAATTTTCTTTATCAGTGATAGATTATTTCATTCCGCTCAGTCAGACAGCAAATAAATTGATTCCGGGAGCAAATGGAATGAAAAATATTATTCCACTCGTCGTATCGGTTATCCTAGGGTTGGCCGCAGTCTATATCGTCAGCAAACTTCTTTTTGAAAAAGAAAAGGCAGATACGGAAAATAAGATCTCTGTCGTTGTGGCCGCACGGGATCTGGAGGCTCATGATGAACTGTCCCAGGGAGCACTTACCTATAAGGACATTCCACAGTCCGCTGTTCCCAAAAATGCTCTGCTCTGGGAAAATGTGGGGCTGGCATACGGTCAGGAACTGCCTCATGCAGTTTCTCAGGACGACTATATTCTGATGACGGATATCCGGATTCAGACAACGCTCAGCGACTGTGCACGTCCGGGGGAATGGACTCTCCCGGTAACATTTTCAGATCCTGCCCTTGTAAGGATGCTGATGCCGGACGACGAAATTGCCATTATTTCTACTTATGTTTCCCCCCATGTTGTTGTCAACGAGAATATGACGGCAAGCGACGGTTCCGGAGTTAAGATGACCGAGTCGAGAGAGACCTCCGTCCTTTTGCCATGTGTGCGGGTAATCGGGATCGCCAATGAACGCGGCTCGTTCAGGGAAAGCGGAAGTTCCAGCGGTACGATTTTCGTTTCTCTGCCTCCTCAGCAGGCGATGCTTCTGATCGCCGCACAGCGGGAATCTGAACTTTACCCCGTCCTGCGCAAACGGAACGATTCCGCCGCACTGAATCGGAAAGACGGCGGAGTGATTAATGCCAGCACATTTACCAAACTCCGGCAGGGACTCACACCGGCGGAACTGCCGGAAATTCCGAACAAAAACCATCGGTGAGGTTGCATTATGATGCGTTTTTTTCTGTTTTTTCTTACCTGCATCACCGTTTCCGCTTATGGAGCCGAGCCCGGAAAAACGGTGTCTTCCATATTGAGAGAAACTGTCGTTGCACTTCCGCCGGAAAGCGTCTCCATTTCTACGGGAGAATCCAGGAAATTTGAAGTGCCGTTTTCGGTTGAGCATTATAAATCCAATACGGTTAATGCCAGAGTCAGAAATGTTTCCGGGCGTACTTTTGAAATAGAGGGAGTTTCCGCCGGTACTGCCGTCGTGACAGTTTCCGCTCAGGGAATAAGCAAAGAATTCCGGGTGGATGTCTTCAGTTCCATCATGCCGGTCTATCGGGAATTGAGCCGGGAACTGGGGGATATTCCGGAGGTCGGAATCGAACTCTCAGACAATACGCTGTCTCTCCGCGGCGAAATTACCCGGATCGGACACTGGGAGTATTTCCGGCGGGTCATAAAACGCTATGAGGATCGCTGCCGTAATTATGTGACTTTCCGGCCCGGTCCAAATCTCTTTGCGGAATTAAAAAAATCATTCGAAACGAATGGTTACAAAGTTGCGGATACGATTTCTCCGGATATGCCGAATCAGCTCAAATTTCATGTAGCAAATGGTCTTCTGACGGTTTCCGGTTATCTGCTGTGCGAGGACGACATTGCTTCCGTCAAGCGGATTCTCGCTTCCCGGAAGTGGCTTGCTCCGGAATGGAACGGAAATTCCATGCGGGCGGAAACCGATCTGCATATTGCGGATACCCAGCTTGATGTCGGCATTGTGTTTGTGGGAGTGACAAGAACTCAGCTGGAGCGTCTGGGCAACTCATCCGCAGACGGTACCGTCCTCTCCTGGAATCTGATCGCCTGGTTCCGGGCTCTGGCGGGCGGGGCTCCTGACAGCGTCGCAAACGCCTCCCGGGGAAACGGGCTCTATTCCTACTTCAATACGGATTTGAAAGGTTCACTGGTCTTTTTCGGCAATAACGGCATTTCCGATTTCCGTGATGCGGGACATGTAACCCTGACCAGCAACGGAAAAAATTTTGCGACTTATGAAAACGGTGGAACATTGAATGTCAAAGTCTACGGACAGGATGTCGCGGAACTGAAACCGATCGAATTCGGATTGAAGCTGAAGGTCAAAGGAGGACTGGTGCGGGCGGATGAAGTTCTGCTGGAACTTGATCTGGAAAAAAGTCTTGCTCCCGTCCGGCAGGAAGAAGACTACTTTCAACGTTCAACAAAAACAAAGACCGAAATTGTGTGTCCGCTAAACAAAACGGCTGTCATAGCGGGACAAAAGGAATCGACGTATTCCAGCAGCGGTCCCGGCGGTTATGCTTTCCTGCGTCATGTACCGGTCGTCAACTGGTTCCTGTCGTCCCGGGAAGATCTGGGCGAAGAATTGCAGCAGCTGATTCTGGTATGTCCTCAGATTGCAAACCGGAGAGTGCAGATGACAGCCGTTCCTTCCGGAGAGACGGCAAATGTGGAAAATGCCGTTTCCAAGTCCGTCAATGAAAAAAGTGAAAAGATACATCGCCAGGAGACACTGAACTGGTTCCAGAAAATGTTCACATGGTAAAAACGATGCTGCTGAAAATAACAACTGCGGACGGAGAATGCAAAACAATATCTCTGGCTGGAAAAAATTCGGTAATGATAGGACGTTCCGAATCGGCGGATCTTTATCTCGCGGACAAAAAGATTTCCCGCCGTCACGCAGAAATCAGCATCAACGGGGACGGAATATTCCTTGACGACTTGTCCAGCCGTACAGGGACCCGCGTAAACGGAGAAAGCATTTCCGGACGGACAAGACTTTCTGTCAATGACAGTATTCAGATCGGAGAGACGACTCTGGTTCTGGAAAATGCGGAAATAACGGAAACGGCGGAAAAACCCCCGGAAAACCCGTCTCCGGCAAATCTCCCGCCGGAGCGGAAAGAAAGCCGCAGCCATAAACTCCCTCTTTATTCCGCCCAGACGAATCTGGTTGACCTTTACAGCGAAACGATGATCCAGTTGGCGAAACGGGTGCAGAATCGTGTGCTGGAAATCCTGAATATCGGCAACTTCTCCTCAAGGGAGATGACGAACAGTGAAATGCGTCCGAAAGTTGAGAGTGCGGTTGATCAGATACTCCGGGAAATCCGGCATGAAATACCGTTCACAGTCAAGCTGGATCAGTTTCAGCAGATTCTGCTGGATGATCTGATCGGGCTGGGTCCGCTCTCTCCGCTGTTGCGCGATACGACCATTTCGGAAATCATGATCAACGGTCCGGATAACATTTTTGTGGAAAGCAGGGGGCTGCTGTACCGTACGGTCGCCAGATTTAACAGTGAAAGCCATTTACAAGCCATTATCCAACGCATCGTAGAACCGCTGGGACGCCATATTGACGCCGCCTCTCCCATGGTGGATGCCCGTCTGGAAGATGGTTCTCGTGTAAACGCTGTGATTCCTCCGTTGGCGCTTGACGGTTCTCTGGTTACGATCCGTAAATTCCCGTCGAAAAAACTGACGGATGAGGATCTGATCAAATTTGGAAGCCTGACGCGTCCAATGGCGCTTTTTCTGCGGGAAGCGGTACGCGCCCGACGCAATATTCTGGTTTCGGGGGGAACGGGTTCCGGAAAAACGACTCTCCTGAATATCCTTTCGCAGTTCATTCCTGAAAAAGAGCGTATTATTACGGTGGAAGATTCCGCCGAGTTGAAGCTGTCGCATGAAAATCTCTGCCGGCTGGAGGCGCGCCCCGCCAATGTCGAAGGTCAGGGACGCATTACAATCCGTGATCTCGTCATCAATACGCTTCGAATGCGTCCGGACCGGATTATTGTCGGAGAGTGCCGGGGAGCGGAGGCTTTGGACATGCTGCAGGCAATGAATACCGGACATGACGGCTCCATGACGACCTGTCATGCGAACAACCCCCGCGATGCATTGTCCCGTCTGGAAAACATGGTCATGATGGCCGGTTTTGAATTGCCGTCTTCGGCAATCCGTGAACAGATTGCATCCGCGATTCATTTGATCGTGCAGCAGACCCGTCTTGCCGACGGCTCCAGAAAAATAGTGAAGATAACGGAAGTGACCGGCCGTGAGGGAAGTACGATTCTTCTGCAGGATATTTTTTCTTTCGATCAGGAAGGATTTGACGAGAAATTCCGTGTAATCGGTCATCATACGGCAACGGGAAATATTCCGAGGTTTATTGACGAACTGCGTCAGTCCGGGGATCTTGAGCTGGATATGTCGGTTTTTGTGCCGGAAGGATAGGAAGGAGCCCCGGAATGAATTCACTATCGGTTTTACAGCGCTATGGTGTTTATCTGCTGGTGCTTGCCGCTGTTGCGATGCTGATCTACATTCTCATCACACTGATACAATCGTTCAGTCTGGAACACGCGGACCGGAAAATCAAGGAAGACCGTTCGGAGGGGGTTGCGAACAATATTTACTACTTCATCAACCGTACAACCCTTCAGCAGATACAGCTTTCCGCAGGAATTCTGCTTTCCGGCGCTTTGATCTCGATTCTTATTTTCTGTCAGGTCTATGAACCGCTGATCATTATTCCTGCGGCAGCGCTCCTGTTTGCAGCGGGAATGGCGGCTCCATGGCTTTATTTTTCCGGCAAAGCGCGCAAACGGGCGGAACAGTTTGAAAACAGTATTCTGGACCTTTCCCTTGGTCTTACCAGCGGATTGCGTGCCGGACAGGCGCTGCCGCAGGCTTTGGAAGTTTTTTCCAGACGCTGCGAAGAACCTCTGAAAGAGGAGTTGATGATTGTCATCCGGGAATACCGTCTCGGACTGGAGTTGTCCGAAGCGCTGCAGCGGATGTACAACCGGATCCCCTGTGAAGATCTTCAGTTGCTGATCGTTTCAATCCGATTGACAAGTCAGTCCGGAGGAAGCATGGCGGAAGTACTGGAAAAGATCACCTGGATGATCCGCGGACGGACGGAATTTCATCAGAAGCTCCGGGCTCTGACTGCGCAAGGACGCTTTGAGGCTCTGGCAATGTCTCTGGCGCCGCTGGTTGCATTTATTCTGCTGTTCTTTATTAATAACGACCTGATGCTGCCGATGATCCGGACACTGATCGGATGGTGTGCCATCGGAGTCATGCTGACCTTGGAAGTAATCGGCTATTTCGTCATCCGGGCTATTGTGGATATTAAGGTGTGAGCAGATGAAACAGATTATCATTTATGCATTGACGTTCATGGCGGTTGTTCTGCCGACTCTTTTTTTCTGTATTCTGGCGGATAAAACAGAAAAAAAGAGCCGGAAAGAGGAAAACATTCCGCCGGTGTTCCGTTTGACCGGCTTCGCCGCGGAACTGCTGGAGACCGCAGGTCTGGGGAACTTTTTCCGGAAACTTTTTCCCGCTCACAGCCTGATGCTTCAGAAAAAATTGCATTTTGCAGGTCTGAAATTCAGTGTCGGCAGAGTTTATTGTACACAGGTATTTCTGCTTTTATTTCTGGCTCTGGTTGCCGGAAGCGCAACGGCGCTGCTTGTGGAGGAGGAAAACCGTATCTCCATCCCGGTTGCCGGTTTGATTGCCGCCTTGACGGGCGGAAGCCTGCCGGGTATTGTCATCGGCAATCTCGCACAGGAACGGCAGATGATGATTCTGCGGGCGATCCCCTATTCGATAGACCTGATTGCTTCCGCCATGCGGGGTGGACTCGATTTTTCCGCCGCGATCCGTTTCTATGTTAAATTAGGAATCCCCGGTCCTCTGACGGATGAATATTCCCAGATGCTCCGGGAAATGGAGCTTGGTGTAATCCGGACCGTTGCGCTGCAGAATATGGCGGACCGGATTCAGATCAAGGAATTTACGTCGTTTGTTGCCGCTGTTGCGCTGGGAACCGAACTCGGAGCGCCGTTGACGGAAACAATGGAAATTCAGGGGGAGGAGATGCGCAAGGCGCGTTTTGCCCTGGCGGAATGCAAAGCACAGCGGGCTCCGTCGTTAATGCTTCTTCCGATGGCGTTGTTTATTCTTCCCGCTGTTTTCATCGTCATTCTGACACCGGTATTTCTCAAAATGAAAGAAGCGGGCGTGCCGTTATTCTGAGGAGTGAATCATGAACAAATCATCTTCCTGTTATAAAATAAAATTTATTTCCGGAGAACTGTCCGGACGGACCTTCGCTGTCAAAAATTCCGGAATTCTGATCGGGCGGATGCGGGATGCCGACATTCGTCCCGGCGGAACAGATATTGCGGCGGAACATATCTCTCTCATTCCGCAGCAGGATTCCGGTGTTTTACTGCATGTGCATGGAAACGAATCCGCCTGGGTCAACGGCAGCGAAATATCGGGCGGACAGGATTTTCTGCTTGTTCCGGGAGCCGATGTCCGTATCGGAAAGGAGCTGACATTCCTTTTAGAAACCGATGAGTTCCAGATTGAAGAAGCTCCCACCGTTTCCGGAGAGGATTCCGAAGATCCGACGGAGGAACTGACCGAGGAGAGCTCTTCCGGAGAAAAAGCCGCGGATGGAGATTGTACGCGTTATGCTTCCGCAGCGGAACTGGACGATCTCCGGAAATTCAACCGCAGTCAGAAGCGGCGGAAAAAAATCGTACTCGGCATCGGAATCCTGACAGTTATTTTCATCCTTGCCGGAGGATATATCGTTTCCGAACTTCAAGTGGAGAATCCGCTCACCTGGCCGGGAGAAGTCTCCGGCCGTTTCGACGATGGAGAATTCCGGACAGAGATAGCTCCCGGCGGGAAATGTCTCGTTTACTACCCCAAAACCCCGGCTACGGTTGTAAAAACCAACGGAAATAATTGTGAAGTCATGACTGCGCTCGGCAAAAACATGGATGTGCCTTTCCACCTTGTTTTTACCGTAAATACCGTTCCGGACGGTTTCCGGACAACGAGGAGGAAAAGTTTTGACATCTGGAGAAAAAGAGTATCGGAGCAGGATGGTTTTGCTTTTCTGAAAGATCCCGAACTGGATTTTTACCGTCCGTCGGAAAGCGGTTTCCCGTATTACCGGATTTCCTATACCCGGCAGGACAGGGGGTTACGCTGGCAGGGATATGCAAGCTATATGCGTTATCAGGATAAAGAACTCATCCTGCTGCGGGAAGTTCCGCTCAATCATTTCTGGCGGGCGGACAGAACCTTGCAGAAATTCGGCTCCTTTGTCGTTTCTCCTGCAATGACAGACCGGTACTGGGAAATTCCGGAAAAACGGATGCCGGAAAATTCCACGCGGCTGCTGCAGCGTGCTTCTCTTGAATTGCGGAAGAATATTGCGGTTGCTGTCTGGGATGAGTTGGATTGGATATTGAGAACCCTGCTCTGCAGAGCTTACGAAGAACAGGACTCCGTCCTGATTGCCGCGGTATCCCCTCTTTGGCAGGAATTCCGGGAAAAACAGCAGATCTGGTATTCCCAGTGCTGTCTGGCTTACCAGACTTACCGGACGGCGAACGATATCGAGGGAATGAACAGGATCATCAATGAATGTCTTCGCCGTTTCCCATCTCAGGATGATCACAGGCATGTAAAGATCATGAAAAACATTTGGACGATTGAAGAATGATAACATTATTTCAGAAAATCAACGGGAAAAGACAGAATCGGTCACAGGGCGAAAAGAAAAAGCGCTCTTATGTGCGTCTCCTGGAATTCCGCTGCCGGGGTAAGCTGATCTATTCGGCAAAAACAGATTCTCTGGGAGATGTCGTTAAGATTGGCCGTGCACCGGATAACGATTGGATCATTCCGGACCAGGATCGTGTGTCTGCCGATTATCAGGCGGAACTGCGGCTTGAACCCGGAGAAATCCGGCTTCTGGCGTGCGGAAAGAACCGTTTCCGTGTTCATGGGAAAGCGGTTGCCGGTCATATTTTGAAAGTGAATGACCGTGTTGCCGTCGGCGACTGTGAACTGTTTGTGAAACCGGCGGAAGTCCGTGAGCAGCGCCCCTGTGACGTGCATCGTCTGGAATTTCAGAACGGCCCGCACGAAGGCGAGCTTATCCGTCTGGAAAAAAATCTGATAAGGATTGGCTCCGCTCCGGAAAATGACATTGTGATAAAAGACGATGTAGTTTCCCGTTTTCATGCGGAAATCCGGATCGCGGAAAACGGCGAATCCTGGATTCGGGATCTTGACAGCATCAACGGAACGTTTGTAAACGGCGCAAAACTGGGACGTCAGGAACGTATGTTGATGGATTCGGATGAAATATCCATTTCGTTTTTCGATTTTATATTTCTGGATCGCAATGTTCCCCACATCCGTTCACAGATCGGCAGAAAAATTCTGATTATGGGAATGACCGTAGTGGTTATTCTCGCTTTTTTCGGCGTATTTTATGCTGCGACTCCTCAAGCGGCACAGGTCCTGAATGCGGCGGAATATTATATTCGGCATGCGGATTTTGATGCGGCGCAGCGGATGCTTGACAGAATGCCGGAATCCCGGGAGTATCAGAAATATGAAAAACACCATTTCGAGCATCTGAAAAATATTGCCCGTTATAAAAAAACACTTGCAGCCTGGCATGAATTTCAGGGGCATTTGAAAGAAATGGAATGGCGGGATGCCGCGGAATGTTTCGGACGCTTGGAGATCGACAACCGCTTTGCCTGGAACTGGGATGATGCGACTGTTGACAAACGGATGGCTTTGGTGCGCCATGCCAAGGCTCTGCTGGATGTACAGTTCAAAATACGCACGCTTCTCTCGTCTATGGATTCAGATCCGGAAACTCAGCGGGAACTGCTTGACGATTTGAAAAAGAATCCACTCCTTGTTTCCGCCGGAGGAGAGCCGGAGTGGCTTCTTCCTCTTCATCGCGAGATCGGCAGGCTCAAGACAGAACTGGAAAATAATTGCAGGATTCTGGACAGGATGACTGCCGCGCTGGACCGCCTGAACGGGGAAAAAATCAATTTCAAGCAGCTTGTTGCAGAAATAGATCAGCAGCGGGCTGTCTCTTCCGGCAGTGTCCGTGTTCGTGCTCAGGATCTTTCCGAAGTACTGAAAGCGCTGGAGGTGAACTCAAACGCCGTCGGGGTAAATCAGGAAGCATTGATTGCCATGGATTTTGACAGGATAAAGAAAGACATTCTGTTTGTTTCTCTCGACGAATGTATGATCAGTCCTCAAATTATAAGAAAACGCAATCAGCTTATTCAACGTCAGGACGCAATCATCCGCAATGCAGGGAATTTGAAATATCTGCTGAAAAAAATGAAAAGCATTGGCTTGGGCGAAGGCCGGATACCTGAAATTGTCGGGCGTTTTACTTCTGAGAAAGAGGTGATGGAAGCACTGCGCTTTGAATGTTTGAAAGAAAAAATGCCGAATGCGCGCAGAAAAACTCCGTTCGGGAAATATGACCGGATGTTCGGCATTCGCTTCTTCTATGAGATTATTCAGCAGTCAGCGGTTCTTTCCACCAACCTGTATTCCGATGATATTGTTTCCAGCCTTGATTTTCGTCCGGACTGCATTGCACTGGCATCGCTTTACCGGGTTGCGGAAGAGACGAATCTCTGGCTTTCGCTTCCCGGAAACCGGTGGATGCTGGACGGCAGAATCGCCGGGTTGAAGCGTTACTGTGAAAACCTGCTTAAACGCCGTTCGGACATGCTTGCAATGCTGAACCGGATTGCGGCGACAACGGCTCCCGATACAGGAAGATATTTTGTTGCCAAGGCGGCGTTCTTCTATTTTTCTCCGGCTTCCACGATTTCCCGGCAGGAGATGCGGCAATATGCAGCCGCATGGAAGCTGTTCCGCAGAAAGCAGCAGTCCAGAATAGAAAAATATGATCCGTTGAAATTGCAGGAAGCCGGAATGATTGAAAACGACATACTTGCAAACGGCATTCCCGGTGATTCGGTGGTCAACTGGATCTGGAGTCAGAAAAAATGAGTAAAAAACGGAATATCTCAAAAAAGCGGAGTATTCTTCTGGAATATACGATTCTGCTTTGTTCGATTTTGCCACTGGTCTTTGCCGTCTCCGCCTCTGTTTATTCGTTGTCCGGCCTGAGCGGATCCTTCGGAGCGGTCGGCCGAAGCATCGTGGCTTTTTATCAACGGATCATAACCATTGTTTCACTGCCGATTCCATGATGCAGATTCCTCCCGCCTGGAAAAAATTGCGCAAGGGTTCTCCGGAAGAACTTTGCACGTTATTAGCGGAACTTGATTCCGCCGGTTTGTTTCTTGCTCCGGGAGAAACCGTTGAGCAGTTTGCGGATCGGCTTGCTGTCCTGCATAAGGAACTGACCTCTCTCCGGAACAAGAATTCTGAATTCTCGGAGTTGATCGCACAGGCTCCGCCGGTTTCCCGTGTTCTGTACAGGAAAGCAGGCAGACTGACCTGGAAGCAATACCGTTTCCGGGCAGACTGGGTTCCCTCCTGGTATTCCTCCCGGCAGACGGGTTTTTTCTCGGCGGGAGTCCAGCTCGGAGTCGATGATCGTCTTCCTCTCCTGTTCCTGCATGGCGGCTTTATCCGGAAGCACAGGAGATTGGGGTACAACGCCGGCGAAACCCTTGCACATGAAATGGTTCATGCCGTAAGAATTGCGTTTCCCCCCTCCGCTTATGAAGAGTATTTTCCATGCCGGATCAACCGGATCCGGTTTCGGAAAATTGCCGGAAACCTGTTTCGCAGATGGGAACTTCCCGCATTGTTTTTCTGCGGGCTTGCTGCGGTCCCCGTGCTGGCGGTCACGGAATGCCCTTACTGGTATCTGCCGCTTATTCTTCCCCTGGTGATTGTGCTGCGGGAAATGGTTCTTTTGAGACGGCTCGGCAGAGCCGCCGGAAATCTGCAGCAGGCGGGATTCGACGCCCGGCCGCTCCTTCTGAGACTGTCCGACCGGGAAATTTTTGAATTGGCGGCTCTTGCTCCTGAAAAAATTCAAATGAAACGGAATGAGTCGATCCGCTGGAATATGCTTCTGCAGAAGTTTTGCCTGAAACACACTCGCTAGACGCTGAGGATTTCCTTAAAAAAGGTTCCGTTTTCCGGCAAAGCCATCGTCTCCAGTTCATCAAGTATTGCTGCGGCGCTCCGGGGACGCAACGCCGGGTTGTATTCTCTCATCCGGTTCAGCAAAACGGCGAGTTTTTCCGTTGCCGCTTCCCGCAAGTGGGCGATTGGCGGCACAGAACGGTCGGCAAGAATGTTTTTGACGGTTTCTGCAAAATTGTTCGGGGAACGGCAGCGTTTTCCGGTCAGCGCTTCCGTCAGAACCAGGGCAAGACTGTACAGGTCGCTCCGGCTGTCGACACGGGTTGAATCCAGCGCCTGTTCGGGGGACATATAGGACGCAGTTCCAAAAACTTTTCCCGGCTCTTCTTCACAGTCCGGAAGTTTCGCCAGTCCGAAATCGCCCAAACGGATATCGCCGTCGGACATCAGCCAGATATTATCCGGTTTGATGTCCCGGTGAACGATGCCGTGAGAGTGCAGAACCGCCAAAGCCTGAAGCATTCCCCGCAGCAGATAAACCGCGCCCGCAAGCGGAAGCGGTCCATGTTTTCCCAGCCAGCGGCGGAGCGAACCGCAAGCAGCATATTCCATAACGGCATACGGCATCCCCGTATTTGTTTCGGCATATTCAAATACATGAATCAGAAAAGGCGATTCCTGTTTCTGCAGGAATTCCGCAATATCATAAAACCGGGAGATTCCCGGATTCTTCTTCCGCAGGAATTTGACAGCCACCGGAGCTCCGGTGTTCAGCCTTGCCGCATACCAGCACTCGGAAAGTTCGCGAATCCGCAACGGACGAATCAGCTGAAAATCGGCAATCCGCTCTCCGGCAAAGAAAAAAGAGGTTCCGGCAGACGAATTCATGCGTAAGAAGGCAGCTCCAGATGCATAATCTCCGCATGATACCGGAAAGTCGGGGGAGCTCCCAGTATAAAACGTCCGGAAACGCTGCCGTCCGGCGCCACAGATTCCGTTTTCCACTGCATCAGCGGGCTGAGACGGTACTCTCCGTTTTCCAAAGGAAGTATTTCTGCAATTTCAACGACTTTTCTCGAACCGTCGGGAAGGCGCATTGTGTGGATGACGCAATCAACAGCGGACGCCACCTGCATCCGGATTGCATTCAAAGGAAGGTTGACTCCGCTCATGATCGCACAGGTTTCCATACGGCTGAGGGCGTCGACAGGGCTGTTTGCATGAATCGTCGACATGGAACCGGAATGTCCCGTATTCATCGCCTGCAGAAGATCAAGAGCCTCCGCTCCACGGATTTCTCCGATGACCAGACGGTCGGGACGGAGCCGCAGGGAGGCGATCAGCAGATCGCGGATCGAAAATTCCCCCTGCCCGTTCTTATCCGGCTTACGGGTTTCAAAATAGACACAGTGTTTCTGCTGGAGCTGAAGTTCGCTGGCATCCTCCAGAACCAGAATTCGATCCTTTTCCGGAATCAGTCCGCTTAAAGCGTTCAGAACGGAGGTTTTTCCCGATGAGGTTCCGCCGGAAACGATCGTATTTTTCCGCAGTTTTACAATCGCGTTCAAAAGCAGAGCACCTTCCGGGGGTATGCTTCCGAACGTTTCAAGTTTGTCGATCGTCAGCATTTCTTTTTTGAATTTGCGAATGGAAATAATGGTCCCGCACCGGCTGATCGGGGGAATCGTGGCATGAACGCGGGAACCGTCCGGCAGACGCGCATCCAGATCGGGATGCATTTCGTCCAGCTGACGGTCTACGGACTTTGCGATATTGACTGCGGCGGCTTTTAATTGCGCTTCGCTTGCAAAACGGGCTTCCGTTTCCTCCAGTTTTCCATTCCGCTCAATATAAATCTGCGATGGACCGTTAATCAGGATTTCCGAAACCCGGTCATCCGCCAGATAATCTTTGATTGGAGCCAGAAACAAAACTAAAAACGATGCACTGTCATTCATTGAACAATACCTCCCGATGGTTCCGATTTTTTATCTCTGCGATAGGAAAATCCGGTCAGATCCGTTTTGATTTTCCATAGAAGCAGTGTTAATTCATAGTCTTTGGCGGAAAAGGTCAAAATAATTCGCGGCTTCAGGTTTTCCTCCAGCGTGATCAACCGTTCCGGCTGCCATAGCTGATTCTGGAGCCATGAGCTGAGCTGAGCGCGGGCGGAAACAAAATTGGCAGCGAATTCTCCGGAATATTCCCAGCTGTTTTCCGGACAGCGTACCGCCGTCGCTCCCGGCGGAAGCCGCAACGGCGGCAGGTTGCGCGGCGCCGGTGTCGTGCGGGGAGATTGCGGCACTGTGATTGCCGGTTTCCTGTTTCCCGTTTTCTGCAAAGGTTCCCGATGAAATAAAAGAATTCCGAGTCCGCCCAGAAAGACCAGCAGGAAAACAGAGAGAAAAAACAGTATTTTTTTCAATTTGAAGTACTCCACTGTTCATATTTGCCGTAACGTTCATAGAATTTGATCTTTTCCGGCTCTTTTTCCAACTCTTTGGTATCGTCCTTATACTTCGGATCGTTCAGAAGTTCCAGTTTCCATTCTTTCGGATATTCACTGTCCTTTGAGTCGAATTTCCAAATATTATGTTTTGCGACGAGACTCGAATCCCAGTGGCGTTTTGCCGACCGGGAACCTTTGGTACGCATGATAATGCATTGGGTGTACTTGTTTCCATAACGCGAAGAAGTCATTTGAAACTCCGGAATTGAGAACGGCTTTGATTCACCCCGTGCGGTATAAGGCATATTGATCCAGTTGTCAAGGTAACCCGGACGGGTTTCGATCAGAGTCGTTTTCGAACCGATAAACTGCAGGTAGGCATGTTCTCCGGTCAATGCGCGGCTTTGTGATGTCGTGATTATGGTGCTCCGGGGAAACATATCCTGAAGCGCAGTGATCGCCGGAACGCGCATGGAAAAACGGTTGCCCGCCATCCAGACAGCCCAATGGTCCGCAGCCCGGAGATTTGTTGCATCCAGAGACTTCATCCCCAACCACAGGATCCCTCCGATTACCGCCATATAAACGGGCAGAACCAGGACGAATTCCATTAATACGGACCCTTTTGAGGAAAAGAAATGACTTTTGCATATTTTCATTGTTTCAGTGTCCCAGATAATCCCGCAGCTTATCCCATTGCAGTTTGCCGTCTTTATCGTTTTTGTCTCTGATCAGTCCCGCCGGAGGCTTCAGCTTTTCCCAATCGGGCAATTTTTTTTCTTCGATTTTTTTCCCTTTGGCATCCATCCAGTTTTTCCGGTCAAGCATAATATCCTTGAGAATATTTCCGCTTCCGACGGTAAAAGCCTGGGCATGTCCGGCGCCCGCACAGAGATCCCATGCGTGTTTGACGGGAAGCATGACGCCATCCCAATCGGTTTCTACCAGATTCCACGCTTTTTCCCCGGAGGATTCTGTGTAACCGATATTGTAGTCGGCGCTCTTTAATTTTTTCTCCTTGTCTTTTTCGTACAGTTTATAGCCGGCGCGTGCGGAGGCTATGGCGCACATGTATTCCGGGCGGTTTCCACCCGCGACGCTCGGATTGAACGCGGACAAAATCGAAGGAGCAGTAAGGGAACGTCCTCCCCAGCTGCTGAAGACGGAAAACGGGTTACTGGTTTTACGGGCAATGGCGACCGTAATGGAACCGGTTTTTCCAAAAAACGCCGGTGTTAAAGTCAACGGGATGGCTGGAGGAACGAGCAAACCGATCGGCAGATTCTTCTTGATGAGCGGAAAAAAGCTGTCATAACCATGATATTCCGGATGTTTACGGCCATAGCTGCCGCCGGGTGTGATCGGAGGCAGATGAAGCTGTATCGGACCTAGACTGACGTGAACCCATCTTGTCCAGAACCAGTCCCATTTGGCATAGAGATGCGTATCGGTCTGTTTATAGACTCTCCAGAAACCGGGGATATTTTTCCGGACGATCCACTCATCCGTTCCCGGGCCGAAGACCTTTTTCGGTGAAAAATCCTTCAACGTGGGATCCGCAAACGAAATGAATGTCTTTTCGTTTTTCTCATTGCCGAACATGGGAAGAAAAGCAGGAAGAGCGGAATCTCCCAGTGAAATGTTGATCATGTAATCATCCTTGCACTCCATCATATTGGCGACAGCCACCTGCCGGGCGGTTTCTTTGACTTTTTCCGGGTATTCTTTCCGCAGACTGTTCAGTTTGGACATCATTTTTGTAATGGAGATGCTGTAGCTTGCCACCTTGGGGATATTGACGATGGAGCCTTTGCCTTTTACTTCAGCGATTGTTGTATAAACAAGCTGCGCCAGCAGAAAACGGCCAAGGAAGCCCTGACCGTTGAACGCCTTTGCCAGTTCCGGTATTCCGACGCCGGTTCCGGCAATGAGCAGAAGCGGGTCAAAAACAGCGATATCTGTTCCACAGTTATAATGAACTCCGGGAACATGCATGTGACATGGCGAATTTTTCTGCCGCACCATATTGAAATCTTTCTGAAACTGGATAAAGACATATTTACAGAAAACATCCATTGCAAGGTCAAGAGACCGCTTCTGGAGATCGACATAGGTCCATGCCATCGCTTTATTGACAGTTGCAATCCGGCTGAGATAATCCGCCTGCACCACCGAAGCGGAATAAGCGGCGGCATCTGCCGCATTCTGAAGCTCGATCTTATTGCGGACAATTTCACCGATACCGTAAATGCCGATGACCAGGAGATAAACCGGCATGACAAACGCCAGTGTAATCGCAGCCGCCGCGCCCTTGCTGTCGGAAAACAGCTCCCGGCACTTGCCGCAAAAAATGGTAAAAACGGTTGGATTGGTATATTTCATCTTGTCAGAGGATAAAATTTCGTTGCATAAGGAATTGAAATCACGCTGCTGGAACTCAGGGTGATATACGGATATTTCAGTTCTTTTTCCCTGCCGGAACCGCCTGCATTCATTTCATTGGCGTACCGGGAGAGCATGGCGGGATTGAGCGCATAAGCCTGCTCATCCAGTTTCTTTTCCCATTTTTCCTCTTCTCCGGTCTTGTCTTTTTTTGCAAAAAAACTGATAATTCGCCCGGCAACCGGAACCTGAAGGAACATTTTGAACCGGACCGTGCATTTGACCCCGCGGGGATCCAGGTCTGTAAGAGGAATATCGACTTCCACCTGCTTGTCCAGATACTTTGTATTCGGAAGCCGTCCCCAACCATCCAGTTTGATGTACTTGTCGTCTGCCCGGTCTTTTGCGTCTTTGGAATCTGCCGGAGACGCGGATACCGTTGCAAGAATCCGCTTAACCACGGCTTCCGCCCGGCTTTTGCGCTGAAGGTTATTGACCGTCATGGAGGAACGGGCTCCCATATAAGCAGAGTAGTGCACAACATGCCAGGTAATCATGATGTACGCAAACTGAACGGCGAAAAGAAAAAGGACAAATAAAATCGGAAAGCAGAAAATAAACTCCAGCAATACCGCGCCCTTTGAATCTTTCAAAAAATGTCTTCGCCGCTTCATCCGTTTTTCCCCATGGAGTAAAGCAGCTGCATCAGCAAGTTCAGAAAAAGACCCGCTGCGATCGCCGCGCCAAACGGGACACGGCAGCTTTCCGTATCGGGAGGCGGCAGGTTTTTTCTTCCTGCACTGCGGTCATACCGGAAATCAAACAGACAACGGCAGTAGTGTTTCAGCCTTGCCGTATCCACTTTCCGGAAAAAAAGCATAACCAAAGCCAGAATGAGCCCCGCCATGGAAACCAGCAAAATCAAATTCAGCGTGTTTCCCGGGCCGGCGATCAGCCCTGCAGCAAAAAGCATCTTCACATCGCCGGCACCGGCAGCGCGAAGAAAAAACGGCAGCAATAGAAAAAGAGATGCCAGAAATGCCGTCACCAGCGACCCCAGAGCATAAGCGGTATTTACCCCGAACGCAACTGCCGACATCACAAGAATTCCACCGTAAACCCATGCGTTCGGAAGTTGATGTTTCCGGAAATCGTAAACCGACAGATAAATCAGCCATGGTGTCGCCAGAATTATTTTTCCGAAAGTCAAATGATCCATCCGCAACCTGTTTCATAAAAAAGACGAATCCCCACGGAGCGGGAATTCGTCTGAATTTTAGTGCTGGAGCAAAAAATCACTTATCGTAATTGTGCATGGCTTTCTCATGCTCATTTGCTTTTTTAATATCCTGAGCGGCATTCTTTTTCAGCTCGCCCTGATAATTTTCAGCACCTTTTGCATCGCTCATGGATTTTGTTGCCACATTCATCTCATGAGAGACGTTTTTCCCGAACATGATAACGGCAACGACAACCGCCGCCGCAATCAATACAGCGATGATGACATATTCCATCATCACAGCATGTTTTCTGGTAAGTTTTTTCATGCACGATTCCGCTTTTTCTGATTATTTGTCGTAATTGTGCATGGCTTTTTCATGTGCATTTGCTTTTTGAATATCGGACTTGGTTCCGGTTTCTACAGCTTTCTGCGATGTTTCAGCACCTTTTGCATCGCTCATGGACTGTGTTGCGACATTCATCTCTTTGGAAACGTTTTTTCCGAACATGATAACGGCAACGACAACCGCCGCCGCAATCAATACGGCGATGATGACATATTCCATCATCACGGCATGCTTTCTGGTAAGTTTTCTCATGGAGCACCTCCTGATATTATTAAGTATGATACTTATACATGGTCATCGTAAAAAAATCAAGAGCCATTTAAAAAAAACGATCTCTTTTTCGGAACTTGCAAAAGCTTTCCGGGTGACTTTATGCAAAAAATGGAATACTCCGGCGGTTTTCCGGAACATTCCAAAGTCTGTCGGAAATTTCGTCATGACGGTCGAGCAGGAACAGGTTGTTTACGGACCGGAGTGCGGAAACCGATGCTCCGCACCTCCGGAAAAAGTACAAGCCTCCGTATTTTCGCCATCCGGCAAAATACAGAATCCGTCTGTCAGAATCGCCGTCGAGTCCGACCCGGATATCCGAACGGAGTTCATTCTCTTACCTGCAAAGTTCAAAAAACGGAGTCACACCTTTTTTCAAAGCCGCGGTGTCCAAAAGAATACTCAGCCTGCCGCCACGGTTTTCGACCGGCAGTTCCTCACGCCTGCTTCCGTCCAGTCCGAGCGCATAAAGCCGCCATTCCCCGTGCGGAACCGCGATTTCCGCTCTGAGAGTCCCGGTTCTGGCCAGGACCGGCAGTCTGCCCGGTGAATGCAGAACCTTCCAATCCTCCGTGAACTCCATTCCGGAATTAATCGCTTCCGTATTGTAAATCAGAACAATCCTCGTGGACTCCTGTAAGGACTTGCCGTCGACAGCGCTGACAGCGACAGTCGCATGTCCCGTGCTGGAAAAAACGGTCAGGCATTTGAGCCGCTTTCCGGATTTTCCATTCCAGGAAACGGCTTCCGTACGGTCCGTAACGACGGACATCCACTTTTCAGGACCGTTTATTGTAATCTCCCCCGTATCCGTCTGAAACAAACCTTTTGCCGGGTCGGAAAGATTCCCGGAAGGCAGAATACCCCGTTCTTTCAGCATTGCGGAAAATCCGGCAAGGTCAAACGAACAGTCATTGACGTCCCGGATATTACTGGTCCATTCAAAGCGGTTGACGACCCCGTGGTTCGCGGGTTCCAGTTCAAAATCCGGCTTGCGTGAAAATGAAACGCCCTCAGCCTGCGGCTGATCCGGAAACGCTGTGCAGAAACCGGTCATCAACGCAATTTTGGATTGTTCGCTGTTAATCGGGAAATACATGTTGGCTCCCTGTTTCAAATAGCGGTCCGGAATGTTCAGGCGCACCAGACGGGACGACCGCCGGACGTCTCCGCGGCCGAACAGAACCGCGGCTAAAAAACCGTTTGCCGCCATTACCGGATTCTCTCCTACGGAAAAACAATCCATGCCGCTTTTGCGTATTTCATACGGATCTTTGAAATAGGCAATCGCCTGATACCCCTGAAACGCCGCCAGCGCGGGAAACAGCACTCCCCCTTCATGGATATACCGGTTCCAAAACGCGTGATTGAACTCTCCGACCTGAAATGCACGTCCGTACAGGCGCACGGAATTGACGCTGCGGAACTGCTCGGCAAGCCCCTCTATGGAGCTCCGCTGATACGTTTGCGATCCGGGGCGCATAAAACTGGAGGGATGCGCAAAATAGCCATGCGCCTCCACAGCATGGGCGCAGCGCCAGCGTGACACACCGTATCCGACCCTTTTCGACTGACTGTTCTGAACAATCGTCCCCCGCCACCCAAGCTCACGAAGCACCTTTTCCCCCCAATGAAACGAACGGTCAAGCTGTTCCGCATGAAATTCAAAAAACAGAGCCGCATCAGGAGAATCATTCTTCCCGGACACCGCAATCCGCGGCAACGGACGCAAAGCTAAACCGCGGCGTTTTAAGAACGATTCCCATTCCTTTCCGATCTTCTCCCTGACAGGGGCGAACCGGTCACTTTTATTTCCATAATAAAAACCGGATACGAAATCGGCTCCGACTTCCATTTCGTTATAAAGTTCCACGCTCATAAGCAGCGGATCGTCCGCCAGACGTTTCTTTGTGTAGGGATTGACCGTATTCAAGAGTGTTTCCGCCCCGAAACGGAACCGTTCGCATTCGAAATCGTTTAAGAACAGAAAGGCGATCTTATGCGGAATTCTGTTCGCGAACGTAGCGGCCGCGTTCCGCCGCCCGGCATACAAATTATAAGCAAGTATCGTCAGCTGAAGGCGCATTCCCTCCTGTTTAAGCCGATGAAATGCGTACATAACCCGGTCAAGAGCTTTCGGATCCGTCTCCATGTCTTTATCCGACAGATGGCAGAGGATTCCGTCGAGAGTATGCATCCTGACACCTCCATATCCGCGGCGCCGGAGGGACTGCGCCCAGCAGTCAAGCTCTTTTTTCGCCTGCGCCTCCGAGCAAATCAACTTGCGTCCGAAAAAAATTTCCCACGGAATGGATTCCGTGACGAACAGACGAACCGGCGTCTCCAAATCATTCTCATACGCATAGGAACCGATTGCAGGACTGTAAACAATTCTGCAATCCGCCTTTCCGTCGGGAACAATCGGAGAGAGATCAAGCGCACTTCCTTTAACGACAGTGTTTTTCACCGGAACGCACGTCTTCCACCATTTCTCCGTTTTTTCAGGAATGACCGTAGCAACGGGTTCCCCGTAAATGAAGCTCCAGCTGTGACTCCCGCTTAAAACACGGATCCGAAGCTCATTTTTCCCCCGCAGGACCGGAATGTCCGTAAAGGCGGTTTTGGGACTCAACGGTCCGGAATTCCCGCGCTCAAGAGTCGAATGAACGCGCACTCCGTTGGCAATAATCTCCATCCACCAGTCGGCGGAAACGCCGATTCTCATCGTCCCGTAACAATCACTGAAAAAGGTTTTGGTTAAAACAGCCTCCGACCGTATCGGCCGGTTGCCGAACAACCGACGGAAATCAATGACGCCATTTTCGGCTTTGACGTTTTTCTTCCGACCCTGATATTCCGCGCACCAGTCATCGGAAAGAATGGAAAAAGACAATTTTTTGTCCTCATCCGGAATAATTGAAAAATCAGATACGGTAATTCCTCCGCCGACTCTGCCGCAGCCGATCGTAATCAGAGGAGTCTTTCCCTCCGGATACTCCTTTGCGGTAAACTTCAGAACGAATCGGTTTTTTCCCGGAACGAGTTTCTTTACGGTACTCAATCCAAGCGGCTTATACGGTTCATGCTGTTTATACACGAATGCAATTTCTCCGGCACGCTCCGCCGTAATCTCTGCGTCCAGAATGTATTTTCGCCCTTTTTCCAGAACAAGCGGCTTCGTTGCGGAAAGATCGCGGAATTCCGTTTTCCCCGGCACGGAATGACATTGCACGCGCAAACCGTCCGCGGTCACCCGAATAAACGCATTGTCTATTTCCGGCTTCCGGTGGAAAGTCCACTCGCTCCAGTCGTTGGACACCGCTGCAGAACAGAATGAAAAGAGAATCAGAAATCCAAAAAATTGATTACAGGAATGGCGCATAGTTTACTCCTATTTCAGCTGTTGTGAATGAAAAATCAGTCCCGGCAAAATGCCTGCGGTAACGTTTGAACGCCAATACGCCGATTGGAATCGCATTCCCGCGGCAGAGCCGTCGAGCATACCGAAAGAGGAATTCTCTCCGTGCCGGAAATGTACTGCGCCGTTGCCGCTCACATTGTGTTTGACGCCAATGCCCAGATATTGAACCGGAACCATAGACGAACTTCCGGTTCCGAAGGCTCCGCTGTACGTCGTATAAATGCTGTCCGCCAGCAACACCTGATCGGATGGTCTCTGCGCGGAAAAATCGTTTTTCTTCCTGCACATTCCGCTCCGCTTGACAAACGAAACGATGCATTCTTTCACCGAACCTTTTCCCGTGATCCAGATATTGAGTCCGAACAGTTGAAGTTCGTCCCCATGTACATTCCCATGGTCTTTGCGAACCGGAAGCGACGGACAACGAAACGCTTCCGCATTTTTAAGTTCATTCCCCAGCCCGGAACTCTTCAGCATATCGTACCAGCTGCCGGGAACGCCCCCCTCTGCGAAAAAACCCCTCGGAGGCAGATAATCGTCGTGGGAATCGGCATACAACGACAAAAACATATTGACCTGCCGGATTCTGCCGAGACAACTGCTGCCGAGTCCCTTTTCCCTGACGGAATTCAACATGGGCAAAAGCATACCCGCAAGAATCGCTATTATGGAAATACAAATCAAAAGCTCTATCAACGAAAATCTCCGGATAAAAACAGAGGACAACCCACATAATGACGGTCTCATTTTTACTCTCCTTCTTTTTTGATTTTTACAAAATGCAGAATCCGACTGTCGAAATCACCGTCGAGTCCGACCCGGATACCGAGTTCGGCAAGCCCGCGTCCGGAAACGGGACGCAATTCCGGCTCCTCCACATTGCAGAACGCATCCCGTTCCGTATCGTGCCGCCCGTGGCGCGTGACCGTATAGACCGCATCGGGATCAAGCCCCTCCATACGCAGATTCGGAAGCTGTTCCGCAAACTGCAGAGCGTGTCCGAATACAAACAGCAGAGCCTCGGATTTGTCGGGAAGAACATACTCAAACGCCGCGTACCGGTTCTCCCGGTGCGACGCAAGACGGTACAGTTCGCCGAATGCGACAATATGACGGATCTTCCGGTTGAGTTCAAAATACCCCCGGCACTCCGCCAGTTCCTCCGGCGGACTCTTATGCAGGGGAATCCCGAGCGACGGCCACCCCATCAGCGCCGCATGCGCCATAAAGCGGAGCGGAATTTCCCGGTGATTGAAAAAGTACGAATAACTTCTGCTGATCTGGCAGCCGCCGCCCGCCATTTTCGGAAAATGCAGGTAGCTGAATCCCTCCTGAATGTCAAGAACGTCGAGCGTATCCTGATTGTCGCTGCGGTTGACCCTGGTGAAAAAGCGGTCCATCGCCAGATCCCCGCGCCCGCTTCCGCTTGCACAGTTCTCAAAAAAGACGTCAGGGAACTCTCCGCTCAGGCGCTCCATCAGTTCGTAAAAATTCAGCATGTACTTCGTCCGCATTTCACGGCGGTTTTCCACTTCCGGAATATTCAGATAACGGTTGAGATCCATTTTTAAATAAACGATGTCGTTTTCCGCAAGGAGCTTCCGCAGAACGCCGTGAATATAATCAAGCACATCGCGCCGGGCGAAATTGAGCAGGGAATAGTGTGCGTCGTCGACCCGCCATTCGGGATGCTCCCGGTAAATGCGGCTGGAGGAATCCACTCGTTCGAACTCCACCCAGAGTCCGAACTCCATGCCGTGCGCCCGGACGGTGCTGATGATCTTCCGGAATCCGCCGGGAAATTTCTCCGGATGAATGGTCCAGTCGCCCATGTTCTGCTGCCATCCGGCGTCGATGATGAACAGCTCGCATCCGGCTTCCGCCGCTTTCGGAATCAGCTCCAGAACGTTTCGTTCGGTCACTTCCGCTCCGCGGATGCAGGAATAGGTGTTGAACACCACCGGCATGACCCGCCGCGCCATATTGCTGGGATAAATCCGGGCGGCGCTGTAACGGTGAATCAGACGGGTCATCTCTCCGAATCCGCCGCGTGTGAATCCGCCGAGAAAAGCCGGCGTGCCGAACCGCTCGCCCGGAGCAAGGGCAAGTTCAAAATCGAAGTTGTTCAAGCCGCCGGAAACGCGGGTTTCGCCGAATGCGTCGCGTTCGACGATGAACTTCCAGTCGCCGCTCCAGAGCAGGGTCCCGAAACGCACCTCGCCGGAACGCTCGTCGGCGTTGCCCGGATCAAACGCAAAAAACGGCACGGCGGCATGGCCGCTGATTCCGTTGCGGCTCTCCAGCACCCGTTCTCCCGGTTCGACGGCGGCGCGGCGGACGCGGTACTCCTGTCCCCATTCCCCCTGAAGCGTGGTCAGGCGCGGAGCCTTGCCGCGCGGCAGAACCCAGACGGCGGAAAAAAGAGTTTCAAAACGGACCACGGCATTCCCCTCGTTCACGACCTCCGTCCAGCGGGAAAGCAGGTCGAATTCCGGGTAAAGCATGTAATGAAGGCGCAGCCGCAGCCCCGTCCCGCCGTCGGAAAGATCGACTGCGAGATGTTCACCGCTTTCCTGCCGGAATCCGGCGTACTGCAGGTGCAGGGCGCAGTCCGGCGACAACAGTTTCACACACGGCTCGTAACAGAAACCGGGAGAATACGCGGAATACTCAAAACGGCTGAATCCTGCACGGGAATGATAATGCGAACGGCTGAACCAGGAAATCTCTTCCGCAGGAGGAAGATCTTCCATCCGGTCAATCTTTCCGCCCCAGTGGAGATTGACCGGAACACCGGACGGGGAGAGAGCAAACGCATAAGACATATTCCGGGTGCTGCACAAAAATATTTTTTTACTTTCATTGATGACGAACGGCATTTTCGCCTCCTTTCATTTGTCCGTTATTTTAATTATACAACAGAATTCAAAAATCGGCTAGAGGCCGTCCGGACAAAAAAATATCGTTTTTCAGACATTTGACTTTTTCATTTTCTGTGCTAATTGTATTCATTATGGCTGTCGTATTTTATCTGAATCTGGAAAACCGCCGGAGAGAACTGAACACCGTTCCTCCGGTATGTTCGACTGCGTACCACCTTGATCATCCGGCATTGGAATATCAGGTTGTCCGCGGCGTACAGATCTGTTTCCGCTTTTCCGGCAGGAGAGACAGCTGCACCATGGAAATCGACGGGAAACGCCGGACGGGGCGTTACCCGCATCTGCTGGTCAAACGTCCGGGCGAGCTCCACCGTATCCCGGAGCCGGACAGCGGAACCGCTTTTTATTTCACCTACGCAGCC
Source organism: uncultured bacterium (assembly GCA_900548385.1). Taxonomy (GTDB): domain Bacteria; phylum Verrucomicrobiota; class Lentisphaeria; order Victivallales; family UBA1829; genus UBA1829. Next base: position 44,481 of record URKJ01000005.1, on the reverse strand, counting down.
GAATTGCTGGAGGAACTCCGCCGGTGCGGACTGGAGGATGATATTGTTTTCTGCGAACTGCCGGAAGCCCCGGAGCTGAACGCCATTTTTCGGCGGATTCAGGAACTCGCCGGGAAATCGGAGGAATTCGGTGCGGCAGACCGAATCGACATGCTCTGTTTCCAGATGCTGCAGGAAGTCCTGCTGATCCGGAAACAGCGCAGCAGAGCGCCGGTCTCATGGCCGGATGAGAAAATCCGCCGGATTGCTTCTTATCTGCGCTTGAATCTCATGCGGGAAATCGACCTCGACGAACTTGCGCGCGAATCAGGTTTCTCCTACCGGACTTTTTCCCGGCACTGGAAACAGGCGGGCTACCCGCCGCCTGCACAGTTCCTGTTTGAACTGCGGATGGAGGAGGCAAAACGGCTGCTTGCGGAAACCGTCACTCCCATCCGGGAAATCGCCGCCCGGATCCATTACCAGGGATGCGCGTGGTTTTGTGCGGCGTTCCGCCGTCACACGGGGACGACACCACTGCAGTACCGCCGGCACTTTCAACGCCGGCGTCCGTGAGCCGTTTTTCTCATTCTGAGCACAGGAACCCGCCTGAAAACGGCGGCGCTCCGCTTCATGGCAGATTACAGACAAATTGTTCGGAGCAGTTCAATAAATCTGCTGTTTCCGGAATTCGCAAGGTGTAGTTTTTACATATTTTTTGAAAATCCGGAAAAAGAAGTATTCATCCGGGTAGCCACAGCGCCAGGCGATTTCCTTGATCGGCAAATTGCGCTGAAGCAGAAGATGCTTTGCATAGTACAGCCGCCGCATCGTGATAAACTGTTTCGGCAGCATCCGGAACTGCCCAACAAACAGTGCGGTCAGTTTCGAACGGCTGAGATGCGCCCTTGCAGCAAGCTCGGAGACCGTAATTTTATGTCCGATGTTCGAATCAATATACTCAATCAAACTAAACAGCTGCACTTTCGGTAAATTCCGGACAGGAGTCATTGATGAAAGGTGTTCTATGAACGGAATCAGCAGTTTTTCGACTTCACATTTTGCCGCTATCTGATGCTCCAGATTCTCATATTGACGACAATGCTCCACGATGCCGGCAAAGCGTTCTCTCGGATGGGTAAAGATTTCTTCCGGAAGTTCCAGCGGCTCGTAAAATGGCAGTTTCTGCATCTGGCGGGAGAAAAAGTGAATCCAGTAATGGTCGCTTGGCGCAATCCCTTGATATTTCAGAACCAGACAGTCCGGGATAAGATAAACTGTTCCCGGACGAATCAACGTCGTCGATTCTATGGAATAGACGGAGGAAATGCAAAATTCCCCTTTTGTCGGCAGATAGAGGCGGTAGAATGGCATTTCCCGGAAAAACGAATCAAGCGGTTGCCAATTAACGATCTCCTGCGCAAAACCGCAGATCATAATTTTTACATCCAGCTCCGCGAGAAACTCGCTCCATTCTGACTTGATTGTTATCGCACCGTTTTTACGCATGTCAATTTGATTTTTGTTTTTTGAAACAGATATTCGCTCTTTCGGGAAAATACCATTACTCATTCAGGAAATCAAGAAATGTTTATTGTTTTCCTTTTAAAAAATGGACAAAGTCCATTATTTTTCGGAAGTAAATCCATTTTCAAACAGAGAATTATCATCTATAATATACCGGAAATAACCAGAGAGGTTTTCAGACGATGAATGATCAACAGGTCAGAAATGAATATCCGCGTCCTCAATTCATGCGGGACGACTGGATTTGCTTAAATGGCATTTGGAGTTATGAATTTGATTTTTCCGATTCCGGCCGAAGCCGCGGCATGACAAATTCACAAGGATTCGGAAAGAAGATTCTCGTTCCTTTCTGCCCTGAAAGTAAATGCTCCGGTGTGGAGTTTCGGGATTTCATTCCGGCGATGTTCTATCACCGGAAAATTACGCTTCCCCGGAGATGGGAAGGGAAACGTATTCTTCTTCATTTCGGTGCGGTCGATTATGAATGTGAAGGTTTCATCAACGGCCGAAGCATCGGAACTCACACCGGCGGCTTTTCGTCTTTTTCATTCGACATAACAAATGCGGCGGAACTGGAAACCCCATTCGATTTTGTTCTTCATGTCCGCGATGATGTTCGAGGGGGAAAACAAGCGATCGGCAAACAATCTCCCTTTTATGAATCGCAGGGATGCCGCTATACCAGAACAACAGGAATCTGGCAGAGCGTCTGGATGGAAGCCGTTTCTTTTGACGGGTTGAAATCCTGTCGGATCGTCCCGAATACCGCCGACGGAACATTCTGTTTTTTTCCGCTCTTTTATGAACCGGTAAATGATATGGAACTGACAATCCGTGTATCGGCAAAAGGCGATTCCACGGAGAATAAGACCATTTCCCGCAACGGAACGGCGGTCACGGTTCATGCTCCCGGCAGAAGATTCTGGTCACCGGAAGATCCTTTTCTCTACGATATCGAATATATACTGCGCGCGCCGGACGGAACTGTCTGTGATTATGTCCGTTCCTACGCAGGGCTGCGGGAAATCAGTCTGCGAAACGGATGCATTCTGCTGAACGGGAAAGCCCGCTATTTGCGCTTTGTCCTGGACCAGGGATATTATCCGGACGGTATTATGACCGCACCTTCCGATGAAATGCTCAAACAGGATATTCTGCTTGCCATGCGTGCCGGATTCAACGGAGCGCGCCTGCATCAGAAGATATTTGAAGAACGTTTTCATTACTGGGCCGACAGGCTCGGCTATATTACATGGTGCGAAAGTCCCTCATGGATCAATAAGGATCCCGAATCGGACAATTCTTACTGGCAATGCGCACATCAGCTCATGGCGGAATGGTTCGAGTGCGTGAAAAGAGACTGCAATCATCCCTCCATCATCGCATGGACCCCGACAAATGAAACGCGGACTTCTCTGTCGCGCCTCAGAGATTTCCGCCGGATTATCTCAATGATTTACGATCAGACAAAGGAACTGGATCCGACCCGTCCGATCAACGACTGCAGCGGTTATACGCATGTAAAAACGGATCTTTGGACGATCCATGACTATACCCAGAATGGCATTCTCCTGAAAGAGCGGCTTGCCCCGGACGGAGCCCGTGTCGCCGCACCCGCGCCGGATATGAAAATGCTGGAAGTCCCGTATGGCGGACAGCCTTATCTGCTTGACGAATTCGGTGGAGTTGGTTATCTTCCGCAGGGCTGTATTCCGCATACAAAGAGTTGGGCCTACGGAGAAAAAATCAACACACAGGAAGCCTATTGTACCAAACTCAAGGAGTTGGTTGACGCCGTTCTTTCAGTACCGTTCATCGCCGGATACTGTTATACCCAGCTGACCGATGTCGAACAGGAGGAAAATGGGATCTACTGTTTTGACCGGAGTGAAAAAGTTTCCTCGACCCGGCTCGCCGCAATTTTCGGAAAGGAACCGGAACATTTTAATGACGGTCATTCAAATAATCAGAAAATCAGCTGTTGTAATATAAAGAAAAGGAGCAAAGAATATGAAAACGAGATAGAAAATTACAGTATGAAACAGCATTTTTGCAAATAAGGGATTTCTGCCTTTTACGACAAAAATGAAGTTAAAACGAAAAAACAAGAAATCGTCAGGAGGAGCAAAATGCGTAAACTCTATTTTTCATTACTTGAATTGCTTATAACGATCGGTATTATCGCTATTCTTGCCGGAATGCTGCTTCCGGTTTTGAATTCCGTCCGTGAAAAGGGAATGCTCGTGCAGTGCATCAGCCATCAGAAACAGATCGGGCTCGGAATCATCCACTATGCAGACGATGAAGTGTTTTATCCTTGGGAGATTATGTATTTCTGGAATCGACTGACCGGTTACAAGATTGATGGCATTAATGACAATAATGGAGTAGCTTATTTACAACCCTATAAGAGTAAAATTTCTCCAGGTCTTATTCAGCCGAATCCGCAAAACTATTGTGTCAAACATGAACAATACCGGACTTCCGCCGGCAGTGTATTCGTTCCGTGGTCCTATATTCCACAGGGTTATCATTCCGGCTTGAAAACGTATGGAATCAGTGGAGAAAAAGAGTTCCCGGATTCGGCGAGAACTCCCGTTCAGATCAAATCACCTTCTACGAAAATTGCTGTTCTGGAAGGTCCGGCAAGAACAGGAAATATAAGCTATTATAACTCATATAACGACTTGCATAATCCGGATAATCCGGAGACCAGAATTGCTCCGGTACATGAAACATACGTTACTGGCTGGTTTTATGACGGACATGTCAAAAGCCTGAATGTCTTGAATGAACTGCTTTATGACAATGATGTCAATACCCGCAAGAACCGTTGGAGCAAACTGTTTCCATCCAATCTTCCGTAATCATAAAAAACATTAAGGAGCATTTATGATGCAAAAAATCTTTTTCCTGTGCCCGATTCTTTCCATATTCAGCGTCTCTGCCGCACCGTTGAATATCGGCGGTTCCATGGATCTTGGTGATCCGGGAAAGCCGGTTCCGGGATGGTTGATTCATACGGATCAAATCAATCCCGCCGCCGCAGTTAAGAATCCGGGAATGCTCATACAGACTAAAACCGTTCCCGGCAAAGACGGGTTTGCGCTGCAAACGCCGGCAGCAAACGGCATTATGCGGTTCGGTCTTGTCTGCAACCGTTTTAGTATTGACCGCGACACCGAGGTTGAAATTTCGTTCGATTACAAATGCGCCAGGGAAGAAGCCGGAAAAATCCGGGCCCGCCTGGATTTCCGTACTCTTGGCGATCGCGGGCTCAAACCTTTACCGACCTGGGATCATCCCCGTTATCCGGTGCTGAAAGGCTTTGTTCTCCGACCTTCTGCCGAATGGCAGCATGTCTCACATAAATTTAAAGTCATTAAATGGCACAACGATTATCTGCTTACTCTCAACGTTTTCCGGCAGGACGGTACACCGCTTCAAGGTTCGCTATTTCTTGACAACTTCAAATGCCGCTTTGCCGACTCTCCGGAGGAGCCGCTTGAGGAGGCTGCCGCAATTCCGGACCGGGACGGCGCAGCATACCGGAAAGGAGAAACAATCAAACTCAAACTCAACGCACGCTTGAATTCTCAAAAAGATATAGAAACTGTCATACTTTCCGCGGTTGCCGATCATAATAAAACGATCCGTTTGAAATTTCCCGTAAAACTGATAAAACATAATTTCCGCTATGAAGGAAATCTTGAATTGAAGGCTGATTTGTATGGTTCCTGGCATTTTGAACTTTCCCGTAATGGAAGGCAAATTCCTGTTCTCGGCGACTTTTCCGTTATTCATGCACCAGTCAAACATCCGGCATATACTCCGGGATGGGGAATCGGTTATAACCACGATACGCTCGTCATTCCCCACACGCCCTATTCCGATATGTTCAAGCATTCGACCTACCGCTATTACCCCTCACGACGCAGTATAGCAGAAATTCCGTATCTGGCGGGTATGCGCATGATTCGAATCTGGGGAGACTGGAAGACCATCGAACCGGAAAAAAATAAATTCCGTTCCGACGTTGTCGGTCCTCTCATTGATGAGGCGGTACGGGTCGGCATGGATCCGGTATTCTGCCTCTCCGGAACTTCGTTGCTCTTCCCGGACTCGGACAGCAAACCGGAAAAAGCCACTTATCCGCACCATCTTCGCCAGTACATGAAGTCAATCCCGGGAAATAAAGGGCTCCTCCTGCTCGACGGTCCGGAGGAAATATGGAACGGCTACCTGGACTTCTGCCTGAAAACATGGGGCGGTAAAATCCGGTTCTGGGAATTTCTCAACGAACCCGGCGCGGCGGAATGTCCACCGGATGTTTATATACGCTATCTCAAACACGTTTATAAACGGATCAAAAACATGAATCCGACATTCAAAGTGCTTGGCAACGGCAACACCTGCGATGTCGGTTTTGATAAAGGATGGTGTGCACGTCTTACGCAGGCCGATCCGGATTATGTCGATTCCATGGATTATTGCGCGTTCCATCCTTACTGGAACTCCACCGACTACATCAAGGGAGTTTACGGTCTCTATACCAGACACATTCAGGAACTTCGCGCCACACTCAAGAAGCCGAGACCTCTTTGGAACACCGAGTGTTTCTATATCACCAATGCCCGGAAACCGCAAAAGGATTTCTATGTCAATCTTGGCGTCTGCGATGCAGAAGCCGTGCAGCGCCATTATCTCGACGGTATGCTCAACGGTGTTGAAGCAGCACTTTCTCTGTCGGCAACTTCATTCCTGAAAGTTGCTCCACCGGTGACCGCAATCCCTGCGCTGAGCGAGATGGCGACCGCAACAAATGCACTTTCCGCCCATCTTGCGGGAATGACGAAGCTTCAACCTGTCGTGCTCAATCCTTATATGCGCGCCGGAATCTTTTCGGGACCAACCGGAAAAGCTGTTGGATTTGTCTACGATCTTCGCCCGGCCGGTTCTATTATGAACGTTCCAGCCGGCCGTGCCGTCCGGATCACCGATCTGTTCGGCAATGCAGAAAACAGTACAAAGATCCGTCAGAGCTATGAACCGCATTATATCTTTGGTTCTCTTGCCGCTGTAAGTGAATTTTTCCGCAAGGCAAAATTCATTCCGGCAGAAAGCTGCCGGATCTTTGTGAAGAAAGCAGGAAATTCGGTACATATCAACGCAATTAATATGACTGGCCAGCAAGCTCGTTTTACCGCATATTTCACTGCCCGGACCAAACTGCCCGCCGTGCAATTTGCATTCCATTCAAGCGAGGATGACAGCACGGCGATCGTTCCATATCCGGATGCGCTGCCGTCCATTCTGCCTTTTCGTCCCGATGACAATGAAGCAGGCACGCAGATCGCAATCCGGCTTCCGGATGTTCCCGAATACCCGGTTGGAACGGATGAAAAAACCGCGCAGATGCTGAATGTCGGTAAAAATGCTGCAGTCAAAGTATGGTCGGCAAACGGCTCGCTGAATTTTCATGCAGTTGTGAAAGATCTTGATATTGTTGCGCCGCCTGGAGACGCCCCGTGGCAGGGCGACGCAATAGAAATCTTCCTGGATCCCACCCCGTTCCGCCGTCTTGACAACAACGAAATACTTTCTTCCAAACCGTTGAACTGCTATCAGTATGGTTTCAGCGCGATTCCTTCCAAAACCGGTAATTCGATCAAAGCAATTTCCCGTGTCAATCCGCGTTTCCGCTCGAAAGCAGTTCTGAAACAGACCCGCACGGAAGACGGTTATATCCTTGAAGGATCAATTCCGTGGAACGAATTCCGGATGCCTGGAACCGGGCGGTTCGGAATGGAAATCGGACTTCACCGGGAGGGAACAGATAAAGTAATAACCCCCCGCCCCGAATCTCTGAGCAATATTCCGGAGAAACACTACCGTCATCGCTTCCATTACCCGGTGTTCCGTCTTGCTCCGGAAATCCGCAACGCATTGGATGGCAATAGCATCCCTCGGAATTCGGATTTCAGTTCCGGAAAATATGGCGAAGCAGATCAATGGGGCTGGTTATTTCAAAACTCGCGTTGTACGGTTCGTTTTCTCCCCGGAAAAGGTTTCAATGGCGCCAATGCCGTGGAACTGAATGCAACCGAACGGTTCGGAAAAGAGTTTGCGCTGACGCAGAATCTGACCGTTCCCGCCGAAGCAAAGGGGGTAAAACTCCGCGCGCTGGTCAAATTGGATCAGATCACTCCGGACTCGAAACCGATTAACCGTTATCGTCCGGAAGGTTTTATGTTCCAGCTTGGGCGATGGGATTTCGGCAATATCGTTCATTCCGGGATGACGGGCAATACCCCGTGGACCAGTGTCGAATGCTGGATTCCATTTTCCAATAAAGCAAAACAGGCGGATCTCATGCTCGGTTTGCGCAGAGCAACAGGAAAAGTAACAATATCAAACATAAACGTGGAGTACTTCAAATGAAAAAAATGCTCATGGCTCTGACAGCCGCAATATACGGATTTGCCGCCGCACAGGAATTCCGAATTGATGTCGGCAGCAGCAAAGGAATTTCTCTCTCGCCCGGAGTTCCCGGTGAAGGTATTACTGTTCAGCAAGCGGCATGGCTGAAAGAAAAGCATAACAGCCGTCTGATTTTCACCGGAAAAGCTGAAACCATGTGGAGAAAACACTCATTCTCATTCATTCCCAGGCAAAGCGGAACGGTTGATGTTTCATTCATGGGGCAACCAAAGAAGAAGTCGTTTATTGCTTATCGCAACATTTCTGTCAAGGGCAGTGACTTTAATAATTCGGATTTCAAACTGATCAAGGATAATTCTCCTGTCGGCTGGTATAAACTCGGTTCGCCGGGATTTCAAAACGATACGATCTTTTGCCGTCACGACGATCGTTTTTTTAAGCCACTGGTCTGTAAGGAGGGAATACCCGTTACCCTGACCTTTCAGGTAAAAATCGAATAATGGAACCTGCTTGAAATTTTGTGAGAGGATGTTAGATTCCGCTCACATTATTGACTTTTTCATTTCGATGCAGCCCTCATGAAAATCACACGGAAACAATATGAAAAAATACAAAATATTTGCCGCGCCAGCGTTGAAAAGTTGCTGAAAGATGATATTGTAATTGCCGGGAGCTCTCCTGTTCAAATGAAAGAGATTAAACGCATTTAATGAAAACAGGTTCCTCAGTCTATCCATCGGTTCCGTAATTTTTCAATGGTCAGTCGTGAAACGGCAGGAAAGATGAAAAAGAATTTTGAAACACCTCCGGCAGAATGTATGCCGAGCTATTTTTGGTATTTGAATACCGAACTAAATCACAGTGAATTGCGGCGTCAGCTGCGTGACATGGCGGCTCATGGCGTGCGGAATGTCTGCCCGCATCCCTGGCCGCCGGAGTTTCGTCCGGAGCGAATGCCCTCCGATATGCGTCCGGAATACCTTTCGCCGGATTACTTCCGGGCATACCGGACTATTGCCACGGAATGCGCGGCGCTCGGTATGAACTGCTATCTGTATGACGAGGGCGGCTGGCCTTCCGGCGGAGCGGCTGGACGGGTTTATAACTGCGAACCGGAAAAATGGGCGCAACTTTACTGGACAAAACATGGAGTTGTCTCCGAACCCGGTGTTCCGGAAAAAGCGGCGCCGTACCCGAATGCATTAATCCGTGAGGCTGCCGAAAAATTCCTCGAACTCACCCATGAGCGCTACCGGAAACATATCGGATCTCTTTTCGGTACAACATTCCGTTTCGTTTTCATGGACGAGCCGACCATGCCGATTTCACGTCCCGGCGAACGCTTGACCTGGTGTCCCGATCTTGCGGCAGAGTTCCAACGCCGTAAAGGGTACGACATCACACCGTTCCTGCCGCAATTAATCGAACCGGAGGGATTGGAAAAAATCCGTATTGATTTTCACGACGTGACGTCTCGGCTTTTCGTTGAACGTTTTCTGCTGCCCATTCGGAAATGGTGCCGGAAAAACGGTCTGCTTTCCGGTGGTCACTTTTCCAATGAGGACAGACCGGAAAACAGTGCTTTCAGCGGCTACGGACATATTTTGCGGGCATTGCGGGCTTTAGATCTCCCCGGCGTTGACGCTATCTGGCGCCAGTTGTTCCCCGGCGTCCGTACCCATGTATTCCCGAAGTACGCCTCTTCAGTTGCCCGGCAAGCGGGACGCAAATTCGCGCTTGCTGAAATTTTCGCCGTTTACGGGAACGGCATTACCCCGATGCAGCAGAAATTTCTTATCGACTACATGCTTGTTCGCGGTGTCAATGCCCTGGTGTTCAGCAAAATCGCGTTTTCAAACCGTGGAAGTTTCCTTTCCGGCTGTCGTCCGCATCTCGGTCCGGCCGATCCATTGTGGAAGTATGCCCGGATGCCGAACGAATATGCCGGACGCATCAGCTTCATGCTGACTCGGGGAAGACCGGTCGTGTCGGCGGCGCTTTACCATGACGTCCGGTCGGTCTGGGCTGGCGGAGAAGCGAAACAGGCCGCAATCCAGGCCCAAAATGAATATACGGAAAAACTGCTCTCACAACAATGCGATTTCGATTTCGTGGATGACGACGCACTTGCCACAGCAAAGTCGGAAAACGGCAATCTTGTTATCGGGAAAATGCGTTATCCGGCATTGCTGATTCCATCGACTCAATTTATGGCCCCGGAGGCTGCGGCAAGATTGAAAAATCTGACATTAAACCGTGAACCGCCACGTCCGTTGCTCGGAGTCGAGCCTGCGGCTCCGGCACTGCGAGTCTGCAAGAGACTTTGGGGAAAGCGCGCCATTTACTTCTGTGTGAATGAGAGCGACTCGGTACTGGAACCCACATTGACGTTTGATGAATCGGAGCCGATTGCCTGTTGGAATCCGGAAAACGGCGAAAAATATGCTGCAGGAATCGGCTGTTTCCGCTGGCGCTTCGAACCGTTCGGATCGGCGCTGTTCGTGACCGGAACAACGGGTAAAAAGCACCTTCGGGAATGGAAGCAGATTCAGGAACTGAACGATTGGACTCTCAAGCCGGTTCGGCGGCACATCATTGCCGGCAATGATTTCCAAATCATACCCTGCCGGGCAAAAGCAGTCCGGACATCATTGGGACCGTGGAACGAACTCCTTGGTGAGGATTTCAGTGGCGATGCAGTTTATACAGCCCAGTTTGAAACCGGGGAAACTGATTTGTGGCTTGATCTTGGAAAGGTCGAGTATTCCGCAAGCGTGAAACTCAATGGAGTTTCCCTGGGCGAGCGCTTTTGGGGACCTTTCCGCTTCGATTTGAAGCCGGGACTGAAAACAAAGGGACTGAATCGCCTTGAAGTGACCGTAACCAACACTCTCGCCAACGCACTGTCGCCGGAGGATGTAAAAAATTATATAGAACAGAACTTCCCCCCGCTTTCTCCTTATGAGGATAAACAGCGGGAGTTCGAACGGGATTCGCTCTCAAGCGGACTGACAGGGCCGGTTCGGTTATTCCAGGTGGCACGTTCTTCCTGCAAACAGAGAAAGCAGGAAAAGAATTTTGCGTTGGATCGCAAAATAAAGATGAGTGTAATTGATCAAAGCCAGTCTTAAAAAAGGATTTCTGATCGTTGATATTGCTTCGGCAACTCTTTTAGTTGCCGAAGCAATAATTTGAGAGGTCATCACGCAAAAGTACAGAAAGGACTTCTGCTGCAGATGAATCAGGATTTGAAGGCAACAAGCGGCGATTGCGAAGAATAAATACACCCCTCCAAGTGTTTATGACGTTGATTTGCCGCTCCCCCCGATCCTGCCGGGAAAGGATCAGAGGGGATCTGATTTCAACAACGTGAGGAACAGAACTTCATACGTCAGTTTTTCAGACGCAGCATTCCGTATTTTGAACGGTCCGAATGATTGCCGCCGTCGCCGCTCCAGAGCAGCTGGGTTTTCCTGACGTTGGAAACATCCGAATCATCGACACCGAGGTCGAATCCGACATATTCCGCACCGGCGGGGAGCGGAAGACGGATCAACGCCTCATAACCGTTTTTCCGGCCGGCAACGGAAACGTTCAGGCCCGGAAGTTTCCTGCCGTTGGCGATTGTCACGGGCTGTTTGCGGTGCGGGTTGACGAAGATCTGACAAGCCGTTTCGTTATAACGGTCGGGATATTTCATGTCGCCGCGGAACGGACAGGGATCCCAGAAGAGTTCGATGCAGTCGGCGGCGAACGGCATGATGGCCCCCGCTTCCGCTTTGTCGTCCGTTACGTTCACACGGACGACAAGAGCATCTTTTTCCCGGAGCAGGGAAAAGTTTGCGGAAAGGTCCGCCGCCGAAGCGGGTTTCTTCCCCTCCGCAAGACGCTCAACCGGATAGGGACCGCTCCATACACCCTCTTTCAAAGACAGTTGCGGCGGAATCGCAAGCAGCCGCTCGAACGGGAACAATCTTTCGCCGTCGCTGACCAGAACCGTAATCCGGAACTGTTCCGGGGCTCCGGAATTCCGTGTCAGAGGAACAAACACCATACGCGGTTTCCCGTTCTCCACCGACGGGAAACCGACCCGTCCGCCGTGGCCGCGGAATTCCGGAGCGTTGACGCGGACAAAGCCGGAAAACGGTTTGGAACCGCGGTTGGAAAGTTCAAAGAGAACTCCGGTCTGCGTTCCGCGTTTCACCCAGCGGACAGGTCCCGTCTGAACGGGATTATCCACATGAACGGAGCCGTTCCGCAAAATCTCCGCCGCCTGTTCCGCGGTGACTCCGCTCCATTCAAGATAATACGGAACACGGGACAGATTGAGTTTCGCGGAATCTGCCGGAAGCGGATTTCCATAGAGGTCGTAAAGCCGGAACGAAGCCCCGGACGGCAGGTTCAGGCTTAACGCAGCCGGGTCCGCCGCCGACCAGATCGCAGAATAGAGTCTGCCGTGGTTGGTGAACACATAACCGAGATACTCCCCTTTCTTCTCTACGGCGGCAAGCGGTTTCGCTCCGGCGAGAAAATGGGCAAGCGTGTTCATTTCCGCGAACAGCTTTGCCGGAATCAGCTTGCTGTCCCAGCTTTGCACAACGCGGTTGGGATTGGCGGGATCGCCGAATGCCTGATCACCGCCGAGCGGCGTGGAGGCAAAGCAGCCTTCGCCCATGTCGATAATGATCCGGCGGCTGACGGCTCCGGGCGGAAGATCATGTTCCAGCATATAATGCGACTGGCTGACCGGTTTCAGGTAAAAACATTCGTCGTTCCAGATCGGCACATTCAGTCCGGAGCGGCGGAGAGCGGCTTTGATCTGGCGGATGCGGTTCTGCGCCGGAACAGGGCTGTCATCCTGACGTGCGCCGTATGGATGAAACGAAAGAACATCCATGGAATCGCGCTCTTTGGCGTTTGCAAGCTCGATGATATACTCAAGCGCCCGTCCTCCGAGGTCTTCCGTAGCGCTTCCGGCAACGACAACGGCGGCGGGATTCTCCTTTTTGATCGCGTCGTATGCGGCTTTCATATAGGTTGCATACGTTTTTCCGGAAAACGAGCAATTCGGTTCGTTCATGAGGTCGATGTAACGTACGGCTCCTTTCGTCGCTTCGGCAAATGCTCCGGCAAACGCCGCCCAGTCTTCATAGTAGGGCAGTTTGACTTTCCGGTTGGTATCGCTGCGGTCCGCCGCGGGATAATTTTTGCCTGCAAGATCGCGTTCCCAGGTCCATTCCGGCAGATTGCGATTTGGTTCCTCCTTTTTCATCCAGGTCCAGCCGTCGCTGATCGTAACCTCAAGGTCAAATCCGTTTTTCCGGGCGATGTCCGACACTTTCCGGATACGGGAGAAATCGAATTTGCCCGGTGCCGGATTGCAAACCGCCCAGCTGATCTCTCCGGGATTCCAGATGCGGTGAACATTGCCAAGATAGATCAGGTTTTTGCCGCGTTCTTCGCCGGTCCCGGTGCTGTCAATCACTTCTGTGCGCGTGTAACGCCCAAGGATAGCGGTGTTTATTCCAAGTTTGAATCCGGAGGCATCGGATTTGTGTTTCCAGACGGGAGCATGGCAGTTCACCGTCATTCCCACCGCGCCCGGCGGAAGCGGTTTGCCGTCAACGGACGGAAATACCCGGAAACAGCCGTAAGGCAGCCCGGAAAAACGGAAAACCGTTTCCTGCATGATCCCGGCTTTCAACGGCACCCGGACCGTCTGTCCGGCGAGCTGTTCCGCAGGCTCGAATTTCTGCAGAGAGAGATTCACGGCGGCAGTGCAGTCCCGGTCGTACGCAACGGTGCGCAACGTTCCGGAAAGCGTTTTGGCATCGGCAGTGAGTTCGGGAAGAATCACAGCAGCCTCAACCGGAGCGGCGGGAGCCCACGGTTTTGCCGTTTCCCCCGGAATGAGCTGAATATCATCCGCAAAAATCGTTCCCGGATGTCTGGAACGAAAATAAAAATTATAAAAACGGTGCGGCGATGGAGCCGACATGAATGTGAAGGTGTATTCTTTCCACTCGCTGGACAGACGGTACGAGCGGCTGATATCTTTCCATGCGAGTTTCCCGTTCCCGTTCTGACGGGAAGAAAGTTTCAGCTCGATTTCCGTTCCGGCTCCGCCTTTTGCCCAGAAGGAAAAGGTATAGCGGGAATCCGGTTTCAGCTGAAATTCGGAAGAGCAGAGCGAGACGCTCTGTCCGGGAAGATGAACCATCCGGATCGCGCCCCGTCCGGATTTGACGTCGCGCTGTTCCGGAAAAATTCCTCCCGCCGGATCGAATTCGCCCCGGAATGTTTTCAACGGACGGCTGCGCAAAGCGGAGAATCCCGCCGTTCCGAGTTCAAAACCGGAATTGAAGAGGACGTTCTCCGCCGGAAGAGAAACGGCGGCAGATACAAAAAGAAGAGTAAAGAGTTTGCAGTTCATCATTTCACCATTTTCAAAGAGACACCGGCGATGGAAGCCGTTGTATCTTTGGACTCGAAAGTTGCACAGATCCGCATCATGCCGGAGAGCAGCATCGGAGCGGCGGCGGTATCGGCGGGAACAGTCCATTCCAGCGAGAACTTTTTCCATGTTTTCGGCATGAGAACATTTAAGTCCTTATACTCGTGTTTTCCTGCGAACGGTCCCATGTAGGTGTCGAGCCGGATGCAGGCACGCAAAGGTTCCGCGGCTTTCATCCAAAGCTCCATGCGGTACGTCTTTCCCGGAATCATCGGCACATAAACGGTCCGGAGAAGAGGGGACGCGGCAGGGGAAAACGTGATGCTTTTCCCCGTTGGAGAAGAGTCGTCGGCAGTGAACCGGGCAGGCATCCAGCCGTCTTTCCGGGGATGGAAAAAAAACTCCGGCGAATCCGGGAGCAGTTCACTTTCAAGATCCGCCGGATCAAGTTTTTCCAAAGAGATGTCTTTACAAACCAGAGTTTGCGCGGCTTTCATCCCTGTCCGGATACTGAACGTGTAATCCCCGGCGTATCTGCCGGTGTAGAGATAGAATTTCTGTATTCCCGGTGATGGAACGAAATTGTTGTAACGGGAAAAACGTGCTCCTTTCGGACCGTCCGCAACAAGAATCATCACATCTCCGGAATCCGGTTTCGACGACGTGACGCGCCATGAAAAACAGTAATAGGAGTCCGCCGCCAGTTTTGCGGAGGCAAGGACATGACACCATTCCGTCTGTCCCTCCCTGACGGTGCGGGTGAATACTTTGCCGGATTCATCCGGTTTCCAGGAGCCGTTGCGGGACAGGGTGAACGGCACGGATCCTGCGGAAAGAGTTCCGGCCAGAGCGAGAAAAAGCAGAGAGATTTTCCGTTTCATATTGATATTCCTTTCGTGTTTCCAAGTTCGTTTATTGCGGGATCCAGTCTGTATTGAACAGAGCTTTCCCGGTATATTTTCTGCTTGCGGCGTGCCCGTCGACGAACAGCCAGTTGCAGCTCATTCCATGAACCCATGCGGGCGCGTTGTAATTCGTCGGCGAACCGAGATTTGCGGTATAGTTTGAACTGTCGAATGCGGAAATCGTGCGATTCACTTTTCCGGATCCGCAACAGACCGTCGCTTTCTGATAACCGCATTCGCCCATGATAGCGGAACCGTTTCTGATGGATTCAAGCCGTCTCCACCATCCTTTCTGGCTGTTCTGCTCCGGAGTGTAGATCCATCCGCCGCTGCGCTCATTCGGGAGATTTCCGGAATTCCAGTAATCCCCGCGTCCGGTTGGAGTGTAATGTGATTCAAACAGATCGGCGGTTTCGCCGGATGAATCCCAGACAAGGCTGGACGTCGGGGAATATAGAGACGGGCAGAAATAGATCCCTTGCGGCTGTTTCCAGTAACGTCCGCCGTCGGAATGGGAATGATCCGACTTTGTATTCAGATAAGTTTCAATATACCCGACAAACGCTTTGTTGTTGCGCGGTTTCGGGAGATAGCCGGCGTTGTCCTGAGCATACATGACCAGAGCGGTGCCGATCTGCTTCATATTGTTGAGACACGATGTTTTGAACACCGCTTCCCGCGCCTTGTTAAGTGCCGGAAGCAACATACCGGCAAGGATTGCAATGATCGAAACGACCACCAAAAGCTCTATAAGGGTGAAGTTGTTTCTTTTCTGTTTCATGTGTTATCCTTTCTATTTGCTGTAAAAGTCTGGTTGATTTCTATGACGGCCTCTATGCGGCGGTGAAAATTCCCGGAAAGCTCCTGTCTGAAAACGCGGCGGTCGAGCCATTCGATCACAGAGTCATGCAGACCGGAAGCATCGTCAATGCACGCAACGGCTTTGCCGTTGAAGAAATAAGCGGCGGCAGGACCTGATGAGAGATAGGAAAGCTCTCCGGGAACGGCGATCTTCTTATCATTCAGCAGACGACCGATATAGGGAGCGTTCGAATTTTTGGAGTAAACTACCGTGGGACGGAACGACTCCAGTTCCGATTCCAGCTCCGCCAGAGAAATATAATGAACTTCCGCCGGAGGATTCTGTTCCCGCAGAATCTCCGTCAACGCGCCGGATGTTGTTTCGGGCTTGTCCGGAGAATCGTTCGGAGTCATTCGGGAATTATTGTGAACATAACAGATGCGTTCATGTCCGTTTTCCAGGAAAAACGAGCCGAGCAGCTTTCCGCGTCCGGCACGGGAGGTCTCCAGCGTATCGAATTCTCCCTCCGGGACGGGACAGATTTCCCGGTCCCCCGCCAGCAGAAGCGGAATCCGGCTTGCCTTCAGTGCACGAAGATGCGGAACGATGTCCGCCCCCGGACTCTCCCAGATGATCGCGGAGAAATGATCCGAAATCATTTCCAGCAGCCTGACCGGATCGTCCGAATCGGGAAGGACGACGAGCTCCGGGATCATTCCGGACTCGATCACGGCAGTACGGACCGCGGGAGAAATCGTACTGTAGACATTGCGCCCGGAGTCCTGCAAAAGCCCGACCAGCGGAAGCCTGACGGTGGCTTTTTGCGTAAACTCCGTATTGACAAACGTACCGACTCCGCGTCTTGTCTGAAGCACCTGCGTCTGGATGAGCCCTTTGATCGCACTCCGGACGGTCATCCGGCTGACGCCGAACATCCGGCAGAGCGTGTTTTCGGAAGGAATCTTCGGATTCTTTTCCGTTGCGTGTTCCGCCAGATTATAGAGATATGCTCTCACCCGCATGTATCCGGGTACTTCCATTGACATAACGTTCTCCTTGATTATACAACACATACAAGTTGCATCTGTTTTAATTATACAACATATACAAGCATTTGTCAAGACCCTATTTGAAAAAATCCGAAAAATAAAAAATAACCTGCTTCCCTGTGGAAAACACCGGCATTTATTTTTTCAGGGTGATCAGAACGACTTCCGGCGGAACTCCGCAACGGATCCGGAGCAGACTGGTTCCGATGCCCGAAGTGATAAACAGTCTGCGTCCTTTCCGTTCCTCGAATCCGCGAAGCAGACCGTATCTGGAATATACGACCAATGCGCCGACAAGCGGAAGGACGATCTGCCCGCCGTGCGTATGCCCGGCAAATGACAGTGCAACCGGACGTTTGACCGACAAGGGTCGGTCGGGATAATGCGACAGGAGAAAAACCGGTTCATCCGGCGGAACTTCCGGCAACGAGCTCAATTTATTGTCAGGTTTGCTTTCCGCCAGTCCGGCAATATGGATTGCGTATTTGCCGCGGCGGATCGTGCGGCTGGAATTTTCAAGTACGATGATCCCGTTCCGCTCCAGACTCCCGGTCAGTTTGGCAATTCCCAGTCTGCGGTCGTGATTTCCCATGACCGCAAAAATCCCGTCGGGCGCTTTGAGCCTGCCGAGTTCCCTGCCCGCCGTACCGATCTCCCCGCCGTAACCGGGAATATTCCCTTCGACAAAGTCGCCCAGCAGAAACACCGCATCGGGCGACTGGGCGTTGGCAAGCGCGACCGCTCTCCGGAAGAGAGAAAGATCATCCGCTTTTGTCGTCAGATGGAAATCGCTCATAACTGCGATCCGGAAACCGTCGAACGCCTCCGGCAAACCGGGAATCCGGACCGGTTCCCGCACCAGTATCAGGCGGTCCGGTTCCATGAAAAAACAGTACAGAGCGGCTCCCGACAGAAAAAGCAGCAGAAGAAGGAGAAATCCATACAGCCCGATACGGAGACCGGAATGTTTTTTCTGCTGTTTCATGGCTTCAGTCCTCGAATTCCGCCGCCATTTCATGAAGCGTGCCCGCCGCGATGTGTTCCCGGATGCGCCGTGTCAGATCCATGAAGTAATGGATATTGTGCAAGGTAATCAGCCGGATTCCGAGTATTTCATTAACATTCATCAGATGACGGATATACGCCTTGGTGAAATGCGTACAGCAGTAACAGCTGCAGGTCGGATCGACCGGGGTGAAATCCTCGCGGTACTTGCCGGCTTTGACCGGAATCGTTTTTCCGCCGCGAACGAATGCGGAACCGTGGCGCGCCAGACGGGTCGGCATGACACAGTCGAACATATCCACGCCGCGCCGGACGCCTTCATAGATCTGTTTCGGCGTTCCCACCCCCATCAGATAGCGCGGCTTGTCTTTCGGAAGCAGCGGAGTGACCCAGTCCAGACACTCGAACATCTGTTCTTCCGATTCGCCAACGCTGAGCCCGCCGATGGAATAACCGTCAAATCCGATCCTGACGAGCTCCTTTGCGGAACGTTCACGAAGGTCCCGGTAAGTGGAGCCCTGCACGATGCCGAACAGCATCTGGTGCTCCTTGAGTTTCTGTTCACGGGACATCAGTTCCCAGCGGAGAGTGACATCCAGGGATTTCGCCGCGTCCTCGTATTTACAGGGATAAGGAGTGCATTCGTCGAACGACATCACAACGTCTGAACCGAGCGCGCGCTGAATCGCCATGGATTCGCGCGGACCGAGAAAAAAACGCGTACCGTCGATATGAGATGCAAATTCCACGCCATCGGGTTTCATTTTCCGCAGGTTTGAGAGACTGAACACCTGAAATCCGCCGCTGTCGGTAAGGATCGGATGATCCCAGTCTTCAAACCGGTGCAGTCCGCCCGCTTTTTCGATCAGCTCCGGTCCCGGACGCAGAAAGAGGTGATAGGTGTTGCCCAGAATGATCTGGACATTCAATTCTTCCAGTTCCCGCGGAGACATCGCTTTCACGGTGCCGCGGGTGCCGACCGGCATGAAAACCGGGGTGTTGACTACGCCATGGGCGGTTTTGAGGCGTCCGAGCCTTGCTCCGGACGCCGGATCCTGATACAGCAGTTCAAAATTATCCATCAGAGTACAAACATTTGCAGTTTCATGGTTTTGATTTCATCGGGCGAAGAACCGAGCGCGGCGGCGAGAGCAAACGCGAAGTCGAACGCCGCACCGGGACCTTTCCCGGTCACGACGCCGCCGTCGGTCTCGGTCCGCTCTCCGGTGTAGACGAGTCCGGGCGCCATCTGTTCCGAACCGGGATAACCGGTGATACGGCGTCCGGCGGTAACTCCGGCTTTGTGCAGGGCGATCGGCGCCGCGCAAATCGCGGAAACAATCTTTCCGGCGGAGTGCAGGGTGCGGATCAGCGCGATCACGCGTTCGCTGTCGCGCAGATTGGTCGAGCCGGGCATGCCGCCGGGCAGAAACACCGCATCAAGCGAATCCGCGTCAAGCTCGCCCAGCTCACATGCGGGTTGAACCGGAATGCCGTGCGCCCCGGTGACGGCGCCCGGTTTGATTCCGGCGAGAACGACATCATAACCGAGACGTTTCAGAATATCGGACGGGGCGAGCGCTTCGATCTCCTCGAAGCCGTCGGCGAGCAGAACGGCGATTTTTTTCATTCGGCACCTCTGTAATGGTTGATCCGGCCGGGCAGAACTTCCCGCGCATTGGCGCAAAGTTCTTTCAGCAGGGGAAATGCGACCGGCGAACGTTCCAGTCCGTCGATCAGGAATTCAAGGCATGGCGCGGCATAATCAAGATACCGCATCTTGCCTTTGACAAGCGAAAGAAAGCCGTACGCGCCGAGCGCCTGCATATTCCGCTGGAGCGACGCAAGCGTGTAATGGCGGCGGAACTCCTCTTCCGGAACGGGATAATCAAGTCCGGCAAGAGCATTCCGGTATTCCATGCAAAGTTCGTCGCGCATGGCGGACGGCAAAGTCATATAGGGGTCTTTCAGCAGAGCCGCGAGATCGTAGGCATACGGAGCGAGCCGCGCGCCCTGATAATCCACAAAACGGATTCTGCCGTTGTGCAGAAGAATGTTCTGCGACTGGAAATCACGGTGAATCAGCAGATAGGGACTGCGCTCATTTTCCTGAGCTAGAACAAGCAGTTCGCGGTCCAGCTGAGCTTCCCGTTCCGGAGAAAGCGCAATCCCGCAAAGACGGCGGAAGAAGTTTTCCCGGCAGTAACCGGTCTCCCAAAGCAGCATCGGACGCGTAAAAATCCGGATCTCCTGCGAATCCGCATCCAGTGCGGCGGTTCCGCGCACCTGAAATTCCGCCAGGGAACGGACGATCTTCCGGTACAGTTCCAGATGCTCCGTCTCCTTCCCGCGGGCAATACGGTAAATCGTGCGGTCGCCGAGATCCTCCATGAGAACGGTATAGGTTGCGGCGTCATGTTCATACAGTTCCGGCGTGAAAAGATCATGACGGTTGAAGAATCTGCCCAGCATGACAAACCGCTCGTAATCCTTGTCGGCGGCATTGGAAATCATCAGAATGCGCGAAGGCTCGTCCGGACGGCTGAACCGCAGGAACTGACGGTCGGATCCCTGTTCCTCCAGTGAGGCGATGCTCCAGTCGCGCGGAAGACCGGCGATGAACGGGAGCTGCGAAACGAACCGCGTTTCCCGGTGAACCGTTCCGCGTTCCGTAACGACTTCCCATGCGTGGTATCCGGGAGGAACAGACGCATTGTCCAGCACGATGCTGTTGGAAAGCTGCGTATCCGCTCCGACGGTGACGTTATTGCCGAGAGAGACGAATCCGCCGAACGTTGCGGCGGAGTCAATGCGGCAGTTTTTCCCCTGATGCACGGAAGCGCCGAGCAGACGTGCGTGAACGTCGAAATACTGCCGGAAAGAACCGATGTCGCACCAGAGGCTGTTTTCCTCCGGGAAGAATGCACGGATTTTTTTTCCTGCTTCGAGCGCTTTAATCCAGGCGTCAACCAGCGAACAGCAGCAGGGCGTTTCCGGCAGGAAATCGAAAAAAGCGGGAGAATAGACCGATACGCAGCCGTAGGTCATCATCTTTGAATCCGCAACGGGCTCTCTCTCCGGGCGCCCCACGATGCTGAGGACCTCTCCGTTTTTCACAAGTACGCGGTTTTCGGGTCCGTTGATCAGCGCCATCGTCACCATCGCGCCGGATTCCAGATGCTCGCGGATCATCCGTTTCAGATCGAAGTCATGAATAACGTCGCTGTTATGAAGCAGAAAGCAGTCTCCGGCGGAAAGCAGGGATTTCGCATTGACGAGCGGTCCGCCCGTGCCGAGGATCTCCGGTTCGTGGAACAGTGTGACGGACTCCGCAAATCCGGATTCCGCAATGCACCGTTCCACCTGTTCCCGGAGATGGTGCGTGTTGACGGCGATACGCCCGGCCCCGGCTTCCCTGAGATTCGCCAGAATACGGGAAAGCATCGGCACTCCCGCAATGGGGAGTACCGGCTTGGGGTGGAGCTCCGTCAACGGGGAAAGCCGTGAACCGAACCCCGCCGCGAGAACGATCGCAGGAACAGTCATCATTCCCGGACTCCGTCAGCTGAGCTGCAGGGTCATCAGGAATTCCGCATTGGTCTTGATCTTCTTCATCTTGCCGATGATGAGCTCCATGGCCTCGACAGGCGGAACGCCGTTCATGGCTTTGCGGAGAGTCCAGACACGCTGGAGCTCGTCCGGATGAAGCAGAAGCTCCTCCTTGCGGGTTCCGCTCTGTTCCATATTGATCGCGGGATAGACGCGTTTGTCAACGAGATGGCGGTCAAGGTGAAGCTCCATATTGCCGGTTCCCTTGAATTCCTCGAAAATGACTTCGTCCATCTTGCTTCCGGTGTCGATCAAAGCAGTTGCAATGATCGTCAGGCTGCCGTGATTTTCGATATTCCGGGCCGCGCCGAAGAAGCGTTTCGGTTTGTGCAGCGCATTGGCGTCCACACCGCCGGAGAGGATTTTACCGGAATGCGGCTGGAGCGTGTTGTAGGCACGCGCCAGACGGGTGATGGAGTCAAGCAGGATTACAACGTCTTTTTTGTATTCGACGAGACGCTTTGCCTTTTCGATCACCATTTCCGCAACCTGAACGTGCCGTTCGGGCGGCTCGTCGAACGTAGAGCTGACGACTTCCGCATCAACGCACATTTTCATGTCGGTGACTTCTTCCGGGCGTTCGTCGATCAGCAGGACGATGAGCTGGACTTCCGGATTGTTCTTGCGGATCGCATTCGCGATTTTCTGCATGAGCACGGTTTTTCCGGTCCGCGGCGGAGCGACGATGAGCCCGCGCTGCCCTTTCCCGATCGGCGTTACAAGATCGACCACGCGGGTGGAAAGATTTTCCGGGTCGTTTTCCAGAATCAGACGCTGGGTCGGGAAATACGGAGTGAGGTTGCTGAACGGGATGATGTCGCGCTTCTTCTCCGGAGGCTCGTGGTTGATGCTGTCCACTTTGAGCATGGCGAAGAACCGTTCTTTTTCCCGCGGCGGACGGATCTGTCCGGAAATGAAGTCACCGGTCTTGACCGAGAAGCGGCGGATCTGCGAGGGGCTCAGGTAAATATCCTCGGATGAGGGCAGATAACTGTATGCCTGAGAACGCAGGAAGCCGAAACCGTCCGGCAGGATCTCCAGGAAACCGCTGCCGTAAACCGCGCCGCTCCGCTCGGTGGTAACGCGCAGAATCTCGAACACCAGTTTGGATTTTTCAAGGGCTCCGACGCCTTCAATGCCGAGCTCGCGCGCCATGACGGTGAGTTCCTGCATGGATTTTTCCTGCATATCGGTGATGTTCAGGTCGGGTGCCTTCTCCCGCACGACGGCCTGTTCGGGCATCGGCTGATCCGCAGACATGGAATCGGGACCGACCGGAGCGGACGGACCGTTGTTCTGATACTGCGGCTGATACTGGGACGCCTGATAACGGTTGTTGTTCGGCACGAACCGGCGGTTGTTGTTATTGCCGTTGCGGTTATTGTTGTAACGGTTATTGTTCTGCTGGCCGTTATTGTTGTTATTGTAATGGCGTTGGCGGTTGTCGTTATTGCCGTTGCGGTTATTGTTGTTGTCATACTGCCGGTTGTTGTTTTCCCGGCGGGGCTGATAGTTTTCCCGCGGCGGCTGTTCGCTGTGTTCGCGGAAATCCTGCGGTTCGCGGCGCGGAGCGGGCGCGGCTTCCTGCGTGGAAAATCCGGCATTCTCCTCATACGGGGCCTTCTCCTCGTTCTGATACGGCGCGGACGTTTCGGAAGGCTCGACGGGAACCACGGTCGGCGGAACCAGCAGATCGGGCTGGACATTTTCCGGAATCGGTTCAAGCTCGGCATCCTGCGCAGTTTCCCGACGGCGGATGATCCGCTTCGGCTGAGGCATCGGAATGGTCTCCACCTCCAGATTCAGGGCTTCTGCATTTTCCGTGGATTCCGGAAGTTTGACGGGCTCGGTACCTGCAGTTTCGGGGTTGTCTTTCCGGATACGCGGGCGTCCGCGTCCGCGGCGCTCCGTTTTCGGAGCCTGAGTCGGATCCTGCGGATTCTCCTGCTGCACCGGCTGTTCCGGTGCGTTTTCCTGTGCGGGGATCGGCTGTTCGTTTTCGTTTTCCATAGTTGAGAAATTCTCCGGGGTATTGTTGATTATGTTGTCTGAATTCCTGAACGGCGTTTCCGCGCCGCTTACGAATTCAGGCAACGGTTCAGTTCTTCACACTGCATCCGCAGTGTATCCATACCGGAATCGTTGATGATCCCGTAATCGGCAAGCTCCAGCTTGCGGTCTGCGGAAAACTGGCTTCGGATCCGGTATTCCGCATGTTCCCGGCTCCATCCGCGTTTGAGCAGACGTTCCATCTGTATGCCGGGCGGCGACCAGACCGCGACGGTCCGGTCCGTCAGTTTTTCCCATCCGCATTCAAACAGCAGGGGGACCTCCAGCATCACACGGTCCTCCGGCGGGAACTGTGCCAACCGTTTTTCCAACTCCCGTTCAATAAACGGATGAATGACCTGTTCCAGCCATTTGCGTTCGGCTTCATCAGCGAACACGATCGCGGCAACCGCGCGTTTATCGGTCGTTCCATCCGCCGCGATCACGCGGCCGCCCCACCTCTCCCGCAGCAGCGGATGAATACCCGAACCGGGATCACTGTGAAGAGACGCGCAGACGGCGTCGGCATCGACCGTCTTCCAGCCGAGCTCCTGAAAAATTTTCAATACCGTTGACTTGCCGCAGCCGGCAGCACCGGTCAATCCGATAGTCTTCAATGAAAAAATCTCCGGGGAACAGTTCATCACAACGTACGAGCGTTTAAGATTCAGGGAAATAAAACTGACCAAACATGTGGCACTGATTAAAAACAGTGCTATATTGTACCATCGAAATGGAAAAAGTCAAGCGCTTTTTCCGGAATAGGAGGAACTTTCATGAAAATTATCCGAAAAAATGAGCTTGCAGCCGGTAAATGGCTCGCTTTGGAACAGTTGGAATACCGCGACTGCGAGGGAAAAACACGTTTCTGGGAGACCGTTTCCCGGAAACGGTGTGCCGGAGCGGCGGTGATCATCGCGGAGCTCCTGCCCTCGCACCGCCTGATCCTGATCCGGCAATACCGTCCCCCTGCCGACGCCCTGGTCCTGGAATTTCCCGCCGGATTGATCGACGGGGAAGAAACTCCGGAAGAGACCGCCGTCCGGGAACTCCGCGAAGAAACCGGATACATCGGCACGGTCCGTGAGGTACTCGCGCCGTCGTACAATTCGCCGGGACTCACCGGGGAATCCGTCTATCCCGTTCTGATGGAAGTCGACGAAAATGCCCAGAACGGCAGGAAAACCGATTTCGACGATTCGGAACACATCGAAACATTCGAAGTCTCCCGCGCAGAACTGCCGGAGTTCATCCGCCGGTCCCTGAAAGAAGGCGTGAAAATCGACGCAAAAGTCATGGCGTTCTCGCTGGGAATGAGGTAATCCGCCGATGGAATTTCCCGTCCGCAAAATCATTCATATTGATATGGACGCGTTCTATGCCTCCGTGGAAATCCGCGACAACCCGTCTCTGCGCGGCAAACCGGTGATCGTCGGCGGAATGCCGGGCACGCGCGGCGTGGTATGCACAGCATCCTATGAAGCGCGCAAATACGGCGTTCACTCCGCAATGTCGGCGGACATGGCAAAACGGCTCTGTCCGCACGGCATTTTTCTCAAGCCGCGCCGGACAGTGTATCAGGAGGCGTCGGCGCTGATGCACAGGGTGTTTCACGAATATACCGACATCGTGGAACCGCTCTCGCTCGACGAAGCCTATCTGGACGTGACGGAGAACAAAAAATCGCTTCCCTATGCAAGTACGATCGCACGGGAAATCAAACAGAAGATCCGCCGTGTGACCGGCGGCCTGACTGCGTCGGCGGGAGTCTCCTTCAACAAATTTCTTGCAAAAATCGCCTCCGATCTCCGGAAACCGGATGGATTGACGGTTGTCCGCCCGCAGGATGCGATCGCTCTTCTGGATTCTCTGCCGATCGAAAAATTCCACGGAGTCGGACGTGCCACGGCGGAAGCCATGCACAAGCTCGGAATCCGCAACGGCGCCGATCTGCGCAGAAAATCAAAACTGGAACTCGCGCTGGCTTTCGGCGTTGTCGGCGAGTTCTATTATGATATTGTCCGCGGCATCGACACCCGTGAAGTCTGCGCCGACCGGGAACGTAAATCGCTCGGCACGGAAGAGACTTTTGAAGAGGATGTGGATGATATGGCAATGATCGTATCGGTCCTGAACCGTCAGGCGCGGGAAGTCGGCGCGGATATGCGGGAGCAGCAGCTGTTCGCAAAAACGGTTTCGCTGAAAATCAAGTTTTTTGATTTCCGCACGATCACGCGCAGCCGCACACTGAACGGATATTTCAACGACGATGACACGATCATCCGTACAATCCTTGAACTGCTGAAAAAAACGGAGGCAGGTACTGTGAAACTCCGTCTTCTCGGCGTTACGGTGTCCGGTTTTTACGGCGATCAGCCGTCCGGTGAAATGATTCAGCCGGAATTTGAATTCATGGCGGACCTGCCGTTCCGTCGATGGTAACCCTCCGGGCCGATGCTCCTGATTTTTCTGCGGATGAAACTTGCACTGCGCTGAAAGGCTTGTATAGTAATAACTATACACCCGAAACGGTTATCAATCAAACAACAAGGAGCATTGTAAGTTCTTATGAACGCCGTCACCATTCTGGGAAGCGCCGCCGCGGAAGGAATTCCCGCGCGGTTCTGTGATTGTGAAATCTGCAGGAAAGCCTGGGAGAACAAAGGTAAAGACCTCCGCATGACCACCGCGTATTCGCTCAACGAACGCGTACGTATTGACTACGGTCCCGACACCTATGCGGAAGAACTGCGCAACGGCCTCAACTCCGCGCACCTCAAACACCTGTTCATCACCCATGAACACGAAGATCATCTGGATACGTTTTCCCTGCGGATGCGCCGCCCCGGTTTTTCCCGCGACTTTATCTCCCCGCTGAATCTCTACGGACGCGCGACCGTCTGGAATACGATCCGTCATGAACTCGGAGCTCCCGCCGGAGCCGTACTTGAAACGCTGAACTTCAATCTGCTGATTCCGTTCCAGCCGGTCGAACTGCCGGAAGAGGATATGACGTTTTATCCGCTGCCCGCCAACCATTATCATATTGCCGGAGAAGCGGTGATCTTCGCCATCCGTCACGGAAAAGCCTGGCTCCTGATCGCCAACGATACCGGTTACCTGCCGGAGGAATCCTGGCAATGGCTGGAGGAGAAGAAAATCCCGTTCGATATCGTCATTGCCGACTGCACCGGATGCATGGAAAACTGGCGGGACGGCCACATGAGCGGCTCCTGGCATCTGGCATTCCGCGACCGCATGATCAAGATCGGTTCGGTCACTTCCGGCACACGGTACGTCATCAATCATTTTTCTCACAACGGCAAAGCGCTTCACGCGGATCTGGAACGGCATTTCGGCCCGTACGGAATCGAAGTCGGATACGACGGCATGGTGCTTCCATACGAAAAATAATCAGGAGGAAAAATGAAAGTTCTATTGCTGGGCGACTCCATCCGCATGGGTTACTGCGGACACGTCAAAGAACTGATGCAGGGAAAAGCGGAAGTGCTCTATCCGACCGACAACGGGCGTTTTCTGCAATATACGCTCCGGGAACTCCAGGACTGGAAAGCAAATCTCAGGCTGGAGGGAAACGATGTCGACGTGATTCACTGGAACAACGGTCTGTGGGATGTCGGACACCTCGGTATCGGAGCGACCGGGGAAGCGGAAGCCGCAACCGCCGATTCCAGCCTGCACGCAGGATACTATGATTATGAAAAAGAGAACCTGACCCCGCCGGATGTCTACGAATATATGATCGGACGCGTTTACCGCCGGATCCGTACGCTGTTCCCGCGCGCAAAAGTGATTTTTGCCTTCACGACGCCGGTTCTGGAGGATCAGTGCCCCGCCTTCCTTTACCGCTGCAATGCGGAAGTCTGCGAATACAACGCGATCGCCCGCAGAGTTCTGGAACCGGAAGGCGTACTGTTCAACGATCTTTATTCGTTTGCGGACGCCAATCTCCGTGAGCTGCACCGCGACTGGGTACATTTCAACGAGGAGGGTTCCCGCAAACTGGCGGAAGAAATCGTGGAGTTCATTCAAACTCACTGATCTCCGTCCGGCAAGCCCGTACCGGCACCGGAACCGTTACGGGCTGCCGTATTGTGAAAGCGGTAACATCACCGTTCCTACGCCATTCTCTTTTTGCGAAAAAGCAGGAACGGGTATTTTGATCCGGGAAAACCGCTGTTTCCGTTTGAATTCAGGAAACGGTTTCCAAATCCGGAAAGTTGTTTTTCCGTTTTTCACAGCAGCACAGATATAAAATAAATTCAGAAAACGGCTTGATTTTCGTGCGAAAACAGACTAAATTAAAGATTGGTGTGTATTGCCGTGCCCCGAAATTATGTGCGGCAGTATCAACGGATTTGCCGGAATCTGTCAAAAATATATTGATTGAAGGAGGAGAGGTAGTTCAATGACCTTGAATGAGTGGTTGGTAATCACCATCGGCGCTATCCTTGTGAACAACATGGTGTTAGCGAGAATCCTGGGAATCTGCCCGTTTCTGGGCGTTTCCAAAAAACTGTCCACAGCACTGGGAATGTCGGGTGCACTGATCTTCGTGATGACGATTGCATCGTTCGTTGCGGCGGTTCTTTACAACTGCCTGCTGAAAGTGAAGCTCAATGTGCCGGCGCTCGGATTGCAGAACGTGGATATCGGTTTCACGAAACTGCTTCTGTTCATCGTTGTAATCGCGGCGCTGGTGCAGATCGTGGAAATCGTAATGCAGAAGTTCAGTCCTCCTCTTTATGCCGCGCTGGGCATCTATCTTCCGCTGATCACGACCAACTGCTGCGTGCTCGGAGCTGCGGAACTCAATGCGAAATACGACCGCGGCATTCTTGCCTCAACCGTATTCGGACTCTGTTCCGGCGTCGGGTTCGCCATCGCCGTAATCCTGTTCGCCAGTCTGCGTGAACGGTTGGAGATCTCGAAAATCCCGCGTCCGTTTCAGGGTGCGGCGATCGCGCTGATCACCGCCGGAATCCTCGCCATGGCGTTCATGGGCTTCTCCGGACTCGTGAAATAAAGGAGATATTCACTATGGACACCATCATTCTCTCCATTATCGTGGTTGCCGTTATCGGTCTGATTCTCGGCATCTGCATTGCAGTCGCCGCAAAGAAATTTGCGGTGGAGGTCGATCCCCGGATCGACGAAGTCACCGGAATGCTTCCCGGAGCAAACTGCGGCGGATGCGGATTCGCCGGCTGTTCCGATCTTGCAAAGAATATCGTGGAAGGCAATGCTCCCGCAAACAAATGTCCGGTCTGTACGCCGGAAGCCGTTTGCAGAATCGCGGAATTCCTCGGACAGAAAGTTGAAGAGAGCGAAAAGAAAGTCGCCGTGGTTTTGTGCAGCGGAACACTTTCCCATTCCAAAATGGGCGCGAAATACAACGGCGTGCTTGACTGCCGTTCCGCCGTCCAGCTGAACGGCGGTTCAAAAGACTGCCGGTTCGGCTGCATCGGATTCGGAACCTGCGCCCATGCCTGTAAATTCGGAGCGATCGAAGTCATCGACGGTCTTGCCGTGGTTCATCCGGAGCTCTGCGTGGGATGCGGACAGTGCGCCGAAGCGTGTCCGCGAAAATTGATCAAGCTGGTTCCGGCTTCCGCACGGGTTCACATTTACTGCAATTCGCTGGAAAAACCTGCGCTCCGCATGAAAAAATGCACGGGCTCCTGCATCGCCTGCCGCAAATGCGTCAAGGTTGAACCGGATAAATTCAATGTCCAGGGATTCATGGTCCGTGCGATCTATACCAACCCGCCGGATGAATCCGTGATCGAAAAAGCGCAATGTCCCAGAAAATGCCTGTTGACGCCCGAACAGCATCTTCAGGCGGTGCGGGACGGCATCAAGAAGAAAGAAGGTGCGGCATGAGCATACAGACCGCGAATTTCAAGGGCGGTGTTCATCCGTTCGAAGGAAAAGAACTGACCTCCGGAAAAGAATTGAGAGTCGCTCCGCTCTTTGACAAATATGTGGTTCCCATCCGTCAGAACATCGGCGCTCCGCCGACTCTTACGGTCAAAAAAGGCGATACGGTCAAAAAAGGACAGCGCATTGCCGAACCGGGCGGTTTCGTATCCGTGCCGCTCCATGCACCGACCAGCGGAACGGTCGGCGACGTTGTGGAGATCATCGGAGTAACCGGCGCACCGGAACAGGCGGTCGAGATCATCGCCGACGGCAGCGACGAGTGGGGCAGCGGGCTTGATCCGATCCCCAACTGGGCGGATACGGAAAAAGACGTGCTCAAACAGCGCATTCTTGACGCCGGACTCGTCGGTATGGGCGGAGCGGCGTTCCCGACTCACGTCAAATTGTCGCCGCCTCCGGAAAAGAATATTGATACGCTCGTGATCAACGGCGCCGAATGTGAACCTTATCTGACAGCCGACCACCGGCTGATGCTCTCCCGTACGGAAGAAGTACTGACGGGTATCGCAATCGCCGCAAAG
This sequence comes from uncultured bacterium, assembly GCA_900548385.1. Taxonomy (GTDB): domain Bacteria; phylum Verrucomicrobiota; class Lentisphaeria; order Victivallales; family UBA1829; genus UBA1829. The sequence goes on along the minus strand of URKJ01000005.1, from coordinate 14,176 downwards.
ATCCTCAAGGTCAGCCGTATTTTCGTCGGCGTGGAAGACAATAAGATGGACGCGGTGGAAAAACTCTCCGCTGCCGCCGGAAAATACAAGATCAACATTGTCCCGCTGCGGGTGAAGTATCCGCAGGGAGCGGAAAAACAGCTGATCTACGCATTGACCCGCCGTCAGGTGCTGGAAGGCGGCCTGCCGATGGACGTCGGCTGCGTGGTGATGAATATTGGAACGGCTGCCGCCGTGCATGATGCGGTCGTGCTCGGACATCCGCTGATCGAACGCATTACCACCGTGACCGGGAACCCGGTCGTGGATCCCGCGAACTGGCTGGCCCGCATCGGCACACCGATCCGCAAACTGCTGGAGTTGAGCTCCGGTGTGAAAGAGAATCCGGCAAAAGTCATTATGGGCGGTCCGATGATGGGCTTTGCGCAATCGAATATCGAGGTCCCCATTGCTAAAAATTCCTCCGGCGTTCTGCTGATGGCGGCGGATGAGGTGGAGCAGTTTGAAAGCAACCCCTGCATCCGCTGTTCCCGGTGCGTGAAAGCGTGTCCCATGAACCTGCTGGTTCCGACTCTGAGCGTGATGATTGAAGCGGAACAGTTCGACATGGCGGAACAGAATTATGTGATGGACTGCGTGGAGTGCGGAACCTGCGCATATATCTGCCCGGCAAACCGTCCGCTGGTCCAGCATTTCCGCAGGGCAAAAGGTGAAATCCTCGCCAAACGGCGCAAAAAATAAGGATGAAAAAGAATGGAAGAAAATAAAACAATCAAAATGCCGGTTCCGGGCAGTCTGGTCATCAGCTCCTCCCCGCATCTGCATGATAAATCGACCGTTTCCAAAATCATGCTTCAGGTATTGCTCTGTCTGCTTCCCGCAGCGGCCGCGGCGATCTGGTTTTTCGGTCTGCCCGCACTGAAAGTCATGGTTTACTGCATGGCGTTCTGCATGATTTTTGAATATCTCTGGTGCAAACTGATGAAGGCCCCGAACACGCTTCGGGATTACAGTGCGGCGGTAACGGGCCTCATTCTTGCAATGAATCTGCCTTCCCACGCCCAGTGGTGGCTCTGCATTGTCGGTTCGTTCGTTGCGATCATCGTAGCGAAACAGGTATTCGGCGGACTCGGTCAGAATCCATTCAATCCGGCGGCGGTCGGCCGTGTCGCCCTGCTGGTCGGATTCACCGGACCGATGACGACGCAATGGGTTGATCCCACTCCCGGCGCTCTGCTCGGAGCGTTCGACGCCCAAACCTGCGCAACGCCTCTGACGATTGCCAAAGCGGCGGCGGGAAATGCGGAAAAAATGGCGGAAGTCCCTATGTCGTATCTTGACTTTTTCCTGGGCAATATGGGAGGTTCGCTCGGCGAAACCTCCGTTCTGGCATTGCTGATCGGTGCGGTCGGATTGTTCCTGTTCCGTCTGATCAAATGGGAAATTCCGACGGCGATTCTGGCAACCGTTGCGGTTTTCACCTGGATCGTCAACGTCGTCTCTCCGGCGTCCACGCCCGGACCGCTGTTTCATCTGATGACCGGCGGCGTCATGATCGGTGCATTCTTCATGGCAACCGATATGGTGACATCGCCGCTGACACGCCGGGGATGCCTGATTTTCGGTGCCGGAATCGGCATCATCACCTGCGTAATCCGTATCTGGGGCGGTTTCCCGGAAGGCATGAGCTTTGCAATCGTGATTATGAATGCTCTTGTTCCGCTGATCGACCGTCTTTGTTATAAACGTCCGTTCGGCTGGGTCCATTCCCATGGAGGTGTAAGATGAGTGCGCCCAAAAAGATCAATATTGTTTATCTCGGCTTTTTCCTTTGCGTGATCTGCGCGATTGCCGGAACCGCTCTTGCGTTCGTCTCCAAAGCGACGGCGGCTCCGATCGCTGCCGCCAAAGAAAAGAAAGTGTTCAACGGCCTGAAAGCCGTTCTGCCCCCATTCAACAACGATCTTGTAAAAACGAAACTCACCGTTAAAAGCGAATCCGGCGCGGATGTGGAGTTCTACACCGCGAAAATGGACGGCAAAATCGTCGGTTACGCAGCCCAGGCGAAAGTCGGAACCGGCTACGGCGGCAATGTCGAGGGGCTGATCGGATTTTCGCCCGACGGCAAAATCACCAACTATGTGATCTCCGCCCATAACGAAACGCCCGGTCTCGGAACCAAAGCGACCAACCGCACGGAAACGAAAACGATTTTCAATCTGTGCAAAAAGAACGACAGCGGCAAACTTCCGGCGAATCCGATCCTTGACCAGTACATCGGTCATTCCGCCGGAAAAGGCGATGAGTGGAGAAGCCACCCGTGGAAACTGCGCAAGGACGGCGGAGACGCCGATCATGTGACCGGTGCAACCATCAGTTCCAACGCGGTCTGCGGCATCGCATGGGAAGCCGCTTCGGCATTTGAAAAGAACAAGGCCGCCATCAAAGCCGCGGCATCAAAGAACGGAGGAAACTGATCATGCTGAACGATTTTCTGAAAGGTATCTGGAAAGAGAATCCGGTTCTCGTACTGATGCTCGGAATGTGCCCGACTCTCGCGACGACTTCCAACGCCCCCAACGCGCTGGGAATGGGACTCGCCACCACGTTTGTGCTGGCGTGCAGCAACGTGGTGATCTCGCTGATCCGGACGATCGTTCCGGCAAAGATCCGCATTCCCTGCTACATCGTCGTGATCGCATCGTTTGTAACGATCGTGGACATGCTGATGCAGGCTTATGCTCCGGCGGCGATCTATGACGCTCTCGGAATCTTCATCCCGCTGATTGTGGTGAACTGCATCGTGCTGGGACGCGCGGAAGCGTTCGCCTCCAAACACAACGTATTCCGCTCTCTGCTGGATGGCCTCGGCATGGGCGCCGGTTTCACTCTGGCGCTGGTTCTGCTTGGACTCGCCCGCGAATTCTGCACCGGCGGGACGCTGTTCGGCATCAAAGTCATCACGCCGTGGACAGTCGATTTCTCACTGATGGGAATGGCTCCGGGCGGTTTCCTGATGCTGGGTTTCTTCCTGGCTCTGATGAATGTGTACAACAAACGTCAGGCGGAGAAAAAAGGCGGGAAGTGCGAACCGCCTCTTGAAATGGACTGCCGCCATTGCAGTATCTGCAAAATCGGCGAGGATAAATAAGTCCGGAATCACAGCGCCGTTTCCCGCGGCGCTTTTTTGTTACTCAGGAGCTCGTGAAATTATGAAACGAATCATTTTGGCTGTTGTGCTTCTCTGCTCCGCTCTGCTGTTCTGCGGGTGCTGGTCTTCCAAAACGATCCGTGCGGTCAAAGCGACGCCGGCACAGGCCCGCGCTTATTACGGGCTCTCCGGTCCGACGGTGCAGGGACTTTCCTTTGAGGCAAGAAATTACCTCCAGACCAATCTCCTGATGGAATTGTACTACAAGGAACCGTCCCGCCTGATCGGCAGGCTTTGCCGGGATCTGGAACAGGAACCGTCGACAGCCATGCTGAATGTTCTCTCCGATGTCTGCTACACGCTTGCTCTGCAAACCGACGACCCCGATTCTGCCAATCCGTATTATCTTTCAGCGGCATACGGTTATTACCGTCTGCTGTTTGACCAGTCCCTGCGGGAAAACGGGAGAAACTCCCGGTTTGAACCGGAGATTCTGCGGGCGGCAATGCGTTATAACGTCGCGGTCGGAATGATTTTCCAGTATATGAATCAGCGGTCTCTTCTGGACCGGAAGGCGTTTGCTCTGCCGCAGGCCGCCGGACAGCAGGTGTTTTTTGCAAACCCGATGCGTCTGAACCTGTCTTTCCCGCGGGAGGGAATCCGCCGTTATCATCTCTGTGCGGATTACCGTGCGGAGCGGCTGCTGCATTTTTCCTATAATTTCGGTCTCGGAACTCCTCTGTTCGCGGAGACGGATCAGGTCCGGGATGAACAGGACGGATTGAAACTTACAAAGGGGCTCACACTTCCCGTTACCTGTATTCTGCAGTTCCGCACCGGTAAAAACGGAGAGATCCGGGCATACCTTGAAATGTTCGATACCATGAAATACGATACCGTGTCCATCCATGGAGAACAGGTCCCGCTGACTCAGGATTTTTCCACGCCGTCCGCGTATTACATTGATTCCCGCGAAGCGCCGAAACTCCTCCGGTATGCTCTGAATCCCGCCAAAGATCCCTACGGCGGACTTTACGCACTTTCCCCCTATGATAAAGACAAGATTCCGCTGGTGTTCGTTCACGGGCTGATGTCCAGTCCGCAGACGTGGATCCAGATGGTGAATACGCTTGCCAGCGATCCGGTGATCCGCCGGAATTATCAGGTCTGGTATTACACTTATTCCAGCGGAAACCCGATTCTGCTTTCCGCGATGAAAATGCGTGAGGCTCTTGACGCCGCTGCCCGCAAGTATGGAAACGATCCGAATTTCCGGAAAATGGTGCTTGTCGGTCACAGCATGGGCGGACTGCTTTCCAAAACATTCATTATGAATTCAGGCGATGCGATCCTTGACCGGACCTTGAACCGCCCGTGGCGGGAAGCGCGCGACGGACTGAGCGACAAAGAGGTCCGTTTTCTGGAAGAACTGGCTATTCTGAAAAAGCGGGATTATGTATCGCGGGTTGTGTTCATGGCAGTGCCGCACCGCGGATCGTCGATGGCAGACTGGGGGATTTCCCATTTCGCCGCCTCGCTGGTCACGCTTCCGGCAAAGATCGTAAAAGATGTTCAGGGGATCACGGAAAAACTGTTTCCGGAGAAGACGGACCGGCAGAAAAGCCGCAAACTTTACACCGGTTTTGACAACCTCAGTCCGGAAAATCCGGCGCTGAAAGCGCTGGCGGAAATCCCGTTGGCATCGGATGTGCCTTGTCATTCTATCATCGGCAACCGGGAAAAAGCCGGGGTTCCGGGCGGCAGCGACGGCGTCGTTTCCTACCGGAGTTCGCATTTGGACCAGGTGGAAAGCGAGCGGATCGTGCTGAGCAACCACAGTGTACAGGGGAATTCCGAAGCAGTGCGGGAACTGCGCCGGATTCTGCACAAACACTTGAAACGAACCGCTAAAAAGTCGGCTTCCGGACTTGAAAATCCGTAAAAAACGAGTATCTTTCTGAGAACTAACGGAAGGTTGAATCCATGAGACATTTTTTCTTTTTTCTGCTCCCTCTTTTTCTGTTTCCGCTTCTGATGAACGCCGCCGGACCGGAAGACGACCCCGTGCTTCTGAGAGCAAAACTCGCCATTCTGGAAGCGGACCGCTCCAAATCCATGACTGCGCTGACCGATACCCGCATGAAACATATCCGCTCCGATAAAAATCTCAAGCGGATGCACGATAATATCATGACCCTGCACCGAAATCTCGCTCTTGCGCTTGACTCCAAAAAAGACGTGCGGGAGATTAACGACCGTCTGATCCGTCTGGATTCAGAAATCAGAGCGGTGCAGAAACAGCTCAATGAAATGAAAACAAACAAGCCGGAGACAAAATAATGGCGGAAATCATCATCGACGGAAAAGCGGTCGCCGCCGCGGTCAATGCGGAAAATGCGCGGAAATGCGCGGAACTTACGGAAAAATACGGCTGCCGTCCCGGTCTGGCAGTGGTGCTGATCGGCGATGATCCCGCTTCACAGGTCTATGTATCTTCCAAAGTGAAAAAATGCGGAGAACTCGGAATCTACTCCGAAAAAATCGTTCTTCCGAAAGATGCGACGCAGGCGCAGGTGCTCGAAGTAATCGCCCTGCTGAACGGCAATCCGCAGATTCACGGCATTCTGGTTCAGTCCCCGCCGCCGCCGCAGATCGACGAGGAACAGATCATTCTTTCCATCGACCCGAAAAAGGATGTGGACTGCTTCCATCCCTACAATACGGGACGTCTGCTTCAGGGAGACCTGACAGGCAATCTGCCCTGTACGCCTTACGGCGTGATGAAGCTGTTGGAATATTACAAGCTTCCGACTTCCGGAAAACGGGCTGTTGTCCTCGGCCGCTCGAACATTGTCGGAAAGCCGATGATGTGTCTGCTCTCCGGCAAGGGGGCGGATGCGACTGTGACGCTGTGTCACTCCCGGACCCGTGATCTTGCGGATGAACTCCGCCGGGCGGACATCATCGTCGCCGCGATCGGCAAACCGGAGTTCGTCAAAGGCGACATGGTGAAAGAGGGAGCAGTAGTGATCGACGTGGGAATCAACCGCATTCCCGACGCTTCGTCTCCGAAAGGGTACCGGATCGTCGGCGATGTGGCATACGCGGAAGTCGCACCGAAAGCCTGCGCAATCACGCCGGTCCCCGGCGGCGTCGGTCCGATGACCATTGCCATGCTGATGCGCAACGCCATTCACAGCATGGAACGGATTCTCGGCTGACCGGTCTGTACATTTTTCGGAAAAAAATGCTGCTTTGATTTGAAAAACACGCATTTATGAAATACAGTTACAGCGTCTATATAATCAAGAGGCATTGACTTTGAGTACAACGATTTTCAGCTTTACGATCCTGATTGCCGTTATCGCGGTGTTGATCGTTTACTGCGTCCAAATGCGGATCCGTATCCTGATCCTGCGCAACAAGCTGGCGGATTCTTTTCATAAACGCGCGGAAACAACGCGTTTCATGGATATTTTCGCCCGCAACCTGCGGACGACTGACGAGATCGAAAACTGGATGAACACCACCGCCCGTTATGTCGGTGACCTTGTGGAAGCACAGTCGGTCTGCATTTTTTCACTGGAAGGCGATTATCTGCGCGCCGTCGGCGTATTCGGCGCATTCCCGCCGCTTTCCAACCGCCGGGCGGGGGATTATGTGCTCACCAAGCCGAAATATGTATTGGAAACGCTCAAACGCGACCGGTTCCGTCTCGGAGAGGGATTCATCGGGGAAATCGCCGACAAACGGGAAGATGTGTATCTGCCCGATCCATCGACGGACCCGCGGATCAGTGATTTTATCAATTCCGTTGTGCCGATCCATACCCTGATGGCGGTTTCCCTGGTCAATGAAGGACAGGTTTCCGGCGTGATCTGCGCCGTCAACAGCAAACGGATGGACCAGCCGTTCACCACGGAACAGTTCGGACGCTTCAAATTCATTGCTTCACAAGTCGTGCTGGCGCAGAATATTATTCAGGTGTATTCCAACCTCAGCGAACAGCAGCGTATCAATCAGGAACTTGCGTTTGCGCGGAATCTCCAACTCTCCCTCATGCCGAAAAAGTTCCCGATGTGGGGACGTTTCATCATCCATGCATTCACCCGCGCCTCGAAAGAGGTCAGCGGCGACTACTACGATTTCGTGCAGATCGACGACAACCGTCTGCTGGTCGTCATCGGCGATGCGTGCGGAAAGGGAATCCCCGCCTGCATGATCATGGCAATGACGCGCTCGTTCGTCCGCTCCAATATCGGACATTTCACGTCGCTCAAGGATCTGCTCCGGGAACTGAACGAAAACCTGTACCGCGATACCGTTGACGAGCGTTATATCACGCTCGGCTGCTGTCTGATCAACAAGAAGGAATCCACTGTGGAATATGCCCGCGCCGGCCATACGCCGCTTCTGCTGTATGTGCGCGAACACACCCGCTCCATCAATCCGGAGGGCGCCGCGCTCGGACTTCTGCCCGGCGAACTTTCCGAATTCGATACGATCTGCACCGAAATCATGCCGCAAACCACGATGCTGATGTTTACCGACGGTATCAATGAAGCGACCAACGAGCAGGATGAGTTTTACGGGATCTCCCGTTTGACGGATATTTACAAGGAGAGCTGCGCACGCGGCGACTCTCTGGAAGGAACGATTGACACCATTATGAAATCAGTTGACCAGTTCTCCGAAACTCACGAGGAGCAGGAGGACGATCAGACCATGGTGTTGATCAAACATGTTTAGGGAACAGACTTTTAACCGGAGTGGCCGTATGAAAATTCACTGTATGCTTATTCTGCTTCCCGTTTTTCTGCTTTCGGCGGGATGCTCTTCCACCGGCGAAGAAAAAACCGCTTCCGGAAAACCCGTGAAGAAACAGGATTCCGGAGAAAGCGCATGGAAGAAATTCATGGCAAAAGAAGAAGATAAGGAACGCAAGTTTCACCGTATGGATTCCCGGCAGCTGGATGATTTCCAGATCTATCCGTGGCGGGACGGCGGACGGAGAAGCGAGCAGATTTACGATCGACGGGACAAATCAGTTTTTACAGACGGATGGTGGTGAAATTATGAAATACATTGTAACCGGAGCGGCGGGACTCATCGGCGGAACCGTGGTTTCCGCATTGAATCAGGCGGGAGAGACCGATATCCTGTTGGTCGATCATCTCGGAACATCGGAAAAATGGAAGAACCTGCGGAGTCTCAAATTCACGGATTATCTGGAAAAGGATCTGTTCCGCCGTCTTCTTTACGAAGGAAAATTCAACGATGCGGGCTTCAAGGCGATCATTCACATGGGGGCCTGTTCCTCCACAACGGAACGGGATGCCAGTTATCTTGCCGACAATAATTTCAACGTGACAAAAGAGCTTGCCGCGTTTTCCGTATCGCATCAGATCCGGTTTCTTTATGCATCCAGCGCCGCAACTTACGGAGCGGGTGAACGCGGTTATGTGGATAATGAAGAGAAAATGGATGAACTCCGTCCGCTGAATATGTACGGCTATTCCAAACTGATGTTCGATCTCTGGGCGAAACGGACCGGCATTCTGCGCTCCATCACCGGCATGAAATTCACCAACGTGTTCGGGCCGAATGAGAAACACAAGGGCGGAATGCGCAGCATGGTGCTCCGGTCGTTTGAACAGATCTCCGAACGCGGCTATGTGGAACTCTTCCGCTCGGAACGCCCGGAGTACGCCGACGGTGAACAGAAACGCGATTTTATCTACGTTAAAGACGTTGCCGCCATGATTCTTGCACTGATGGAGCGCAATGTGAAAGGCATTTACAACATCGGCAGCGGACGGGCGGAAACATGGAATGCTCTGGTCGGCGCCGTATTCAAAGCGCTTGATAAAACGCCGGACATCCGTTACATCGACATGCCCGACACCCTCAAAGGCAAATATCAGTATTTCACCCGCGCGGATATGACAAAATTCAATGCGCTCGGAACGGGCTGCGGCGCCCGGCCGCTGGAAAGCGCCATCGCCGATTATGTACAGAACCACCTTGTCCCGGAGAGCAAAGAATGATACGTACCGCTGTTCAAACCGCTGCCGCGCTGGCGCTTGCGGTATGTTGTTCCTCCTGTGCGCTGTTCAGTTCCGGAAACCGTCTTGTCCTGACGGAAAAGGATTCCGGCAGAACACTTGATGTGGAAGTCGGTGACACCATCACCCTGCGTCTTCCCTCCAATCCGTCAACCGGCTATCTCTGGAGCAGCAAACTGCCGGATATGGGAATTCTGCGCGAAGTGGAAAACCGGTACGAGACTCCGGAGAAAAGCCGGGGAACCGTCGGCGCTCCGGTCGTCAAAGTCTATTCGTTTGCGGTGGTCGGTCCCGGTGAAACAGGGATCAAAATGGAATACCGCCGTCCGTGGGAAGTCGGTTCCGCTCCGGAAGCGACGTTTGACGTGCTGATCCGCGCAACGGGAACATCGTCCCTGATGGAGCGGTTGGACCGGACGGAAACGCCGCGCGTCGGTTCCAAAGGACAGATCGAACCGCGCCGTTAACCGCCATGATTTATGAAGAACGGAAAATTTCTCTGATCCCCACACTGCTCCTGCTCGGTGTTTCGTTTCTTTTTGTGGTTTCGCCGTGGCTGCTGGAGTTGCGCGATCTGTTCTGGGGGGAAGGCGCTTATGCGGCAATGACCGCGGAGCTTGATTCATTTCCGCCGCTTCTGAAACTGCACGGGGTGATCGTTCCCGGCAGTTATCCCCTGTATCCGCTGCTGGTGAAAGGGCTCTCGCTGGCAGGGTTCGGAATGGAACTCTGTCTGCGGATCGTTCCGGGCGCCGCACTGCTGATTCTCTGCGGGATCGTCTTTATCAGCTGTTACCGGGCAGCCGGGCTTCAGGCGGCAGCAGCCGGAGCGGCTGTCATGCTCAGTTCGCTGGTCATCGTGGATAAAGTGTTTGAAGGCAATCCGTTTTTTCTTACGGTGCTCGGAATTTTTGCCTGCTGGATGGTCTGGTTCGACTTCGCCGTTTGGCGCGGCCGCTGGAATCTTGCATGGATCGCCAGCGCTTTTCTGGCGGGGCTGACGTTCTATTCCGGAGGCTGGCAGGCTCTTGTGCTGACGATTGTTCCCATGCTGTTTCTGCGGCGTCCGCTTTCGCTGTTGAGCAAACCGCGCGGCTACGGATTCGCAGCCGCGGTGCTGCTGATCCTGCTGTTTATCTGTCTGTGGGGACTGCCGCGATGGTACGCCGGATATGCGGGAGCGTTCCGCCCGGAGGCGGCCCCCGCTCTCTCCATCGGCGAATACCTGCTTCAGTTGGTGACATTCCCGTTTGATGTGCTTGTCCGCCTGTTCCCCTGGAGTCTGTTCCTGTGGGCGCCGTTCTGTCCGGCGATCATCACGCTGGACAAAAATCCTCTGCTTTGCAGGTATCTGCGGACTCTGTTTACGGTTCTGCTGTGCATTCTCTGGCTGACGCCCGGAACGGAAGGCCGGGAAATCGCGGTGCTCGTTCCGCCGCTTTCGGTGCTGATCGGACTCAACTACTGGATCGCGGTTCGCCGTTACGGAGCGCGTTATCTGACATTCTTCAAAGTCGCGGCATGGGCGATGCTGGCATGTTCCGCAGCGGCGCTTCTGTTCTATTTTTCATCGGACGAGATACTCCGCCGTTTTTCGCTTGATGTGTCGCGATTTACCTACCGCCATGAGGCGGTCCGGTTTATCCTTGCCGTCTCCTACTGCGCCGGAGCGTTTCTGCTGGCTCTTCTGACTCTGGTGCAGACAAGACGCAAAGGCGTACCCGTCTGGCGCGTCGTTCTTCAGATCATGCTTGCCGGGGTTCTGCTTAACTGGGGAGTGATGATTCCTTACAAGGCAACATCCCGTGAACGCCGGGACATCGGGCTTGATCTGCGCCGGTCGTTGGATACGGATACCGCCGGATTAACCATTTACAAATCTTCGGCTCTGCGCGGACTTTATGCGGAGGGCCACTACATGGGCGGCAGAATCGTGACGTTCAAATCCGTTGCCGAACTGCCGTCTGAAGAAAAAACGATCTATGTACTGGCACCGGAAGTGCCGATCGTGCCGGACCGTGCCTGGAGAAATCTCCTCAGCCGGGAATACAGACACCAACGCCTGAACCTCTGGAAAGGCGAACTCAGACAGGACACTGAATTATGACAACTGAAAAACTGCCTTATCTCGTCATGGCTTCCGCAGACGAACTTGCTGCGTTTGCGAAAAACAACGCCATCGAATCCTACCGCGCAAAACAGATCGAACGCTGGGTCTCCAAACGCTGGACCGTTGATCCGGATTCCATGACCGACCTCTCCCAGACGGCGCGTCAGAAACTGCGCGACAGCTTTCTCTGCAACACCGTGACGGTCGCCGAGGAACATTTTTCCGCCGACGGCGCAGGCAAACTGCTGCTGCGTCTCCGTGATGCCGAATTTATCGAATGCGCTCTGATCCCTGCCGCCGACGGCCGCATGACGTTCTGTCTCAGCACCCAGGTCGGTTGCCCCGTGCATTGTGCATTCTGTTCCAGCGGAAAAGGCGGATTTGTCCGCAATCTTGATGCCGGCGAAATCGTGGAACAGTTCTTCTGCGCCTGCCGCAAGATCAATTCCCTGCCGGACAACGTCGTGATCATGGGTATCGGCGAACCGATGCTGAATCTTGACAATCTGATCGCCGCTCTGGAGCGTATCTGCGATCCCGAACGCGTGGCGCTTGCCGCCCGCCGGGTTACAATCTCCACCAGCGGCTGGACGCCGGGAATCAAACAGCTTGCCCTGCACGGCAGACAGTGGAATCTCGCCGTTTCTCTCCACGCCCCGGACGACAAAACCCGCGCTCTGCTGATCCCGACCAAGTTCCGCCGCGACATCCGGGACATTATTCAGGCATGCAAGCTGCACCGGGAAGCGACAACCCGTCTGCTGACTTTCGAATACGTCATGCTCGATTCGATCAACGATTCCACCGAACAGGCGGCCAAGCTGGCAAAACTGGCGAAGGAAGCGGATGCAAAAGTCAATCTGATCCCTTACAACAAAGCCAACGGAGCCTTCACCCGTCCTTCCAAAGAGACAATCAAACGGTTTGAGAATACGCTGAAATCGGCGGGAGTCAAAGTGACGGTCCGCGTGGAAAAAGGAGCCGATTCCGCCGCCGCATGCGGACAGCTCCGCGCTTCCGCAAGAAAGGAGAAACAGTCATGATCCGGTTTTTTCTGCCTGTTTTTACTCTGATGGTTCTTACCGCCTGCACCGCAACGCACGAAACGGAGCGGAAAGAGCCGACCCGGGATGAAATCCGCATGGATACCGCCATCCGCCTTTCCAACGCGCCCCTCGCCCGGACCTCATTGAAAAACGGCGTGAATCCGAACGGCTCCATGCGGAACGGAGTTCCGTATTTGATCGCCGCCGCGGCAAGACGGGATCGGGTACTGGTGGAAATCCTGTTGGAAAACGGAGCGGATCCGAATCTGACCGACCGGAACGGGGAAACGGCGCTTCACGCGGCAGTCGCATCCCCGAAAACGGACGTCGCGCGGATGCTCCTCAAACGGGGCGCAAAGCCGGATGCGGCGGGACGCTACCAACGGACTCCGCTGATGGAAGCCGCGCGGCTCGGACGGGTCGACAATGTAAAACTGCTGCTGAAACACGGAGCTTCCGCCTCCCGAAAAGACGAATTCGGCCGTACAACAGTCTCCTGCGCGGCACTTGCACCCGAAAACGGCAGCGAAATCCTGATCCTGCTTGCAAAAACAAAAGAGAATCTGACACCGGACCCGCTTGATCTGAAAAATTCACCGCTGCTTGCGGCGATGCAGAACGGACAGCCTGACACCGTGGAATTTCTTCTGCGCGCCATTCCGGATTTCAAAAGCCGGGAATTTCAGCCGCTCGGACAGGCGGCAATGCGGATTGCAATCAGCAGGAACCGTCTGAACTGGGTAAAACTGCTGACGGAGCGCGGAGTCAATCTGAACAAAACTCTTCCACTGGCGTTCCAGACGGTAAAATTGATCAATGTGGAAGGCGTCTACAAATTCCTTGCGCGCAACGATGTTCTCGACCGCGGTTATACGCCGTTGATGTGGGCGGCGATCTATTCCCGTCCGGAGATTGCGGAATATCTGGTGCTTCAGGGCAGCGACATTTCCATCGTCAGCAATGAGGGACAGCGCGCTTTGGATTATGCAAACGACACCGCAACCCGTTCCGCGATCCGCTCCGCCGCCCGTTCCGTCGGAAAAAAGAAAGCATCTTCCGATTCAAAATAAATCTGTTTCAAACTCATTTCCAGTCTTCCGGCCGTTCTTCGGGCGGAAGACCTGTCTTGTTGTAAATCTTCCGGTATTCGCCTGGCGGCATGCTGTCCGGATGTTTCTTGAAAAAACGGCTGAACGACGTCTTTTCCGGGAAACCGCCTACCCGGACAGCCAGAAAAATCTGCTGTCGGCAAACAGCTTCTCCGGGATGGAGTTGTCGGAGAGCGTAATACTCCGGTAAAGACCATGCCTGGGTATTCGTTAAGGATAATGACGATCCGGAAAACCGGAGGTGTTCTGCTGGAACCGCCCGGAAGGTTTTCCCGATCCAACCGGCGCGATCCGCCTGACGGTCCGGCGAGACGAAAAAGTGAAACGGACCTTTTACGAAGCGCACCTGCCCCTTTCCGCGCTTGGCATGACTGGTCAATCCATTTCCACCGGATTCCGCTTCAATCTGATCCTGAATGACAATGACGGCGAATTCCGGGAAGGTTATCTCGCCGTCAGTCCCGGAATGGGAACAGGCGAGGATCCCGGTCGTTGGGCAATCGTCAATCTTGAATAGACATCAAATCACTGTTTTTACTTGATACCGGCGGCAGAAATTCTGCCGCTTTTTTTGTGTCATGTTTATTTTATTCAGGAACCGGTAATTTTTTTGAAAAAAATTTCAAAAAAGGGGATTGACAAAAATTTAACCACAGCCTATAATAAAATCTGTCTCTTATACACATCTGACGCTG
>URKJ01000004.1 GCA_900548385.1 uncultured bacterium | reverse complement strand
ATGTGTATAAGAGACAGAATTTGAAAGGAAGAATAAAGCATGAAAATCCAAACAACAAAATTCACTCTTATAGAACTTTTAATCGTTATTTCAATTATTGCAATCCTGGCAGGGATGTTATTGCCGGCGTTAAACGCCGCACGGGAAAAAGCAAGGGACAGCACTTGTAAAAGCAATTTGAAACAGACAGGACTGGCGTTTCTGAACTACTCCTCAGCGAATAACGATTACTTCCCGGTAATGCACAGCGGAAAACAATGGATGAGATTCCTGACCGATGGCGGCCATTGCTCGTCAACAACCTTTCATAAGAACAATATTGAATATAAAGCCGGCATGGCCTCCTACTGTCCGAATCTGCCGTTCAGCAAAGACGATCCAAGCAAACTTGAGTGGTACACCTACGGAATGGTCTGGATGCCGAAACCGCAGGATGCGGATTACAGAAATAACGTGAAAAGCAAAAGGGACCGTTTGGGAGAATTCGTAATGACCGCTCCGGGTAATGAATGGATCTGTTATTATCACAGCATCCGGATCAAAGTACCGAGTCAAATGGTTCTTGTCGCCGATACAAACCGGATGACCGACAAGGGCCCTGCCGGCTATCCCTCTTTCGTTCCGTCGAAATTCAGCAGTCAGAGCGCGTTGGCTCTGCAGCATGGAAACAGAGCGAACTGTCTCTATGTGGACGGACATGTCAGCGCAGAAACAAAAGAAAACCTGTACAACAGTGTCAACCTGATCCGTGCATTCAACGACCGGAACGGAATGATGCTGTCGTTAATGGAATGAAAAATAAAACCGGAGATTCAAAAGATGTCAACCAGTCTCTTTAAAAAATTATCGTTCGCAGCGATTCTGGCTGCGGGATCCTGTGTCTGGGCGCTGCCGGACGGCGTACAGCTCAACGATGACGGATCGTTCCGGATCGGAGAAGCCGGGTTCAAGATTCAAACCTGGACCGCAGGCTGGAAATGCCGGTTCAACGGGAATTGGAACAACCGCAAAATTCAGCGGGAAGCCGGAAACTTTCTGCTTGAGGGGAAACTCAATATCAACAGCGTATCCGGAGCAGTCAAAGAGACGCTCCGCTCTTCGGGAAAAGACAAGTTTTCTCTAGACTGCAGTGTCGACTTCCCTTCCCCGGTGCAGATCATGGCAATGCATGCCGCCATGGAAATTCCCGACACTCTGCGGGAATTTTCAGCCGACGGTAAAACGGTGAAATTTCCGGCGGAGTACCGGGAACAGTGCATATTCAACCGTTCCATCCGGACATTTTCCATTCTTCTTGCCGGCGGAAGGCTTCTGACTGTCTCCGGCTCGCCTCTCCGCACCGTCATCCAGGACAACCGCAAATTCGGTTCTCCCACATTCTCCATCCGTTTTCTGTTCACTCCCGACAAAGGAAGACTGACAAAAAGCTCACTCTCCCTCCGTTTCGAACTCAGACCGGCAGTCTCGCAAATCGTGGACATCCGCCGGGAGGCAAACCGCAGTTTTTCCGACGGGTCTCCCGACAGCACCCTGCCCGGCTGGACCGGGCAGGGCAAAGAAAATGATCTGCGAATGATCCGACCGGGAGAAATCACACAGGAAACACTCCGCTTCCGGATCATTGATCCTTCCGGAAACGGGAAACGCGGAGCGGTCGTACTGGGAAAAAGCGTACAGTCGGGTCTGAAACAATCCGTCACACTGGAACTGCCGTCCGATACGGTCGCCGGAGCGGTGAATCTGCTTCACGCAGCAGCATGGCAGCCTTCGGGAAATGGAACTGTCGGAGAAGTTCTGGTAACGTTTGCGGATGGTTCCCGCCAGAGCTTTGAGGTCCGGGCACGCCGGGACATCGGAAACTGGTGGGGACGGGATTCCCTGCCAAATGCACAAATAAGCTGGCAGGGAAAGAATGGAAAAGCGCAGGTCGGATTGTACGCATCCGGTTTCCCGCTCCGTCGCAATGACCCGCGCTCCATCCGTCTGACCGTCACCGATAATAAAATGTTGTGGCTGATCCCGGCGGTTACACTGACAGACCTGCCGGTCCGGTTTCATAATACCGGAAAAAAAGAGATGAAGATCACCGCCGGGAAAAATTGGATTCCCCTGCAGTTCAACGGAGAAACCGTAAAGGGCAGCGCTCTGGATTTCTCATTTCTTCAAGACGCTCCCGCAGGGAAATACGGTTTTATCCAGGCAGGAAAAGATGGAAAACTGACTTTTGAAAACGCTCCGGACAAAAGAATCCGTTTCTACGGTGTCAATCTCTGCTTCAATGCCAATTTTCTGGATAAGGCAACCGTAGACAGAATGGCGGATGAATTTGTACGGCAGGGCTACAACCTTGTCAGGATTCATCATCACGACTCTGCAATGCTTGATAAAAATGCTCCGGACAGCCTGACTTTGGATCCGGAACAGCTGGATCGGTTGGATTACCTCTTTTACCGGATGAAAGAAAACGGAATTTACATCACGACCGATTTCAACACCAACCGCAATTTCAAACCGGGCGATCTCATTCCCGAAAGCGGCGGCATGAAACAGCTTGCCCCGTTAAGCAAAGCGGCCCGGAACAACTGGAAAGAGTTTGTCCGCCGCTGGATGACGCATAAAAACCCTTATACCGGACTCACCTGGGGCGAGGACCCGGCCCTCTTCTGTGTCAACCTGATCAACGAAGACACCTTGCCGTTCCAATGGAACATCAATCCCGAAACCGCGCAGATTTATATCGAACGTTTCAAAACATGGGCGGAAGCCAACGGCTATGCCGGTGCACAGGCAACCGAAGCCGGCAGACCGTTCCGCAAATTCCTGCAGGAACTTCAGCAGAACAGTCACCGGGAACAAATCCGCTTCATCCGGGAACAGCTGAACATGAAAACCCTGCTGACCAGCCTCAATTACATCAATGAGGCGCCGCTGACTCTTCTGCGCAATGAATTCGACGTTGTGGACAACCATCTTTATTTCGATCACCCGACCTCTTTGGAAAAACCATGGCAGGCGCCTTTCGGCTATACACAACTCTGTGCCATCGAACAGTATGCAACGCTTCCCCGTGATTTAATGCCGACCCGGATTTTCGGGAAACCTTTTCTTGTGACCGAATTCAACTATTGCTTTCCAAACCGCCACAGGGCGGAGGGCGGTCCGCTGATCGGAGCATACTCCGCTCTTCAAAACTGGAACGGACTCTGCCGGTTCGCATGGAGTCATGGAAAACAGAAGATCATCAATCCGTAGCACCCGGCAGAAGGATTCGACGCAGTAAACGATCCTTTCGCACGGCTTTCCGACCGGATCGCCATTCTGATGTTCCGGCGGGGAGACATCAAAGCCGCAAAACGGAAATTCGTCTGGCAGGTAAACCGGGAAATCTTCGATACGGACGAATCTTTCGACTTCCCGGCGGATTATCAGAAACTCGGCCTGATTTCCCAAATCGGCTCAGCTCCCTCCGACAGTCTGCCCGCCGGGAACGTCATCGGACTGTCCAAAAAATCAAAATATCCGGAATCCCTCGTCCATGCCGACATCAAAAACTCATGGGAACGGTTGATCCGGCATAAAATCGCCGTCAGCGATACGGAAGAGCTTCGGCTGGACCCGAAAAGCAAAACCTTTACCGTGACCTCGCCCAGAAGTGAATCGGTCACTCTGCCCGGCGGCGATCTTCAAGCGGGAATATTCGGGGTTAAAGGAGCGACCTGCTTCCAAACCGCCGCCGCAATGTCGCTGGATGGGAAGCCGCTGCCGGAAAGCTCCGATATACTGGTGATTCATCTGACGAATCTCACCAATACCGACGCCCATTTCGGAGATCAGGAGATGAAAGTTCTGAAACACCGGGGAAAACTGCCGCTCCTGATCTACCGGGGAACTGCGGAAGCGGAATTCGCCACCGGACACTCTTACCGGGTGGATGCTCTCAGCCCCGATGGAAAACTTCTGGGGCAAGTCGCCGGAAAACGCAGAAACGGAAAATTTTATTTTCTCCTTGATCCCGGTCATTTTCCGCAGGGAGTAATGGCATACCGCCTCTCCCGCTGAAATAGCCGAAATATTTTCAAAAGACCCCGGAGAAACGGATCCGCCCGATGTGTTTTGCTCCGACAATACACACTGGCGGATCCGTCATTTCTCCGGAGCCGCACACTCAACGGCGGAGAAAAAACGCGCCTGTTTTCCGAACGGAATCCGGGAAAGGCGCAGGGACCGGAAAACCGCACGGTCCGCGTTCGGACAGGCTCTTCTTCGATTTCAATCCAGCCATCACGGTCTTTTTATATTCTGAACCAATGCAGACATGCGGATTGTATTATAATCCGGAAAAATTTAATTTTTTTTCTTTCCCTCTCTTGAAAAACGAAACAATTTGCATTATTGTATCCCTATAAAAGATATTTTTATTATTTACCGACAATAAACAGAAACAAAAAAGAAAGTTTAACCCCGGAGAAAGTATTATGAAACAGTCTGCCGTCCACCTGTTCCGCACGGAACGCCGTTTTCAACCGATCCACCGGAAAACACGGTTCACCCTGATAGAACTCCTCGTAATTCTGGCGATTATCATGATCCTTGCCGGGATGCTGCTTCCGGCATTGAACAAAGCACGGGAACGCGGATACGGCGTTGTCTGCCTGAACAATCTCAAAACATTCGGACTGACCTGGGCAATGTATCAGGATGAGAATCAGAAATGCCCTCCGGTATGGCATAAAACGACGAATGTGAACTATCGCTGGTCGCGTCTTCTGATGCCGTATATGGGACGCGCGCGCTGGGGCTCTTCCGGCGTGGAAAACGAACTGAAAAGAATCCGTAATTTTCACTGCCCGCTCGACCGGATCCAGCGTGTCGGCGCAGACACTTCGGCTCCGAACAGTTACGGGCTGAACTTCGCCGTACAGAACGACGACGTCAGCGGAATACGGGATTCCGTCGGATTCACAGAGATCCGCCAACCCTCCCAGACCATCATCATCGGCGACCGTCCGGTCAACAACAACACCATCAGCAACGCTCTCGGCACGGACGCCACACGGAGCGGAAATTTTCATTCGGACAAAACCCGCAACAATTTTCTTTATGCCGATGGGCACTCATCCTCAACAGCGCTTAAAGCGACGCAGGTAAACAGCAACTGGGCATGGAAATTCAAAAAATAAGGGAGAACCGACATGAAACACCAAAGTCCCTCCGCTCTTCTGGCGGAAAAAATGATCGGCACGTTCGCCGCTCCGCCCGTCCGCGCCGGAATGCGTCTGCATCCGGAACGGGAACTTGCCCAGCGGCTGAATGTCACGCCGAAATGCATCAACCGGGCACTTCATCTGCTGACGGAACGGGGCATTCTGTCGAAACGGCACGGCAGCGGGAACTATATCCGCCGGATTCCTGTGCCGGCAGACGCTCCGGCATTCCCCCCGGAACAACTGTTCCCCGCCTCCGAATTCCGGGAAGAGGTTTCTCCGCTTGCCTCCCTGCCGGAACAGCAGAAGCTCACCATCCAGCTGTGGAGCGGTTTTCATCATAACACCGGAGCAAATGAGAACTATTCTCTCTATTGCCGGATCCGGGAATATGTGGAAAACGCAGGCCACCGGCTGGAAGAGCATGATCTTGTCAACCCGCACTGGGTCCCGCGGACAGAACAGGAGATCGCCGGCGAACTGACGGACTGCCCGGCGGACGGCTATCTGGTCAGTGCGCCGTTGAGCGGACTGTTCCGTCAGGCGGCGGAACGCGCATTCGGCACACAGCCGGATGCCGTAGTCTATCTCTCCACCTGGGGCGAAAAAGAGCTGAACGAACCGGAAATCCGGCTGGACGGAGCGGAAGCACTGCTGCGCGGAATCCGGCGTTTCGCCAAAGAAAACTTGAGACGGATCGCATTTCTCGGAATCCAGAACACCTATCACAACTGGCTGCTGGACCGCCGGATCTATGAATTCGCCCTGCTCGACTGCGAACTGCCGTACACGATGTCACGCCATGTCGCGCCGGAGTTTGCCGCCTCACGCGATGCAGTCCTGCAAATGCTGGACGCCAAAGAGCCGCCGCAGGCGCTGTTCATCGCCGATGACCTTCTGCTGCCCGGCGCTGCCGAAGCATTCCGTCTCCGGGGAATTGTTCCCGGAAACAATCTCGCTGTCATCTGCGTCACGCATTCCGACGACAAAAGCAGAATTCCCTGTGAATGGACGGCGATTGATTTCAACCGGGAGCTGACCGGCGTCATGGCTGCCGGTGAACTGCTGAAACATCTCTCGGAAGCCGGACACGAACTGCGTTCCATTTCCATGCTTGGGAAATGGCAGTTCCGCGGGACCCACACTCTGGACGGAAAGGCAAACCGATGAAACCGATTTTCCTTTTCCTGCTGACAGCCGTTACGGTTCTTTCCGCAACGGAAAATCTGCTGAAAAATCCCTCTTTTGAATCCGGCGAACAAGGATGGACACGGTACCGCTCCGATTCCGTCAGCGAACGGCGTCTTTCCTCCAACGGGATCAACGGAACAAAATGTGTTTTTATCCGCGCAGCCAAAGGAGCAAAAGCCGGGTACAATCAAAAGGTTTCCGCTGTATCGGGCACTTATCTTCTGAAATGGAATTACCGGACGGGAAACGAAGAAAAAGCGGCTGTGATCGAACTTTCCGGAAAGAAAGACAGACAGACGGTCTTCCACAAAGCACTCCGGCTTGACGCGAGTCCGGTATGGAAAACGGGTTCCTTTGAATTCCGGCTTCCCGTCTGCGATACTCTGGCAATCTCGTTTCTGGCATCCTCCGGCGAAGTCTGGTATGATGATCTTTCCCTCTGCCGTACAACTTCCGGACACGGCATCATTGACCTTTCCGGCACCTGGGACTTCCAGCCGGGCGATCATCCGCAGGAGGAAAAATGGAAAACGATCCGGGTTCCCGCTCTTTGGGAAAAAGAGGGATACCCGGTATTGGAAGGTTTCGCCTGGTACCGCCGCACGATTCACATTCCGGCGGAACTGAACCGCACGAATCTGATGCTTGAAATCGGCGGGATTTCCAAAGCGGACGAGGCATACTGGGACAGAAAACGGATCGGGCGTACCGGCAGTTTTCCGCCGCACTGGAAAGGCGATACGTTCGGGATCCGCCGCTATCTGATCCCGCAGGCTCTTGTCACACCGGGCAGACACACCCTGACACTGCGAGTCCACGACGGTGCCATGCAGCAATCCGGCGGAATCTGGCGGGCTCCCTGCCGACTCCGTCCGGCGACACCGGAAGAATACCGGAAAATCACATTTTCCACGCCTGTGGACGGCAATCTCTTCTCTCCGGGAAATCCGCCCGTTCTCCATTTTGCGATCGCCGATGCGGGACACATGGGGCTGGAACGCGGAATCCTGCATCTGACCGTCCGCTCTTACAACCGGAAGACCGCCGCCACGGCGCAGCTTCCCGTCCGGTTCCAAAACGGAATCGCCGCGGTATCGGCAAAGCTCCATCCTCTGCCGGAAGGATTCTATGATCTGGAAGCAAAGCTGGAAACACCGGACTCCGCGGTCAGTACCTCCCGTTTCACATTCGGCGTTCTGCCGGACCGGTTTTCAAGAAGACCCGGCGCAAAGCCCCGGTTCGGCATCGCCGCACACCTGAACAGACTGGATGACAGACTGCTGGAACAGACCCTGCGCCTCTCCGCCCGGATCGGAGCAGACGGCATTCGGACCGGATTCCTGTGGAAAGATTTGGAAAAGACACAAGGCAAACGGGATTTCCGCCTGTTCGACCGGACAGTCGGAGCGATACGGCGTCATGGGCTGGATCTGACAATGCTGCTGGCGATCGCTCCGAAATGGGCATCCTCCGATCCGCTCGGCAGACAGGGAATCCGCCATAAAGCAGGGCGTCTCCCGCGTCTGGAACTCTGGGCGGACTATGCGCAATGCATGGCGTCCCGTTACGGCGACTTCTGCCGGAAATTCGAAATCTGGAATGAACCGAACCTGAAGTCCTACTGGAAACCGTTCCCGGACTCCTTCGAATACTTCCGGCTGCTGGAAGCCTCTTCCGCCGCAATCCGCCGGGGAGCGCCGGATGCGGAAATTCTGACAGCAGGGCTCGTCCCGTTTCAATTCGTAGCGGAACCGGAAGTGGCGGCGGAACAATTTCTTGACGATCTGTATGCTTACAGCGGAGACCGCCGGATATTTGACCATATCGCCTATCATCCGTACCCGCTGATGCGCAGGGATATCACAAACGCCTCCCTGGAAAGACAGATGACCGACATGATGAACCGTCTGCGCAGAATTCAAACGAAACGGAATGACCGCTCCTCCGCGTTCTATCTGACGGAAATCGGTGCTCCCGACCTGCCGCGGACCATCGACGAGCGGCGGCAGGCAGAAGTCCTCACGGTCCTGCTCGTCTATTGTGCAGCTCAGCCGGACATCCGTTTCACCCACTTTTATAATTTTCAGGAAGACGGCGACAATCCGGACTACAATGAGCATAATTTCGGACTCGTCAAATCCGATCTCTCACCGAAACCGGCTCTGTTCGCATTCCATCAGCTCGCCCGGACTCTTTCCGGACGCGTATTCCGGGAACGGCGCGAAGAAAACGGCGTTGTCATTTACGATTTCTCCGCACCGAAAGCTCCTCTGCTGGTTGTCTGGAGCGATCAGCCGCAGGACTGGCGTCTTCCCGACGGGCTGCATACAGCCCGCGGCGTCACGGGAGAAGCGGTGGAAATCCGCAATGGAACGATCCGGGTCGGAACAGCTCCGGTTTATCTGCAATAATTCACTGTTCAGGAAAGGCAAGTTATGATCGAACGCAGTTTTTTCGGAGTTTGCACCCATCTGACCAAAATCCCGCAAGCCCATGCCATCCGGCAGATCGGGCAAATCCGCGATGCGGGGTTCGGCTCGCTCCGCGTCGGCTTTCTTTGGGATCAGCTGGAACCGGAACCCGGCGTTTTCCGCTGGGAAATCATGGATCCTCTGATCCGGGCAGTTGGAGACTCCGGCATCCGGATTCTGGGAACGATCGCGCGGACCCCCTCCTGGCTCAGTAACGCCGCAGACGGCGGACGATGCCGTTTTTATCCGCCGCGCGAGCCGGAACCGTTTGCGGCATTCTGTGCCGGACTGGCAAAACGCTACCCGGAAACCGTCGAAGCCTGGGAGATCTGGAACGAACCGGATCTGAAAAGCTACTGGCACCCGAAACCGGACCACGCACATTATATCTCAATCCTCCGTGCGGCTTACAACGCGATCAAAACGGCGGTTCCTTCCGCAATAGTGATGAACGGCGGAATCGCCTGCTGCCGGGAACACCGGATCAATTTCGACTATCTGGAAGCTCTGTTCCGCAGCGGGCTGTCTTCCTGCACCGATGTTCTGAACGTACATCCGTATTCCGGACCGAATATGCCGGAAACGCTGTTCGATGTCGAAATCGACCGTCTGCTGTCGCTTGCCGCACAATACCGCGCCTCCGGGCTGCCGGTCTGGTTTTCAGAGATCGGAACACCGGTACACCCCCGGTTCGCCTTGAATGAAGCAGAGCAGGCGGCTCACATCACCCGGCATTGCCTCTGCGCCCTCCGCCGGCCGGAAATACAACGTCTGTTCTGGTATGATTTTCACGATGACGGAACCGATCCGGACTATTTTGAACACCACTTCGGTCTGACCCGCCATGACGATTCCCCCAAACCGTCTTATCATGCGGCAAAAAGCCTGATCCCGGCTGTCGCAGGAGGAACGTTTCATAAACTCGTCCGTCATGCTCAGGGACCGCAGGCGGCAATCTTCCGGAACCGGGAAAATTCCATATTCTTCCTCTGGGATAACGCCCGCAACAGCTGGCTCCTGAAAGATGTGGATTTTGAATTCCGTGAGTGGTCAAATACCGGTACGCCGCTCCCGCTTTTCCGGAAAGAGAGAACGGCGGACCTCACGATCGGCCCGGAGCCGGTGCGGCTGGAAGTTGCTGCAGCCGACGAACCGTCTCTGCTCCGCTCGTTTCTTTCCTCCTCAACGCTGATCGGGATCTGACTCCCGCACCGGATCAGCGTTTGCGGATGTGATAGATCATCGTCGTTCCGCGCGGGCCGTGCGTGTTGACGGAGAACGCAATCCCGCCGTCTTCCGCACGGACCCCGACCGGAGCCAGCACGGAGCCGTCGGCGTTCAGCGAATCGACCAGCCAGCCGTCTCCAGACACGGCAAGTGAAACATCCGCTTTCCCCCTGGCGATCAGCATTGGAAACACTCCGTCTTTCAGCAGCAGATTGCGGGCGGGACTTTGAAACCGGGCTCCGGAAGCCAGCGAATCCGTCAAATGAAACAGCAGCAGTTCACGGCTCTCCGGAAGCGGTTTCCCATCCAGGGAATGAACCGACACGGTGACAAAATCATTTGCGCCTTTCACCCGCAGGAATTTTCCGGAAGCGGAACCATCCCGGAAAGTCAGAACCTCGGAACGCGGGGAAACGACCCGCAGACAGACCTTGACCGGATCCAGGGTGATCTCACCCGTCAGGCTCGTCACCGGAGCTTTACGCTCAAACCGGTCCGCAGCGTTCCGGAATTCCGCAGGAAGTCCGGAGCGCCACCCCGGAACGGCAGTATTCACTTTCACGATGCCATCCGCTTTCGATGCGGCGGGAACGGAACCGATCCTGCCGATCAGTCCAAGGCGGGAGAACTCCGCGGGGAACCGCTCGCCGTACAGCTCCGAATCCCAGGTATAACAGATCGGCGCATTCCCCGCCGGCATCACATCCCCCCGGACGAACAGAAACCAGATGATCCGCTCCGTCAGCGTTGCGACAGGATCCGAAAACGAGCTGAACGAGCCCGGCGCTTTCGGCTGAAAAATGTTCGCCCGGCGGAATTCATAGCAGAAACGGTATAATCCATCCCAGTCCTGAAGAGCGGAATACGCTCCGGCAAGCGCCCCCATCTCACTGCGGAACTGGTTCGGATAGCAGTAATTGATCTCCGTTATGATCATCGGTTTTCCGGGAATGCGCACCGGCATACAGCCGCGCATCGCACCGGCATATCCCGCAATGTCGGAGCTCTGATTGAACGCCACCGGCGGCTGCCAGTTGTTCATCGGAAAAGTCGGATGATCATGATAAATGTGCTGATCCAGCAGCGGAAGCGTATCCCGGAACGGCTGGAGCGAAGGCGACGCCACATTGTTCAGGTTCGTGATGATCGCTTTAACACCGAGTTCCTCCCGCAGAAACCGCTTTTCCTCATCCATAACGACAGTCTGCCGCTCCGCCAGAAATTTCTGAAACATCTCACTGCGGTCCGCAGCGAGTTCCGGCGTATAGAGATTTTTCTCTTTCAGCCACTGCACATACCGCCCGGAGATCAACGGCAGAAGAGCCGGTTTGCTTTTCCAGATCGCATACAGCGGAGCCTCGTTGTCAAGATTGACCGCAAAAAACGCGGGATCCTCCGCCATGCTCATCCCGGTATACGGATTTTTCATCGTAAAAACTCGGCGGGCGTACTCCTTCCAGTTTGCCATCGCGGAATCGGAAAAGAACTGCAGGACTTTACGATAGCCGTCATCATCCGTCTTCCGGCACTCGGCAATCCCGTCGCCGGGACGGATCGGACGCGTCGCATAGACATCGGTCGTAATATACATCCCTTTCTCGCGCAGTTTCGCATAAAAATAATGGAACCGGTCGAGGTTGACTTTGTCAAAACTGATCGTATCACCGGCGCTCCAGTCCATGATAAATTTCTCAAACTGATGAAAACGGATGGAATTATATCCCTCGGCGGAAAGCCGCTCCGCCAAAGCATCCGCCTCCCCGTGCGTCGGAGCAACAAGACGCTGACAGATATTCGTCCCAAAGAAACGGATCCGTTTCCCCGGTGCGTTTTCGAATGCGAAATGACCGTCCGGATTGATGATCACGCGCCCGAACTTTCCGGCAGGAGCATGAGTCCGGGAAGAGAAATCAAGCGGCGAACCTTTCCGGTAATGAAGCGGAATCTCATATTTTTTCCACGCGGAACCTTCGGTTATCACAAACGGTTTCCCCACCGCACGGCCGAGCCGCATATTGGCAAACGATGCGGCGGCGATCATCCAGACACCTTTTCCGGCACGGAATTCCACTGTACGGACGGGCTTCCCCCTCAGACGGAACGCGGATGAGAACAGTCCGACCTTTCCGCTTCCATTCTCGCCGATCCAGGCGATCTGCCCGTTGAGGAAATGAAGCATCGGACGCCACCAGTTCCCGCAGTCGATCCCCGCGCGAACCGGAATCTCCTGCCGGGTTGAATCCGCATAAGTAACAACGATCGTTCCCAAGACCTCTTTCGTCGGCGGGACCCACGCCGCCGCATGGAGCAGATAAAGATAGCGGTGTCCGTCTCCCGATCCGGCGTTCACGATCCCCGCCGGAGGAAACTTCCGTTCTCCGGAAAGAACGATACAGCTTTTTCCGCTTTTGCCTGGGTCCGCAATATTGAACTCAATCCCCGTAAGGGTCACGTTGCCCGGTTCCATGCAGGAAAGATCGTTGCCGGGTCCCTGATCCGTCCAGCCGCCTTTGCCGTCATCGGCGGAGTCGTCGCGGAATCCCATGTTCGCCGCGGACGCGATGGAAACCGGAATGCTCTTCAACGGCTCTTCCTCAATCGTAAACTCCAGTCCGGCACTCTTCCGGTCTTTCGGCAATTCCGCGACTATGCTGACGGAATACAGCGGTTCCTTGCTCCACACCCGCGCATCCACGATCCGGACACGGAACGACCCGGTAAACGTAAACCGGGAATTTCCGGCGACCAGCGCCAACGACGACTCTCGTTTATGCAGAAGCGTGGAATAAACAATCCCTTTCGTCTTCTCTCCGCTCAACGCGAACAGCTTGCCGCTGACCTCAATGTCCACGGGAACCGCAACCGGAAATTTGATCTCCATTCCTGTGGAGTCGGTTTTTCCGTCAAACGCAATTTCCGCGGAATAACGCCAGCGGTGATCGCCGGTTTTCTGCAAACGGGCGTTCAGCACCGCGCTGTGTTCCGGACTCATCCGCGCCGCTCCGGAGACCGTTTCCGTATCTCCGTTCTTCACGGTCTTCCCGTTTTTCAGAAGGATCGGTTTCCATGACGGCGCATGCCGCCATTCCATGCGGGAACCGTTCAAATTCAAACGACCGTTTCCGGCAAGAGAAACGGCATCCGCAGCCATGACGGAACAGGTCAATGCCATAAGCGAAAGAATAAAGATGTTTTTCATGTGTGACTCCATACGATATTATAATGTTGAAACGGAACCTGTCAGTTCGTTGTAATAATTCGGGACACCGGATTTCTGTTTCATTTCGATCGGAGAACGGGAATCGGCGTGTCCGTCCAGCAGCAGGAAATTTGCCCGAACGCTGTGCGCCGGATAAACGGAAGCCTCTCCGGAAAACCGGAAATACGGGACATTCTTTGCTTTTTCACTTCTTCTGGAATCGCTGAGAACCATAATATCCTGCGGCCGCCCTGTCACAGGCGGTAAGAATCCATTCGCAGTCTGCTTCAGCAGCGGAATCTTCTTGAGATTCGGGTAAGCGCTCGCACTCCACCATCCGTTGCTCAAACACGGATTGTAACCGTATGTATAGGTAAAATATTCCCAACTGTTACTGTTGTAATAGCCGCTGAACAGCGAACAGCGCATGATTGCGGTTCCTTTCTGCGTGGATTTCAGGTCGGCGGTGGTTGCCAGCTGTTCTGTCCAACGCTTCGGATTGTTGCTGCCGTCACCCATCTGCGGATAATATCCGTCATACGAATCGGAATAACCGATAAAATAGATTCCCATATTTTTCAAATTGCTTAAACAGCTGACTCCCCGTGCTTTCTCTCTTGCCTTGTTCAATGCCGGCAGCAGCATTCCTGCAAGGATTGCAATAATCGCAATCACGATCAGGAGTTCTACAAGGGTGAATTTTTTCATTCCTGTCTTCATGGTAAAATCCTTTCTTTTTCCGGTTTCAATTTTCCGTGCGTTTAATTATAAGTCAAAACATCAAAAATGTCAATAGGGGTTTTGCATAAAAACATGAGGAAAAACTGTAAAAAACATGAGGATAAAATGATCGTATTCCGCCTCTGAAAATATGGAAAAGAGACGGAATACGATTTTCCGGTCACGCCTTCCGGTAAAGCAGAACGGCGAACCCGTGACGCGGGATCACAACCATCCCGTCACGCATCGACACATCGCCGGAAACCGAACGGAATCAAAGATGCTCCTCAGGTTCCGGAAAAGGGGAACATTACAGAACCGGCGCAATTATTGCGAGTCGAACTCCTTTCCGATCAATTCATATGCCAGAACACCCCGACCGTCGCGAGTGTTGTTCAGTTCAAGGATCGTTTTTCCGCTTTCTGTGCGGAACGGGCATTCTGAAAGACGCTTTCCATTCGGATCCACCGCATAAAGGCGAAATCCCTGAAAATCTCTCCGCAGAGTCATTCGTGCTTTTCCCCTGCGCAAGAGTAAAGGACTTTTTCCCCGCGACTCCAGAATGTTGCAGTCAGCATCACGATATGTCTCTCCGGTATTGGCTATCCGGGTCAGATGAAGGACCAGAAGCCGACGGCTTTCCTTCAGAGATTTTCCGTCTTTTGAAGCAATCAGAACGCCTGCGAAAGTATCCTGATTATGTACTTCAGCGAAATTCCCTTTCAGGCTCCGATTCTTTTCCAGAACCATTCCTTCACTGTGAGAAGTGGAAACAAGGAAGGTCGTATTTTCACTGTCGAGGAGAATTTCCCCTGTATCGCTGCGGAAACGATTGTTTTCTGCATCTTTCGCAGAAAGGAATCCTGCTTTGACAATCTCCCGCAATCCTTCCGCAATTCCGAGTTTCCATGAAAGAAACGGAAAGACTCCAGCAAAATTTTCCTGAAGTGTTTCCGATCCGGACACCAGAGAGGTCTGTTCCGGAAGAACAATGTTTCTGCCCGGGCCGGCAATCTGGAATCCGGTTTGTCCGATCAGACCGAGACGCCGCAGGTACAGAGGAAATCCGGAAGGGTTCGAAGGATTCTTCCAGTGGTCCGGATCCAGCAGAATCACAAATTTGTGTCTGGAAGGCGCCACGTCTCCGCGCAGGAAGAAAAGTTGGGCTGCAATTTCAGAAAGCGTTCGGACCGGGTCTTCCGCTATGTCAAACGTTGTCACGATTTTTCTGTCATCGAGAGAGCGGATCGTGTGGGAAAAAGTAAACCGGCAGAGGGAATCCCAGTTCTGCAAAGCGGAATATGCCCCCATCAGAAACGCGCCTTCCAGATTGTAGCGGTTCGGGTGACAGTAGTTCCATTCACTGACGGAATACGGTTTCCCGAATTCCCGGCAGGGAAATTGTCCGGAAACCCCTCCCGCGAACTCCTGAATCGCGCTTTTTGTTTCAAACCGGGCAGGCAACTGCCAGTTTTTCCCGAGAAAAGACGGATGCGCCCAGTAGAAATGGTTATCAATGTAGTCATACTCACTCCGGAGGAGTGATGTACCGATATCGGTCCAGTAGTTCTGATCGGTCAACGGCATTTTCAGCCCCGTTTCCTTCGCAAATTTCCGCAGGGAGGAAAAACCGTTCCGATAGATATCCGACAGAAAAGCGCGCCAAAGCGCAGCCCGGTTTTTCTGTGTGAGGACAAGACGATTCCTCTTCAAATATTGCTGATACCGCTCCTCGAACAGTGCGGCAATCCGAGAAGTACGTTTCGCTGTGGCAAAGATTGTATCCTCGTTCAGAAAGCTGAGCATACACACGGCGGGATCATCCTTCAACGCCAGACCGGTATACGGATTGACGGTATTCAAAAGACGTCTGGAAAATGTGAAAAAGTCGTTCCGGACTCCTTCATCCAGGAAAAACAGAGCTTTATATTCCGATCCGGCTACTATTCCGTCCTGTATCAGATGCGAAATCGACGCATCCGGTCGCCGGATTGTATAAAGATCCAGAGTAAGATAGATTCCAGCTTCCCGGCAGCGGGCAATCAGATAATGCAGACGATCCAGACGTTCTCCGACAAATGGAGAATCGCCCCGATGCGGCGCCTCCGTCAGCAGGTCGTCAAAATGGTGAAGACGGAGAAGATTGTAGCCGGAGCGGGAAAGATGTTCCACAAGCCGATCTGTCCGTTCTCTATCCATGAAATTCATCATGAACGCAATATTGACTCCGTAAAAACGAGCATGGACACCGGGACGTTTCTCGAATTCAAATCGACCGCAGACATTCCGAAGGTAGCCGTATTTTCCAGCCGGACGATGCAGAAGTCCGGAAAAATCCATAATGCTTCCCGGAATCACCGAGGTCCGCCGCTCGACCGGAATCCATTCCGGCCCGGAGCCGATGATGACCGGTATTCCGCCCGACCCGGTATTGCCGGCAGAATCGGAAAGTGTGGCCCCCGCGATCAGCCATGCGGCATTGCCCTCGCTGGCGAAACGAATCCTGCGGATCTTCTTGCCCGATAATTTGAAACGTGTTACATAAATTCCAATCTCAGCCGAGGAATTTCTCCCTTTCCAGGCGACAGATGCATGGGACAATGTGCGCGGTCCCCAGAAGTCGCCGACCTCCATTCCGCTCCGGACGGAAAACGTCTCCTCGTCCCGTTCCGTAAATCCATCGTTTTCATACTCCACGAAGACTCGCCCAACCATCCTTTGGTTTTTCGGTTCCCACCCGAGCGCATGCAGAACCCAGAGATACTTTGCCCGTGTTCCCTGCGGAACAGCGACATCCGCAAACGACGGAAAATACGGCCGCTGCTCTCCACGGAGCGCAATAACAGCCTTTCCTTCGTTCTCCTCCGGACGGAGAATCCGGAATGGAATCCCTGCGAAAAACTGTTTCCCTGAAGGAAACATTTTCAGGTCATTGTCAGGCCCCTGATCGGTCCATCCGCCGATATGGTCCTCCGCCACCGGATCCGCAAATCCCATATTTGCCGCCCCGGCAAAACTCAGCGGGCAGGAGAACGGACGGACAAAATGCAGATCCAGTTTCAAACCGGCCTCCCCAATCGTTCCGGAACGGGGATTTAGGAGAATCCGCAAACTCCAATCGCCGTTTTTCTGATAGCGGCGATTATCCTGAAGACGAACCCGTAAATTTCCTTCCATACGCAAAGTTCCCGTTTGAAGAGGAATTTCGATCTGCTTCACCGGCAGATCCAGGACCCAGCGTTTCGCCTGATAGTTTTTGCCGAAATTGACGGTTTTCCCGTCAAAGCGGATCTCCCGTGCAAGAAAACGGGAAACCGGAAGAAGAGCTTCCAGACAGAGTTCTGCGCAAGGAACGGGTTCGACAGAATTCAAACTCACTTCGTAACGGGCCCGGTTTGAAGGCAGGAAAGCAAACCTCTCATCCAGTTTGAATATCCCGTTGTGAACCAGAAAGTCCCCCTGCAGATGGAATCCATTCCGGTCGGACCGCAAACCATCTGCAGAAGCGCGAATTGTCTTGCTGCTCTGAATCGCAGAGGCCCATTTCGGATTTCGCACAACAAGGGAAAATGTCAGATCCTCCACTTGGAAAGATCCATTGGACTGCAGTTGAAAAACCCCCGTTTTCCCGTCTCCGGGAAAAGCGGAAACAGCGAGAAAAAGCATCGTCAGGACAAAAAATCGTTTCATACAAACACCTCTCTTTTCTGAATGAACCTGAATCAATAAAGGAATCCGGAACTATCCATGATCGCCTGACCGAAACTCGAAGAGATCATACTCCGGAGCAGAGGCGCCAATTCCTTTCCAACCGAACCGACATGCCCATCTACATAAAGCAGATTGGCGCGGTGGGCATGGATCAAATAGATCTTTACGTTACTCCCCGCCCCCCAGTCCGGCAAATTATAGGCGGCTTTCCTGCTTGTGGAATACGCACTGTCGCCGAGGAAAAAGTAGCGGCTCGGTTGCTTCACAATCCGTGCGATCAGGAATCGTCCGGCGGCAGTCCCCCTGTCTCCTGTATATACGTTGGCACGGTTGCCGTATTCGATCTCCCATTTGTTCCAGACGGTGGGGCCACCGAACACGCCGGGCTTGATTCCGTAGCAGTCATACCGGATCCCGCTGCTTGTACTTTCCGGAATGGAAGGACAACGCCGGTATTTCATCTTTTTGGCAGCTTCCTCCCGTTCCGTCATATTGCTTTCCGCGGTAAGGGACAGCCAGGGGAGCCAACTGTAGTCCGCACCGTTGACCGGAAAAAGATCGTTGCAGGCATTCCCGTAGGAAATAAACTGCACTCCCAGCTGTTTCTGATTGTTGACGCAGGATATTGATCGAGCTTTTTCCCGTGCAGAATTCAATGCCGGCAGCAGCATTCCTGCAAGAATTGCAACAATTGCAATCACGATCAGAAGTTCTATAATGGTGAATTTTTTTATTCCGATTTTCATAATTAAATCCTTTCTTTTTCTAATTTTAATTTTCCGTGTTTTAATTATAAATCAAAACATCAAAAATGTCAATAGGGGTTTTGCATAAAAACATGAGGAAAAACTGTAAAAAACATGAGGATAAAATGATCGTATTCCGCCTCTGAAAATATGGAAAAGAGACGGAATACGATTTTCCGGTCACGCCTTCCGGTAAAGCAGAACGGCGAACCCGTGACGCGGGATCACAACCATCCCGTCACGCATCGACACATCGCCGGAAACCGAATCCAGACGGATGAATTCAAATCCGGGTACGGAAACCGCCGTTTCCTGAACGTCCCGGCTGCTCTGCGTCAACATCACTGCAAGCTCGTCACCCAGCAGGAATGAATTTGTCTGCACACAGGAATTACTCAGGGAGTGAAAGCGGTCCGCAGAAAACACGCCGCGATAAAGGAGTTCTCCGAACCGCTCCCGCAGAGCGTTCGCCTTGCCCAGATACGCCTGATAACGGGGCGTCGCACCGATCGTCCCCCGGCAGCGGTAGATCTCCACATCGCTCCGGCTTCCCAGCAGAAGCATCTGATTGACCGGAAATTCCACATCGGAATCATCACGGATATTGCGGTTGGAAATCACCGCTTCGGGAAATGCCGCTTTGAACAGGTAACTTGCCGAGCGGGTCTGCGGCTTCGCTCCGGTCGCGCGCCAGTCCGGATTCCATACTCCCGCCGGATAACCGAAAATATGGATGAAATCCGTATACTGAAGCGTCTGGTCGGTCGTGCATTCAATCCCGAATCCCAGTTCCGGATCTTTGGATTTGGCGTATTCGTACAGCTCCCGGAGCATCTCCCGCTTGCTCCGCATGAGTCCCGTAAACGGAACGGGATGCCCGTGCGACGGATCACAGCAGGGATACGATGCCAGGCCTAGCTGATCGAAAAACACCGAATCCACTCCAAGCTCCACGGCAAAATCAATATGCCGCTTGAGAATCCCGATCCAGGAACGGCAGGCGGGACACGCAACAACAAACGTCTTGTTGCCGAACGACCGCAAAAATGTTCCGGTGTTGCTGAAATTGTAGAACTCGCGGTGTTCGGTCCCGTCCGCCCGTTTGATCGAAACCCGCTGTCCCTCGCCGGAGCGGTAATAATCGGTATCCGCATCAATGAGCTGCCCGTTATAATACAGAATGATTTTCCCGCCTTTCTCCTGAATGCCGCGGATGCCCGCTTTCAATGCGGCGAAACCGCCCTGCGACGGATCAGGCGTATAAGACGGATAACCCGAATCCATTCCTTCGGCGGTCCATCCGAACAGGAACAATGTGTCGATCCCCGCCTTTGCGGCATCCTCATACGCCCGCCCCAGAGAATCATACGGGAAAAAGTATTCTCCATACTGATGATGCAGAATGATCCGCTGCCAGCCGCCCGACCCCGCCACATGCGGCGGAATCCGCGGGGCTTTGAACCAGGAATCCGCCCATGCCCGGTATTTCTGCGCACAGACGATCCATTTTCCGGAATAAGGAGACGTTACAATCCTGTTTTCGTGCCACTCCCCGCCCGGCTTCAAAAACGGATAACGCACCATGAACATATTGACCGACTCCCTGTTCTCCAGTTCGAAGCCGTGCGCCGTCATCTCAAACGAATCATCATGGCAGCCGAAATAAAAACCGTCTTCCCCCCAGTCCAGCGCAAAACAGTTCATGGAACTGGAGCGCCCCGGATAAATTGCCGGAGTATAGCGGATATATTTCTGATCAGGCGCCATATAATCGGTAAAACAGGCACGGATCTGTTCCGGAAGATTCTCAATCCGTTCGCTGACGAGCTCCGATGTGATCGCCGCCATCGGCGGTTCGGGGTCCCGGATCGCGAACACCGGATAATGCACTTCCCGGATCTCCTGTCCCGCACTCCGGTTGTCGAGCGTAATCCCCCAGCGGACCTCATCCCCCGCAAGTTCAACGGTCAGCCGGACTCCGACCGGAAGCCTGCCGCGCTGTTCGCATTCGATCTCCGGATACGAAAGTTCCATACCCGTCCCCGACGTCCGGATATCCGGTTTTCCCGCCGGAACCGCTTCCAGCTCCAGACAACCGGCATCGCCAATAATCAGACGCAGAAGCGGGTGCGGATTCATCAAGTGCCGCCCGCTTTTCCGGTTTTTCATTTCCGTCAGCCCGCCGTTCTCATCCAGTACAAGAGAAACAAATTCATTTTCCAAAACAGTCATATACAACCTCCGATGGTTTTCCGTTTCACTGCGCACGTCCTCAACATATACGCGGACTCCACCTTTTGCGCGGGCTCCCGTGCCATAAACTATGACAATCGTGCCAATCTTTCCTTGACAAACGGGAAAAATGTGGTATACTGATCTGTATGAAAAATTATCACATCCATCTCAACGATCTTCCGCGGAGCCTCAACTCTCCGCTGCCGCTCTCCGCTCTGGTCTCTTACGACAATGCGATGGGAACGTGGAACGGGAAACGGGAAAACGTCATGGAGTTTGCAATCCGCCTTTCCTCTCCCGACCCCCGATCTGTTGATATTCAGAACGGCGTCGAAACACGGATGCCGTTTCCGCACGTTTATCTGAAGTATCCGGGCAGCGACTTTCACTCTCCGCCGTTCGCTCCCCGCGCGGCATTCGCTCTGCTTTACGACGGTTCCCTGACGGGGCGTTTCGGGGAATGCGGGATCTCGTGCGGTCCGGTCACATGGGCTCTGGAAATCACCGGGGAAATCCGGGAACTGATCCACAAAATCGACCTTCTTTGCGAAAAAGTTTCCGTTCCCGGCAGTATCGACCGCATCGATTTTCTCGCGCTTTGCCTTCTCCGGGAAGTCATGCTTCAACAGCCGCGGAAAGAACCGGAAACGGATCCGTTTTACACGGAAAGGCTTCAACGGATCGCCTCTTACCTGCGCTGTCACTATGCGGAACGGATCGACCTGAACGTCCTGGCGGCGAAACACGGATTCTCCCGGCGCACCTTTTTCCGGTACTGGAGCCGGATATTCCCCTGTCCGCCCGGCGAATATCTGCTGAATCTGCGAATGCGGGAGGCGCGCCGGCTTCTGCATTCCGAAATGCCGGTTTCGGAAATCGCGCTCCGCCTGAATTTTCCGGATCCTTCCTATTTCACGGAACAATTCAGGAAACATTTCGGCGAAACTCCGCGCGAATACCGCAAACGCTGCACATAACCCCCGTTTTTCTCCGCGGAATCCGCAATTTCCATTTGACGCGGCGCACTTCCGGTGTTATGTTGCAGAATACAAGGGGGAAACGATGGACATTCACGGAATCATTGTACTGGCATATATCATCTGGCTCGGGCTCATTGCGCTGGCAATTCTGTTCTGCGCGGCGGATATTCTGCGGAATCAGGGCGACGAACCGCAACGGACACTGCTGTGGTTCACCGTGATCACCGCATTTCCGGTATTCGGCGTTCTCCTCTACTTTTTCGCCGGGCGCAGCCGCACGGATTCCATCGGCAGAAAAGTCGCGCTTTCCGCGGATGATTTTCTCTCCAAGATCAGACCGCACGAAAACGTGTTCCGCTATTTTTCGGAACTCAAACCGTACATCAGAAACGGCGGCAGCCTCTCTGCGGAGATGCTCGACCGCATTCTTCCCGAAACCCGCGCGATTCAGGGAAATCATGTGGACCTGCTGCGCGACGGAACTGCCGCCTATCCGCAAATGCTGCGGGAGATCCACAACGCCAAACGCTCCATCCTCCTCCAAAGTTTCATCATCGCGGATGATGAAATCGGAAGAGACATCCTCAAGGCGCTGGAATACAAAGCCTCAACCGGCATCGAAGTCAAGATTCTGTATGACAGCTTCGGCAGCTTCTTCTCCGCATTCTACCGTATGTTCAACCGGTTCGGACGCGGTATCGAAACATTCCGCATCCGGCCGTTTTCGCTGATGAACAGTTTCACCCGCTGGCGGATTCAGATGCGCAACCACCGGAAACTGCTGGTCATCGACGGAAAAACGGCTTTTCTCGGCGGGATCAATATCAGTGCGGAAAACGTTCCGACGAAACGGCACGGAGACAGCGCAATCCACGATCTGCACTGCCGGATCGAAGGTCCCGCCGCCGGAGAACTGGAACTACTCTTTCTCCGGGACTGGATGTATGCCGCAAAAGAAAAACCGGCGGACCTCGTTTCCAGCGTCGTTCTGCCGACGGTGGAACGGAAAGGCGACCATTCCGTCCGGCTCGTCGCCTCAGGCTGGGGCCAATGCTACGAAGGAAGCGAAAAAGTGTTTTACACCGCCGTTGCAACCGCCCGGAAAAGCGTCTGGATCATCAGCCCGTATTTTGTACCGGACACACCGTTTCTGATGGCGCTGCGCATGGCTGTGGCACGCGGCGTGGATGTACGGATCATCGTGCCGCTGAACAACAATCATTTTTATGTCAAACTGGCGTCGCGCAGCTTCTACGGTCCGCTGA
This sequence comes from uncultured bacterium, assembly GCA_900548385.1. Taxonomy (GTDB): domain Bacteria; phylum Verrucomicrobiota; class Lentisphaeria; order Victivallales; family UBA1829; genus UBA1829. The sequence continues at coordinate 147,264 of URKJ01000004.1, read as the reverse complement.
TCAGCGACGGCGTCCGGATATTTGAGCGGAAAGGGGTATTCGTTCACGCCAAGGCAATGCTGGTGGACTCCGAATGGGCGCTGGTGGGATCAAGCAACTGCGACGTCCGCAGTTTCCGCCTGAACTTTGAGCTCGATGCCGTAATCCGCGGCGAGCCGTTCCTCGGCACCCTGAAACGGGAACTGGAAAACGAACTCGCCGCCTCCGACGAGATTACACTGGAGCAGATTCTCGCAAAACGGAAAGCAATCCGCGCAGTGGAGAACCTCTGCGCCCTGCTGACTCCGCTGCTGTAATTTTACTCGTGCGCGGGAACGAGCTCCCGCTCGATCACGCACATCTTGCGCCATTTGCCCTGACGGAAGCGCAGGTAGAACACTCCCGCAATGAAGAACGTGTAAAACACCAGCACGCCCCAGTAGAAATTCACGGGAGCATTGAATTTCATTGCGATCAGGCTCGGAATGATCCAGATCACCCACGAAAGAACCGCACTGCCCCACATGGCGAACGCGGTATCTCCGGCGCCCTTGATCGCGGATACATAGAGCATCTGAATGCCATCGCAAAATGTGAACATCGCAACGAAGATCACAAACGTGCGCGCCAGTTCCATAGTCACCACCTGCGACGCATCGCCGGCACGGACGAACAGGGAAAGCAGCGGACCGGGAAAGAACGCAAAAATAATCGTCATGACCGTCATATAGGCCATGACCAGAAAACGTCCGTTCGCAACCGCCCGCTTTGCCGCAGCGGGAAGCCCCGCGCCGACCGACTGCCCGACCAGAATCGAAATGGTCTGTCCGAGACCGAGCATCGGAATGAACGCAATCGAATTCAGGGAAAACGCGATCGTCGTCGCTTCCTGAACCCGCATTTTTTCCAGTGCGCTTCCACCGACGTTGCCAAGCAGAATCACAAAAATATTGAACGACGAAAGTTCAAGTAGAAGCTGAACGCCGTTCGGCGCCCCGAAACGGATGATACGCCCGAACAATCCGGCTTCAAACCGCGGCGGCCACGTTGCATAAATTTCCCGGTTCCGACGACGGAAAAACAGGATCAGAAACGCACACAAACCGACCAATCCCGACAGGATCGTCCCGTAAGCCGCTCCCCGGATTCCGAGCTCCGGCGCCCCCCAATTACCGTAAATGAACGCATAGTTGAACGGAATATTGCTGAACACCATGATAAAGTTGACGATCATGATCGTCATCGTCAGTCCGCGTCCGCTCCAGAAAGAACTGAAAGCGGCGATCAGCAAAGGAATCCAGGCAAAGATCGAAAGCAGTTTGAAATACACGATCTCCTGCTGCAGCACGGCTTCGGCGTGTCCGAACTGCGTCATCAGCCATCCGCCCCAGAACCAGCCGGTCGCCATGAACAATCCTCCGAACAAGGCAAGAAACACTCCCTGCCAGATGGAGAGTCCGACACGTATCTGTTCGCCCGCACCGGTATACTGGGCGACGAACGAATTCACATATCCCACAGTACCGAGAAAAATACAGGAGATCGTAAAACTGGTGAGACCCGACGGCATCGCGGCGGCAACCGCCTCCGCGGAATAGCGTCCCAGCATCATACGGTCACAGAACAGATTCAACGCGTGTCCGGCAGACGCCATGATCAGCGGAAATGCGACTTTTAAAACATGAGGCATTCCGCAGGTCTTCTGCGGATCAAACGAAATGGGAGAAAACTTCATGATAAATCCTTGCATGGGGAAGCCGGGAATATACCGCCGGCCATCCCGTTTTTTCAGGAATAACGGCCCACCGAGCGACGGGTATCCATTTCATCCTGTCTTTTACGGAGCGTCTCGCGCTTGTCGCCGAACGTCTTGCCTTTGGCGAGTCCAAGCTCCATTTTGACGCGTCCGTTTTTCAAATACAATTTCAGGGGCACGAGTGCGATCCCGCGCTCCTTGACCTTCTGGGAAATCTTCAAAATCTCTTTTTTGTGAAGCAGAAGACGCCGGGTCCGCAGCGGCAAATGATTGAACCGGTTCCCTTCCGCATACGGCGCGATGTGCATGCTGTATACGAAAACCTGTCCGTTTTCAATCTTCGCGAAGGCCTCCGCCAAAGACGCGGCATGGGCACGGCAGCTTTTCACTTCCGTACCCACCAGCTCGATCCCCACTTCCAGAGAGTCGATGATCTCATAGTCATGACGGGCCTTGCGGTTCTGCGCAAGCGCTTCGTCCTGACCGTTGTTTTTCTGACTTTTTGTCATACTCAGCTCATATATTGTTTCGCCGACGCTTCAAACCGCTGCTGAAGCGGATAATTCGCCGACGTCAGAGAATCCGTGAAATACTTCAACAGATCCTTCTGCTGTTTCGTCAGCGCGACCGGAGTTTCCACCTGAATTTTGACCAGCTGATCTCCTTTTCCGCCGCCTTTCAAAGCGGGGAAACCGCGCCCCTTGATCCGGAGCGTCGCTCCGCTCTGCGTCCCTTCGGGAACTTTCATGCGCACTTTGCCGGTCATGGTGGGAACATCTATGATCCCGCCGCCGACAGCGGTCGCAAACGGAACAGGCAGTTCGCAAATCAGGTTCAAACCGTCCCGTTTGAACACGGGATGCGGCAGCAGCCTGACGATTACATAAAGATCGCCCGGCGCTCCACCCTGAACACCTGCTTCCCCTTCTTTGGGAATCCGCAGCTTGGAACCGTTGTCAACACCCGCGGGAATATGAACTTTGAGATCCCGCGCAGCTTGAACGCGCCCCTGACCGCCGCACGCGCGGCACGGAGCTTTTACAATCTGTCCGCTTCCGCCGCACTGCGGGCACGCCTGCGGCATTCCGAAAATGCCCTGCACCTGCCCGCTTCCGTGACACTGCGGACAGGTGGTCTTCCCCGCCGCCGGGTCCGCTCCGCTTCCGCCGCAGACTGTACACGGAGTCTGTTTGGAAAAACGGAACTGCTTGTCCACACCGGTAAAGGCCTCGTCAAGCGTCACATCCAGTTCATACTGAAGATTCGCCCCCTGCTGACCGTGCGCGGAGCGACGGCCGCGCTTTCCGCGTCCTCCGCCGAGCAGATCCTCGAAAAACGAAGCGTCCATCCCCTGCGTTCCCGCCTGGCCGAAAATATCGCGGAACAGGTCGTTCGGATTGCGGAAATTACCCGAATACGAGTAACCGCCGCCGGGTCCGCCCGCGCCGCCCGCCGCCCGGTTGAACATATCGGGACCGAACTGGTCGTAATCGGCGCGTTTTTTCGGATCGCTGAGCACTTCGTAGGCTTCGGAGACCTTTTTAAACTTCTCCTCCGCCGCTTTGTTTCCGGGATTCTTATCCGGATGATATTTCACGGCAAGCTTACGGTATGCGCGCTTTATCTCATCGGACGTCGCGGATTTCGTGAGTCCGAGCACTTTGTAATAATCTTCGTTTCCTGCCATTTGTCACCTCGATTGCGCACTCCGGCGCACGTTTATTTGCCTTCCGGGCCGGAACTGACCACCACCATTGCGGGCTTGAGAAGCCGGAGCGGCGTCTTGTAGCCGTAGCACCACTGGCGGATCACTTTCCCCTGCGGAACGGTGTCGGAAGCCTCCTGGGAAACGGCTTCATGCAGATTCGGGTCAAAATCCTGCCCGACCGCGTCGATTTTCGTCACGCCAAGCTCGGAAAACGCTTTGTCAAATTCCCCCTGAATCATCTTCATACCGTCCAACAGAGATTTCAGATTGTCGGATTTCGCCGACGCGTCAACCGCCATTGCGAAGTGATCGAACACCTGCAGGAACGGCGTGATCGTGTCCTGAAGGACATTGAGACGGAGATTTTCCATCTCTTTCGCCATCCGCTTGCGGAGGTTATCCATCTCCGCAATGGTTCTCAGCCGTTTGTCTTCGGCTTCCGCAAGTTTTGTTTCCAGCTCTTTCAGCTTGTCTTCCAGAAGCTGCTGTTCCTCCGCTTCCGGAAAATTCGTCTGTTCTTCGTTCTGAACGCCGGTATCGGAAACTCCGTCCGCCGCCTCTTCCGGCGCGGGAGCGGGATGTTTGTTCTCTTTTTTTGCAGATGACATAGCTGCCCTGTTCCTTCTTTTGTGTTTTTGTTCCTTCATGACAACACCCCCCTAATTTAGCGTCTTAACGCGATTTTTCAATATGAAAATTTCAAACTTTCCTTATCCGCGTCAATTTTGAGCACGGAACCTTCGGCAAGTTTCCCTCCGACGATCAATTTTGAAACCGGCGTTTCGATTTCTTTCACGATCACCCGTTTCAGCGGCCGCGCTCCGTAAAGCGGGTCGTATCCTTCCTTTGCGAGCAGCTGGGAAGCCTTTTTCGTGAGCTCCACTTTCACACCGAGCCCTTCCAGACGTTCCGAAAAACGCTTCATCTGAATTCCAAGAATCCGTTCGATGTCTTCGAGCTTCAACGCATGGAACATCAGGATCTCGTCGATACGGTTCAGGAACTCCGGACGGAAATGCTGCTTCATCAATTCCATCACGCCATCCCGGACCTTTTCGTCCTCCAGCTTTCCTTTGGACGCGGCGTCCAGCAGAATATCGCTGCCAAGATTCGACGTCATAATAATGATCGTGTTCTTGAAGTCCACATGCCGACCGCGCGAATCGGTCAGAGCCCCGTCGTCCAGAATCTGAAGAAAGATATTGAAGACATCGTGGTGCGCCTTCTCAATCTCGTCGAACAGGATCACGGAATAGGGTCTGCGGCGTACCGCTTCGGTAAGCTGTCCGCCCTCATCGTAACCGATATATCCCGGAGGTGCGCCGACCAGACGCGACACGCTGTGTTTCTCCATGTACTCGGACATGTCGATACGGATCATTGCGCGTTCGTCGTCGAACAGATCCTCCGCCAGAGCCTTTGCAAGTTCCGTCTTTCCGACTCCGGTCGGGCCGAGGAAGATAAACGACGCGATCGGACGTTTCGGGTCCTTGAGTCCGGCACGGGCACGAAGCACCGAATCGGCGACAGCCGTCACGGCGTCATCCTGCCCCACAACGCGCTCGTGCAGTTTTTCCGGCAGGGAAAGCAGTTTTTCCCGTTCGCCCTGCACCAGCTTGCTGACCGGGATGTGAGTCCAGCGGGAAACGATCTCCGCAATATCCTCTTCATCCACCTGTTCTTTCAGCAGACGTTTGCCGGAGTCCTCCCTGACTTTCTCTTCCAGTTCCCGGATTTGTTTTTCGAGTCCCGGAATCGTTCCGTGACGCAGCTCCGCCGCGCGGTTCAGGTCATATTCCCGTTCCGCTTTCGCCAGATTGCGTTTTGCCAGCTCCAGACTTTCGCGCAGAGTTCCGACTTCGGAGATGGATTTCTTTTCCGCCTCCCACTCACTTTTCAGAGCGGCGGACTTGTCTTTCAGGTCGGCGAGTTCCTTCTCAAGATCCTCCCGGCGCGCTTTCGACGCGTTATCCGTCTCTTTTTTCAATGCGGCAAGCTCAATTTCCATTCTCATGCGTTTCCGCTCGATCTCGTCGATCTCCACGGGACAGGAATCGATCTCAGTTCTCAGCTTCGCCGCAGCTTCGTCGATCAGGTCGATCGCCTTGTCCGGCAGAAAACGGTCCGCAATATACTTATCGGAAAGCGTGGCGGCGGCGATGATCGCGGAATCCTTGATCTTGACCCCGTGATGCACTTCGTAACGCTCCTTGAGTCCGCGCAGAATGGAAATCGTATCCTCCACACTCGGCTGAGCGACCAGAACGGCCTGGAAACGGCGTTCCAGAGCAGGATCTTTCTCGATATATTTCCGGTACTCGTCCAGTGTCGTCGCACCGATACAATGCAGTTCTCCGCGCGCCAGCAGCGGTTTCAGCAGATTTCCGGCATCCATTGCGCCCTCGCCTCCGGCGCCCGCCCCGACTACGGTGTGCAACTCGTCGATAAACAGAATAATCCGTCCTTCCGAGGACGTCACTTCCTTCAGCACGGCTTTCAACCGCTCTTCGAATTCACCGCGGTACTTGGCTCCGGCAATCAGCGCCCCCATGTCAAGGGCAACCAGTTTCTTGTCTTTGAGCCCTTCCGGCACGTCGCCGCTCATGATCCGGTTCGCCAGCCCTTCCACGATCGCGGTCTTGCCGACACCCGGTTCTCCGATCAGCACAGGATTGTTCTTCGTCCGGCGCGAAAGAATCTGAATCGCACGGCGGATCTCGTCATCGCGCCCGATTACGGGGTCGAGCTTGTTCTGCGCGGCAGCCGCGGTCAGGTCACGTCCATATTTTTCCAACGCTTCAAACGTGGATTCGGGGGAATCATTGGTCACCCGCTGATTTCCGCGTACCGCTTTCAACGCGGCGAGAACGGAATTTTCATCAACCCCAAGTCCTTTGAGCAGAGCGGCGCACTTCTTGTCGGTGTCGATCAGTGCAAGAAACAGATGTTCCACGCTGATGTAATCATCTTTCATGCGTTCCGCAATCTCTTTCGCCTTGACAAGCGTCTGGCTGAAATCGCGCGACGTGTAGGACTGCTGCGCTCCCGGTCCGCTGACCGACGGAATACTCCGCAGTTCCTGTTCAATGGCAAGACTGAGTCTGCCGTAATCCACATTCATTTTTTTCAGAAGCGACGGGATCAGCCCCCCCTCCTGATCCGCAAGAGCTTTGAGCAGATGGATCGGACGGATTTCCTGATGGCCGTATTCAGCCGCGATACTCTGGGATGCGATCATCGCTTCTCTGGATTTCGTCGTAAGTTTTTCCATGTCCATAAGTGATCTCCTTTTTTTGTTTTTTACATTGTTATAGCAGATTGTTTGCCAATCACCGCGGCAATGTTTCCGATCGCAAAGTGAGACATTATGTCACAAAAAATCCCGGATTGATGGGACGTTTTGACCATAAATGTCCGCCGGGAAAAAGAGACAATGAAAAAACGGAACCGTCGCTGAAAAAAACGGATCAATGGAACAGATTCGCCATTGCCCGACAGGCGGTATTTCAAATTGCCGTGTTTCCGAAATGAAACCATAATTCCCCCATGCGTTGACCGGGGGGACTGTTGTTACAATAGCATGGATTCCGGAATTGTCAAACCGCCGTTTCCTGATTTCAGGGAAATTGGAAAAAATCGTTATTTTTCTCTGTTTTCCACTTGCAAAACCAAACTAGTTAAATTATTTTAAACAAAGAAAACTAGAACAAAGGTCTTGAATCATGCAAACACAATCCTTTCAGAAAATCATGCGGGAACTGGAAAAACGGATTCACACCGGAGTATACACTCCGGAAAGCGCACTGCCTTCCCGGACAGAACTGATCGCAGAATTCAAAGTGGCACGCGCCACTGTGGAACGGGCGATTCGTGAACTGATCCGCTCCGGTGTCCTGATCAGCCGTCAAGGATCCGGAACATTCGTCGCTCCTCATATCGAAAAAAAATACCGGGTCGCCCAGATCGGCGGAGGAAATTTCTTTCATGAATTTACCGATCTATTCGACCTGACACCGTTCCCGCCCTCGGAGTTTTCCCGGAAATCGGAATGGAAGCGGCTTTTAAAATTCGACGCTCTTCTCTGGGTTCGGCCGGAAGCTGCGCTATTTCCGGTGATTGAAGCGATCGGCAGTCAAATGCCGCAGATGCTTGTCAACCGTGTTGTTCCGGGAATTCCGTATGTTTCCACGGACCACCGCGGAGCATACCGCAAAATCACTGCAGAACGGCTCGCGGCAATGCCGGACGCCTGCCCGGTCTTTCTCCAAAATGAACAGAAATCGCTTGCAACCGATTACCGGTTCGACGGCTTCACCGATGCCTGCCGGGAAGCGGAACGCTTTTACGAACTGCTTGCCATGCCGGTGGAGTTCAACGACAAACTGTCACTCCTGAACAAGCGTTTGCAATACACGCGGGGAAAACGCATGATCGTAGTCAGCGACTCCCTGGCGCAGAGCGGAGCGTTTCTGCGGTGGGGAACGGAACACGGCGTATCATGGGGGGAAGACGTGTTTTACAGCGATTTTGACAACGATTATCCGGAGAATGTCTGGGGAGTTGCCGTCACCAGTTTCCTGCAGGATCATACGGCGCTTTATCAGGAAGCCGTCATCCGGCTTCTCCGGATGCTGGATGGAACTCCGGACGACGAACCGGGGAAACTGGTCTTCCCGCAATTCCGCAACGGCAGAACCTGAAAATTCACCAAACAAAGGAAGGAGATAAAATGAGTAGACAAATTCGAGTAGGAATCGCCGGGCTTGGACGCAGCGGATTCGGTATTCATGCGGAATACCTGAAAACCGATCCGCGCTTTCTGGTGACTGCCGCCGCAGATGAACTGGAAGAACGACGGAAGGATGCCGAACAGCTGTTTCACTGCCGCACATTCCGCAATCACACGGAAATGCTCGCGGCGGGCGGCTTCGATCTCTTCATCAACGCAACTCCAAGCCGTTTTCACGGGGCGGCTTCCATGGAAGCGCTCCAGACCGGCGTGGACGTTCTGAGCGAAAAACCCTCCGCGACCTCCGTTGCAGAATTCGACCGGATCCTCAAGACGGCGGAACAGAACGGTAGACAGTTCTTTCCCTTTCAGAACTCCCGCTTCTACCCTTACTTCCGGAAACTCCAATCCATTCTGAACTCCGGAGTTCTCGGTAAACTCATCTGCATCCGGAGCAACTGGAGCAGTTATGCACGCCGCTGGGACTGGCAGACCCGTCAGGAAGAGTGCGGCGGAAATCTTTTCAACACCGGACCGCACCCGGTCGACCAGGCAGTCGCGCTAATCGGCGACGTCACGCCGAACGTATTCTGCCGCATGGCTGCCGAGCATTTCGACTTCGGCGGCGATGCAAACAATTTCTGCGCGCTCACCCTGTATGGGGAAAACATGCCGGTCGTCGAAATCCAGATCAGCTCTTTCCAGGTATATGCGCAAGGAGATCAATACAATATTCAGGGGCTTTACGGCGGACTGACCGGCGGACCGAACGGACTCCGTTGGAAATACTTCGATCCGGAAAAAGCGCCGCGCCACACTCTCTGGCGTCCATGGAGCGATCAACGGCAGTACTGTCAGGAGAAACTGGACTGGCAGGAAGAGACCTGGAACTTTGCCAGTCAGGAAAGCAACGCCAACGGATTCACCGGACTCTCCGCCGGTTTTTACGGCAATCTCTACGATGTACTGACCTGCCGGGCGGAACGCGCCATCCGTCTGGATCAGGTTCGGCGGCAAATTCAAATCATGGAAGAAGCGCACCGCCAGAATCCACTGGCACGAACGGTTATCGAATAATAAACAGAAAGGGAAACCACATCATGGCTGATCTGAAACTCGGACTGATCGGACTCGACACCTCGCATGTCACCGGATTCGGAGACTGCTTCAACCGTCCGGAAAGCAAATTTCATATTCCCGGAATCCGTATCGAAAAAGCCTATCCCGGCGGAAGCGGAAAATTCTCAATGAGCCGCAGCCGGGTCGAACAATTCACCCGCGAAGCAGAAAGTTTCGGCGCCGGAATTGTCTCATCCCTCGATCAGCTTGACGGCCTTGATGCCTTTCTGCTGGAAAGCGTCGACGGCGATCAGCATCTGGAACAGTTCCGCATCCTTGCGGAATTCGGGAAACCGGTCTTCATCGACAAACCTCTCGCCTGCTGTTACCGGGACGCCCGGCAGATCCTGGAACTTGCAAACCGGAAACAGGTCCCCGTCATGACCGCCTCCAGTATGCGTTACACCGCCGGAATCGCCGGACTTCTTCCCGATAATGAGCATGTACTCGCTGCTGAAGGGTTCGGTCCGATGGCGCTTTTGGAGGATTACCGCGATTATTTCTGGTATGGCATTCACTCGGCGGAAATCATTTATCAGTATCTCGGACGCGGCTGTACAGAAGTCCGGGCGGAATCCATGGACCGCTTTGATCTCATTACCGGTCTCTGGTCCGATGGACGGATCGGCCAGCTGACCGGGAACCATGTCGGCAGCAGCAATTTCGGAGTGCGTCTCGTCACGGACAAAATGCACCGGACGGGAATTCAGAATCCGGAAATTCCCTATATAGCACAGCTCGCCCGGTCGGTCGCGGCTTTCTTCCGTACCGGAATTTCCCCGATTGATCCGGCGGAAAGTCTTGAAGTCATCGCGTTTCTCGAAGCGGCAAGCAGAAGCCGCAGCCGGGGAGGCAAAACCGTAACCATCAGTGAAATCGAAAAGGAATGATCATGAACGTAAAAATCTTCGATGACAAAACCGTTCTCGGAATGGAAGCAGCCAAAGCCGGAGCCGTAAAGCTGCGGGCAGCTCTCGCCGCGCAGGGAAAAGCCTCTATCATCCTCGCTACCGGGGCCAGCCAGTTTGAAATGCTTGATGCCCTGCTCCGGGAATCCGGAATTGACTGGAGCCGCATCAACATCTTTCATCTGGATGAATACATCGGGCTCCCGGCAGACCACCCGGCGGGCTTCCGGAAATATCTGTGGACCCGTTTCATCTCCAAACTGCCCGTTCCCCCGGCGGCATTCCATCCGGTAAACGGTTCTGCGGAAGAACCGGAAGCGGTTTGCGAAGAACTCGGAAAACTGATCCGCGCAAACCCGATCGACGTTGCATTCATCGGCATCGGCGAAAACGGTCATATCGCATTCAACGACCCGCCGGCGGATTTTGAAACGGAACGTTCCTATCTCGTCATACGGCTGGATGAAAAATGCCGCCGCCAGCAGCTCGGCGAAGGCTGGTTCCCGACTCTGAACGACGTTCCGGAATATGCCATTTCCATGGGAGTAAAGCAGATTCTGAAAAGTAAAACAATCATCAACACCGTTCCCGATCTGCGGAAAGCCGAAGCGGTGCGCGACGCGCTCGAAGGACCGCTGACGAACCGCTGTCCGGCCTCGATCCTCCGCACCCATCCGGACGTAACCACGTTCCTCGACCGCAATTCCGCCTCCCTGCTGGAGCAGCGGTATGAATAATCCCGGCTGGGTTGATCTGCAGGTCAACGGACACAACGGGGTCTATTTCTCCGATCCGGCGCTATCGGCGGACGGTTTCCTGCGCGCCGCCGACGGTGTTTTGGAATCGGGAACGGCGGTGTTTCTTCCGACGATCATCACCTGCGCCCCGGAAGTCTGCCGCCGCAATCTCCAACTGATCCGGAAAGCGGTCACCGCCCGCGGACTCTCCCGGCAGATCCCCGGAATTCATTTGGAAGGTCCGTTTCTTTCCGACAAACCGGGAGCAATCGGTGTGCATAATCCGGCATGGGTGCGTTCACCCTCGGCGGAAGCGGTCCGCGAACTGTTTCAGGCAGCGGAAGGATTCATCCGTCTGATCACGATCGCGGCGGAAGTTCCCGGTGCGGAAGAAGCGATCCGGGAAGCAAAACGGCTCGGCATCCTGGTATCGGTCGGTCATCACCTGGCAACGGGGAAAGACCTCCACCGCGCCACCGGCGCAGGAGCGCAAATGCTGACACACCTCGGCAACGGTATCCCGAACCTGCTCGACCGTCACCGCAATCCGGTGTGGGCAGGTCTCGCGGAAGACTCCCTGACCGCAATGCTGATCGCCGACGGTCATCACCTGCCCGCCGATGTGATCAAAGTCATGATCCGCTGCAAGAGCCCGGAAAAGATCATCATCGTCAGCGACGCCTCCCCCGCAACGGGATTCGCTCCGGGACACTACACCGTCATGGGTAACGATGCGATCCTTGAGCCAAACGGAAAACTGTATAATCCGCACCTGCAATGCCTGGTCGGCTCCGCTTCCACGCTCAGCCGATGCATGGAGCACCTTGCCTCGCTGGAACTTCTTTCCGACAATGAACTGCACATGGTCGGGCGCGACAACGCCCTGCGGATGCTGGAATCGCTTTCCTGACTGCAGGGAGCGGAGGGAAAAGCCCATTCCGTCTTTCCCCTCCGCTTCATTTTCCTGCTCTTACCAGAAATCCGACGCATGATCCGGTTCAAGCAGACGCATGTGATAGGAGCTTTTACTGGCATAGGGTCCTTTTTTCCACCCGGCGTGTCCGTCCCCGAACAGAAAATTCGCCCCCGTCGCGTGGCGGAGCGGAACACGGAACTGCGGCAGAGTCAGACTGAACGGATCATATGACGATTCCGTATAAGAAGAAGTTGAAGCGGAGCCGGGATTCAGCCGGGGACGCCCGTCAACCGTCAAAACGGAACGGGAAAGTCCCTTCACTGTCCGTCCCAGCGTCCCGAATGTATAAAGCCGCTCTTTCTGCGTCCGCAGCTCGCTGGCAGTTTCCCCCGGATTATTGATCCAGAATGATGTTGCAACGTTATCGTTGATCACATATCCCAGATAATCCGATACGCTCCATTCGGTCAGATTGGCGGGATCCTTGTCTGCCGAACAGACAAAGACTCCTCGTTTCCCGGTTTCCACCTCCTGTTTGTTCTTTATCTTTTTCCCGGTATAGCCGTAATACTGCAAACGCCGGTACCAGTACACTCCATCCGCACTGGTATAACCTTTTCCGTTTCCATTGGCAGGAATGATCCAGTCCGTGTTGTCATTTGCATAGCCCTGCATGGCAAGCCCCTGCTGTTTCAGATTGTTGATGCAGGCGATTGCCTGAGCCTTGTCCCGCGCCTTCCCGAGAGCCGGCAGAAGCATGGCGATCAGGATAGCGATCACGGCAATTACGATGAGGAGTTCTACGAGGGTGAATCTGCTGTTGTTCCGTTTCATAACTGTTTCCTTGCTGTTACGGATTGAGTTGCAGAGAATTTTTCAGGACATTCGCCGGAACCGGTGCTTCCACATAGATTGCCAGCCCGTCGTACCCAACCGGAAAAGACAGCGGATTCCCATACAGATCCGCCGCGGCGGCTCCCGGCAGGGAGGAGGTAATCCGGCGTCCGGAAATGCCGTTTTTCCCGGAAAGAACGGCGACCGACGATTTGCCGTCGGAAAAGACGTATGCGCCGAAACCGGGTTCAAGTACACGGGTGCCCACATATTTTTTATCTTCCAGACGCGAGGTCAGAGCTGAGTGTCCGACCAGCATCGGACCGGGATAGCCGTCCGCATTCACCATGACCCGCAGTCTTGCCCGCTGAACGAAATTCCGGTTTCCGTGCATGGAATAGAGAAAAATACGCTTGACTCCAATCGCCAGCAAAGAGAGATGAACCCGTACATTGCGGTCGGTCAGCCAATGATAATCTTCTCCGGCGTCCCACAGAATCGTGTGTTTGAGCAGTCCGGTGTAACGGCATTCACCGCTTCCCGCGCTTTCCGGCGATCCCTGCCCCTCGGACATGTAAATGGGCTTGCGGATCTTCCCGCCTTCTTTCCGTTCGATATACCCGAATGCGCTCTTCCAAGCCTCGCGGGCATAGTCGTCGTCGGGATAACCAAGCAGGCGGCCTGCATAAAAATGATAGTCCAAAGCATCGCAGTTCGCCATTGCGCCCGCATCGTAGACTCTTTTGGACCAGTTCTGTTTGCTGCCCGCACGGGTGTTGAATCCGCAGACAACGGCGTCCGGATTCGCTTTTTTCACAGCGGCATACGCAGCGGCACTCAACTCCGCAAATTTTTCCGGAGCATCCGGAGCGCTCCAGTACCGATAATGGTTTTTCTTACCCGTTTCATCGTAACCGAATGCAAAAAAAGGATCATGCCACGGTTCATTCCAGATGAACCACTCGTCAATAATCCCGCGATACCGCCCGGCGACCACCGCCGCATAGTTGGCGAATTCCTCTTTCCGGAGCGGGGCAAAGTAATAATCGAAATACCCCTTTGCGGTACGCCCGCTTTTCGAATACCGGCTTGCCCAATGCGGAGCCGTTCCGAGCTGTCCGAACAGCCGGAGTCCGGCGCTCCGGTATGCGTTCAGCTCCGCATCCCGGAATTTCCATACTCCTTTCTCCGGCTCCAGATACCCCCAGCCGATGAAATTTGTCCCTGCATCGTGAAGACGCGCCCAGTTCGCCCCGGACGCCTTTGCCGCCAGCAGAGACTCCGGCTGAGGCAGGACATGAATCCCGAACGGGGAATCCGGCGCATCCTTCCCCCAGTAACGCGGACGGATAATCCGCGTCGCAACCATTTCGTGGACGGGAGATACCGGGCTGCCGTTGCGGAACAGCTGGACTTCGACCCGGAACTGTCCGTATGGGCGTTTCGGGAAAAGCGCGTAATTGATCACGCCGGAACGGTTCTTCCCGGAAACGGGAACCGGAGCCAGCCGGACGGTTTCATTGTAGAGGTTCGTTACGGACGACCGGAGTTCCGTTCCGGGGAGAATATCCCCGGTCACCTGCCAGCGCAGTTCGGGTCTCTCATCCGGAAAATGGATTCTGGCGTCCGATGCGGACGACTCCGGAAACGCCAGCGCCACTCCGTTTGCCGCCATCGGCTGATAACCGCGTTCTGAGGATGGCGCCGCGCGGAAAGAATCCAGCCAGACGGTCCCGTTTCCCCGCAGATGAAGTCCGAATGCGGGCGCATCCGGCAGCGGCTGAAACGGCACTTCGATCCGTTTCCAGTCCGTACCCGGTGTAAAGGTGATCCGTTTCAAAGTTTTGTCCTCCGTAATCACTTCCGCAAGATACGAACCGCTGCCGCGGACGGCGAATGATACCGTATGCATCTTATCCGGCTCGGCAACGTTGAACGGTTCCGAATAAAGGCCGATATTTTTCCCCGGCTCCGGCTCCAGTTTTAGGGCGGCTTCCCCGGATGGGCCCGGAACCGCCGGATCTGCCGAAATCCGGCCGCGCATACCAATATTGAACCAGAATGTCATCGTCTCCTGTGTCCAGCCGCTTTGCAGACCGAGCGGAAAACAGGAATTGCGGAAAAAATTCTTCAGTGCGGCATCCGGACGCTTTGTCACGGTCTCCCCCTCCGGGAGAGCTTCCAGGCGGAGCGATGCGAAATCGGTTTCGCCCGTCCCCCGGAGCGTCATAAACAATCCTGCCGGCTCGAAAAGTTTCTCACCCGTCCGCAGAATCAGTTTCTGCGTTCTCCAACCGTCTTTCGTGTCCAGCGCCGCAGCCGCAAGCATCCGGTACGGCGCGCTGATCTGCCGCAACGCAAAAACAACCGGTTCCCCGGTACGGTTTTCCCCCGTCACGGTCAGAACATAGGACGTTTCCGGTTTCAACCCGCTGACAGGAACCATAAACTGCGGCATTCCCTTTTCCACACGGAACCGGAGCACACTCCGGCCCTCACGCGCGAAGATGTCCGACCGGGCGGCGGCATCGGCAAAATGAGTGTAATCCTCGTTCCATCCGTCCGGCAGGATCCCGGAGAAACGTCCGGTCCGTGATACGCTGGAACGCTTCGACGCCGCAGAAAAATCAACATTCAGAAGCACGGGTCTCTCTTCTCCCGCTTCCTCCAGACGGATACTGCGCAAATCGACCTCGCCGCTCCCTTGTATCTGAAGAAAAAGATCGGTCTGCCGATCTGCATCAAAACGGAAAGTCTTCGTCCAGCTCTTCCACTCTTTGCTGTAAGGAATAGCAAGCCTTTCATAAACTTTGTACTTTTCTCCGCGGAAAACCACGTTGACCACGGCATCCGTCCGGTTCCGGAGGACAGCGGTCACCCGGTAGAGCTGTCCCTTTTTCAAAACCGGGATACGGGTAAAAAACTGGGTCCCGTTGGAAACGGTGAATTTCAGATAATCTCCGGAAGGATCCCTGACTATTTCGCTTTTCCCCTCCGTCTTTTTCCAGGAACTTCCGTTTTCGCGCCATGTTTCAGGCAGAACGCCACGAAACGTTCCAAATCCATTTGCACGGCAATCAATATTGACGGCCTTGCCGTTTGCCGTAAAATCCGTCTCGGAAAGCACGGTTCCGCAAAAAGCCGGAAACGTGAGAACCGTTCCAAGCAGACAGCATATTTTCCTTTTCCTCATTTCCCGGTTCCTTTCATGATAAATTTCGATTTTACTGTTTTCATGGTTTTTCCTTATTGCTATTTTGCCTCTTCTTTATATTATAGCATAAAAACATTTGAAAAATGCTTCATCTGTGATATTTTATATTGGAAATATTATTTATTACATTTTAAATATTCTTTTCAGCATGAAACCATTGACAGAACGGACAATTTTTGAACAGGTTCCGACCGGGTTCCTGATGGAAAAACAGGGATGCCTGCACTTCCAGAACAAAAAACCCGAACAGCGGCATCTCACCATGTTTCCGCCGCGACCGGAAAACGCATTGCTCTGGTGTGAATCCATCTGGGAAGAACGGTTCGGGAAAGAGTGTCACATGCGGCGGGTCAATTCCAATTTCCTCGCTCTTGAACATATCCGGCAGGGTTCGCTCTATGTCCGGCAGAACAATACCATGTTTCTCGCGGAAAAAGACGATTTCTTCCTGCTGCGTCCGGACGGAGACCTCGAATTCCTGACCGGGCCGCACGGTTTCTGTCTCAAGCACTCTCTCATCCTGAGCGGACCGCTGCTTGACGACATACTCCGCCACACGGGACTGGACGGCAAAAATTATCTGCCGTACGTCAATGTCAAGAAATTCGAATCACTGCTGCACCTGTTCAAATCGCGTGCACAGGAATACCGGAAAGGAATCCTTCAGGAACTGGAACAGCATACCTATGAACTGATTCTTCTGCTGAAAAACCTGCCGCAGGAGACCGTTCCCGATACGCTTTCCGAGCTCACCGCATTCATGGAAACGAACCTGCACCAACCGTTCGTTCTCCGGGAGCTGGCGAAACATTACGGGTGTTCCGTTTCACACCTGACTCATCTTTTTCATATTCACTTTCAGACGACGCCGTACCGGATGCTGATGCAGATGCGGATGCGCCGCGCAGCGAGTCTGCTTCTGGAGACCGATTTTTCCATCAAGGAAATCGCCTCGAAAATCGGCTATGACAACGCGCTCAATTTTTCCACGGAATTCAAAAAAAAGCACCATGTCTCCCCGCGGGAATTCCGGAAGAAAACCCTGTCCCAATAAACAGAACGGACCGGAAAGAACAAATCTCTCCGGTCCGTAACGCCATGAGCGGAAAACAGAATCAGCCTTTGATCGCTCCGGCGGAAAGTCCGCGCACAAAGAGCTTCATGCAGAACAGGAACATCACCACCAGCGGCAGCGAAGCAACCGTGTATCCCGCCATCAGCTGTCCCCACTGCTTGGTGTACTCGCCATCCAGATACAGCAGGGAAACGGAAAGCATCTGCATACTGTCGTCACGGATGTACAGCAGAGGACCGATAAAGTTGTTCCACTGTCCGATGATCTTGAGAATTCCCAGCGTTCCGATGATCGGCATGGACATCGGCACCACGATATGCCAAATCTGCTGAAGCACGTTTCCGCCGTCGATCTCGATCGCGTCGAACAGGTCCTGCGGAATATCCTCGATGAAGTTCCGCAGAACGTAAATATTGAACGCCTGACCGCCCGCAATCGCCGGGAGGATCAGCGCCCAGTAGGTGTTGTACATTCCCAGCGACGAGATCAGTTTGAACATCGGAACCATGTTCGCGACACCGGGATACATCATCAGCAGGGTGAAGATGAAAAAAAGCACTTTCGACCCCGGCATTTTGAACCGGGCGAAGAAGTAAGCCCCCACAACCGACATCGCGATGGAAAGCACCGTCGACGTCACCGCCACAAACGTGGTGTTGAAAATCTTCATCCCGATATAGTTCCAGCCGTATACATAGTTCTCCCAATGGAACGGCAGCGACGGCAGCCAGGGATTTTGGAAAAACTGTTCGTTGTCCTTCAGGGAAATATTCAGCATCAGATAAAAAGGAATGAATGCGAATATCAATATTCCGATAATAAACAGATGCTTGACGGTTTCCCCGACTTTCGATCTGACTTTTCTTGCCATGTTGGAATCCTCTTTTACTTGTTGACCTTGACAAACCGGTTGTTGACATACGTCAGGGCGAGCGTCACCATGAAGATCACAAAACCGATCGCACAGCCGTACCCGAACAGCCCCTCCGAAAAGGCGTCGCGGAAAATACGCAGTCCCGGCACCGTGGCGACCCCGTTCGGACCGCCGCTGATCCCGACGAACAGATAGATGTGCTCCCACGCCTGAAGCGTCGAAATCGTCATCAGCACCAGATTGATACGGATCTGCGTCATGATCAGCGGCAGTTCAATCTGGAAGAAGATGCGGAACGGTCCCGCACCGTCGACCTCGGCGGCCTCATACACATCCTCCGGAATGCTCTGGAGTCCCGCAAGATAGATCAGCACACCGAATGCGCCGACCCACGGGAATCCCATGAAAATCAGCGAGGGAAGAATCAGCCGTTCGTCCGAAAGCCATTGAATGCTGTCCGTCGGGGAAAGGAAACCCATGCTGCGGAGAATCCCGTTCAGCACCCCGTTGTTCGGCTCGTAAAAATATTTCCAGATCAGAATACCGACCATGCCGGGAATGATCATCGGGATCACAAACAGAACGCGGTACAGATACCCCATCCGGTCATTGATAACATGGTGAAGAACCACCGCAGCTATGATCGGCAGGATCATCTTCACAACGTTTGCAATCACAAAAATCAAAACCACGCCGAATGAATTCAGCAAAGTGGTATCCTGCATGACGCGGAGAATATTCCCCAGTCCGATGAACTCCTCCACCGTATCTCCGTTCCAACGGTAAAAAATATGGATGAATCCGTTATAGATCGGGTAATAGGAAAAAACAAAAACCAACAGCAGCGGAACGGCGATCAGCAGATAGACCGGCCAGTAATACCGCAGCTTTTGCATCGGGACTTCAACTGCCATTTTATTCAATCTCCTTCAAATTCGGAATATCGTCGATCGCCTGAAGCAGGGAATCAAGCTGATGATAACGGTTCATCATACCTTCCATATTGAGCTTGTAACGTTCCTCATACGCTTTCTTGTCTTTCGCCGAAACGGCTTCCAGGCCGGCAACGGCGAATGTGGTGCGCATGCCGTCCAGATTCCAAAGCGTACGCCGCTCCGTTATCACAACCTCGTCAAGTTCCTGCAGCAAACGGTGACGTTTACTGAGAATCGTGTTCCAGAATATCTTCTTCGGATCTTCCGGCTGATTGATGATCAGATTTTCCAACGTAAGGATGTGCTCTTTCATCGTCTTTCCGCCGATGGAGTAAATCTGGGTGATCGAGGTATAGCCCTTGCCTTCATAAGGACGGCATTTTTCGAGGAGATCCACCTCTTCGTCAATCTGTTCCTGCGTCATGTTCTTTTTATTCGGACAGTGGCACATCGCCGAGATTTCCGGAGAAAACGCCGCCCGGTAATCCATGCGTTTCAGCGGCGATCCCCACTTGCTGTGACGGACCATCGTCAGCTGGGAGATTCTGTACGACGTGATGAATTTAAGGAAATCCAGAGCAAGATCAATGTCCTTGACATTCTTCGGAATGCCGAACCGGCCGCTTCCGCCGCCTCCGACCTCCGTCATCCTGCCGAGATCGCGGTACCTGGCGTTCGGCCCCAGCAGCGGAAGTGGAATCACATCCACTTTGAAGTTGGAGTTGTTCACCATGGAAAACGCATTGTAAGTGCCGTCTATAAAGTAACCGACGACTCCGGAGTTGAACAGGAACTTCGTCTGTTCCAGGTCAATGGCGGAAAATCCTTTCGCAAAATATTTGCCGGCCTGAGTCATGATCTCCACCGGTGTGAGAAAACGGTCCAGATTGAGATTTTTGTCACCAATCGCGAGCTTATGATATAATTCATAAATCGTGGGACCGTAGCCATAATCGGAAACGGAATCGTTATAATCGGCATTGATAATATTGTTGAAATGAGCAAACATCTGACCGATCGTCCCTTTATCAAAGCCGCGCACCCCGATCGGGATCAGCGGACGACCGACTTTTTTGCCGTATTCCTGAATCTTCTGGCAGGAGAAAATCCACTCGTCCAACGTCTTCGGCAGTTCCCGGTGTCCGTTCGCCTTTTCAAAAAGATCCACATTGACATACATACGGGTCGTTGTGCTGAATGTGCAAACGCCGAAATATTCCGAATAGGTCAGGTTCAGCGCCCCGACCATGTCATCGGCAAAGGTGTCACGCCATGCCATCCCCTCCAGCGGTGTTCCCTTGTTATAGGGATTCGGTCCCGCAAGATACGGCGAAAGCGGAAGGAAATACTGATTGTGGATGTCATCGCTTCCGGAGAGCTCGATCACATCCGCGCTGTCCCCACCGATCAGCTGAGTCAGAAACCACTGGGAATATCCGCGGACCGGGACGGTCGTCTGGATCACTTTCACCTTAACGCCTTCCGCTGCTTTGATCCGCTCATACTCTTTGATGGCGTCCGCATAACCTTCCCGGAACCCGTCCTCCAGCTGCCAGTGTGCAAACGTCAGACGTTTTTCTCCGGACAGCAGTCCGCCACCGACGGATCCGTTCCGGATCACCATTATGACGGAAAGAGAGAAAAACAGCAGAAAGCAGATCAGGCCGATCCGGTTCATCACTTTCTGAAACTTTGATTCTTCCATAATTACTTCGCTCCTCTCTCTCTCATAAAGCGCTGGATCACAACGGCCTGCGTGGAAAGGGGATACTGTTTGATAAATTCTTTATAATAGGGTTCCGCCGCCTTGTAGTCATTCAGGCGTTTATCATAAAGATAACCGATGCGGAAGAGCATACCGCGACGGATGCTCGGATGTACAATCCCGTTGTTATACGCCTGCTTCAAATGCCCGACCGCCTTTTTGTAATCCTGTTTTTCACGGATCAGCTTGTTGGCAATGTACAAATGAAGCGGAATCAGATACTGCCGGTCGCCGGTGAAAGTCCGCACATACGCGTCGATTTCCTCCGACGTCGGATTCTTGTAGAGAAAAGCGGCAACAGCCTCCTTGCTGTCCGGCGCCATTTTCAGGATCTCATCATATACTTTGCGGTGGTTGATCCCGTCGGCAAAATTACCGTAAATATCTTTGCGGTCCTGCATGAGCTGGGCACAGCGGGCATAACTGAGTCCGGCAAGGACACGGAACGCTTTCGGCTTGCTTTTATCGGCGAAATAGAGTCCGAGTTCCTCCACACCGCGCTTGGTAACGGCCTCGCTCTGACTTTTATCATAAACTTTTGCGAGAGAAAGAAGCAGCGCCGCCAACGGCTCGTTCTTCCGCTCCGCGCCCAGAGTGCGCACTCTGGAATAATTGTTCATGGCATACGCCTGGATCAACGGGTCTGTTTTCGGCTCTGCCGGAGTACTCTTTTTTTCCTGTGCCGCCCCGGAAACAGCCGGGGCAAGTGCAAGGAAAACAGATACGGCAAGGCTTGCGGATCGTAACGGTTTCAAGCTCACCGGATCCTTCCTTGAATCATGCATAATAGTCTCCTTGTAAATTTTGCGTATTTTCCGGAATGGGCACAAAACCTCGCACCGGTATCCGGAAAACGGTCATCCGCCGGCTCAGACCGCATACAAAAACCCGCCGGGCAAGAGGGCTTCCATAAACAGAACCAACGGAACAGAATCCGGTCCTAACCGGATCATCATGAGATTATACACTCTCTTTTCCGATTTGTAAAGTTTAAAAGATAATAAAAATGCGTATTTTTTAATTTTTTGGATCATTCACCTTTCTCTCATCCGCCGGAACATCAAAATGCGGCAGGGAAATCCGTTCCGTAACCGCACCGTCATCCGCAAGCTCTATTTTCTCGAAACAGGCACCATCCGGAGAAAAAGCACTGACGACGAGTTTTCCGGGCTCCGCATCAATCCGGAACGCAGACGCCTGTATCGGCTGTGCGGCATCCGGTCCGGCAACCGTAAAGACCGGGTAACAGTAATCCCTTCCGTCCTTATGCGGAGTTTTCGGCGGAACCGGAGCCGCAATGACCGCCGTACCGGGAATACTCCGGGAATACCGGTGCGTGTGCCCCGCAAGCCAGAGATTCAGCCGGGATACCGGCTCTTTTCCCGCAAAGTACGGATCCGTCATTTCCTGAAGGACAAACGGCATCGTCATGCACGAATCGAAATGGGAATACGGCGCTCCGTGGGAAAGCACGATCCTCCGTTTTGCGGAAGTCCATTTTTCAGAAGCGAGCGCACGCGCCAGAAACTCTTTTTCCTCCTGCAGAAACAGATCGTCCAGATTATACTTGCAATATCCGGCGCCCTCGCTCTCCGCAGGCTTGTCCTCCCAGCAGTCCAAGATCAGAAACGCTGTATCGCCGAACCGGAACACCCCATAGGAAAGCCCGTTCCGGTCTCCGAAATAATCCAGAAAACGGTCCGCCTCCCCGCCCCGCAGTTCATGATTCCCGCGAACGGTCACCAGCGGGCGTTCCGCTCCGCCGGACGCACAGATCCGGGCAATGGCTCCGCGGAACAATGCCGCACTCACGAAACTGGACCCGATGTCTCCTCCGAATACAAAGAAATCACAGTTCCTTCCGTCCGCCGCCTCCAGCAGGGAGTCCAGAACAGCACTCTGCCGCTCCGATGGAAACTGGAGATCTGCTGTGTAGAAAAAACTGAATTTCCCGCAATCAGCCTCCGGAATGCGGAACGTATGCCACCCGTCCCCATCCGGACGGACCCTTTTCTCCGGCGTCTGCGGGTTGATCAGCACAATGCGGTAATCATACGAGGTTCCGCATTCAAGCCCGGAAAGATGCAGGACATGAAACCGGCTGCGGCGAATCTGCCCGTGAACGTGATCCCACAACAGCCTCCAGCTTTTCCCGCCGTGTTTCCGGTACTCCACTCCGGCACCGATATTTCCCGCCGTCACGAACCGGATGCTCATGCTCTCCGCATCGGGATTGCCGAGCCACGGACCATGCTGAATCACCGGAAGATCCGACAGACGGAATTCGACCGGACCGAATGCAAACATCCAGGAATGACTCCCCCGCCGGACCCGGAGAGCCAACAGGTTCCGTCCCTTGCGGACCGGCAGGAAAAACGGGTTGTCCTCCGGAGAAAAAGTA
Organism: uncultured bacterium; assembly: GCA_900548385.1. Taxonomy (GTDB): domain Bacteria; phylum Verrucomicrobiota; class Lentisphaeria; order Victivallales; family UBA1829; genus UBA1829. The sequence goes on along the minus strand of URKJ01000004.1, from coordinate 124,314 downwards.
TCGCTTCCGTTTCCGTCGGAAAAAGTAGAACTGCAGAGAACACCGTTGCAAAACACCTCGCACCACCAGTCACAGCCGAAACCGAGCTGTGCAATTCCCTCCTCATTCGACTCAAACTCCTGATAAAGAACGGCTTCCGCCCCGATTTCCGGGCTTCCCCCGGCGAGTATATCCAAATCCGCGGCGCCGTTTTTCAGCTCAAACGGAATTCCGTTCACCGCCTTGTCCATCCACTCTCCTTCAGGAACCTGCGGACAAAACGTCCATTTCCGGCTCAGCCGGATTTTCAGCATTTTGTCTTCCTGCAGCTCCGACACCTGTGCATGAAATTCGCGGCGTCCCTCTTCTGAATCAGTAATATTCCGTTTGTCCTGCATCATTCCACTCCCTTGTTTTTTAATGTATATTGCAAATAATATAGGCGGAGTTCAGGGAAATGCAATGGCGGCGGGATCTACAAACCGCGTTTTTCCGCACGGTAGCGGGAAGGGGTCTGACCCGTATATTTCTTAAATCGGGCGGAAAAATAGAACTGGTCGGGCATTCCGAGCTGAATCGCGATCTCCTGCATCGAAAAACCGGTATATTCCAAATATTGCTTGGCGCGTTCCATCAGGGCGCGTTCCCGGAACGCGCGGGGCGAACTTCCTGTCTTGCGGCGGAACAGATTGTAAAATGCGGTATGCGACATTCCGCACTCACGGGCAATCGACTCCATATCCGAGCCGTCCGCAAGCAGCAGAAGCCGTCTGGCGCGCACGATGCGCGGGTCAGACAATGTGTTCGTCTCCTGAATACGGTCGCAGAGACGCTGAATCACCGTTTCGATCAGCAGAAACGACAGTGCTCCGCCCTCTCCCCGCAAGCTCTGCAGCTTGAGTTCCAGAGCTTCCCGGAGGGTCCGGGAGACCAACTCCCGTTCCGCACCGTCGAAATGCGCCAGATACACATCAGGGATCGCGGTATTGGCTGTCAATCGTTCGAGCCTGACATGGGGGCGCACTGCAAAATGAAACCAGAAATACGTCCACGGAACCGTACAGGAGGCAAACGAATGGACATGGAACGGCTCGTACAGGATGAAATCACCCGGAACAAGCGGCTGGCGGGCATCACCGAGCGCAATCACGCCTTCCCCCTCCAGCAGAAAAAGTCCGCCCCAACGGTCGGAAATACTCTGCCGGAACTGCCGCACTTCGCCGTGCCGGTTCATCCCGATTACAAACTCGTGCGACGATGAAATGAAAGCCTCATCCGCCATCTGCTCACCGGAACAGCTCTTTTGCCACACCGTCTTTCGTCAGTCCCGCCTTTGAATCGGGAAAATCAACCACCGTCCGCCAGCCGGGCCCGAACAGGGAAAGCGCACCGACCACCCACAGGTCTCCGCTTTTCCGGAACGACGTCACTTCCAACGTGCGGAATGCCCGACCGGAAATCTTCGCCGCGGGAACATTGAACCACTCCACTTTCATCGGCGAATAGTAATCCCGTGCAATATACACTTTTACACTCTCTTTGCCCGCGGGCGATTCGAATACCATCACCCGGCAGGCGACTCCGCGCACGGAATCCGGCTCCAGCTCCCGTTTCAACGGCCAGAAGATGAAATTCATCGTCAGATCTTCCGGTCGCAAACCGAAATCGTTCAGGCTCTGCCTGCCTCCCGGTTCGCGCATATCAATCGACGATGCGAACGGCGCAGTATAAGACTGCGCCACATCGTAAATTTCATTACCGTTGAACACGATCTGAGCGATCGTCCGGGAACGGGTGAACAACACCGAAAACCGGATCGGCGCCTCCACAGTCGACGCTCCCCGGCGCCGGTGCGACGCCTTTCCCTCCAGAATTCCCCAGCTTTCCCGTCCGGGCGGTGTACGGACCACGTTCACGAACTGTTCCGCGCTGAGCGCTTTATCCGGCTGTCCCTCCGCGGCAAACGCACCGCAGAGGAATACGGCGAAGAGAAGACAAAATACCGTTTTCATTATTTTTCCGTTTTTTTCCTGTTTTTTCCATGACCGCTCTTATTATAGCCGGCAACCGTCAGTTCCCAGGCGCGGGTGACGTCGGAAACGAAATGGAACGTCAGTTTTTCCCGGACCTCGTCCGGAACGTTTTCCAGATCTTTCCGGTTCTCTTCCGGCAGAATGATGTTGCGGACTCCTGCACGGAGCGCTCCGATCACCTTTTCCTTAATGCCGCCGACCGCCGTAACATGTCCGCGCAAAGTGATCTCGCCGGTCATGGCAAAATCGTTGCGGACCGGCTTCCCGGTCAGCAGGGAAAAGATCGCCGTCGCCAGCGTCACCCCGGCGGAAGGCCCGTCTTTCGGCGTAGCTCCGTCCGGGACATGGATATGAAAATCGTTCTTCTGGAAGACTTCGGGATCAATGCCGAATTCATCCGCCCGGCTGCGGATGAAACTGAATGCGGCAAGCGCGCTTTCCTTCATCACATCGCCAAGCGATCCGGTCAGCTTGAGTTCCCCTTTGCCGCTCATGCGGATCGACTCAACCTGAAGCGTGGTTCCGCCGACGCTCGTCCATGCCATGCCGGTGGCGACTCCGACTTCCGGTTTCGGAGACACCTCGTCTGCAAGGAAACGGGGGGCTCCGAGGAATTTATGCACATCTTCCGGCGTGATCTCCGAGTCCTTTACCGGATCGAACTTCTTTTCCACGACCTGTTTCGCCACCTTGCGCAGCACACTGCCGATTGTCCGCTCCAGCGAACGCACCCCGGCTTCCCGCGTATAGGAATTGATGATCCGGTCTATCGACTTCAGCGGGAAAGTCAGCTTCACGCCGTCGAGTCCGTTTTCCTTCATCTGGCGCGGAACCAGATATTTCCGGGCGATCTGCCGCTTTTCATACGGCGTATATCCCGGCAGCGTAATAATATCCATCCGGTCCAGCAGCGGCGGCGGAATGGTGTCCAGCATATTCGCCGTGGCGATGAACATCACCGAACTCAGGTCATAATCCAGCTCCAGGAAATGATCGTTGAACGCGCTGTTCTGCTGCGGATCAAGCACCTCCAGCAGAGCGGATGCGGGATCGCCCCGGAAATCCGAACCGATCTTGTCGATCTCATCCAGCATGAACACGGGATTGGAAACCCCGGCTTTTTTGAGACCCTGCAGGATGCGTCCCGGCAGAGCTCCGAGATACGTCCGGCGGTGTCCGCGGATCTCCGCCTCGTCTTTCATCCCGCCGAGCGACATGCGTACAAACTTGCGCCCCATCGCATTGGCAATGGATTTTCCAAGCGACGTTTTGCCGACTCCCGGAGGACCCGCAAAGCAGAGGATCGGCGACTTCTTGTCTTTTTTCAGCTGCAGGACCGAAAGGAATTCCAGAATCCGCTCCTTGACGTCTTTGAGCCCGAAATGATCCTTGTTGAGAATCCGTTCCGCTTCGGAGACGTCAAGCCGGTCTTCGGTGTAGGTCTGCCACGGAAGCGAAAGAATCCAGTCAATGTAATTGTAAGCAATCGTATATTCCCCCGACGCCTGCGGGATCATGTTCAACCGCTCCGTCTCTTTTTTGACGGTCTCAACCACATGCGGCGGAGCATTCAGCTTGGCAAGCCGTTCCTCGATCGACACGATGTCGGGATTCTTGGACTCCTCGCCGAGTTCCTCCTTGATGGTGCGCAGCTGCTCCCGCAGGAAGAATTCCCGCTGGGATTTGCCGAGCGCATTATGCACCTGCGTCTGAATCTCCGAACCGAGCTTGAGCACTTCGACTTCCCGGTTCAGCAGGATCGTCAGCAGCTGAAGACGCTCCTGAAGACTCGGAAGCGTAAGGATTTCCAGCTTTTCCGCATAGGATATATTGATCGTGTCCGCGATCAGATCAACGATGCGGGTATTGTCCTGAAGATTCAGCACCGCGATCTTGAGCTCTTCCGGAAAATTCGGAGAATACGAAATGATCTCCTGAAACTGCCGGACGGCATTTTTCGTCATCGCGGAAACTTCCACATTGTCGTCGTCCGCTTCCACAAGACGTTCGACTTCGGCGGAGTGGTCCTCCGGATGAAATCCGAGAAACCGGATCCGGGAGAGCCCGCGGATCAGAACCCGGTCGGTCTCGTCGGGGAACTTGACGTGTTTCACGACACGCCCCGCAACGCCGATCACGGAGAGTTTCTTCTCATCCATGGTAAAGGTGTCCACATTGATCTCCGGAACTCCGTTCTCATCCTGCGGCGGGATCTCCGGGAACAGAGCGATCAGTTTATCCGTTCCGTTTGCAACCCGCGTGACCAGTTGAATGGAAGATTCCCCGTCGATCACCAGCGGCGTCAGCGCATACGGAAACACAAGTGTCCCGCTCAGCGGAAGCGCCGGGATGTTCATTTTTTCCGGTAACATAAAATCAAGACTGTCGTGCATGCTATTTCCTTGTGATTGGTTCGATCCGTTCATAATTCCCCGCCCTTTCTTCGTTTCTGTTCTTCACACTTTACGCCGTAAACCGGGAAAGGCAAATTTAAAAGTGAATAAAAACACAAACTTTTAGACCGCAGGCAAACAGGAAAGTTCATTCCGGGGAAAAAGACGGTTCCCGCAAGGCCGTTTTCACTGATTCAGCATTTCCGGATTGTCGAAAAATTCCAGAATATACTGCCAGCGGACATAGAGGACCGGAAGCAGAACCATTGTGGAAACAAACGGAAGCAGCAGGAAGATCAGCCCGATACAGCAGGTCGCGCAGGAAAGCAGTACCGCAGCCCCCATGATCAGCAGCGCAATCAGGACCAGCCCGACGCAATACCGGAAAAACACTCCCGGCCGCTCCAGCAGTTTCCGGTTGAACACCTGCCAGGCCTCCATTCCGGAACAGTCGGTCCGGTACATCTGCAGGGAACAATAGTCCAGAAACAGCGACGTATAAAACCCAAGAGCTGCCGCGAACAGCAGGAGCGGAACCATGCAGACAACGATCAGCGGAAATACCGGGGACAAACTGTTCCCGCCGCCTATCAGCGCAATAAGCAGCAGAACCACAAAAAGCGCCATGCCGCAGATGCACAGGAAGATCAGCACCCCCAGCAGCAGAAGCGTCCAGAACAGGGAGTTCCCCTGACGGCGGAACCGGCCCCAGCGGGAACCGAACGTCTCCGCGTGAACACCCCTCACCAGCATATCCAGCACGATGAACCGGGAGCGGCAGCGGACCCACAACAGAAGAAAGCCAAGTACCACCACGACAATAAAAAGAACGGCGCCGATGGCAACAAGCAGAGCAAGGCCGCTGATCCCCAGTTCATTTGCGAATGGTTCCAAAATTCCGGAAAACTCCTCGAATGACCCGAATTTCTTCCGGATAAAAGATCTGGACAGATTGATGTTGGCGCGGAAGCCGCCCTCACCGAGTCTGGCAAGCCACAAACCGAGCGTCAGGCTCACCCAGACGCCCCAGCTGAACGGCTGGAACAGGACCTCTTTCATTTTCCGCCACGACTCTGTGATTGCACCCCGGATTGTTGGAACCATAATTTCTCTCCTCGTATGTTCAGCAGAATTTTTCCGCCATGTTGACAATTACCGCGGCGGCCTTGTCGATCTCCGCCAATTCAATGCGTTCCCGCACGGAATGCGCGCAGGAGACATCGCCGGGACCGAACACCACCGACGGGATACGGAAACCGCCGGTATTGCCCGCCTCCGTCGAACAGTACAGTCCGCGTATCTGAGCATCCGGCTTGATCCGGCGCGCCTCTTCCAGCATACTCCGGACAAACGGAGCGTTTTCATCAATCTCGAACGCGGCGGAGTAAAGGGTCGGCTCGCTGATCTCGTATTCCGCCACACCGTCCATTGCCGCGCACACCTCCGCTCTCGCCTGCTCCACGGTTTCATGCGGCAGCAGACGGCGGTCCAGCATGATCTCGCAGAAATCGGGAACGGAATTCGGCTGAGTCCCCCCGTTGATCGTCCCGACGCTCAGAGTCGGAAAACGGAGTCTCTTATGCTGCGGACGCGCAAACAGCTCTTTTGCAAGCTCTTCCAGTGCAAGCACCAGCCGCGCCGCTTTGTAAATGGCGTTGTCTCCTGCGGGAACCAGACTGGAATGAACCGAAACGCCGCGCGTGGTCACTTTCCAGCGGACCGTTCCTTTATGGGCGGTGATCACATCCAGCGAAGTTCCCTCCATGACAATCGCCGCATCCGGAGCAAGATGATCGGTAAGAATGGATTCCGCGCCGAGAAAACCCGCCTCCTCGTCACAGGTGCAGGCCACGGCGAACCGGCAGCCCGCCCCGCCGCGCCGTTTCAGTTCAAACAGTGCAAGCAGCGCCGCGGCAAGCGATCCTTTGTCATCCGTGACACCAAGGCCGTGATAACAGCCGTCCTCCTGAAGCGTCACCCGGAATGGATCGGGCATTTCCGGTACCCATACTGTGTCGGTATGGGCGAAGCAGGCAAGAAGCGGAGCTTCCGGATTCCCGTCCTTTGCGGGAAGTTCAAGAATGACCGTCGGGCGTCCGGCAACCGGTTCCACCCGTCTCTGCCGGATTCCGTGCCGGCTGGCAAGCAAACAGAGATAATCGGCAATGCGGGCTTCCCCCGCCAGATCGTCGCGATACCGGATACAGCGCGGATTCACGCTGGGAATGGCAACCAGTTCTTTCAGCAGCTCAAGCGTATCCATGAAATTCTCCCGTCATAATCAGGTTATCAATCATATTTATAGGGATGATATAGCATGAAATCCCGGATATGCAATTTGAAAACGGTATCTTTTTGCATATTTTTCCGGAATATTTTCAGAAAAATACGATTCCCCCTATTGATTTTCCCGATCACGGTACAGACTCTGCCGCAGCTCTTCTTATAGAATGGATCGTCCGGCAGCAGGAATCCGGATGCAACGGCATGGCTTCTTATTCCTCTCTGATAACGATTAACGTAAACTCTTTTCGGATCGGCGCTGACGCCGGACCGGATCCGCTCTGGGAAAAACCGTAAAGCCAAACAGTTGATCCGGGATTGAAAAAAATAAATTATCTAGAAAAAAGGGGATTGACTTTTCAGATGTTTTGTAATATAATTAATATGTGGCGGAGTTTGCCATAAACAAAACATAAGGAGAAAAATATGCAGAAAAAGAAAAAAAGAAAGTCAAGAAAATTCACCCTCATAGAACTTTTGGTAGTAATTGCAATTATTGCAATACTTGCAGGACTGTTGCTGCCGGCGTTGAACAAAGCACGGGAAAAGGCCCATGCAATCACCTGTATCAACAACATGAAAACCCTCGGCAATGCCAACCTTCTTTATTCCTCTGATTTCGATGATTTCGCCATCCGGGCCAGCAGCAACGACAAGGGGGGGAGCCCATGGATTTATGACAAGTCTTTTTACAGTTATTTGGGAATTTCCCATCCCAATCTTACGAAAGTGACAGCGACTCATTTGAATGAGGAGACAGGGAGTATAACTCCCAAATCCATGCTTTGTCCCAGTAAACCTCTACCGGAAAGGATCTTGAAGGATGGTCTTTACAGATATTTTATCTATGCAAAAAACAGTCAGCAGTTTATTGGAGATGGTACCGGGGATTGGGGTTTCCACAAATTTACTCGGGTAAGAAATCCCCAGGCGCCCCATCATATTGAGGTTTACAATGCATCCAATATGGAAAGCGATTGGCAGGCGTTCCACTGGAAGCATATTTCAAAGAACAACCCTAATAAATATTTAACAGCAGTAGGGGTTGCCTATATGCATAGCAACCGGGTGAATGTTCTCTTTTTCGATAATCATGTTGCAGCAGTTGGACACAGCTCGCTCAATTTGGTCAAATATTGGAACCCATATAGAGATTTTTGAGTGAGGTGATTTTATGACAAGAAACGGGTTATTGTGCTTTTTTTCAGTTTTTTTACTGTGTTTTTCTCTTGCCGGAACTGAACTGTCCTTTGAGAAAAACGGCAGTATCAAGATTGGTCCTGCTACATTGGAACTTCGTTGTTTCAGCAAAAAATGGTCTCAGCCCCGGGGAGATTTGTTCCGAGAGAATAATGGCAATGGGGTTTTGAAGGTCTCCGGTCGCCAGACATTGCTGCATGAACCGTTGCACTATACAGCTACACTCCGGAAAATCGGAGACGGCAACTACCGGTTCCGTGCTGAAATTATGCTCGAAAAAATTCAAGAACTTCCCTTCTTCGGAGTCGCCCTTTCCCTGCCAGTCAATAACGGACCTTTTGAAGTCTGTGTTGATCAAAAACCCTTTCCGATTCCGGAAGCATATAACGGAAAAAGTATTCCCGGAGTAAAAAACAATGCCCGGGAAGTCATCCTGAACCTTACTGGAGGAACCCGGCTTACTGTAAAAGGACAATTTGATCTTTCCTGTCAGGACAACCGCCGTTTTCAGAACGGAGATTCCGTGGAACTGCGCTTCAGCGGGACACCCGGCTCCGGAATGCTCAGTCGCGCCGTTATCGATTTGGAACTTTCACTGCAGACTATAAAATGCACTCCTCTGAACATCCGCGGTATCGCCAATATGGGTTTTGCCGATGATGTCGGCGATAATGGCAAAGGCGGCTGGAACGATCAGGGTCCCCAAAACGATTTGAGTTCTTTCGATAAAACCGAAGTTCAAGCAGAAAATGCCCGTTTTGCCATAATCGACCCGAAAACAAACAACGGCAAAAGTGCTGTTGTCATGGGCCGTACCGTAAAGCTTTATTCCGTTACGCTGAATCTGCCTGAAGGAACATCCGGCCGTTCCCTTGTCATGCTTCATGCAACCTGTTGGACTCCAGCAAGCAAATTGCCGCTGGGGGATATTACAGTAACTTTCGCCGACGGCTCCACTCAGAAATTCCCGGTATCGCTTCAAGACGACAGTGGTAACTGGCATAATCCCACTGCCCGCAAAAATGCCGCTGTTGCATGGAAAGGGGTCAATCCCTGCGCCCAAGTCGGGCTGTATGCCGCTCCTTTTAATTTGAAACGCAACGATCCCCGTAAAATCAAATTGGAGCTTAATCGCCATCCCCGGCACAACAATGTCATGTGGATGATTGCGGGGATCTCACTGGCAGATCAGCCGTTCCGTTTCACTCAGGCACGCAAAGATTTTTACATCAAAGCCGGAAACGGGTGGAGACCGCTGGAATTTCGCAAGGGGATCGTCGCCGGTTCTCCTCTGGATTTCTCCCATTTTGTGGATGCCCCGGCCGGAAAATACGGACGTATCATCAGCCGCCCGGATGGCACACTCGGCTTTTCCGGAGCGCCAGAGAAACGGATCCGCATTTATGGTACAAATCTCTGCTTTTCTGCAAACTACCTGACCACAAAGGAGGCCGATACGCTGGCTCAAACTCTGCGGCAAGTCGGTTTTAACTCCATTCGAATCCATCACTACGATACAGAACTGCTTGATCCCAATGCCAATGACTCTTTAACTTTCGATGCCAGGAAACTTGACCAACTCGATTATCTGATCGCAACAATGGCGAAAGCAGGTCTCTATACGACAATAGATCTTTACTGCAGCCGCATCTTTAAACCCGGAGATAACATACCCGAATGTAAAAAATATGGCATTTCCGCAATGAAACCGCTTCTGCCGGTAAGTCGCGCGGCAATGGAAAACTGGAAAGCATTTGTAAAAAAATTGCTTGAACACCGCAATCCCTATACCGGAAAAGAGTGGAGAAACGATCCGGCCATCTGGCTCTATAATCTTGTCAACGAAGAATGCCTTGAGTTTTGTTATACCCACGCCGATATGAAACCTGTCTATGATGAAAAATATCAGCGGTGGCTCAAAAACAAGGGCTTCACAGCAAGCAGCCATCGCCAATCCCAATTTTTCAATGAATTGCAGAGTCGGGTTCTTGATGAACAGCTTGCATACTTGAGAAATGAACTCCGGGTCAATGCCATGCTTACAAGTCTGAATCACGCGGAGTTCGTGCGTTTGACTGAACTGCGTCACAAATTCGATCTTGTAGACAATCACAGTTATCACGATCATCCATTTTTTCCGTTCGCTTCATGGAAACTGCCCAGTTCACAGAATCAGCTTTCCGCAATTCATGGAATGGCGCGACTGCCCCGGGAACTTATGCCGACCCGTATATTCGGAAAACCCTTTGTTGTAACAGAATTCAACTACGTCAGTCCCAATATGTTCCGGGCGGAAGGAGGTCCGCTGATGGGCGCGTACGCTGCATTGCAGAATTGGGATGGTCTCTATCGGTTCGCCTGGTCACACGGTCGTGGCTCAATCACGAATATCCGTCCCCCCACGACGTTTAATGAGTGCAACGATCCGCTGATGCAACTTTCGGACCGGATCATTTCGATGCTCTTTCAGCAGGGAAATATCCGTGCCGCTGCGGAAAAATATGCCTATGATATTCCGCAGAATATTTTTGCAACAGATTTACCGTCGCATTTTCCGGCGGAATTTTCCGAGTTGGGGTTGATTGTCCAGATCGGATCGGTTTTCGGAAGCAATCCGGTTCCCGCAGGAGTCCGGCGGCTCCCAGCATCACAAGGGACCGATCCTCAGGCGCTCAAAGATGCCAGAATATCGGCATTGTGGATAAAGGCGATCCGTTCCCGAACAGCCAAAAGTTCCACTGGCGAAATCTCGTTGGATGCAAAAAACAAAACCTTTACGGTAAAAGCAAACAAGGTGGAATGTGCCATTTTAAGCAAAGGCAGTATCGGTGACGGCTTTATGCGGATCCGCAATGCCTCCGGGTTTCAGACCATTGCCATCATGGCTCTGGATGATCGTCCACTCCGGGAGAGCAGGCGTCTCCTCTGTTTACATTTGACCGAAATATCCAACACGGAAGCCTGTTTCGCCAATGAGGAAAGAACGTTGTACCGTGCGCACGGGAAATTACCAATTCTCCTGCGGCGCGGAACTGCCGATATTGAGTTTGATACATCTGCTCAGTATACTGTCACCGCTCTTAAAACCGATGGTTCGATTGCAGGAAAACTGCCCGGAAGCGTACAGAATGGACGTTTTACTTTTACGGTCGATACGGCAAGTTACCCTTGTGGTGTAATGGCGGTATTGCTTGAGCGCGATCAAAAGTAAAATTATCACTGGAGCCTCGGAATTGAAAATTTCCGAGGCTCTAAACCAAGTGATGGTGTATGAACAACTAATCACAGGAGATCCAGAAATGCAATATATCAATGGCTTAGGCATGAATCAAGGTAATCTTTCACGTCTTTCCATGGCACAGAGCCGTTCAATTTCACCGGAAAATTTTACCGGCGAAGCAGGTAATGGCGGTATGGCAACTGCCGGTACCGGACAAGAATGCGCCCGTGAACTGGGACAGGGATGGAAAATGAATCCCTCCATTGACATTGCTCCAGGAGCGTGTTTTACACTGGCTGAAATTTCCGGAGCCGGAGCAATTCAGCATATGTGGATGACACCTGCTGGACGGCAAAACCGTTTTTATATTTTACGTATTTACTATGAAGATCAGGAATTTCCGTCTGTAGAAGTGCCGCTGGGCGACTTCTTTGCAATGGCCTGGCCCGATCCGCAAAAATTTTCGCAACTGAACAGTGCAATGGTCTGCTACAATCCGGGAAACGCATTCAACTGCTACTGGGAAATGCCTTTCCGCCGGAAAATCCGGATTACTATGACGAATATCGACACGGAACCGATGCGTCTCTATTATCAAATTGATTACACGTTGGCTGAAGTACCGGAAAACTGTGCCTATTTCTGCGCACAATTCCGCCGGGTCAATCCGCTGCCGTACAAAGATGTATACACCATACTTGATGGCGTACAAGGACACGGCCATTATGTTGGCACCTATTTGGCATGGGGAGTCAACAACAACGGCTGGTGGGGCGAAGGTGAAATCAAATTTTTCATTGACGACGACCGGGAATTTCCTACAATATGCGGCACCGGAACTGAAGACTATTTCTGCGGCTCCTATAATTTTGAAGATAAAACCCATAAGCAATATCAATCATATACAACGCTTTATGCCGGTTTGCCGCAGGTAATACGCCCAGACGGGCTTTATATTTCCCAACAGCGTTTTGGAATGTATCGCTGGCATGTGGTAGATCCTGTACGTTTCCGCAAAGAACTAAAAGTGACGATACAGGCGTTGGGATGGCATCAGGATGGCCGTTATCTGCCATTGCAGGATGATATTTCTTCTGTGGCGTATTGGTATCAGACGCTACCGGTTGCCCCGTTTCCGACTCTTCCCAGCAAAGATATGCTGGAGATAATCTAAAAACGCATAAAGGTCTTTTTTTATCTGTTTGAATTCGATTGCGCAGCTACAGCCGATCGCGAACGCCAGTACCGTGCTCAAAACGGAAAATATGCGCAATCATACATTCAAGTTCGGTTGAAAATTGAAACTTCTGTGGCAATGACAAGGAATATACAAAGGGAAACTTCGCATGAATTTGACCGGCGCTGATGCAAAACTCAGAGCGAGTATGGTCTTCACTCATTGCCCCAAAGACAGAGATTGCTTCACCGCAACCTGGATATGTCACATCATCAACTCCGGATACAGCGCGGATTCACGCTGGGAATGGCAACCAGTTCTTTCAGCAGCTCAAGCGTATCCATGAAATTCTCCCGTCATAATCAGGTTATCAATCATATTTATAGGGATGATATAGCATGAAATCCCGGATATGCAATTTGAAAACGGTATCTTTTTGCATATTTTTCCGGAATATTTTCAGAAAAATACGATTCCCTCTATTGACTTTTCCGGAAAACCGACTATAATTTAAACAACTCTCTCAGAGAGTTTGATTACAGGGAGCAAAAATGCCGGAACGGATTTCAAAAACAGAACAGGTCAGACAACGGATTGCCGCGGCGATCATGGAGGGGCGTTATGCCTGCGGGGAAGCCCTGCCTTCCATTGAACAGCTGGCAAAACAGTTTTCCGTTAGCAAAAACACCGTGGCTCTCGCCCTCGCGGATCTGAATCAGTCCGGCGCATTGGAAATGGCGCACGGGAAATATACCCGCGTAACCGCAAAACTCGCGGTTCCTCATATTATGATTTACGCATCCCGCCCGTATAATATGGAAGACGCTCCATTCTGGGGAACTTTTTACTCGGGAATTCGCAGCGTTCTGCGCAATGCGGCGGATGTCTCTTCCAGACTCTACACGGAAATACAGGTCCTCCGGGACAGCACAAAAAAAGTCAATCTGCCCGAACGGCTCGACGGCATCCTGCTGCTGGAGCATCCCATGCCGGAAAAGATGAATCCGATCCTCCGCGCGGCAAAGTCCGTTCCGGTCATCTCCATTTACGAGGGAATGGACGGTTATTACCGTTCCGCGCCGGAAATTCTGGTGGATTACTCCGGTGCCATGCGGGACCTGCTGGCGGATTTCCGCCGGAAAGGTGTCCGGCGCTGCGCCTATGCCGGATTCTTCGGCCTGGAGGGAGAACGCGGCAACGGTGTAAACTATGAAAAATATCGTCTGTTCCATACTCTTGCAGAAGAGGCGGGAATCGAATTGCCGGAAGCGTTCACGGTCCGGACTCTGCCGCAGCTCCGCTATGGAACGGACATCATCCGGAAACTGGAGGAAAGCGGATGCGGAATGCCGGATGCGATCTTTCTCTCTTCCGATCTGCTGGCTCCGGGAGTCTGCCGCGCTCTCCGCGACCGGGGTATCCGGGTTCCGGAAGATATTCTGATCGCCGGATGCGACAATATGGAAATCGGTTCTTACTTTTATCCGTCTCTGACGACGATCGACGTAAACTCTTTTCAGATCGGCGCCGACGCCGCACGGCAGATGCTGGACCGGATCCGCTCCGGAAAAGAGCCGGAAAGCCGGACTTTCCCCGCAAAGCTGATCCGGAGGGAATCAACTGCATAAAAATAATAAAAATCATCTCTGAAAAGGGGATTGACTTTTCAGAGGTTTTGTTGTATAAATATAGTATGGCGGACTTTGCCATAACAAAAACACAGGAGAAAAAACATGCGGAAAAAACAAAAAAGCGAATCAAAAAAATTCACCCTCATAGAACTTCTGGTGGTAATTGCAATTATTGCAATACTTGCCGGTATGCTTCTGCCTGCACTGAACTCTGTGCGGGAAAAAGGAAAACGGCTCACCTGCGGAAACAACCTGAAGCAGCTCGGAACCCTCATTCATGTCTATCTTTCCGACGGAGACGGTTATTACCCTGCCCTCGGATGGCCGGCAGCGACTTTGAATCTCCTGCCGGGCGCATCCAATACACACATGGCGATCGTTACGACCCAAACCAAAATCTACCGCTGTCCCAACGCACCGGAACTCGTTCCGACCGGAGTACACACAGGAATGAAAGCGATTCAGACCTATAACATATCCGGTGATTTCTATACCACAACCCCCAATACCCGCTTCTGCGCGTACAAGCTCCCCGCGGAACAGCAACCGGTCAAATCCTCGCTTGTATGGAGTCCTTCGCAAAAGGTCTATCTGACAGATAGCGGAACACATGCCTATCTGAACAACAGCACCGCCAACGACTGTAAAGTCGCCAACCGCCACACAGGAACCGGAACTCTTCTGCTCGCAGACGGACACATTCATTTTCAACGGCTTCCCGCTCACCTCCAGCAGGAAGAGCAGGCGCAGAACAAACCGGACTCCGCCGCTTACTTCGTCAGAGAAAAGAAAAACAGTTTTTAACCGATACAAACAGGAAAGAATTGAGGTACGAATGAAACAGCTGCTCCAAACGATTCTGCTGGGACTCTCCATCGGAGTCTCCGCAGGAAATCTCTATGAAAATCCCGGTTTTGAAACTTGGAACGACTCCGATGATCTTCCGAGTTCTCGCCAATGGCGGTGGGGTCTCCCGAAAGGAAAACAGAAAGCGTTCGAGCGGTTTGCCCGTTCCACAAAAGAGAAGTTCTCCGGAACAGCCTCGCTTCACCTGAAAGATTCCGACTCCGGACGCAGCAACTCGTCGCTCGGCTTCATCATCGGCGGAAAAGAAGTGAAACGGTATGCCGGAAAAGTGCTCTATTTCTCCGCCAGAGTGAAACAGATTTCCGCCTCCGCTCCGGGAACGGTCGGTATCTCGCTCTTCATCAAGGATGCCGATGATAAAGTCGTCACCGTCTCCGCCGGAGTCGATGCAACCGGACAAACGGACTGGGGACTGCTGAAACTCAAGCAGCCGCTGCCGGAATCAACGACTCTGATCATCGCCTCCCTGATGTGTGCAAACGGGTTCGGCAACCGCGGAGAAGCGTTTTTCGATGATATTGTGCTGACCGTCGATCCCGCCGATGTTCCGCGCTCCGAACCGGCTCCGAAAGCGCTGACGTCCAACGTCGGAAACAGTGTTCCGGACGGTGCGTATGTCTCGTTCTATCCGCTTCCTCCAAGCTGGAAGACCCGGATCTGGGGCGGCTGCAGCTGGCGCGACAAATTAGGCACAACACAGTATCTGTCCCTCACAGTCGGCAGGAATGCGAAGAAATACGGCGGGTTCTCCATTTTCAACAATTTTCTGGACCGCGCATACGACATTTCCGGAATCGCGCCGGAACGTGCGACGCTGAAATTCCGCATGACGCGGAACACTCCCGTTCAAATCCGCCTCGGCAGAAAAACGGTGGCAGTGTCCGATATCGTCCCGTTGAAAGACGGATGGTTTGAATATAAAGTTCCCATGACCGCATTCGACGGGGAAAAGACCGTTTCAAACGTTACCGTCCAGTTTCCGGAACCGCCCGCACCGGGCAGCCTGAACATCTCCGGGCTCGGAATCTACACGGAAACAGCCGGACACGCCCGGTTCGCCCCGTCGAAGGAAGCGGAAGAGTACCGGGACTCCTACCGGAAGCCGCTGTCCGTTACCGAAGACGGACAGCCCCGTCCGGAAATCCGCAACGGCACCTGGTATCTGAACGGAAAACCGTACTATTTCCTCGGACCGTGGATCTACAACCGTACCGTCATAGACTGGGGCAAGGGCAGCAACCCGCTGAACATCGACCACATTGCCTATCGGAAAGAACCGTCGAAAGAGGTCTGGAAAGTTATGGGATTCAATTCCGCCCAGATCTCCGCGGCGCACACCAACGGCGGATCGGCGCTGTACGGTCTGCCCGTTTCCGTAAAATACCGGGAGCAGGAAAATCAGATCCGGGAGTATTTCAACCGGTTCGGCGACACTCCGATGGTGTTGGATTTCGCATTCGGTTTTCATGAAGCACTCGGTGCCGACAATCCGGCAAAGCGGAAAGAACTGGATCAGCGCCTCGGCTCCTGGCACGCATTCATCCCTTTCTGTCCGGAGCACCCGGACGGCGACCGTTATTACCGCGACTATATGGCAGGCGGCGTGAAAACCGCGCTGAAAAACCGTGCGAACATCTATACATACGAACTGTTCAACGAATCCGCATACGGCTGTCAGTGCCGGTACAACGCGGCGGAGTTCGCCCGCCGGATGAAACGGAAATACGGAACCATTCAGGCGGCAAACAAAGTCTGGGGAACTATTTTCGACGATTTCGGGGAGGTCGCCTCCATCACCAATTTCCAGCAGTACCGGAAACTCTGGCCTGACTGGTGCAGGTTCTCCGCCGACCGTTACGCGGAAATTCTGAAACGGTATGCAGCGATGATCCGCACCATCGACCGCCGTCCGAATGTTTATTTCACGGAACAGGCTGCTGGACTTCCGCCGCAGCATACCGGCATGGATTACCGCCGGATTGCGGAAGCTCTGGACGTGCTTGCGCTCGAAGGCGGCTGGCGCTACGGATTCAATTCCGATCTCACCGCCCGCAATGAAATGGAAAACGTGGTGATGAGCGGCGGAAGCTCGCACTGGTTCAACTGCGATTTCTATCAGGCGGTCGCACAGGGGAAAAAGCCCGTCATCAACAACGAACATTACTGCACCCGGATCGAAAACGGCATCCGCGTGCCGAGCCGCCGGGCGGACATGATTACCTCGCTCTGGATGGAACTCCTTCACGGTGTCTCCTCCAACTACACTTATGTCTGGGACAAACGCGCCTGGGAAGCCAGAACACCGGAACAGGCGAAAGCAAATGTCATCAATCCGTCCTATAAATCCTCCTCTCTGCTGAATCCATACAACTGGCCCGTTTCGGAACTGGACGCATTCAAGGAGTTCCGGAAAGAGTTCGATCCCTACATGGAACGCGTCATGCCGTTTCCCCGCACCAAACCGGCGACAGTCGCCGTGTTCTATTCCTATCCGACCCTGCGGATGAAACCGTTCTACACCTGGAAATTCAATTCCCGGATGACGGCCTGGTACGGTGCGCTTCTGCATGCGCAGTTCCCGGTCCGGATCGTATTTGAGGAAGACCTCGCCGCCGGACTCAGCCCCGAAGTGCAGGCACTGATCTTTCCTGCGGCGGACTATACCGTTCCGGAGACCCTGCGGCATGTTGAAGCATTCCGCAAACGCGGCGGAATCGTAATCGCGGAGCGGAACGCATTCCGCTGGAACGAGCATTCCGAACCGCTGCCCCCGGTAAACGGCATTACCCGGATCGACGCGGACAAACCGGAACAGATGCTTCCCATTCTGGTCCGCGGCGGCGTAACCCGTTACGGAACCATCACGCCCGCGGATACCCGCGAGCCGATCCGCATGGCGGACTTGCAGCTCATCGACCGCGGGGACTTCAAGCTCCTGTTCCTCGTGACCATGGGCGATCTGGCAAGCCGTCTCGCAGAAGTCAGACTGAATCTGAACGACTCCGGTTCGTTCTATCTGTACGATATTGTCGGCAAACGGATTCTGCTCAACGACGGCTCCGCACAATGGACCGCACAGGATCTGAAACGCGGCTTCCGGATTGTCCTGCCCTCCCAGCAGCGCGTCATTCTGACACTGGAACGGAAACGTCCAGCCGGAGCAGCGGAAGTTTCGCAGGAAGATGTACGGGCGGAATTCGAACGGCTCCGGAAACAGGAACAGCCCCGGATCCGGCAGTTCCGGGAGCGTCAGGCGGAACTGAAGAAAAATCATGCGGACGATCGCGTCTGGTCCGGCGTAAACACGGGAAAATGTCATTCCGTCGATCTGCGGAAGTTTGTCAACATGCACTTCCGCGACGAAATCGCCGGAGATAAAAAAGGCGGCTGGTTCGATCAGGGCGGCAACGACTTTGCAAATATGCCGCTCGGACGCCGGACTTTCGCCGGTGTGCCGTTCACAATCATTGATCCGGCGGAAAACGGCGGCAAAGGCGTCATCATCCTGTACGGCAAGGAACGCGACTACTTCCCGAAAGCGGTTTCCGGGATCCCCGTCGGACGCAGAGCGGCACGCCTTTACATGCTCCATACAATGGGGTGGGGAAGACACAACGAAAAGGCGCTGACATACCGGATCCGGTATGCCGACGGCAGTTCGCTGGAGATTCCCGTCATCGGAGAACGCGACATCAGCGGATGGTGGGGCGCGAAAGCGGTCCCGAACGCCAAAATCGGCGTGGAATCCTCCAACTCGGAAAAAGATCAGGTCAGTATGCAGTGTTTCCGCTGGACGAATCCCCATCCGGACAAGGCTATCCGCGCGATCGACATTCTTTCCGCGCAGGAAAGCGCCGTTCCCGCGATCGCCGCGATCACGGTTGAGGAGCCGTGACACCGACCGGAATCACCATACCGTCAAATCCGAGCACAATCTCCGTTCCGGCGAAAAACCGCTCCAGTTCGGAGTGGGAAACGCCGGAACAATGGGAAATATGAGTCACGGCGGTGAAGGCGTCCGGTTTCAGCGCCCCGCGCCGCACCAGTTCCCGCCGGAGCTCCGATACGGCATTCGATCCCAGATGATACGCCCGTTCGTCCGAATACGGCGGACGGATACCGAAACTCATCTCGAATACTGCAGCGTCGGCTCCGCGTCCCTCCAAAGCGGCCAGCGATTCCTCCGGCAGCCATCCGGTATCGGCAAGCAGCAGGATCTTTTCGCCCCGCTCTCCCGTCAGCAGATAATTCAGCGCGGTTTCGCCGGGATCGCCATGCGCGGCGCGAATCGGCAGAATCGACAACGCGCCGTCGCGGATCTCCTCTCCCGGATGCGCCGCAACCGGAATAATATGCAGGCTTTCCACACTCATTTTCTCCTTGCGGAAAGCCGCGTGAAGCCGCTCCAGAACGGAATCACTGCCGAATATCTTCAACTCCCGTTTGCAGTTTCCGTGCCACATCATATCCACCGTCTGGAAATGGTCTATATGGGAATGCGTAATCAGAATCCGCTTCAATTCACAGGCGTTGAGCCGGACCATTTCACACTGAGCTTTCGCATCCGGCCCGAAATCCACCATCGTATCGCGGCCGATGAGAAACGAGGTTCTCCGCCGCACCTCTTTGCCTCCGTGTTCACGGGCATGACAGCAGAGAGGACAGCTGCACCAAAGCGACGGAATCCCCTCACAGGCTCCGGTTCCAAGAAGAGTAACATTCATAATCGTTCTTTCATTGTTTCTGATCGTTTGCCGAAGCGCGCAGCACAGTTGCGCCAAGCGCGGGAACTTCAACGTTCAATGCGTAATATCCGTCATTGCGGACCGCGGAAACGGCACATTCCGTTCCGTGATCCAGAACCCGCCCGGACGCAAGACGGTCCGAATAAGAAATCCGAGCCGTGCGCGGAGCGGCGGTGATATTGACAACATGAAGCAGCAGGTCGCCGTCCGGCGCACGGTACGGCGTGACGAAAACTCCGGGAACGCTGCTGCGGACCAGCGGTGAGAATCTGCCGAGACGCGTCAACAGTTTTCTCATCGTTTCGGCGCGTTTCGCATCGCCGGGCGGATCCCATCGGCCGTTATTCCAGTTTCCGGGCAGTACGACGATCCGCCCGCGCCCGATCTTCTTTTCCACGATGTCCCGGTTTCCTGCCTTGATCCCGAACCGACGGAAAAAGGCATGACCGTTGAGTGAATCGGTCTCCTGCGTGGCAAGAAAAGTCCCGCCGCGGCGGATAAAACGCTCAATCCGGTCGCCGAACGACGGACTCAGGAAACGGCTGACATCGTCGATCAGCAGGGAAGACGTGACCGCGCGGTCCAGTTCCGGGAACTCATCGACCAGATAGCGATCGGCATTGATATTGAGTTCCCGCAGCAGATTTGCCAGAGAATAATGGCTTCCGGTCGTCGAATGCAGGCTTTTCAGCCGAATCTCCGGCGCCTCCTCCGTTCCGGATTCCAGACAGAGCGCAAGCGATACGGGATCCGGCAGATACTCCGCATCGTAAAGCAGCCGGTGAAACGGCTTGATCCACGCCAGATTCTGCACGGCAGGTTTGCCGCCGAACCATTGACAGTAAATCGCATCCCGGCACTGCATCATCGCCATCCAGTGATAGGCAAGAATACAATGTTCGTAAGTCGGAGGGCACTGATTGCCTTCATCGCCGTACGGCAGATTGAGCGTCCGTTTCGCCAGCATCCATTTGGCGAATGAGAGACAGTAGCGGTCGCTCGTTTCATGGAACAGAGAACCCGGTGCGAAATCCCGTCCCAGACGGAGATATTCGCCGGTGTTTGCTCCGAGCAGACGCTGTTCCGTGGTGTGGAAACTGGTATTGAACGTCAGATGCCCCCGGTATCCGGCGCCGCGGATCGCTTCACAGACCTGCCGCTGCATTCCGGCAAGATTGCGCATGTGCAGCCGGACCAGACGCGGCAGATAAAATCCGCTCCGGTCGTCCATGATCCGTTCCGGAGTAACGTCATCAAAGGAGCCGAGAGGCTGTCCGGTCCGGCGGGCGACCTCCTGAATGGAAAACTCTTTCGCAAGTTCCTCCCGGAACCGGGCAAGGGTAAATCTGCCGAGATCAAGGCGGCGGATCCCAAGCTCGGTACGCAGTCCGTAATTCGCATTGATGCTGATCACCGGATAATCCAGCGCCAGTTTCGCCGTCTCCCGGTAAAGATTCACAAAGCGGCTCACCGCATACGGATCCGCCGGATCAATGCGTTTCGCCCGGACCGGAGCTTTCCCCGGCTGATACGACATCACATATTCCGCTTTTTTCTGCATATAAGGCGGTCCGGCATGGGCGCGGACATGATTGCGGATCTCGATTTTGAGTCCCTCGCCCGCAATCCGGCGGAATTTCCGGTCCCAACCGGAAAAATCAATCTTTCCCTCTTCGTTCTCCACCCACGGGAGATGGATTTTAGCAGCGTCATAACCAAGACGGTAAATGCGTTCATAGTCACTGCGCGGCTCGGAGCCGCCGGAAATCATCGTGTAATAAAACGGACGTTCTCCGGAACGGACGGGCGGCATCAATCCGAGAAGACTGCTCCGCATCGGTCCGGCGGACACCGCAACCGGTCCGGCGGACATCGTGTCCGGCAGACGAAGCGATGCTATTCCCGCACGGAACCTGCCGTTCGCGGCAAGTTTCACCTCGCCCGCCATCACCTGTTTTCCGCTCTTCTCCAAACGGACCGGGAGAACACTCTCCGCCGCGGTCTGTGCGGAATACTCCATGCAGACCACATCCAGCTTGTCTCCCGGACGGAAAACCGCCCGCTCCGGCTCAACCAATCCAACCCGTGCGGCAGAAACCTCCTGAAGCGTCACTCCCAACAGCGCAAATTCCCGTTTCTCACCGGGAAACTGGAAAAACGTCAGAGCCCGGACCTCTTTTTCCGGCAGCGGATTCATACAGCTCGTCCGGTAAACGGCATCCCATGTCACTCCGGCAGGCGGACGCGGCAGATAACAGATACGGGCACGGCTGAAACCGACCGGACCCCACCAGGAAAAATCCGCACTGCCGCGCGGCTGAAAACCGTCACGGAAAACGCCGCTGTTCCAGCGCTGGACAAAGAACAGCATTTCCGTATGCCCGTCCACATAAATGATCTGACAGGCGGCAAGAAGCGGCGACGATCCGGCAGGCAGCTTTCCCGCGGTCTGGAGAATGTGAAACGCTCCGCTTTTCCGACCGACCGGAATTGTCACCGCCGGCAATTCCGGATTCAAAACCGTGGGTGAAATCCGGAACGGGATCCCGGCAAACGTTTTCAGGGAACCGGATTGCAACGGCAGTTCACCGCCTCCCTCCAGCCACTTCCGTCCGGCTCGCGGGGAACTCCAGCCGAGCGTCGAAAAGCCTTCTTCGTTCTTTTCCGGTATCGCGGCAACTTTCACACCGCTGTGTGGCCGGGACGGACGAAGAACCGAGGCGTAAAGCGAAATCCCGGAAATCGTGACAGGCTTCTCCCCTGCCGGAGAAACCGTAAGGAAAAAAATATTATCCGAAGTCACCAACGGCAGTTTCCACCTGCGCCCCTCCGGATAATGCGCGATGAATCCGCCAAGAGAGACTCTCCGGCGACGGAACGAGACATCCGCATCCGCTTCATCGCAAATCAGAGAATCGCCGAGCTGGATTGTATCGTCCATCCCCGGCTGAGTCACCCGGAGCCGCAGAGCACCGGCACTGCTGAACTCCAGGCGGCTGCTCCGCATATTGAGAGCGCCCCGCAGTGCAAATACTGCTTTGCCGCCCGGATGAACCGTCACACGTCCCTCTTTCCGTTCCGCCGCCTGCTGTGCCAGCAGTACCGCATCCGCCAATTTGCGAACCGGAAGCCAGACCGGAGTATGAGCATCCACAATATCCCGGCTCCATCTCTCCGAATAACTGCAAAGCCGGACCGCCGCATGAGTTTTCGGAGCAGACTCGAATTTAAGCGAGGCAAAGGCATCTCCGTCCGGGAAATCGTTCACGCGCATCAATTCGCTTATTTTTCCCTCTGAATCCCGCGCGGCCAGCGTCAGAACCCGTCCCCGGCGTTCGACCGACAATTCTCCCGAATAGGCGCCGTACGGAATCTTCCGCTCCGTTTTCCGGCCGTTCACCACCACTTCGCCAATAATCTGATGATCATTCAGCTTCCGGTGACAGCGTCCGATCCGGATTTCAAACTCCTTCGCTTTTTCAGACTGTACAGTAAGCCAGAATCCGTTCCAATGATCCAGGCGGAGTATCTCATAACGGAAATCCACACGAAAATCTCCCCCATAACGGTTTCCGGGACTCAAACGCGTCCAACGGTACGCCTCCGCCCCGGCAGACCCGGTATCATAGAACAGCCTGCCGTCTTTCTCCTGAAACAATCCGCTTTTTCCCTCCGCCCGGAAACCGTCGGCGGAAGCAAAGCCGCTCCTCCACTCTCCGGCAGACAAAACGGATGCCGTCAGCACAGCCCATACCATCAAAAAAATTCTCATTGTCCGCTCTCCTTACCACCAGGTTACTTTCGGGTCACTGCTGCCAACAGCAGATGCGGAAACCTTGGCTCGCGACTGGCGGTGAGAGCCGATATGTCCATCCGGAAACGCTACATTGACGATTTTCAAATGACGGTTCCAGACAAAATTCGGGTTCTCATATCCGGTACCGAGCGATGCAGGCTGCCAACTGGAAAAATTGGGCCACTCCGCATCAATCATCATTACATGCACTTTAATGTCCACGGTCCGGGTCACATTGTCACGGCCGCAGCGGATCTGCGTGGTTCCGACCAGTTTGGAACTGCGGTAATTCTCATGCAGTCCGTAATACTTGGCAGGTCTTTCCGGACACCTCAGCCGGAAATTGCTTTCCGCACCCGGGACATAAGAATTCAGAGAATGCGGCCAAATCTGAACGGCCTCAGAGGAAGTCGGATTCGCTCCGCCGCAAAAATAATCGTCGTTGTCGCTCCGGTACATCAGATTTCCCAACGCCAGCTGTTTCAGATTGGAAGCACATGCGGAGCGCCTCGCCCACACCCGTGCTTTGTTCAATGCCGGCAGAAGCATTGCTGCCATGATTGCAATAATTGCAATTACGACCAGAAGCTCTATAAGAGTCATAACTGACCTTCTGTTTTTTGTTGTCATAAACCGTTCCTTTCCTTGTTGTTTTTTCTGTTTTATTCAACCCGGTGTAAAAACGCCGGAATACTCAACTTCCGTGGCGGAGCCGCCGGATCCCCGATCCGGCGCATCAGTTCGGCGGCGGCCGTCGAAACCGCCGCCTGGCGGTCCGGACAGACCACATAACCGCAAAATTCGCGATCGGTCAGAAAATCATCACTGACCATCAGACGACACCCGTTCCGGTAATCAATCCCCGCTTCCGACAGCATCCGGATGACAAGCGGCGGCATACGCCAGCCGATCAGCAGCAGTTCCGGAGCGGGTCCCGACTCAAGCGCCGCAGCAAAACGTTCTTCAAAATTCTCCGCATCCGCCTGAATCACCCGCAAATGAACCGGACACTCCGGCTGATCACAGAGATCACGGAATATTCCGAATTCATCTTCAAAATATTCCGGACGCGTATAAAGCAGCATAATCTCGTGGCGCTTTTCCTGCAGGGCGATGGAAAACATCTCCTGCTGTGCCGCAGTCCGGTCATAGCGGATCCGGCTTGCTCCGGCAAACTCGCCTTCCAGCGAAACCACCGGAAAACCGAGAGAAGTAAGAACCGCCTGCTGTTCCGGCGAAAAATCCGGCTGGACCAGAAACAGCCCGCCGAGCTGGGCATGACGCAATTCCAGACAGAACTGTTCAAAATCACAGGAAGAGTGAACCAGAGGATAGACATTGGCTCCATGTTCAAGAATCGCCTGCATCGCCGCGGCAAACCGCATCCCGGAGCGGTAATCGTAATAAAAATTGGAACAGTCGTTCACACCGACGCCGATCAGCGGGAGCTGCGGTCCATGCCCCAGTTTGAATCCCTGCGCCGGATTCGTAAATGTCCCGATCCCGTTTTTACCGATCAGGTATCCTTCCCGGATCAGTCCTTCCAGCACGACCCGCGCGGTCCGGCGCGTCACGCCGAACTGCCGCGCCAGCTCCAGACTGGAAGGCACCCGCACTGAAGTGAAGCCGTTCTGATAGATCAGCCCCATCACATAGTGACGGATATTCTTGATGTTCGATCCCTTTGGAAAGTTGCTCATTCCTCATCCTTTTTGTCATGATGGCCACCAAGGGGCCAGGTCTTCGTTGTTATTATAATCCATTTTCCCGTTAATGTCAATAGCCGGATGAAAAATTTATTTATTTTTTTGCGATATGACGATTGTAAAAGGAAATGCACGCCGTATGCTCAAACTCAGACAAAATCATTGGAAAGAAAACTATCAAAATCGCTGTTCGTCATACGAAACGCACGATTTTTCTCTTTAATATGCATTTACTATTACAAACGTGCATGTACTGTGTCAATTCACCTTTCTCACACTGCCGGTTCAATTTGCACAGAAACCGACGCGGCTATTCCCCGGTAAAAGGAACGGCTTGTCTCACAGACAGCGCAGTTTGGAGGGAGAACGCCCTGTTGCTTTCCGAATCACCTTACAGAAATAACTGGTATCCGAAAATCCGCTTTTTTGTGCGATCAGCGAAACGGGAAGACGGGAACTCTGCAACAGGCGGAAAGCATAGTCCAACCGCATGTCAATCAAAAAAGCGCTGGGCGTCGTATGCAGGAAGCGGCGGAAAGCGCGGCGCAATGTCCAGCGGTTCACTTTCATAATTGAGGATAGCGTGTTGATATCAAACGCCGGATCCTGATAATGAATCGTACAGATATCCTTTGCCTTTCCGACCAGACCGGCATCGGGCGAAGTTCCGTCAATTTTCCCGCCCGCCCGTGCAAGAATGGAACAAATCACGGCAACCGCTTCCCGGAGACAGAAATCCGTCTTTTCCCGCATCAGCATCTCAAGACGCAGATACAGATCCTGTGGACACGGTCCCGCGGGAAAGCATTTGTGCGGAAAACAGTAGGACCGCAACAGAGCCTCGGCAAGCGGACCGGCAAAAGTGAGCCATCTGTATTCCCACGGCTCCTCCACGATCTCATGATAATGGCGCTCCGCCTCCAGACGGTAAAAAACATCACCGGGACGCATGATCTGCGGTTCACCGTCCTCCAGATAAAATTTACCGGAACCGGAAATCCCCCAGTACAATTCGACAAACGGCTCCTCCCGGGGCGGCAAATCCTCCTCATAGGGGAAATACCGCGCCGCATGCCCGACGGCATGAACATACAACGGCAGCGGCGTGGAAATCTTATGGATTACTGAACCGAGAACAGCATAGGAAAATCCGCGTTTTCTGGGCATATCTGTTTCCTTTGTCATATTTTAATTAAAAAATACATCCACTTTGTACAATTACAACCGTCAGTTGCCCCCAAAGTCATATTTTTGTCATTATTCTTCTCTTGCTTTTCTTTTCTCTTTGTTGTATAATTAAAAGTCAAACGGAACCATACAGAACAAGAGAAAAGGAAAAACAAATGAAAAGAAACGGATTCACCCTTATAGAACTCCTCATTACGATTACTTGTTAAATATGCGTTTTGTATGATAATTAACATATCATTCCTTTATATCAAATTCAAATATTTTTGGGGATGAGAAAAAAGATTTAATCGAATTCAGCTGGTAGTGTCCGAAGTTTTGCGCACATTTGCTTCTGAGTGATTACAGACGACAAACGTGAGTTGGCGCAGCCGAAGCAAGCAACCGTCCTGAGAGCTCCGGAGGAGCAGGTCGGTTGCGCAGACGGAGCCTCCCGCCCTTTACCTTATACCGTCTGCGTAAAGTTTGCAAGTGCTCGTATACTGACGTGTCCCCCATTTTGTCGTGGAAATATGTCTGAATCCGGCCTCGACCAGCATCATAGCCGAGTATCCATCCAAAGCTGCCGACCATTCGAGTTCGGCGACGAATCTCTTTCATGATGCGTTCGAGACCGTTATTTGTCTGCAACCGGCTCTAGTGCTCATACGGGAAGTCCATATAAGATAATGTCTCCTCCACGCTGGTTCCTACAAAATTTGCGATCCGTTCCAGTTTCATGGCTCTTAATTTTTCAGCCTCGAGAGCGGCTTTCTGCCGAGCAGCAGCTTTATCTTCCTGAGCATGAATTGCTTTAAGCATTGCCACTACCATGCGAAGATGTTTCCACGGACACATGGTGAAAGCATTTCGATACCAGTAGACAATGCAGCGCTGCCATTTGGCCTCGGGGATGAAATCGCCGATGATCTCATACAACCCCAGACATTTATCCGAAACGATCAGCCTTACGCCTTTGAGTCCACGTTCTTTCAAGTAACACAGAAAGTTGCTCCAGGATTCCTTGTCCTCTCGGCAGCCTTCGGCAACGCCAAGGATTTCACGGTATCCCTCGTCATTCACTCCGACTGCTACCAGAACAGAAACGTTCTGAACCTCACCGCCCCAACTTTACTTCAGATAGACCTCATCAACAAAAACATACGGATGTTCACCGATAATCGGCTGTTTACGCCACTCCTCAATTTTACCGTAAATCTTTTGATTTAATTCACTTTATCGTACTGGAACTGACCTTTGCATCCCACAGGGCTTCGGTGATATCCTCCACACGGCGAACGGACACGTCCGCAAGATACATCTCTATCAGGGCTTCCTCGACACTACTTTGTTTTGTCTTATAACGCTCAATAATTTGCGTTTCAAGTGGCAACGTTCGCAAATGGGAAACGCGAAGTTCCACTTCGCCCGCTTTCGTCAGAAGTTTACGTTTGTAGCTTCCGGTCCGCGCATCCTGCCGATCCGGGCTGCGCTGATACCTCGAAGCCTGGCAGATTGCGCCAGCTTCCGCATTCAGAAGCACATTCAACGTATCCTCGATCGACTCCGAACCAGTCCGTCAAGATGCGTTCAAATCTCTTTTTCATCGATTTTAATCGCTCCGGAGATTGCCTTTTCGTTTTCTTGCGCTACATTTTCCATGACCTGTTTTCCTTTCGTTGGTTAGAGTTTGGTCACTATAATCAATCAGAAAACAGGCCCTTTTTTCAAGTGCCTTCTCTCAAAATGTGCGCAATTTCCCGGACGTTATCTGATGATAAGAGGATGTGCAAATTATCGTATTACGATTTGTGTGCAAAAGGGTAGGAGTTTATGCTTTCATTTGAGAGATTATGCAAATGATAGCATTACTTGTTGACGATTTCTTTTTTTTCGGCATTATACTTGTAATTTACGATTTCACCATTCAAAATGAAATAGATTGCCTGATAGACTATTGGATATGGAACAATGAACCATTCTCGTGGAGTATGTCTTATGCCTTTGTTATCAAAAATATCTATATTCAAACACGAATTTCCGAAGAAATTGTGCAGCAGGTCTTCCATTTTTTTCGGATTGATATTAAAACAACGGAAGGTGTCAACTATTTCCACGGGAGCCATCAAGTAAGTCGGTTCTTGCTTCGCATTTGCAATACGTTCTTCTACGGGTTCGGTGCAATATCCGATTTTGTAGAGGTCGGCGATAGATCGAATCCTCTCATCAATGCTCTTTGACTTCAGAATATAGATATATCCGGTTTCATTATCATCTTTTGAGATGTCTTTCAAACCGTCCAGCATCCGTTCTTCCAATTCGGTAACTCGTCTGCCGTCTTTATATAAGCCGGAGGAAAGTGACCGGAGACGCATATCGGATTCCGTGCCATTTTCAAAAATGCAACGGGTTCTGCCGTTCAAATCACGGTTTTTATCGTACTTTAATACACCTATCCGGTCAACGTAAAGCAAAATACCGCTTAAGATGAAGAATTGTCCCGCTTCGATTCGATTCCCGTTTTTGAAAGGCAAAATCAACCGCCGCCCTGACGCTAAATCCTGTTGGCATTTCTTGAATTTGGCTTCAAATTTCTTGAAATCTTTGCATCTTTTCCGTTTGGAAATATAATCTGGAAGAGCAACGGCTTTGACATGCTTCAAAGTGAAAATATCTTCCGCACCACTGTCATCTCTAAGCAAGTCGTCATTGTCGCTGTCGGCAAGCACATCTTCCAAAGAGTGATATTCTTTTGCCGGGATTTCTCCAAGCAAACCGAATCGGTCATAATCAACCAATGCGGCGACTTTTCGGGAATCATTGCGGATGCCATATAGACGGGAGGCCAAATTCGCCTCAATAACTGAACCGCCCTGTTTTGGCTCCAAACCATGTTCCGCGACAAATTTATTGATTTCTTCAAAAGAGTCAATCAACCTCTGGTCAGCGCTTTTAGCAAAGGATTTTTTCGGTTTGACATCAAATAAGCCGAGGTCATCTTCGGCAAATATTCTCGAAAGTTCGGCTTCAATGTTCATTGTTGTTCATCCTCTTGCGCTTTTCTTCACGGAGTTTTATCAACGCTTGAGCAAGCAACATCTCTTGCGGATTGGTCGCTCTGACACTCGGCTCTCTTCCATGAGAAATCTTAAATTCTTTTATTTGAGGATAAAGTTTGACGGCATCCTCTAGTGATATATTGATTTTCATGGCATCAATGGCTTCCTGTATGAGCCTCAATACCGGAACGGTTACATTCTTGGAAAGGATTTCAAACGCTTTTTGAAATGGATTGATGCGGTCAATCAAGTCAATGTTCAACTCTTTTATGTCAACAAATTTGTTGCCCATGGTGATGAATTTCTTGTTGCCGACTTCTTGAATGGTGGAGTTTTTTATGACGGAATCCACGACAACGTGCTGGCGGACTTCCTCCACCTCGGAATCGCTCAACTCCGGGTAGCGTGTGCTTATGATTTTCGGAATAAGCACCTTGTTGATAACTTCCGGCTCGATTTGTCCCGGCATGGCTTTCTGCATATTGGGGGCTTGAAGAATCGTTGCTTTGAGGTCGTCAAGGTCGGATTCAAGAATATCTTTCACGCGTTGAGAGGTCGGCTCTTTCAAGCCCCGAATGCAAATCGTTCCCGGCGCTGGAGTCTCGTCTTCGGATAATTTGGTCTTGAATTTGAAAGACGGGGCAAGGACCTGTTCCATGAGCAATGAGGCGGTAATTGCTTTGAGCATGTTGTTGACGGACACCTTGACTTGTTCATCGGTCGCATCCGGCTGGGCGACAAGATTGGTGAATTGAGCGTGGGTTTTATTTTCGCTATCGCGGGTGCAACGTCCGATAATCTGGATTATTTCGGTCAGAGAACCGCGATATGCTACGGTCAAGGCGTGTTCGCAATATGGCCAGTCGAAGCCCTCTTTCGCCATGTTGAGAGCGATAATTAAGTCCATATCATCAACGGATTGAATCTTGCGAAGATAATTGACTATCTTGTCCCGTTCCGTAGGATTGTCTTCCACTAAATCCGCTACTTTGAGGATTTTCCCGTCCGAATGTCGTTTAACGTAGATGACTCCTGTTTCCGGGTCTTGCGATTCGACTGTGCCGATACTGTCAATAATGAAATTGACCTCATCATACTTGTCTTTCGTTGATTCACCGGCATTGACATTCGGGATATGGAGAATCGTCTTTTTATCGGTGTCAAGCACCTCTCCGATGGCGGTTGTATATTTGCCCTGGTAGAAATGGTAGCCGATGCCGAGGGATTTCAAGTAGGTATAGCCGTCAAGCTGTTCATAGTAGTTGTAGGTCACTTTGACAAACTTGGCTTCATCTTCCGGCAGAAGGATGGCTATGGTGTCTCCCCGGAAATATGAACCCGTCATGGCGACAATATGAGCGGAACTGTTGTTGAGAATGCCATGAAGCAAATCTCCGAGTCGGCTGTTGTTGGTGTCCGCGGAAACATGATGAAATTCGTCGATTGCAAGCAGGCAGCTGTCAAAATCGGAATCAGCCAGTTCATTGTAGGCGAAACGTAATGTTGCATGGGTGCATATCAGAATTTGAGATTTGGAATCGGCAAGAAAACTCTTGAATATTCCAGCTTTGCTTTTGCTGTTGTCCGCTCCGGGCGTGCAAAGATTGAAATGCTCATCCGGAGTCCAATCCGCAAAAAAACCGAATTTGGAGAGATTCGTTGCTTTGAAAGATGAACCAATGCTGCGCTCCGGAACGGCTACAATCACCTTTTTAAGCCCCTGGTGGACGAGTTTGTCCAATGCGATAAACATCAGAGCGCGGGACTTCCCGGAGGCGGGAGGGGCCTTTAAGAGCAGATATTGGGCATTGCGGGAGGCATAAGCACGCTCCTGCATTTCTCGCATACCGTAGATATTGGTTTTGGTGCTTGCTCCGGTTTGAGCGTAATTCACTTTTACTAAGTCGGGCATATCAAGGCTCCTTTGCGTCCAGAAGTTTCCGTTCACGCTCGATTTCTTTTTTCAATTCATCTTCGCTGGGGAGATAGAGAAGATATTTGGATGCGAAAAGTTGTTTGCTCTCGTGGAGAACGGAGTATTTGACGATTGCTTCATTGCGTTTGGAGCATAACACGATACCCAGAGTGGGGTTATCGTCTTCTTTACGGTATTGCTCCTCATACAAGCGGATATAGCCGTCCATCTGCCCGATGTCCTGATACGTGAGTTCGCCGAGTTTCAAATCTATCAAGACATAGCATTTCAAAATGCAATTGTAGAAAACGAGGTCTATGTAAAAATCCTGCTCTTCAAAACGGATTCGTTTTTGGCGGGAGACAAAACAAAAACCTTTACCGAGTTCAAGCAAAAATGATTGAAGATTGTTGATGAGACCTTCTTCGATGTCTTTTTCGTGAAGATTGGGGTAATCTTTCAAATTGAGAAATTCCAAAACGTATGGATTGCGTATGAAACTTTCCGGTTCCAACTTGGCAAGAGCCATGTTTTTGTCCGCATCGCTTCTGGTGGACGATTTATCCGCGGAGAGCATCATCCGGTCATAGTATAATACGGAAATCTGACGTTCAAGTTGTCGGCTCGACCAGTTTTCTGCGACGGCTTCATTCATATACCAGTTCCGGGCATCTTGATTTTCAACTCGGAGCAAGAGCCGGTAATGGGTCCAGCTCAATTGGTCACGCAGTGCGTGACCAATTGGAAATGCGAGGTAAAAAGAGCGCATATACTTCAGGTTGGTAACGGTAAAACCCTTGCCGAATTCCGCCGTCAACCGTTCTGCTAGGTCATCAAGGACTTTCTTGCCATATTCCGCACGGGCTTTTCCGTTCTGCTCATCTTCCACGATAAGACGACCGACTTGCCAATATGCCTGCACCATCGCGAAATTGACCGCTTTATAAGCCGTCTGACGCGCTGATTGCAATACTTGACGGATTGCCCCATACAGGTCAGCGCCAGATTGTTTAAATTCGTTGCTCATGGTGTCATTCCTCGTTTACTGCATTTTGCGTTGCTTCAGACAATGAGATTCCGTCATAAAAGTAATCTATAATATATCGGTCAAAATCATCAAGTCCATAGACCTGCTGAAATAAATTGTCCTTTCCGATAACTCTAAACTTATCCAGCGTGTCATGAAGAGTCAATTCATTGTCTTCAAAATTTATAACTCCCGCATCATGGATTTTTCGAGAAATCATTCTTGGCAAACCGTATTCTTCAAGTTGATAAACAACAGGCGGTAGAAATGCATAAGAAACCTTTTTTATCATAGGAGCTAAATCAACGGACAAATGGCGCAAAACGGATTTCTGAATCACATTAACGTCTTGCAATAGGGGTGATAACTTAACCGCAACATTACGCTCTAACTCAAAAAATTTATCTGTATCAATATTGGCAGAGCTCGCTCTGTCAAGAAGCTCTGTTATTGTTGCAATCCAGTTACAAGACAATATCTTGATGAAATCAACAAAAGGACCATGTTTTATACCCCATGCACCGGCTTGAAATCCTATAATCCTATTTAATAAGAAACCCCAGTCGTCAGGATTTGTTGAGTTCAAATAATTGAGCCCATTCCATGTATTACTGTTGTTCTTCATATCAACCACAATTGTTTTGAACAAAGACATTTCAGAACTTTGTAGGGTGTTTTGTTCAAAAATGTCCTTATAACTATCTGCGCCAATAACGTCTCTTAATTCCTCTTGCGAGGCCTTCAGTTTTTTTACTTGCTCCATAGTAAGACATTCAACGGCAACATCATCGAAGCTAATTAAAGCGTCGTCATCTATATTTAAATCCAGTGTCTGTTTTGTTTCTTGCGGAGGTTGCTCTAGAATATAGATTTTACCTACAAAATGCCGAAACATTCTCCCCCCACGGCCGATGATGTTCCTGTAAGTAAAGTCATCAAGATTGCGGTTTCCCTTTTTGTTTTTCCAAAGGACGATGTTCTCCGCAGATGTATTTACGCCCTCCACTATTGACGTTGTGGATACCAATCTATTTAAACCATTTTCTTCCTCAAACAACTTAACTTGTATTTGAGTAAGGGGTCTGTGCAATCTGGCGTTATGTAAACCAGTTTTGCGGGCTATCAATTTTGGCAAGACCCAGGCCGAACCATAGTTTTTTCCCAGCCAAGATATAAATTTTTGCAAAATATCTGAAACATCCGCGGGACGAATGTCGGCAAGCAACAGTGTCGATATTGCCGTTATCTCAGGATATGTTCCGGCATAAACTAATGTTTTTCGATTATCAAGTTTATTTATTAACTTTAGAAAAATTTCCGTTTTTTTTTCTTTATCCTTTCCGATTTTTTCATACCAGTTGTGTTTTTCCAAGAATACGGTATTCAAGTCAAATGGGATAAACTCCATACCATCTGTAAAAGGATTGTCGTTGATGGCTTCAATGTTTGGTGCCAAAAAATACCTTTGTTTTGCGACTTTTTTCAAGTGGGCTATTGCCCGCAAAAGCGAGGGCGAGCGGTCGTCATCATATTTGGAATCGGCTTTGTAAAATTCATCAACGATAAGAATATCCAATTCATTTATTTTGTCTAGATATCCTAACGCACGTTCCTGTGGGAAAATAAATATGTTCTTTTCTCCTAAAGGAACATCTGATGTGGTTATAATTTTATAGTCTCGCGCAAATTTTTTGTATAGACGTCTCCTTGTTTCATCGGTTAACGCTATAGTGGGGACGATAATTACAACATTCTTTGGCTTCTTGATGGCAATGAAAGCATCTATGACAAAACTCTTGCCAAAACTTGTCGGTGCGCTAATTGCCAAGTCTTTCCCACTTAGCAGCGCCTTGAGCAATCTTGACTGCTCCCGATGTAATGTTGCAACTTTACCACCGCCAATATCGGCCTCAAACAAATGCTTGACGAACAGGTCTTCCCAACCGGCATGTTCTGCTTCGATATATGGATATAATCCAAGTTTTCGAATCAAGTGGTTGACCAGTGGATTGTATGGCTGGTTGCTCTGTTCAAAAGCATCAAGCAATTTTATGAGGCAATTGCGGGCCGCCTCCTCATCTCCACCGTTCAATAAATCGCTGATTTTGCGGCATTCTTCAAAAGTATCAATCATTTTCTGCCGCTTCCTTTCTTTCCGATACTCTTTTTAAAAAGACATCTACGATTTTTTCCTTGCTCGGGACCGGAAAGAGAATCAGATGGAAATGAATTTCCTGATATTTGAAAATGTCTTTCAGCTTATTGATTTGTTTTTTGAAGTAAGCCTCTGCTCTATCCTTCTGATACTCAATTATATCAGCCTTGTATTTTTCCGTATACTCATTTGCCTCGGCGGTGGTTTTACATTCATATACCAATAATATTGGAATGTGCAAAAGGGGCTTTAAGTTATCTAAAGAAGAATCTGCCATTAAATACAGCTTTATTTTTTTAAGCATATCTTGCTCTTTTATATAATCATTGAGCTCGTTTAATCCAAGGATTATGCTGTTCTCTTTTTTTAGCTTTTTGTCATCAAGAGCATTTTTAACAGAGTTTACTACGGCATCCAAACGAAAATCTTGAAGGTCCGAATAAAACTTGGCTTCTCCGAACCAAACAGAAAAACCAATTTCACTATCATCAATTACAATATGAACGGAATCTGCACCTTTAGCATTGTCTTGAACGTTTTGCTTGTAATATATTTTGGGGACAACGGGGAGCGCTCTGTAAAAGTTTTTCATCACTCCATACAAGAAGATTTCTGCAACTTCTCCACCCTTTCCCTTATCCTTGTCCGAGGCTAATCTCAAATTCTCTGCGGCTCTTATCAATAGTGTATCTGGATTCTCTATCAACGCTTCTCGCTCGGCTTTTGTCAAAGCAGTTTCCGCGATATTATTCCATATAAACTGATGAAACTTTGTAAAACACCATCTTCCACTTTCAAAGTCATTTGCAAGACCGAGTACTTTCTTTTTATCAATCGGCGCAAGGGGTTTGTCATTGCAAAATGATGAAAGGTCCGCGTTAAAGAGAATATCAAAAGCAAATTTCGGCTTACTCATCTTTCCTCCGCGGCAATCATGCGTTCATAGAGATGGAAGAGATATTCAAGGCGCTCTTCATCGGATTCAAAAGGTTTGGAGCGGTAACAACGCTCAACGGCAAGGTCGAGTTGATGATGGGCTTCTTTCAACTCTACTGGCATTGTGTCGGGGTCATAGAGTTCTGCCAAGGTCTTTTCCGAGTGCATTTCTCTTTGGAAAAGAACCTGCCGCGCCAGTTCGGACAATTCTTTCCGCTGTCGGTCGGATATGCGGGGAAATGGGAAGTTATTGTAAACAATATCTTTAGAGTATCTGTAGTCGGATTTCAACCTGCCGCACACGGCTTTCACCCAACACATGTGCATCAGGGAAGTTAATACACCAAATAAGCTAAGAGAGGCATCCTCTGAAATTGTAAAAACTTCGGTTGTAGAAACCGTTGCTTCATCAAGAAAAGCCATCGGAATATATTGTCTTCGCTCTGAAGATGTTTTTGGAATAGCGATAAAGGCTTTTCCCGGTCGTTGAGTAATTTGTGCAAAAAGAGCAGGTGTATTGGCAAGTTGCGGTCGTGAAGAGTCTAATCTAACTTCTTTTACCTTACAGACTCTTTGGTATACCAAAGGTAATTTCTGAATCTCTTTTTCAGAAACGCCCTCTAACCAAAGACAATAGCGAGGCATACGATGGATTAGTTCGAAAGCACCGACTAATTTATAGATATATCTGCTTGCAAGCGGTTCTTTCTGTAAAAATGCATCTTTGTCTTCGGCAGACGAGAAAATCAAATATCCATTATCGGCAGGCATATTTCCAAATTTCATTTCAGGCATATTAGAAATCTGACGAGAACGGCTTAAAATATAAGTTGTCTCTCCTTCTACAAGATAAGGGGAGATACATGTAACGTTATTAACGACATTGTTGTAAAGAATTTGTTTTCTATCCGGATTTTCATTGCCAAGACCAATGATAACCACAATGACAGCTGCATTATACTTTGCATTATTGGTCCATTTAAAATCTTTGTGTGCAAAACAAATTTCAACGCCATGACGCAAAATTCTTGGCCAAATCAAAGATACAAGTTCCCCTTGGGAGATGCTGTTCGTTGATACAAAAGCGGCCTTAATTTCAACATTTCCTCTAAGATATTGAGCCGCAAGGAAAAACCATGCGCAAATATAATCAAGACTCTTGTAATCCGTATGGAAGACATATTCCAAATCTGATTTCTGAGCATCTGTCTGTTTACGGGAGCCAGAATACGGTGGATTTCCCAAAACATAGGTTTCCTGACCATTTTTAGGACAAACCTGTGCCCAATCAAGACGCGTCGCATTACCGCATACTATCTGCCCCGCCTCTTTGAGCGGCAAGGTTGGATTGCATTGACCGAACTCTTCTTTGAATATCATATTCATCTGGTGTTCGGCAAGCCAAAGAGAGAGTTTTGCCACTTCACAAGCAAAGTCGGAGATTTCAATTCCGTAAAAATTCCGCAGTTGGATACCGCTGAATGTGAAGAGGTCCAATTCTTTGAGGATTGCGATTTCAAGTTTGCGCAATTCGCGGTAGGCAATAATCAAAAAGTTTCCGGAACCGCAAGCGGGGTCAATGATTCGAATATTGGTGATTCGCCCCAAAAGAGCATTCAGGCGGTCGCGTTTGATTTTCTCCGGATTTTTCACGTCGGTCCGCAAAACACACGCTTCGGAAAATTCTTTATGAAGTTCATTGAGAAAGAGCGGCTGTATGACCTTCATGATATTTGGCACCGAGGTGTAGTGGATACCCAAATCGCCGCGGTCTTCCGCCGTTACCACATTTTGAATCATAGAACCGAAAATGTCCGGGTTGATGGCAGCCCAGTCGAGTTCTCCGCTCTTGATGATGGCATGTCTTGACCGGGTTGAGAAATTCGGCAATGGCATTGCATCACGGAACAAACCGCCGTTGACATATGGAAATTTCTGAAGATAGTCAGGCAAATCTTTTCTGCGCAATTTTTCGGGGGTGTTCAACACGGAAAACAATCTTATAAGGAAATCGCCGAGGTCACTTCCGTCTACTTGAGTATAAGATTTGATGGCTTGGGTAAACGCGCCATTAGGAAAGATTTCGGTATCTTCCGCAAAGAAACAAAACAACAGACGGGTCAGAAATACGTTGAGACAGTGAACGTATTCTAAGGTGAAATCGGGATTGTCACGCTTGATTTCATCGAAGAGCTTTGCCATGCGTTCCGCGGCTTTGACATCGGCCGGGTTTTCGATTTGAACCGCCGATTTTTCCATTCCCGCCCACGGAAGGAAAAAAGCGTAATGAGTAGGAAGTTCGGCAAAAGGCGTATCGAGGCTGTCTTTTGTTTTGGTGTCAATCGCCATGAACCGCTTGAAATCGGTGACAATGACAAAACGCGGATGAGTCGATTTTACAGCCGGTCCATTTTCATTGGCGAGGTCCGAGACGATCAACGGCAGTTTTTTGTTTTTTTCAACGCGGAAATAGACTTTCTTTTTGAACGCAACATCGTTTGAGGAAAACAAAGCGGGCTGGGCTTGATGCAGTTGTTGACGCTTGATTGTCGCTTTGGGCAGGCCGTAGGCAAGCAGGAAACCGTAAATGAAATTCACTTCGTCCGAATTTTCGACCACGGCTTTGACATTGTTTTCGATTTGGCGGATATTGATGCTGCTCATGCTTCCACCTTGGAAAACTCGGAATCCGCATCCATGTCCGACTTGACCCAGGCATCCACTTCCGCCTTCTGGAATTTCCAGTACTTGCCGAGCTTATGGCCGAGCATCCGCTTGTTTTCTATCCACTTCACAACGGTCTCGCGGAACACTCCAAGGTGTTCCGTTATCTCTTTCATGCCAAGCCAGCAGTCGTCAGCCATTTTACGCCTTCTCATTAAAACGTTGTTTGTCAAGTCATGGAATAATATAACGTTGAAACGGTAAAATTCAATGTAATATCGCCGGAACAGTGCGATTATTGTCGATTTGTACGTTTATCGTTTTTCGGTAAAAGATTGCTTGATTTTTCGCATTTCGGAGTTATAAATTTGTCGTCATATATATTTGATAAATAAAATAATTGTCTCTTATTAGGTTGTGTCGTCAATAGATGTGTGCTATATTATGCAAACGTCAAAAAGGATGTAGAAAAAATGGCGAATGCATACGAACGACATGATATATCGGATGAATCCTGGGCTAAAATCGAATTTTTGCTTCCGGGACGCAAGGGGACTTGGGGCGGCAACGCTCGCGACAACCGGCAATTTATCAATGCTGTATTTTGGATTTTACGAACGGGGGCACCTTGGCGTGATTTGCCACCGAGTTACGGAGATTGGAAAAATACTCACCGGCGTTTTTGCCGTTGGCGTGACAAAGGAGTTTGGGAGAAATTATTGCAGGAATTGATTGACAATCCGGAATTTGAGCTGTTGATGATTGATGCAAGTCATATCAAAGTTCATGCACATGGAAGCGGTGCTCGTGGAGGAAATCAAGATATGGCAAAGACAAAAGGGGGCTCAACATCAAGATACATTTGGCCGTGGATGCGCATGGTATGCCGGTCCGAATCCTTATTACAGAAGGTACCACAGCGGATTGTAAGCAGGCTGAAGCCTTGATTGATGGTATCGAAGCGAGGGGTCTTTTGGTGGATCGCGGTTATGATTCGGATGCGATTGTCGAGAAAGCAGGAAAAGCTGGAATGAAAGCGGTCATTCCTCCAAGAAAAAAACGCAGAGTTCAACGTGAATATGATAAGGAGTTGTACAAGTTACGACATTTTATCGAAAATGCATTTATGATATTAAAACGTTGGCGCGGAGTCGCAACCCGATACGCAAAAAACACCGCTTCGTTTCTTGCTGCTGTGCAAATCAGGTGTATTGCGGCTTGGGTCTTTTGACTATTGACGACACGATCTAGTAAAACAAAAGAAATCAAAGGAGCAGTATGAAAATAGTCAAGCTTGAACTGTCGGAATCCGCAAGACGGAAATTAGTGAAGTTGCAGAATAATGATTCTAGTCTTAGAATTTATCCCTAAATAGCAACTAATTTTCTAAAAATGATAATGCTTGCTACCAGTTGTAGTAACGATTTCGTGGGCGGCATTTGTTTGCCTCTTCGATGCTCCTTGACACTCCTATAGCTCCTTTACGCACGAAATTTCCGGCAGCTGATCAATTTTCAGTTTGAAGTATTCGCGATCTCTGAAAACGTAGGCTCGCTTGATCAGCCATCGGATTTTGTTGTTAAACCCTTCCATACTTGCATTGATATGTCGAAACGTCCAAAAACTGACAATTCCATCGAGTTTATTACGAATGGTACGCGCCATCGTTCTTAATTCCGGAATTTGTGTTTCCTCCGCCAATTTGATCCAGCGATAAAATGCGATTTTAGCATGGCAGGAGTTTTTTGCCCTCATACATATTGGTCTCAACGCTTCCTTAAACATATATTGCATCTCCCAAGTCTTGAAAATCACCTCCCATATTCCGCAAAATGGATTTTGCATCTTCCGACAAATCTTCATTGTTTTTCAACGCAAAAACAAGGGTGCAGTCAAACGTCATATCGAACTTGATCTATCCGGAAATCTGCTCTGCTTTGAGATGTTGAGCAACGGGAAAATGGTAAACATTCAAGCCGAAAGAGAAGATATTGTCATCGTTTCGGACAGCATCTACACCTTTGACAAGGGATACTATAAATTCTGCACATTGTGGACAGTGGGGCTTATTTCGTCACAAGACGCAAAGACAATACAAAAATTGAGTTCCTCGGACAGTACCGGCTCTCAAATGAAAAACACGCTATTTTACGGGATGAAACTGTGTGGTTCCCCGGATATCAATCAGCAAAAAATATTTTGGAGAACTGCGGCTAATTGAGTTACGGGATAATTCAAGTAGCAAAATATATCGATTCATTACCAACAATATCAAACTGGCAACATCAAGCATTGCCGGAATTTACAAACAACGTTGGCAAATCAAAATCTTCTTCAAATGGATGAAGCAAAATCTCAAGATCAAGAGCTTTCTTGGAACCAGCGAAAATGCTGTAATGACGCAAATATTGATTACGTTGATTCACTACTTGCTCGTCGCCTACATCAAGTTTCTGCATGGCTTCAAGCTCAGTCTCGCTGAATTGACAAACTGAAACCATGATGCACTCATGCAAAATCTATCCCTCTCGAAAATCTTGCATTGAACCGTAAAAACATTGCGAATCCGTCTGACTGGAATTCGCCGGAATAACTGGAACTTTTCAACGAATTCTTATGCTGATTTTTTTACCGGACAGCAGTAATTGATGATAGTTTTTGAACAGCTATTTTTTCTTCTTTCGTTCCATTGCCTCATCGGCCATGCGTCCCAGTTCTTGGGGAGTTGAATTCTTTAATATTTGCAGAAGCCGTTCGCCTTCCGCGTGCCTATTTTGATCGTTTGAGTGAGTTTTCGACACAGATTCTGAAGGAAACGAAATATGAGATGAGGACGTTCCCTTTTCAAATGCCACGAGATGTGCAGGCTTTTCATGCGGATCTGCCTTCTGTGAACGAACTTTGATAAAACGGGTGATCGTTGACCAGTGGACTTCAAGTCCGAACTGTTCCGCCAGCAACGTTTGTATTTCTCTGGCACTCTTGCGGTCATCAAACCACCATGTGAAAATCTGGTCCTTGTAAGGAATCAGACAACTCCGGAAAGCACCCGGACTGTTTCGTTTATTTTGTGCTCCCGCCATATTCTTTCCTTTGCTGTTTGTTGCGTAATATAGCGTAATTTTACGCCATTGTCAAGTTTGTTTCAAAATTACGCAACAAATCGCAACGAAAGTTGCCAAAAACAAGCCTATCGTTTACGATTAGGAAATTGCGTCAGCAAAAATCTATTTTTGCGGTTCTTTTTCCCTCTTTTTCCGGAAAACTTTGTTTTTCCGGTTTGCATTTCTCCGGAGGATGTGATATTCTGTATGCGGGGTGTGTGGAAAGGTATTTTGTTTACAGCGGCAAGTATCAAAGCCACACGTGGCAGAGGTGCGGATTTCTATCGTCAGCATCTTGCCAATAATGATTACTATAGCGAGGACGGCAGAGTCGAAGGAGTCTGGCGGGGCAGTTTGGCATCCGCGTTTCATCTTGACGGCACTATCGTTCAG
The DNA here is from genome assembly GCA_900548385.1 of uncultured bacterium. GTDB lineage: Bacteria > Verrucomicrobiota > Lentisphaeria > Victivallales > UBA1829 > UBA1829. The sequence continues at coordinate 82,864 of URKJ01000004.1, read as the reverse complement.
CCGGAGGCTTTTTCGCTTTTTCAGCAGAATCTCCATCCGGAAAGCCGGGGTAAACTGACACCGCGAAACAATCCTCACGCGGTGCGGTTCTATGATTTCCAATGTTCTGCGCAGAAGTCCGTTTCGGTGATGTCATTGTTCGATTCGCGTCTGATCGAAGCGCACCGGAAAGCTGTTGAAGTCGGGATGCGGGAGCTGGAGCGTTTTGCGGCCGTCCGCATCCGCAAGGGCGAATCGTATGCGACGAAGAATTTCGAGTTCACCGGGAAGTTCATCTATGCGCAGTATCATCATGACAACAGCCGGATGCTGGATCCGCAGCTTCACACGCACAACGTGATCGTGAATGTGACGCAGGAGGGGAACGGGTCGTTCAAGGCACTCGATCCATCGCAGATGTTCAAGGCGATCCGTTATGCGGGGAAATCCTATCAGAATGAGCTTGCCTGCGAGTGCCGCCGTCTCGGCTACGAGCTTGAAATGAAACGGGATGCCAAAGGTGAAATTACCGGTTTTGAAATCGCCGGAGTTCCGGAAGAGGTTCTGATACGCTGTTCTCAGCGCCGTCAGCAGATCGAAAAAGGGATTGCCGAGTTTTACGAAAAGAATCAGCGGTATCCGACGGCGAAGGAGATCAAGGCGATCACCTTGAAGACCCGTTCCCGGAAAATGCTGGAACGGACTGAACAGCAGGTTCGTGAACATAAGTTGTCGCTCCTGACCGATGAGGAACGGAGCCGCTTTGCGGATATAGCGTATGAGGCGGAACAGATGAGTTTCCTTCTGCCGTCGCGTCCGATTCAGGAAACACCGGAACAGCAGATTCAAAAAGTCGCTGAGCAGCTTTTCGAACGGAGCGCCGTGCTGAGCGAAGATGCATTGCTGGCGGAAGTCCAGAATCAGAATCTCGGGAGCTGCAATCTGGATGAACTGCGAAAAATGCTTGATTGCGTTCCGGGACTGGTGAATCTTTCCCGTCCGTCCGGAAATCCGTATTTCACCACGGAAACGAATCTGAAGCAGGAGAACTATGTCATCGAAACGGTCAATGCGTTCCGTGATCTTCTGCCGGAGATCAGGAGTGAACGAAAGCCGTTCTCCAAACCGCCATTCTTGTCGGGCGATCATACTGCACAGCGCGAAGCGATCGAAACGATTTTGGGGTCAAAGTCTCCATTTGTCCTGTTTCGCGGTGTTGCCGGAGCGGGCAAGACTTCAACTTTGAAGGAACTTTGCGAATGCTTGAAATCCGGCGGCGTGGAAAATATTCAGCTGATCGCTCCGACCAATTCGGCGGTGGATGTTCTGAAAAAGGAGAGATTTACAAGCGCGCAGACTGTTGCAAGTTTTTTGCAGAATCCGCAGGCATTGCCGCCGAAGGGATCGTATCTGATTATCGACGAGTCCGGACTGAATTCGTTGTCGCAGGGGACGGGGATCATCAAGCTCGCGTTGCAGAATGACTACCGGGTGTTGTTCGTCGGCGACGCTAGACAACATAACTCCGTGGAGAGCGGCGACTTTTTCCGTCTGCTGGAGGAACATACGCAGATTCCGAAAGCGACGCTTACACAGATTCACCGCCAGCAGACAGCAGAATACCGCAGGGGGATTGAGCTGATCTCGGCAGGACTGGCTCTGGAAGGTTTCGAGACATTGGAGCACGGCGGTTTTGTACGGGAGGGCAAGGGCAGATACCTGAAGGAAGCGGCAGAGAGTTTTATGGAACTGACGGATCAAGGGAAAAATCCGCTGAACTGTATTGCAGTCAGCCCGACGCATCGGGAATGCGACGCGCTGACTGCGATTCTGCGCGAAAAGCTCAAGGCTGCCGGACGACTCAAAGCGAAAACGGAGCGAAACATCGTTACGTTTCAATCCTTCGGCTGGACAAAAGCGCAACTTGGCAACATTGAAAATTATCAGCCGGGAATGAAGCTCTTTTTCACGACCCGTTTGAAAGGAGTGGGAAAGCCCGGAGAGATGATTGAAATCGAACAGGTCAAGTCGTCAGGCAAACTCGTTTTGTCCAATGGTTTGACCGTAAACCCGCGCAAAATTCGCAGCGCGGTCGATGTAGGGAAATCAACGGAACTTCCGGTTGCCGAAGGTGATCTGGTCCGCTTCACGGTGAATCTGAAAACGCCGGAATTCAGGATCAGCAACGGTTCGCTGGCGATTGCCACGGCAATCCCGAACGAATACCGGCTGCTGGATGCGGAGCGGCGGATAACGGGAACGGTCTGTTTGCCGGAGTCGTTTCACAGAATCCGGCATGGCTGGGTGATGACCAGTCATGCTTCGCAGGGAATGACTGCCGATCATGTGGTTGTTGCGGTGGAGAAGATGTCGAAACAGGCGTTTTACGTCGGTTGCTCCCGCGGACGTTTCAAACTCGCGCTGCATCTGCCCGACCGGGAGCGTTTCAAAGAGGGACTGTTGCGAATTCCGACGGAGCGTTTGTCCGTTGCCGATCTGGTCAAATCCGGTGAAATCGAAAAGCCGAATCTTGAGCATCTCAGGCGGATTCGGGAACAGTATGATCCCGATCCATATCGTCTGATGCGTTCCTGCCATCTCAAAAGAGTATTGGCGAAGCTGCGCCGTGCCGGACGGCAGGCAACGGCGGCTGTTATGTCCGTTATCAGCTTCAAGCTCTCCGGTAAATACCGCAGGAATTATGTCGCATCGCGCATGGAGGAATATCAGAGGCAATTGCGGAAAATCAACGTACAGGCGCAGGAAAGGAAAATGGAGGAAACTCAGGCAACGTTACAGGTCCATCGAATTGTCGAACAGGAAAGTCCGGCGACAGCAAACGAGATGAAACGGAACAGACCGCGTCCCGTTCGCAAGGGACCGGAACGATAATCAACAAGCAAATATGGAGGTCAGCAAAATGAATTGTGAACAGCAGAAATACGTCGGGTGGGAAGCCGTTCAAACTCCGGTTCCCCGTTTGAGAATCCGGACCGATGAAGGGGAACATTTTCTCATTCCCTGGCACATGATCTCGTTAATCAAGGCAGATCTGTCGCTCAAAATGGTCGAACTGCATACCGTCTCCGGATTGCTTTTCTCCATTGTTTCCCGGGATTCATTGCAGAGTTTGCTATCCCATCTGCAAGTCGAATGTGTCCGGGCTGTCTTTCCCACCGATGGCATGAAAATTGAACTCAGAACGCAGGAAGTAGCGGGCATATCGGAGTAATTTACAGTTCTCTGCCACGCGGTGATTTTTTTCTCGCAAGCATATGAGAGTCTTTCTCATGTTTGCGTAACACTTCCTGACGTTTTTCCTCCGGGATTTTGAGAAGCATATCAACCAGTTCGGGAACCGTCATTTGTATCCAATGCTCATAAGAGGAGGGTTGCTCAACCAGACATCGGTTATGTCCCAAGATACGCAATTGCCGCCGCAATTCTTTTTCCTGTTCTTCCGGTTCAGTAAAACCGGTAAGAGAAAAAACAAGATTTGCAAATTGTTTTGCCATCATTTTTTGGCAAACTTCAATCAGTTCAGGAATTTGTTCCAATTCTGACAACACTTTCGGCAATTCCGTTTTTGCAGTGTTCCACACTGTCTCAAATTCTATTCCGAAATAATGATGAACGATCTTATCCCGAAAACGGGCCATTAAAGACCACTCTACTTGTGAATATTTCTGAGTCATCTTTTCAGATAACTGTTTGGTTGCTTCCCCAATTACCTGAAAGTTCCATAAAACAGCCCCCTGTTTTTCCTGATTTTTAAGAAAATCCGCAAGAGTAATCCCTTTCAGCATTGTTATTATATTCTGACAGGCTTCAAAAATATGATAAAGAAAAACTGCATCATCCCGTTTACTCATACTTCGATTGCCTCCCGGAGAACATCATCCTCAATTAAAGGATGAAGACCACGCTTTGAAACAACATCGACTTTACGTTGGAAAAGTTTTTCCAAATCATCCTCAAATTCAATATTATCACGGAATGATGCATTGTGCTCAAATTCCATCAGGAAATCAATATCGCTGGTAGAGGTTTCTTCTTTACGGGCACAAGAACCAAACACAAAGACTTTTTTGACTTTATGTCTTTTCGCCAATTTATGTATGATGTCACGTTTGGCCATGATATTATCAAGCTGACACATGATGTACCTCCAAGGACTCCGTTTTCAAAGTTTAATATAACACGAGATTTGACAAAATCAATCGCCGACAATTTTCAGTTGTCCGAAATCGGCAAGAATACCGGCTTCCCCGGTGTGATAAGTCACCGTAATCCGAGACCCCTCACTGATTGTGGGATTTTCGCTGTTTCCCTTGTTTTGTAAAGAAATATCCCATTTCGGCATCCAGATGCGTTTATGGATACGGAGCCGGGGCAGCGTCACATCTCCGTAGAGAGTATGAAATTCCACCCGGTCTGCATAACTGGTCGCCGTGATTTGAGCGTCATTCAATAAACTTTCATACAACCCATGATCCAGATTTCTTTCGGCAAGAGCATCGAATTGGACTGCCAGAACATGCGTTTGCAGTTCTTTCAGGTTTCTGTCGCTCATGGAACTGTTCTTCAGCTCCATGACCTTCTGCAAAAGCTGATTGCGCCGTTCCCTGTTGCGTGCCAGCAGATTTCGCAACTGTTCCGCTGTAGCAAGACCATCCAGAAACATTTCATGAAGCTGTTCCTCCTTCGTTGCCAGATTTTTCAACTCCACATCATATTCCGCCAGTCTCTTTTTCTCCTTCAGCACTTCCGAAGCCTTGCGAAAGCGCTCAATCAACGCAATGGAAAGCAGCGGATAGATGGCATCATAAAGAGCGGGTTCTCCACGGGAACCGGACTCAAAACGAATCCGGCTGTTACGGCAATCCGCATGATTCCGGTCAAGTGTCTGTTTATTGCACGTATAATAAATTTTTCCATGTTCCAGCAGACAGATCAATTTTCCTCCGCATTCCCCGCAGTAAAGTCGGCCGGATAAAGGAAGCCAGTGTTTCTTTGCTTTTACATGATATTTCGCACGCTTCTGCGAAATGATTTTCTGAACCTCCTGCCACTGTTCGAATGAAATAAACTCCTGACCGGTAATCTGCACATTTTTGATTAATTCGCCCTGGCTGTTATACTGATAGCCGCAATAAATCGGTTGTTTTGCAATGGCATAGATGGAACTTTCATAGAAAAAGATCTCTTTCCCCCAGCGTTCGTTGCAATCACGGATGATGGCACGGTAAGGACGATAGGCGCAGATGTTGTCGTAGACGAAGCGGATGATTTCAACCCATTCGGGAATCACTTCAATTTTTCCGTTGCCGAGGTAGCGAATGCCATACATTTTCGCATCGCTGCAAAGTCGGCCGCTGTCTTTCTTGATCCGAAAAGCGTTGATGCTGTTCTGCCGCTTTTTCTGCAAATCCTCATAGAGAATCTGATTTTTGATCAGTGTAATCAACTGCTGATCGAACTTGCTCAAATCAATCGTTCCACCCTGAACCTGCAGAACTTTGACATTGTTTTCCTTGAGAAGCTGATTGATGTGTCCTTCCAGAAAGCTCCCGTTGATCGGACGATACAACCGAGTCAGCTCGTTAACTAATACAAAATCAACCTCGGAAAGTTTGAGCAATACCTGACTCAGCCCCAGACGGAAATCCTTTTTCGTACTTTGTGTGAGACTCCAATTCATATAGGCTTTGTCAAGCCTGGCAATTTCCTCTGCACCAACCGGATAAGTCTCCCCGCTGGTGTTCAGGTCTTTATAAACGCCAATTACCTCAAGTTTTTCTTTTGCCGCCAGCTTCTTGCAGTTGGCAATCTGTGCCTCTACCGACTCTGAAAAATCATCCTTCCCGCTGCTCTGCCGTGCATAGATCAACGCTTTCATTGCTCAATTCTCCTTCCGCTTTTTTTCTTGTCATCGCTAATATACTGCATATAAGTATATTTGACAAGTTATCTTTATCACGATTGCTATTATTGCAATTCTTGCGGGAATACTGCTCCCGGCATTGAACTCCGCAAGAGAAAAAGCCCGTAGCATCGCCTGTCTGTCCAACGAGAAACAGACGGGACTGAGCTGCCAGCTTTACGCAGATCAGAACAACAACCTCCTCTCAATCCAGTTCAACGCCGGAGACGGACCGGATAACTATTACTGGAGCGTCGAAGTCTTCGGATCCCGGAAAGCGATCCCGAAAAGCGCGTTCTGCCCATCTTTTCCGGACGCCGTCAAAGAATCGGACTCCTATGCGAAAACATACGGAATGAGGGGACTTTACACACTGGGAGACACCGTGGACAAAGCCCACGGAAGCCCTGTCGTTTCCGGAGGACTCAGCCATAACAATCCGTTGTTCATCGACTTCCGCAGGCTGAAGCATCCCACCATCTTTCCGATCCTGTTCGACACCATCGGCTGCACCACGGGAACTCCGTCCTGGAGCTTCAACGGGACGGAGCTCAAAGGAATTCATTTCCGTCACGGCGGACGGACAAACTCATGGTATGCGGACGGACATGCCGGAGGAACCGATTTCTATTCCTGCTATACAAAATTTTCCCCGACCGGATACCTTTACACAAACGGCGGGCGCTTCCGCCGCGCCGATTACCGGATCGCATATCCCTGATACACAAACTCCATGAAAGGATTTTTTATGAAACTCCGCCATCTTCTTCTCCTTACGGGTCTGCTTCCGTCCCTTTCCCTTGCCGGACTGGATACCGGACGCGTTCATCTGCACGGATCAATGAAACTGAATAACGCGGAAATCGCATCGGGAGGAAAAGCGGTTTATGCGGCATACCCTCCGGATTCGGATCTCGCCGGAAAAGTCGTGACATTCGACCTGGAAGGGAAAGCCAATGCATGGGAAACACGGGAAATCTCGGTCATCCCGGAAAAAGACGGCATCATTTCCGTTCAATTCTTCGCGCCGCACCCGAAAGGAAGACAATTCATATACGGAACGTTCTATGACAACATCTCATGGAACGGCTCTCTTCTTCCGAACGGGAATTTCGAACAGGGTGGATCGGGATGGAAAGTCCGCAACTATCCGGGAGGCGAGCAGTATCCGGCAAGAATCATCACCGACCGGGGGATCGTAAAATACGGGAAACAGTGCGTTCTGACATCCAGCGTCTCCCGCGCGGTTTTCACGCTCAAGGTAAAACAGGGAGTCCCGGTGAAGCTGACGTTCCGGCACTGTTACGCCGGACCGCTGAACGTCGGAACCGATGTAACGCCAGTGGAACTGCGCCCCTATGCGAACCGCGATTATACCGATGCAACGGCGATGGACGGAAAAGGGGGATGGTCCGACCAGGGACCGGACGACGACCTGCACGGTTTCGATCCGTCACTCGTTTCCTTTGGCGGAATGGAATTCTCAATGATTGATCCCCAGAAAAACGAAGGAAATGCCATTCTGACATTTGACTCCCGTTATTGCCGGACCGGTCTGAAAGAAGTGAAAATCCATTTCCGGGAATCCCAACCGAAACAGCGATTCTTTTATCTGCTCCACACCTCCTGCTGGACGCCGGCGAAAACGGCGGTCGGAACCGTGAAATTCCATTTTGCGGACGGACTGAACGCGGAATATGAACTCCGTTCCGGGCGTGATGTCGCTGACTGGATTTCCTCTTCCGGCGCGTCAAACGCAAAAAAGGTATACGAAGCACCGACGAAAAACAGAAAAGGCGGTCTTTTTCTCTCCCGTTTCACGCTTCCCGGAAAACCGGTCTCCGCAATTTCGTTTTCCTCGACGGGAAAAGCGGTCTGGATCATCGCCGCGGCAAGTTTTTCTTCCCGCGAAGTCAGCACCGGGATGAACGAGTTCAAACCGGATGCCGCATGGAAGCCCTGCGATTTCCCAAGCCTTCCGGTTGAAAAAGACTCCGCGATCGACTTCAGCCGCTTCATCGAACCGGGCCCCTCCGGAAAATACGGGCGAGTCCGTTTTTCTCCGAACGGCGGAATTGAATTTGAAAAACTTCCCGGCGTCGAACAGCGCTTCTTCGGATACGGCGAATGGAGCTGCGATAAACTTTACCGGATCGGAGAACGGAAAAAAATCAAAAGAGACCGTACCAAAGATATACCGTTGTTTTTCCGGCTCCTGCGCAGGCAGGGCTACAACTCCCTGAGGATCGGTTCCATCCCGGACAACCGCGATATGAAAAATCTCAAATACGACGTAAAATGGCTTGATTTCATGGACTACTTTACGGCGGAAGGCAAAAAACAGGGAATCTATTTCTATGTGAACCTGAACTACGGATCGCTCGGCAAGCGGTACCGGACAAGTCAGGATGTCCTCGAAGGGCGTTTCCGTTTCATCATCGGCGATCCGGCGGTCCGGGAAAGCTGGAAACATCTGGCAAAAGAACTGCTGGATCACGTCAATCCCTATACAGGCACGGCCTGGAAAGAAGAACCGTCCGTGATCTGTCTGGAATTCAGCAATGAACTGGAACTCGGAATCCATTATTATGCACGCCTCCCGGAGCACCTGAAACAGCAGTTGCTCGAACGATGGCACCGGTACCTCGGAGCGAAATACGGTTCGCTGGATGCAGTGAAAAAAGCATGGGGCGCAACCGGAACGGCAAAAGCGGTGACAGACCTCGAATACCCGCAAAACTACTGGGTCGACAATCAGGAAAACCGGGACTGGAATGAGTTTCTGACCGACTGTCTTTCTGAGGCTCAGCTCTGGTGCGCCTCCGAACTCCGCAAAATGGGTTGGAAAGGGCTCGTCACACAATACAACTGCGGGAAACAGATCCGTCACAGCCGGTTGCGTGCGGAATGTTGTGATGCCGTTTCCATGAACACCTATTTCAACCATCCCCGCGGCGGCTGGGGCGGAGCCGGAACTCAATATATGCAAAACAGCGCCATCGAATCGGCGGTTCCCCACTATCTGACGGTCTCCGCCTCCCGCCTTTCAAACAGACCGATCTTCATCACGGAGCACAATCACTGTTACCCGAACCAGTTTCAGTACGAAAACGGGCTCACGTTCCCCGCTTATGCCGCGCTTCAGAATTTCAGCGGACTGTACATTCACAGCGAAGCCGTATTTCTGGACCGGAATCCGGATCTGATTTACAATCCGCCTTCCATGCCGGATCCGTTCCGGGTATACGATTCGCCGCTCCACCGTGCGAATGAATTCCTCGGAGCGTGTCTTTTCGCACGCGGCGACGTCCGCCGTTCGCAAAACAGAATCGACCTGGCATACGATACCGCCTGGCTGCGGAACTGCCCGCCGGATGCGGCAGTGAATACGGAACAGTCGAAACTGTCGCTTCTGACCGGCTTCGGACTCCGGGTCACCGATCTTCCATTCCAAAGCAAATCCGCATTCCGGATCCGGGAGAAGACAGCGGAATTGACCCTGGCTCCCGCCGGCGGATCGCAGGCAAAAATGGAACTCTTTTTCAGCGAAGTCGGTTCCGCGGGGAAAAACACATTCTCTTTGAAGCAAACGGTCGCCCGCATGAGGAGATCCGGCATTCTTCCCGCAGGGAACCGGACGGATACCGATGCGGCAATCTTCGAAAGCGATACCGGCGAACTGCTTTTGGACCAGTCCGGCTGTTCCATGACCGTGACAACACCGATGACGGAAGGCTCCGCGCAGCCTGCGGGAAACACCGGACGCATCCATGTGTTGGAGATCCTTGAACGCAGTATAAATTCAACGGTCGCCCTGACCTCTGTTGACGGGAACCCTCTGACGGACTCCGGACGGATGGTGCTTGTCATCGCCACGGAGCAGGCTGCCACCGGAATGAAAATGACCTCCGACCGCACGACCGTTCTGAACCCGGGCCGTTATCCGGTGCTGATGCGCACGGGAAAATTCCGGCTCCGTCTGGCACTTGCAAATGGAAAATATACGCTGTATCCCCTTTCCGTCAACGGAATCCGCCGTGTCCCTCTGCCTATGAAACGGGAGGGAAAAAGCTGGATCGCGGAAATCGACACCGCCGCGCTGCCAAACGGACCTACACCATTTTTCGAACTCATAAGAAAATAAGATTCCTGTCGGAACAGCCGATCCCCGACGCCTTGCACCGGGGAACTTACTCTTCCCCGGTCAAGCCCCGTTGGAATAAATCTTCTCTGTCACCGGCCCCGCTGTCAATTCCGGAACAAATCCGCATTTTCCGCCAACGGGCGATCTCTTCAGAAAATACCAGCTCCCCGCCGGATGAACTCAAAAACGGATGAGAACAATTCCACCGGAAATCGCGTGCTCATAGTGAAACAATTCCGGAGGAAGCGGTTTCCTCTTCAAATCCCGCATCGTAATGTACACCAGACGGCGGGGATACTTTTCCGCAGCCAGTTCCGTCAGAGCCCTGTCCGGATAATATCTTCCCGCATATTCCGGATAATTCTTGAAGCCGTATTCAAATTCACCCCATTTCCCCAGAATGATCAAGTCTGAACGTTTAAGTTTCCATGCAACGGCGGCAGCTTCACCCCGTCCTGTCACGACAATATCCTCGGGAGCCACCGGAATTTTATTCAGGCACTCAGTCAGACCGATTTCCGTCATCTTGTCTCCGAACAATACCGCCGGGATGGAGAAAATCCCCAAAAGGATAATCGGACATAATCCCAAAAAAGAGAATCGGAGTGTAGAAAAAATCCTTGTTCCGGACTGCAGAAGCAGTATGCCGTATCCAAGCGAACAAACACTGAAAAGCCACGGGAAAGGATTGAATTCCGGGAACGGGGAAGGAATCCGGGGAACAAACAGCAAAATGCTCATGCCGATCAGACAGCTCCCCCCGACCGTCACCCACAGGGCACCCCAGAACCGCCGTAACACATTCATTGTTTTCTCTGCGGAACGCGGACGAATCCGCAGTGCATGGCGAAACGCTATCGCCGTCAAAGCAGCCAACGGCAGAAAACAAGGCAGAATGTAAGTGCCGAGTTTACAGCTGGAAACGGAAAAAAACAAAAACGGCAAAACGGTCCAGCACAGCAGAAAACGCAGAAATGAGGAATGAAGCCAACGCCGTGCGATTCCCCGCCATGCGACGAACCACAACAGTCCGGCAGGCATCATCCCGCCCAGCAGAACCGGCAGGAAATACCAGAATGGCTGCGGCTTACGGTCATAAGTATGACTGAAAAAACGATTGACATGCTCCTCAAAAAAGAAATAACGCCAAAAATCAGGCTCCGCCTGATGAACAGCCAATGACCACGGCAGAACAACGGCAAGCATGACAAGCAATGGAATCCACGGAAAAAGAAAAAGTTTTCTCCACTCTTTCTGCCATATCAGAAATGGAACCGCGACTATAACCGGAACGGCGATCGCAAGAAATCCTTTAATGAGAAACGCAACGCCTGCGAATGCCCCCGCCGCAATCAGCCAGCAGAAAACATATCGTCTTTCCGAAGAACTCCACGCAAAATAAAACGCCATGATACTCAGACTGAGCATACAGGTCAGCTGACTGTCCAGCACGGCAAACGTGCCGACTCCGAAAACCAGACCGGAACACAAATAAATGCCCGCAGCCAAACCGGGCAGAAATGGATCACGGCTGTACCGGTACATCAGAAAATAGAGAAATGCCGCCGTCAATAAAACACCCAAGACGGACGGCAGCCGCAGCGCGAAAGCATTTTCCCCGAATAAAGCAAAACAAACCGCCGTCATCTGATAGCCGGTCGCGGGTTTCTCAAAATAACGGACGCCGTTCAGACGGGGAACGATCCAGTCTCCGGAACTCAGCATCTCCCGCGGAATCTCGGCATAGCGGAATTCATCCGGGCGGATCAACGGGCGGATTCCAAGCGGCAGAAGATAGGTACACAGAAAAAAAAGAGACAAAAGCACCAGCATGTGCCGATGAATTTTACAAAAAGGATGTGTCGTCATACAGGAAATTCCCAAAATGTGATGGATTTCATTTGCTTCCAGTCAATAGACCGCGAAAGAGGTTTCTATCATTCAAAACAGAACATCTTCATAACCCTGCTCCTTACTTTGATGGATGAATCTTAAAAAACGGAATTCCGCTTTCATCCGTCAATATAGAAGCGGTATCTTATGGGAATATGATAAAAAAATTAAAACACGTTCATCTTTCCGCATTTTTCGGGAAATGAACGGTAAAAGAACTGCCTTTTCCGGCAGTACTGTCAAGAACGACAAATCCGCCGTGAGCCACGGCAACAGCTTGAACCATAGCCAGTCCCAAACCATTGCCGGGAAGATTCCGGCTCGTATCAGCACGGTAAAACCGCTTGAAGACCTTTCCGCACTCCTCTTTGGAAATGCCGCAGCCGGTATCGGAAACCGTGAGGAGAATTTCACCGGACGTATCAGAAATCCCAGCCATGACCGAACCGCCTTCCGGAGTAAACTTCACGGCATTGTCCAGCAAATTGCCAATCAGCTGCTGAATGCGTGCCGGATCCGCATAAAGAATGACCGGTTCCGTCGGAAGCTCAATGGAAAGAGTCTGTTGTTTCTGTTCCGCCAACATCCGGAAAAGCTCGGCGGAACGTTGAAGCAGCGCTCCGAGATCGAATGCTTTCTTATGAAGAATCCCTGCGCCGGATTCCGTCTTGGCAATATTGAGCATCTGATTGATAAGCGCCTGCATTCTGCGGCAGTCTTCCGTATTGTCCCCCAGGACAGTTAATAGTTTTTCCCGGGAAGGATGTCCCATTGCCGCGACTTCGGAACGCCCGATGATCCGGGTAAGAGGCGTCCGTAAATCATGAACAATATCATCGGCAAAGGTTCGCAGTTCCTGCATCAGCATTTCCGTATTCTGTGTCATTTCATTAAAGCTGGCAATCAACCGGTCGGTTTCCAGACATTCCGACTCGGCGGGGACACGACAGGAATAATCGCCGTTCGCAATTCTGGCGGCAGCCCGCCCGACATTTTCTATGCCGCGGGTCATACGGCAGGCAATCCACCATCCGCCCAGAACACTCAGGGCAAGAACCGCCAGTCCGGTAACCAGCAAGGCATTGACAATCTTCTCAAGGTTCTCATCCGCCGCATGCTGATTAAGCCCGACCACCAGCAGATTGCCGTCCAAAAGCTGCCGGTATGCCATCCGGATTCTCCAACGCGCGCCTTGCAAATTGGAATACTGAATATGTGCGGATTGCCGGTTGTAAGGATAGTTCCGGAAACTTCTGAAATCATTTTTAGAAAACGGGGATCTTGCCAGCAGCTTCCCGTTTTTATCAAACAGCAGAAAATAAATCCGGTTTCCCTCCCCGTAGGATTCACGGGTAAATTTCCGAGCAAAAACGGCAGAGCGGTCAGATCGCCCGATCCTTGTTTTCTCCACGCTGCCGGTTTCAGCATTCATTGCGAGCTGCCAGACGTTCCCGTCATGAGTACCGAACAACGTATATGCCTGTGTATCCACTTTACGGAACGCAAGAAACAGTTGAAACCCGCCCATTTCACCGGCAATCCGCTGAAATACCGCTTTCGGGATTTTTCTGACCTTCTGCACCGGAAGCTGATCAGGAGCAAACTCCTTTCCGGTAAGATATTCATATTCACATTCACAGAAAATCCCGTTCAGCCGACGATCCGCACTCTCCTGATTTCCAATGTACAAATAGAGACATACGATCCCGAAAACAACGGCAAAGGAAAGAGTCAGCAGCCCGCCGTAAAGAACCGCCGTCTGCGCTTTCAAGGAATGAAACAGCCGATACCTACTCCAGAACATAACCAAAACCCCGGACAGTCCGGATCATCTTCTTTTCAAACGGCTTGTCGATCTTATCACGCAAACGGAAAATTCCAGCCTCCACGATATTGCTTTGCGAGTCGAAGTGATATTCCCATACACGTTCCAGAATCGTGGTTTTCGAGACAACCCGTCCATGATTGCGCACCAGATACTCAAGAAGCTGAAATTCGAGCGGCTGAAGATTGATCGCCTGCCCTGCACGGGTCACGGTCCGGCGCAGCAGGTCCATTTCCAGATCTCCGACTGCAAGTACGGTCGGTTCCGAAGCAAGGGAAGCCCGGCGCAGCAGCGCTTGAATCCGGGCAAGAAGCTCCGCGAAAGAAAACGGTTTCGCCAGATAATCATCCCCGCCTCTTTCCAGTCCGCTGATTTTACTGTCTACCGAATCCTTGGCGCTCAGCACAATAACGGGCATATTATTTTTTGCCGCCCGGATCCCGTCAATAACGGAAAGTCCATCGAGTTTGGGAAGCATAATATCCACCACGGCAAGATCAAAGGATTCTGACTTTGCCTTCAGCAGCCCATCCAGTCCATCCGATGCGCAGCAAGTGCGGAATCCGGCGTCCTGCAACCCTCCCGCAATGAATTCCGCGGTCTGCCGGTCGTCTTCAATAATTAAAATTCTCATCAAATCCCCCTTCCATCAATAATAACACAATACTATAACACGGAAACATGCTTTTTTCTATCAATACATATCACAATTAACCGAATTCAAACAAATTCCGGATTATTCTTTGCAAAAATATTTCATTGATCGCTTTGAGAAGCAGAACCTTCCAGGAGCAAATGATGGTCGGCATAACAATGTCCATTGCCGCCGTTCTGCTTCCGCCGTACAATCCAGCACTCGCCCTTTCCGGGAAATCCCGATATGACGCGTTTTTCCGGAAGACCGTGATGCAAATAAAAATAAACCGCTCCGCGAGTCCGTTCCAGAGGATTCACCAGAAACAAGTTTCTTCCCTGTTTCTCCAGTCCGGCACAATGCTCAAACAGGGGACGGAGAGAATTTTTCCGGGCTCCATAAAGCGCGGCAGCAATATCGACGCCGATTACCGCAACAGTCGCAGCAAGCAGAAATATGATACCCGTTCTCCGCCGCAGGAAAATGTCCCGGTATGGTTTCACCACACCCGGCAGATGCCAAAGACACCATCCGGTCAAAAGAGCGGCAGGAGCGTAGAGCGGAAGCAGATAGACAATCCGTTTCCCGGATGCACAGCACAACAGCCCGAATGGAACAAGAACCGCAAGAGCCGGAAACAGAAGTTCCCGGTTTTCAGACCGGTAAATCCGGCGAGCCCCTGCGGTCAGGGCAAACAGCAGGACCGGCAGCCACGGCAGGAACAGGGACGGAAGTTTTATGAAATAATAGGATAAAGCCCCCGCATGGTCCGGCTGACTTCCGGTGAAACGTCCAAAGTTGTTGACCCAGAAAGCGGTATGAAACACCGCATATCCTTTCAGGAGCCATAAGGCGCCATACCAGATTCCGGCAGCGCCGAACGCCAGAACCACACCTGCAAACAATGCGGCATAGCGTTTCCAACGGAATTTCCGGGCAGAAAAATCCGCCGCGACCAGCCAGGAGCCGATCGCGGCTCCGGGCAGAACGAGTCCGACAAGTCCTTTCGTATAGATCCCTCCGGCAAGCCCGGCAATAAAAAGCACCCCGTATCCGAATTTATGTTTCAATTCACCGGCTCTCATCATGGCATAAAAGGCGAAAAGACTCAATTCAATAAAAAATGCCAACAGCATATCCACGCGGCAGGTACGGCTTTCGGCAAAAAACTGCGCGCTGAACAAAAGTACGATTCCGGAACAAAATGCTTCCGGAATGAAAAATTTCAGCTTTCGGGCAAAGGCAAAAGTCAGCAGAACCATCCCGAACGCGGCGACGAGAGATGGAAATTTCGCGGCGAAGTCGCAAATCCCGAACAGGGAATAAGCACAGGCAATCATCCAGTAATACAACGGCGGATACTCCAGAAATGGAGCCCCGTTCAACGACGGAACAAGAAAGTTCCTGTTCAGGAACATTTCTGCGGCAATACCGGCGACACGGGTCTCATCCCCCGATTCAATTTCCCGAACCCCCATTCCTGCGAACAGGGCAAACAGAGCCACTCCCGCCAGCAGGATTACGGCTCCACGGCGATTTCTTCTTTCATACATCTTGTGGTCCTCATCAGCATTTTACAGAAAATTTAACTCCCGATATTCAGCTGAGCGTTGCCGGCAAATTAAATTTTGTTCATGATTCCTGCCGCATAAAAATTTTGCAGAGACCTCCCGCATGTTCGTTTTGTGCATAAAGTTGTTTGATTCCTATATTTGATTTTCCGGTTCCGGGTATATATTTCTTCCCATACACCGGAACAACACCGGAACAATCAAAAAAGGAAAACCGAAATGAAACAGTCTCAACTCGGCGCACAGCTTTTCAGCTTCCGCGAATTCATCAAAACTCCGGAAGACGTCCGGACCACGTTGAAAAAAATCAGAGACATGGGCTACGAAGCAGTCCAGCTTTCAAGCTCCATCTGCCCCATGCCGAACGCCGAACTCGCCGGTATTCTCAAGGAAAACGGGCTCAATCCCTGTTCCAGCCACGACCCGGCAAATAAGATTCTGGAAACGCCGGACGCAGTCGCCACACGGCTCCGGGAACTCGGCTGTCCCCATTGCGCCGTTCCGTTGCCCCCGTACACATTCCCCGCCTCGGAAGAGGAAGTTGTCGCTCTGGCAAAAAAGATCAACGAAGCGGCACTTGTCATGCGCAAGTACGGTGTCACCCTTTCCTATCACAACCACAGCCACGAATTCCAGCGTTTCAACGGCAAAAGCATGCTTGACCTCATCTATGCCAATGCACCCGATATTCAGGCGGAGCTCGATACGTTCTGGGTACAGCGCGGTGGCGGCAATCCCGAACGCTGGATTCTCCGTTTCCCCGGTAAAACCGACGTTCTCCATATCAAGGACTACGGCATCGTTCCGGGCAACGACATCGTCATGCGCCCCATCGGCGACGGCGGTCTCGACTGGAGCAACATCCTCGCCGCCGCGGAACAGTGCGGAGTCAAATACTACGTCGTCGAACATGACGGCAACTGTCCCGATCCGTTTGAATCGTTCCGCCGGAGCGCGGAGTTTCTGCTGAACAATTACATCAGATAAGGAAGACACTGTCATGAAAAAGATCAAAGTAACCATCTGGAATGAGTTCGTTCATGAACGGAGCGAAGGCAAACTCGGCGATTACGTCCGGCAGATTTATCCGGACGGCATCCACAACTGCCTGAAAACTGCTCTTCAGGCGGATGACCTCGAACTGCGCGCCGTCTCTCTCGACATGCCTGAACAGGGGCTTCCCGACCCCCTGCTCAACGACACCGATGTGCTCGTCTGGTGGGGACACTGCGCGCATGGGCAGGTTGAAGATTCTCTGGTGGACCGCATTCAGTACCGTGTTCTGCACGGAATGGGGCTGATCGTTCTGCACTCCGGTCACATGTCCAAGATCTTCCGCCGCATGATGGGAACCGCATGCCGTCTGCGCTGGCGTGAGGTGGGCGAAAAAGAACGTCTCTGGGTTGTCGATCCGACTCATCCGGTCGCACAGGGGCTGCCGGAAACCTTCGTCGTTCCCCACTCGGAAATGTACGGCGAACGTTTCGATATTCCCGACGACGGAAAAATTGTATTCATGTCCTGGTATGAAGGCGGGAACGTCTTCCGCAGCGGCGTCGCGTTCCAGCGCGACTACGGGAAAATCTTCTATTTCTCGCCCGGACACGAAACCTACCCGATTTACCACGACGCCAATATCCAGAAAGTCCTTGCCAACGCGATCCGCTGGGCGGCACCTGTGAACGGCGTTCTGGAAGACCGCGTCACCCCTCAGCCGGAAGCGCCGGAAACGATCGTATCGGAAAACCCGATGCAGGCGCTCGACACCTCGGAAATTCACAAGATTCAATAACGGAAGGATATGGAATCATGGCGGAAAAACTGAAAGTCGGAATTGTCGGAATCGGACGCATCGGCGGCAATCACGCATCGGAAATCGGCGGAATGCCCGATAAATTCGAACTTGTCGCCTGTGCGGACAACGATCCCGAACGTCTCACGAAAGATCTCCCGGAACAGCTGAAAAACGCGGCGAAATACAACTCGCTCGAAGAAATGCTTCAGCATCCCGGTCTCGACATGGTGACCATTGCGGTCCGCCACCCGGACCACGTTCCGATGGCGATCAAAATTCTGGAAGCGGGAAAGATCGCAGTCGTTGAAAAACCGGTCGCAACCAGCGTCGCCGAAATGGAAGCAATGCTGGAAGTGGCGAAACGGCATCCGCACAAGCTCTTTCTCCGGCACAACCGCCGTTTTGAAGCGCCGTTTGTCAAGGTCCGCGAACTGATAAATTCAGGACTGATCGGCGAAGTCCAGTACATCAAGCTCTACCGCAGCGTCGGATTCTGCCGCCGCAACGACTGGATGACCATGACCGATTACTACGGCGGTCTGCTTTCCAACTGGGGACCGCATCTCATCGACCAGGCTCTCCGGCTGCTCGACTCCCCTGTCGTGGACCTTTGGGCGGACGTCCGCCGCGTCGTCTCCATCGGCGACGGCGACGACCTGTTCAAAATCCTTCTCAAAGCGGAAAACGGACGCCTTGCGGATATTGAAGTCACCGGAGCCAACACCATGCCGGGGCGTGAAATGGAAATCATCGGCTCCCGCGGAACGATCGTTTACAACGAGGGAAAACTGACCGCCCGCTATATTGATCCCTCCGTGGAGTTGAAAGACCTGAAACCGCATCCGGAGAATCCGCCGAAGCGGTACGGCAACTTTGATGAAACACTCTATTTCGTCAATGCGGAATACCAGTGTCCGGACATTCATCAATCCGTCCTCTGGACCTATCTGTACAACGAAGTCACCAAAGGCATTCCCTCCCCCATCAAACTGGAAGAGGGACTCGAAACGGTCCGTATCACGGAGGAAGCATTCCGGAAAAGCGGATTCGAACCGATCAAACGGTTCAAATCCAAACTCTGACCGGTCCATAACAACCAACCGGGAACGCCGGATCAGCGGCGTTCCCGAACTGTTGATAAAGTCCTCAAGACGTATAATATCTTGAGGACTTTATTACATTTTACAAATGGGAAATCCCTTTTTGTCCGTTTCCTCTTTTTCCCGATCAGGAATTGCCATATTGAACATTCACCGGAGTTTCCGGCATTTTACGACGATGGAACGCTTGAATTCCGGAAGAACACACCATCCGTCATTGACAACGGCCGATTCCGTCCGGTCCTCCCACGGAAGATAACAGGAACACTCTTCTCCGGCGGCGGGAATGCGTTCCCCCGTCACCGGTTCCGGCGGACAGTGCCCGGCAAGTTCGCTCCGCCAGTCGTTCTTTTTGTCCCGGCACCAAAGCAGATCCACAGTCCTGCCGCGCAGGCCATACACACGCAGACGATGCGTCTCCGTATGGAACGGGACAAACCGTTCCGCAACGGGGTCGATCCCCTCCACCGCTTTTGCGAACCGCGCGAAATGATACCAGAGTCCGTACCGGGAAAGATAGATATGATCCCAATGCCACGGCTGTCCGCACCCGGCGCTCCCGGCAAAAAACGGAGCGAACAGCATATCATGCAGCAATGTCCCTTCACGGTCCGAGTCGTAGAGTCCGGAATAACGGGCATGGTTGGCTTCCACGGCTCCGGCTTCCGCAAGGATCGCAGGAACAGCGGGATTACGGTCGTGCAATTCCCGGATGCAGTCGGCGCAGAGAACATCCATCGCTCCGCGGCAGACGTCCATTTCCGCTCCGGGATCAAGATAGCGGTGCGCCTGCAGAAATCCGTTATCACGGACCGCGGCAAGATAATCATAAATCTGATATGCGGTCGTTCCGGAGAAACTGCCGAGATTCTGAACGATCATCTGACGCGGGAAAATCTTCTGCAGTTCCCCGATCATGTAATCGCTCCACGGACCGACATCGCGGATCGTGCCGATGCAGTTGATCTCGTTCCAGAGCTCCCACGCGATCACGGCGGGAGACTCCCCGAATCCCTGTTCCGCAAGATAGCGGGCTTTGTCAAGATATGCCTTCCGGCACTCCGGAGAGTTCAGATATTCCCGCATCGTCGAAGCGAGTCCCGCATAAAGCGGCTTATGGAACCTGACCACACCGGGAAAAGATTCCGTCTCCGTCCGCCCCGCAATGGAACGGAAATGTTCCAGCGTGAATTTGATGCGGAGACCGAGACGTTCCGCAAGTTCCACGACATAACGGATATGCGCCGCCGCTTTTTCATCGTATTCGCCGATCCGCTCCGGCATGACGTCAAAAAACGGCACACCAAGCCAGATCCGTATGAAGTTGCCGCCGTTCGCCGCAAAATCCGTCATCCACTCATGATACGTTTCAAGAACCGTTTCTTCCGGAACCCGTTCCGAATCCCGGAAAAAACAGAGATTGCAGCCGATGGGAAGATACGTCTTTCCCGTCTCGTCCTCCAGATAGCGCGGATTCGTTCCGCTCACTCTTATCCGTTTCCGCATACCGTAAAATCCTCCGTTTTTCATGAATTATAACGCAATTTCCGGAAAAAAGCAATCCCCGGGACGGGAAAGTCCGTGCATATTTTTGCATCAGCAGATTGAAAAACTGCAATGCCGGATTATATTGATTCAAAAACGGGAGAAGTGCGGTGAAACTGGTCAATGAACGGGATGTTGCACGGATGGCAAACGTTTCACAGTCCACCGTTTCGCGCGTCATGACTTCCGATCCCCGGATCAGCAGCGATACCCGGCGCAAAGTTCTTGCCGCCGCACGGGAACTCGGCTACGACATGCGGTCGGCAACCGGACGATGGAGCGTCGGCGTGCTGATCGGGTACCGACCCGGCGATGCAAACGGCTATTACACCGGGGTCTTCAACGCCGTCTTTCAGGAACTCGAACGGCGCGGGCTCCGCATGGAACCGATCTGGCGCACACTGACCGCGGAAGTCCGCCCGATCCGCGGACTCCTCGTGCTCTCCCATCCGCCGCCGGAAACACTGGCTGCCGCCTATCCGCTGCCGGTCGTCCGCCTGAACGGGCCATCCAGTCATCTGCACAATATCTGTTCAGTCAATCAGGACAGCTATAAAGGCTCCGAAATGGCTGTCCGGCACCTGCGGCAGCTCGGACACCGCGACATCCGTTACGTCTCTCTGGAAGGCGTGGAACGGGAAACCCGCAAAACGACCGGACGCTGGCAGGGCTTTCTGGAAGCCATGCGGGAACTCGGCTGTCCCGCCCCTGAACGGCAGGGAATCTTTTTCTCCGGTCTCGGCGGAACACCGCAGGATCAGCTGACGGAAGCGATCCGGCGGGCAGTCCGGCAGGGATGTACCGCGCTGATCTGCGTCAACTCGCAATATACGCTGAAAGTCAACGCCGCGCTCCATTCGCTCGGAATCCGCGTTCCGGAGGAACTTTCGGTGATCGACTGGGAATTTGAGGGCGTTTCGGAATGTCTGGATCCGCCAAGAACCACAATCGCGGCAGACTACCCGAAACTTGCAGCAGAGGCAATGGACCTGCTCTGCGAAATGATCGAACAGCATAAAACCCCGCCGGACCGGATGGTCATGCCTCATCTGATCCTCCGGCAAAGCACCGCCGCAGCAAACCATTCAGGAAAAGGAAAGAAACAATGAGAACCGTTCTGGAACGTCTGCTTGATTATACCGCATTCGATACGCAGTCCGATGAAACCACCGGCACCCATCCGTCCACAGCAAAGCAACGCGTGCTTGCAGAACATCTTGCAGAAGAACTGCGCCGGCTCGGAGCCGCAGAGATTCAGGTGACGGAACACTCGTATGTTTACGCACGGCTCGCCGCAACGGAAGGATGCGAAGCCGCGCCCGCACTCGGATTCATCGCACATCTCGACACCTCCGACGCCGCCTCCGGAGCCGGTGTAAAGCCGCAGATTGTGCGCTGCTGGGACGGTTCGCCGATCCCTCTCGGCAGCTCCGGACTCGCGCTTGATCCGGCACTGTACCCGTTCATGAAAAATCTCATCGGGCATACATTGGTCACAACGGACGGCACGACCCTGCTCGGCGCCGACGACAAGGCCGGAATCGCCGAGATCATGACCGCGCTGGAAACCATACAGACCCGGAACCTCCCCCACGGTCCGCTCCGCATCGCATTCACGCCGGATGAGGAAATCGGCGAGGGACCCGATTTCTTCGACGTTCCCGGTTTCAACGCCGCATTCGCCTACACGATGGACGGCGGAGCGGCGAACGAAATCGAGTATCAGAACTTCAACGCCGCCGCAGTCCGCGTAACGATCCGCGGACGCTCCGTACATCCCGGTTCGGCAAAAGATATTATGATCAACGCGCAGAAAATCGCATTTGAATTCGATTCCATGCTGCCCCCGGACGAGGTCCCCGCCCGGACCGACGGTTTTCAGGGGTTCTATCATCTGGTAAAAAGCACGGGAACGGTGGGATCCGCGGAACTGAACTACATTCTGCGGGATCACGATGCAGACTCTTTCGAACGCAGAAAAGTCAGGATCCGTCAGATCTCCGATGCTCTGAATGCCCGCTACGGCGCGGGAACGGTCACGGCGGAAATCCGGGATCAGTACCGCAATATGGAAGAGATCATCCGCAGGCATCCGTTTCTGATCGAACTGGCGGAGAACGCAATGCGGTCCGCCGGACTGGAGCCGGAAATCGTCCCGATCCGCGGTGGAACCGACGGTGCCCGGCTCTCATTCATGGGTCTGCCCTGTCCGAACCTCGGAACCGGAGGTTACAACTATCATGGAGAAAGCGAATTTGCAGACGTAGAAGGCATGGAAGCCGCAGTCCGCACAATCCTGAATCTCGTAACCGCTTTTTCCGCGCGGACCTGATACAAAAATTTTCCGTTATTTCTGTAAAAACGATTCGATTTTCCGGAAAAACGGAGTATCTTATTTCTGAATGTCAAAGTTATTGCGATTATCAGGAAGGAGAACCTTGCAATCATGCTGATCACAAGCGTCAAGAACCCGAAAATCAAACGGGTCTGCGCATTGCGCGAACGGAGAGAACGCGACCGGGAAGGCGTAACCGTCCTCGAAGGCTACCGCGAACTTTCCCGGTCGATGGATGCCGGAATCAAACTGACGGAACTTTATCACTGCCCCGATCTGTACCTCGGCGAACACGAGGGCGAACTCATCGCGCGTGCAGCCGCCCAGGGCGCGGAAATCTACGAAACGACTTCCGATGCTCTCGTCAAAATGGCATACCGGGACCGTCCCGAAGGACTCATTGCGCTTGCCGCGATGAAACACAAGGGACTCGATGAAATGCCCGTCGTTCCCAACGGTCTCTACCTGGTCGCCGAAACGATCGAAAAACCGGGCAATCTCGGTTCCATGCTCCGCAGTGCGGACGCCGTCGGCGCAACCGGAATGATCATCTGCAACCGCCAGACAGACGTATTCAATCCCAACTGCATCCGTGCAAGCACTGGCGCGATCTTTTCCGTTCCTCTTGCAGAAACCAGCAGCGAAGAAGCGGTCGAATGGTTCCGGAAACACAATATCCGAACCCTTGCCGCAAGCCCTCACTCTCATGAAACCTATACGGAAGTGGATATGACGCAGGGCATCGCAATCGTTGTCGGAGCGGAACAGTACGGACTGACCGATTACTGGATGAACAACGCCGACATCGGGGTCGTGATCCCGATGCTCGGACGCATGGATTCCCTCAACGTCGCCACCGCGGCGACAATCCTTCTTTATGAAGCCGCACGGCAGAGAAACTGGAAAGCCTCACGGGCATAACTCTTGGAACTTAGATTCATGAAAACGACTCAGCAACTCAAATCCGGATGGAAATTCTGTCTGGCCGCATCCGACGCACCCGCCGCACCTTCCTTTGACGATTCCGCCTGGCAAACCGTAAACGTTCCACACGACTGGGCGATTTACGGGCCTTTCGATTCCCGGAACGATTTTTACTCCACACGGATCGTTCAGGACGGCGAGACCACCGAAACTCCGCACTACGGCAGAACCGGCGGCCTCCCTCATGCAGGGACCGGATGGTACCGTCTGCGCTTCACTCCCGCCGCAGCCGACCGCGGAAAAGTATTCTTTCTGGAATTCGACGGCGTCATGAGCCGGTCCACAGTATTCGTCAACGGACACGATGCGGGCGGAAGGCCGTACGGCTATTCCTCTTTTCAGCTGGACATCACGCGCTTTCTTGAATTCGGCACGGAAAACGTGATCGCCGTCCGGGTTGCCAATCCGGAACAGGCGTCCCGCTGGTACCCCGGCGCGGGAATCTACCGGGAAGCGCGTCTCGTCATCGCGGAACCCGAACATTTCGACTGGTCCGGTATCTGGGTTTTCGACCGTGAAGCCGATCCGGAACGGAAAACCGCAACAGTCGGTATCAACACCCACTATTCCGGAGAAAACTGCTGCGTGAAGCTGACGGTATCCGACTCTTCCGGTCAAACGCTGTTTGCAACCTCTTTCTCCGGCGAAAAGACGGAATTTCCGCTTTCCGGGCTCAGATTCTGGACTCCCGAAACGCCGGAACTCTACACTTTCCACTTTACTCTTATCCGGGACGGTGAACAGAAAGACGAACAGACCATACGTCACGGCTTCCGGACCGTCCGTTTCGACGCCGGAAACGGAATGTTCCTCAATGGAAAACCATACTACCTGAAAGGTGTCTGTCTCCACCACGATCTCGGCCCGCTCGGCACCGCGTTTTCGCTCCCCGCCCTGAAGCGGCAGTTCACCCTGCTCAAAGGGATCGGCTGCAACGCAATCCGGACATCGCACAATCCGCCGGATCCGCACTTTCTCGACCTCTGCGACACAATGGGATTCGCCGTCCTTGACGAAGCATTCGACGCCTGGACCGAGGGAAAAATCGTCAACGATTACAGCAGCCTCTTCTCCGAATGGAGCGAACGCGACCTCACGGATATGCTTCTCCGGGACCGCAACCACTGTTCCGTCGTCATGTGGAGCATCGGCAACGAGATCAACGAACAGGGGCACCCCGACGGATGGAAAGTCGCCGCCGCCCTGGCGGACATCTGTCATAAAACCGACCCGTTCCGTCCCGTCACCGCCGGTCTGGACCGTCCCGATGCGGCGATCCCGAACAACTTCCCGCCCGCTCTCGACGTCATCGGGTGGAATTACAAACCGCACCGCTACCCGGAATTCCACGAAAAATATCCGCAGATTCCTCAGTTCGGAAGCGAAACGGCATCCACGATCAGCTCGCGCGGAGAATATTTCTTCCCGGTTGAAGCGGGTCCGGAATGGCATCATCACGAAAATATCCAGTGTTCCTCCTACGATCTTGAATTTCCCCCGTGGGCAAGCACTCCGGACCGCGAATTTGAAATGCAGGACGCCTGCCCGTGGATCTTCGGCGAATTCGTCTGGACCGGCTTCGATTATCTCGGAGAACCGACTCCATACAACGCCCACTGGCCCGCCCATGCCTCCTATTTCGGGATTTTCGATCTCGTCGGCCTGCCGAAAGACCGCGCATGGCTCTATGCCGCACGCTGGAACGGAAAACCGGTCCTTCATCTGCTTCCCCACTGGACGTGGCCGGGACGCGAAGGGCTGTCCACACCCGTTCACGTTTACACCAATTACAATTCCGTGGAACTGTTCGTCAACGGAGTTTCCGCCGGAATCCGGACACGGCCCGGTTCAAAATTCCGGCTGACCTGGGACGACGTCACTTATGCTCCCGGAGAACTCTCCGCCGTTGCCCGCGACGCTTCCGGCAAAGAGCTTGCACGGGAAACCGTCCGCACGGCTTCCGCTCCGGCGGAACTTGCGCTCTCCGCTGACCGGACGACGCTCTCCGCAGACGGTGAAGATCTTGCTTTCGTCACCGTTTCCGTTCTGGACCGGAATGGAATCCTTCAGCCGCACGCCGACCATACGATCCGGTTTGAAGTCTCCGGCGCGGGCTCGTTCGCCGCAGCAGGGAACGGCAATTCCGCCTCAACCGAGGATTTTTACGGCGGATATATCAAAGCGTTCCACGGACAATGCGTCTGCATTGTCCGCGCCGGAAACGCCGACGGCATCATCCGGCTGACCGCCTCCGCCGACGGACTCGCGCCCGCGACAATCGAACTGACCGTTTCCGGCAAAGCATGAACAATCCGTTTCCGGACAGCGTGACAACGATCGGGATCGCGGCTCCGTCCAGCGCGGCGGACCGCGGTCAGTATGAGGCGTCCCTAGAGCTTCTCCGCTCGTCCGGAATCCGGACCGTTGAAGGCGAACATCTGTTTACACCCTCGGATGCTCCGCCGTATCTCTCCGCTCCGGACAACGCACGCGCGGACGATTTGAACGATCTGATCCGGAATCCGGAAATCGACCTGATCCTGTGTCTGCGCGGCGGTTACGGCTCCATGCGGATTCTCGACCGGATCGACTGGAAGACCCTGCGGGAACGCAATCTTCCGGTCATCGGATTCAGCGACGTCACGGCGCTTCATCTGGCAATGTTCGCCCGGAAAGCCGGGCTCCCCGTCGCCGGGCAGATGGCGGCGGCGCTCGCCCGTTCCATGCAAAATTCCGTAACGTTCCGCTCATACAGGCGGGCTCTTCACACCGCGCTGCACGGAAAAACGGCGCTGATGGAACAGTACACACTGCCGGAACTCCGTCCCGGCACAGTGGTCGGCGGCCTCGTCCCCGTCAATCTGACTCTGCTGGCGGCTCTCTGCGGCACCCCGTATCTTCCTGACCTGACCGGTAAAATTCTCATTGTGGAGGACATCGGCGAACCGGTCCGCAAACTCGACCGTCATCTCACACAGCTCCGGCTGGCGGGAATCCCGCAAAAACTCGCGGGACTCGTCTTTGCGCAGTTTTCCGACTGCGGAGACGAACCGCAGCGGATGTGTCTGTTCCGCGATTTCGCCTGTTCGGTTCCCGGACCCGTGCTCGCCGGGCTCCCGTTCGGTCACGAACTGCCGTCGCTCTCTTTTGTCTACGGCGAACTCGCGGAAATCCGCAACGGAACGCTCCGTTTCTGACGGGAACATTTCCCCCGCCCGGAGTGTCCAATGCTGAACATGAAGAAGGAGAGGGAATCATGATTATCCGTTATTTTACCGCATTTCTGTTCGCCGTCACGTTTTCCGCCTTTGCCGCACAACCGTTCCAGTGGAACTGGCGGACGGAAAACGGCACGCTGACCGTCACGCTCCAGACGGAGCCCGGCTCCTATGCTTACCAGAACAAGACTTCCGTTCTGCTGAATTCCAAAGCACCGGAAACCGTTCCGGTCCCGATCGCCCACGAGGATTCCATCATGGGGAAAACGGAGATTTACCAGGGGAAAAATACATGGAGCTTTTCCCGTACAACCGCACCCGACGGCACCCTGACGGTCTCCTGGCAGGGATGTCGCGCGGACAAGGGAAGCGCTCCGCTCTGCTATCTGCCGGAGACGGTCACTCTGAAACTGAAATTGAATGAAAACGGCTCCGGCATACTCTACCCGCAACCGGAAAAAACGGAACAATCCGGCACACAGCCGGCGCTCTATCCCGATGCCGTGATCGAACGGACCGCATTCGGCTACCTGAATGCAAAAGATTTCACCGCATTTCTGGAAAACAGGCAGACGGGACTTCTGTCATTCGCAGGCAAAGGTGTCATACTGGTTCTTCTGCTGACTCTGCTCGGCGGACTCGCGCTCAATCTGACACCCTGCGTTCTCCCGATGATCCCCATCAATCTTGCCATTATCGGAGCCGACACCGGCAACCGGCGCGCGGCAACGGTCCGCGGACTCGTTTATGCGGCGGGAATCGCAGTCGCCTACGGAGCCGTCGGACTCGCCGCCGTGCTGGGCGGCGCAACGTTCGGAGCTCTGGGCTCCTACTGGTATTTCAACCTCGGCGCGGCGGTCGTTTTCCTGCTGCTCGGACTCTCCATGTTCGGCGTGTTCACAATCGACCTTTCCCGGTACGGCGGCGGAATCAAAACGCCATCTACGGCGAAACTCGCAGGGGTATTTTTTCTTGGTGGACTCTCCGCTCTGCTGGCGGGTGCATGCGTTGCCCCGGTGGTAATTGCGGTCCTGCTCCATGCGGCGAATCTGTACGCCGCAGGCAACCCGTTCGGACTCTTTCTGCCGTTCCTGCTCGGCATCGGAATGGGACTTCCCTGGCCGCTTGCCGCCGCCGGACTCGCCCGTCTCCCGAAACCGGGAGCATGGATGGTCCGGGTGAAACAGGCATTCGGCGTTCTGATCATTCTGATCGCCGTTTACTACGGCTGGCTCGGAACCCGTCTCCTGATCGCGGAACGCTCCGTCCCGAAACCGGAAACCGTTCAAGCCGCCGATGTCCGTCAACAACTGGATGACGCGTTTCTGGAAGCGGTCCTGAACGGGAAACCGATCCTGATCGACTTCTGGGCGGAATGGTGCAAAAACTGCAAAGCAATGGATCTCAGCACGATGAAAGATCCGGAAGTCCGGTCCGCGCTGACGAAGTTCAATGTCGTAAAACTGGATGCGACCCGTGTTTCCGCTCCGGACGTCAAGGCGGTAATGGAACGGTTCAAAGTAACTGGTCTCCCTGCATTCGTCATCGTCCGCCCCGCGCAGTAATCGCGCGGAACGGACGCCGGTAACCTCAGCGTGTCAGATGGTATACCATCACCCCGCCGGGGAAATTGCTGTTTACAACGTATCTGCGTGCTCCAGAAGGCTTCCCCTCGGACTCCAGAAAGGATAGTTTGAATCACCTTTCCATCCGGTCTGCATTATCCGCTGATCGGCGGTTCAGGGACATACACGGGGCTTCTTCATCGGATTTCCGGAAAAGACCGTCTATTCAGATTGATCAGAGAAAGCAGTTTTCCCGTTTCCCCTTATAACAGGCTTTTTTATTTTTACAAGTCGGAATCAAAATTTTTTTTGAGAAATCTTTTTAATTTTTCTCTTGACTTATACCATATATGGTGTATCTATACCATACCGACACATTATATAGAATTTTTCAGAATAAAGACCACAAAGGAGAATAAGCAGGTCATGTTACAGCAGATCGTCAAACGTGACGGACGTATCGTTCCGTACGACCTCACGAAAATCGCCGACGCCATTCACAAAGCAATGGAAGCCACCGGACACGGTACTCAGGGAGATGCCATGCGCGTCGCAGTGGATGCGTCCACGATTCTGGAAGACAAAAAAATCGGCTCCATGCCGAAAGTTGAAGATATTCAGGACGCCGTGGAAGTCGCCCTCATGCGCAAGGGCTTTGAAGACGTCGCCAAAAAATACATCCTCTACCGCGCGTCCAGAACCCGCACCCGCGAAATGAAAACGGGACTCATGAAGATCTATGATGAGCTCACGTTCACGGACGCCAGCTCCAGCGATATGAAGCGCGACAACGCCAACGTCGACGGAGACACCGCCATGGGCACCATGCTCAAATACGGCTGCGAAGGCGCAAAGGATTACTACGAAAAGTATCTTCTCACCCCGGAACAGTCCAAAGCGCACCGCGAAGGCGATATTCATATCCACGATTTCGATTTCTACGCGCTCACAACGACCTGCTGCCAGATCGACCTCCTCAAGCTCTTCAAGGGCGGATTCTCCACCGGACACGGCTTCCTGCGGGAACCGAACGACATCCAGAGCTATTCCGCGCTCGCCTGCATCGCCGTTCAGTCCAATCAGAACGATCAGCACGGCGGACAGTCCATCGTGAATTTTGACTACGGACTCGCTCCGGGAGTCGCCAAAACCTATAAAAAATATTACCTTCAGAACCTTGCCCGCGCCGCTCAGCTCCTCGCCCCCGAATCCGGCGTCGATTACGAATGGGCCAAAAAAATGGCGGAAGAGATCGAAAAAGAGACGTTCCGCCGTCCCCAGCTCGGCGGAAACGCCCAGTATGAAGCTGCCGAACTCAAGTACCTGACCGGCAAACTCGGTGCGGACATCGCCGCCAAAGTACAGGCTTTCGCCGCGAAAAACACGGAACAGGAAACCGACAAGGCAACCTATCAGGCAATGGAAGCGCTGATCCACAACCTCAATACCATGCATTCCCGCGCCGGAGCACAGACGCCGTTCAGTTCCATCAACTACGGAACCGACATCACCCCCGAAGGGCGCATGGTCATGAAAAACGTTCTCCTCGCGACGGAAGCCGGGCTCGGACACGGCGAAACACCGATCTTCCCGATTCAGATCTTCCGGATCAAAGAAGGCGTCAATTACAAGGAAGGCGAACCCAATTACGACCTCTTCAAGCTCGCCTGCCGCGTCAGTGCAAAACGTCTGTTCCCGAACTTCTCGTTCATCGACGCTCCGTTCAATCTCCAGTATTACAAACCCGGACACCCGGAAACGGAAATCGCTTACATGGGATGCCGTACCCGCGTGATCGGCAACGTCTATGACAAAACCCGCGAAATCACCAACGGACGCGGAAATCTCAGCTTCACCTCGATCAACCTTCCCCGGCTCGCGATCGAATCCAAAGGCGATGAAAAACTCTTCTTTGAAAAACTCGACGCCATGATGCAGCTCGTCGCAAAACAGCTTTCCGACCGGTTTGAGATCCAGGCGAAAAAGCGCGTCCGCAACTTCCCGTTCCTCATGGGACAGGGCGTTTGGATCGACTCGGAAAAGCTCAAAGCCGACGACGAACTCCGGGAGGTTCTCAAGCACGGAACCCTCTCCATCGGATTCATCGGACTGGCGGAAACGCTGACCGCGCTCTACGGACATCATCACGGGGAAAGCGATGAAATGCAGGAAAAAGGACTTGCCATCGTTCAGCGGATGCGCAACTTCACCGACTCCCTCGCGGCACAGACCGGAATGAACTATTCCCTCCTCGCAACTCCGGCGGAAGGACTTTCCGGACGGTTCATCCGCATCGACCGCAAGAAATACGGCGTCATTCCCGGCGTGACGGACAAGGATTACTACACCAACAGTTTCCACATTCCCGTCCGCTACAAGATTTCCGCATTCGACAAGATCAAGAAGGAAGCGCCCTACCACGCGCTCACCAACGCCGGTCACATCTCCTATGTGGAACTCGACGGCGACACCGCGCACAACATCAAGGCGTTCGAAGCGATCGTCCACGCGATGCATGACGCGGGAATCGGCTACGGCTCGATCAACCACCCCGTTGACCGCGACCCGGTCTGCGGCTACAACGGAATCATCGGTGATGTCTGCCCCCGCTGCGGCCGCCACGAAACCGAACATGAACCGAAATTTGAACGGATCCGCCGGATCACCGGCTATCTCGTAGGTACTCTGGAGCGCTTCAACGACGCCAAACGTTCCGAAGAGCATGAGCGTGTGAAGCATGGAACCTCCTATTCTCACGATTGACGTCGCGGGAATTGACGAAGATTCCATCACCAACGGTCCCGGTCTGCGGTTTGTACTGTTCGTGCAGGGATGTCCCCATCACTGCATCGGCTGTCACAATCCGCAGACACACCGGTTTCATGCGGGACGTCTCTTCACGGTGGAGGAACTCTTCCGCCAGATCCGCTCCAATCCTCTCCAAACGGGAGTCACGTTCAGCGGCGGCGAACCGTTCTGCCAGCCGGAACCGCTTGCAGAACTTGCCGCACGGCTGAAACCGTTCGGTTATGATCTTGCCGCATATTCCGGCTATACATTCGAACAGCTCGCCGCCAGCACCCGTCCGGGCGTGCGGAAGCTGTTGGAACAGCTGGATATTCTTGTGGACGGACCGTTTATTCTGGAGAAAAAAGATATTCTTCTGTCATTCCGCGGAAGCGGCAACCAACGGATTCTGGACGTACCGGCGTCCCTCCGGGAAGGTCACGCCATCCTCACCGCCAATCCCGACTGGACGGAGTGACCCCGGCACTCTGACAGGGCGGCACATACGGACCGTATGCGCCGCCCTTTTCTGTCGCATAATACGAAATTCACTTCTGCGGCTTGCCCGCAATGCGGATCGCAAGGTTTTCCAGACAGCGCCGGGCATCGGAGCCCGTCACGATCGCACGGTTCGCCTCGAAAATCGCATCGAACACATCCGCCATCTCCTGAGGGGAGAACCGTTTCACATTTCCCCACATCTTGAACGCACGGAACGGATGAAGCAACACAAAGGAATTTTTCACGCCTTTGCTTTTCAAATCGGCAAACAGATTTTCAAAATACGCCGGACTCACACTGTTCGGGATCGAATAGCGTTCCCCCTCGCACTTCAAAGTCAGCAGTTTTTTGAACTCGGACGATACCGCTCCGAGGATCGCCAGTTCGACTTTCCCCGAACTGCCCTGCTCCAGCGTGCTGATGATACCGGGAATCAGCGAGATCGCTTTTGCCGCGTTCCGCTCCGCCAGCGCCCCGGAAAATTGCCATGACAGCGCTTCCGGCGTCACCGTGCACACCGCATGGCAATCCGGCAGAGCGATTCCGGGACGTCCTTCCGTATAGGCGAACAGTTTATCAAGCTCGTTCCGCAGTTTCGGCAGATCGCCGCCCGACGTTTCCGCAAGAAATGTCGCAGCATCGGGCGAGATCTTTTTCCCCGCCTCCGCGCACATCTCCTGAACTTTCCGCGTCATGGAAGCGCCGAAATCCCGCGCTTTCGGGTCGATCTTCTCGAACCAGTTCATCGTTCCGCCGCCCTCCTGACAGACCGCGGCACAGGTCTTGTAAAAGACCCGTTTGCGGTCAATGCCGGGCCCGTCGATCACAACGGTGATGTTGTCCATCAACCCGTCCTTGAACAATCCGGCGATATGATCCAGACGGCTCTTCCGCTTTTTGTCGGAGGGCTCGGAAAACGCATCTTCAAATTTATTGAAGTGCCTCAGCCAGATAATTTTATCCGGAGTGAGGAATGGCGGAGTCGTCACGGAATTGATGAGCTGATCGAGCAACACGTCATATTTTTCGGTGTCGGAATCTCCACGGATGATTTCCAGCGACGGATTGTCTTCCGGGGATTCGCCGCAAAGTTTGCGGATCAGCTTTGCGGCATTCTCCTTGATGGAAAAATCATCGTTGCCGGAAAAGATGTGAAGCTGTCCGCTCATGTTCAGTCGATTCCCGGAATAAAGGTGCTTGTCTCATCCAGCGACAGGATCGTATCCGCGATCAGCTTCGCCGCGTTTTCCGCGTCCCGCAGATCGCACATTTCGACCGGAGTGTGCATGTAACGGTTCGGAATGCTGATCAGCGCGGTTGCCACGCCGGCGCGGGAAAGCTGGATCTGCGCGGTATCGGTCCCGCCGCTCGCACGGTGTCCCGCCTCGATCTGAACAGGAATCCTGCCTTTCTTCGCGGCATCCACGATTTTGGAATAGAGCACAGGATTGATGTCGGCGTTGCGGCAGACGATCGGTCCACCGCCGAGCGTGACATCGCCCCACTGTTTTTTCTCCACACCGGGGACGTCGGTCGCGAATCCGACATCGACCGCGATCGCCGCCTGCGGATCAATGGCAAAGGAACTGGTTTTGGCGCCGCGGAGTCCCAGCTCCTCCTGTACGGTTCCGACTGCATACACTCCGAGTTTGCAGTCACGTTCGGACAGAATCCGGAATGCTTCGGCGATCACAAACGCGCCGATCTTGTCATCAAGTCCTTTGGACATGACGCGGTTCCTGCCGAAACGGGAATAGTTTACGCGGAATGCGACCGGATCGCCGATCCCCACGAGCTTTTCCGCCTCCGCTCTGTTCTCCGCACCGATATCAATCCAGAGATCGCTGATCTCCATCACCGTTTCCCGCTCTTTCGGAGTCTGAAGATGGATCGGTTTGCGTCCGATCACTCCGGGAACCTTGCCGGAAGCGGTAAGAATATCGACCTCAAGCCCCGGCAGAGTCACTTTGTCAATGCCGCCGACGGCACGGAACGTAATCAACCCGGAATCGGTGATATAGACCACCTGAAAACCGATTTCGTCATAATGCCCCGCAAGCATGATACGGAACGGGGAATCGGGATTCAGAATCGCAATGGAATTGCCCGTCACATCGACATACATCTCGTCCGCAAAGGTCTCCAGACGCTTCCGGAAGGCTTTTGCACAAGGAATTTCGAACCCGGAGGGACCGGAAGTTCGCATTAATTCATCAAAAAACTTTAAACTTGACGCATTCAGCATTATATTACTCCTTTCGTTGGATTTTGTTTAAACGACGTCGCGTTGTTTAAAAAATTTCAAGGTGCCAAAAAATTTAACACCATGGAAATGTATCATGACTATTGAAGAATTAAAATCAAAAACTGCAGAAACTTCAGAAAGAGTTGCATATTTAGCAAAATTTTTGAAGATTACGGACCATCAGGCAGTCGTCAGAGACCTGGAAGCCGTCATGGCAAAGCCCGATTTCTGGGACGACAAGGAAAAAGCTCAGGAAACCGTTCAGAAGCTCAGCTCCGAAAAAAACATCGTCGAACCGTTCCTTGCTCTTCAGAAACATGTCGATGATTTCAACGCTCTGAGCGAATTCGCAGCCGAAGACGAATCATTCCTGGAGGAAGCCGATACCGCTTACGCCGATCTTGAAAAAGAGATCGACAAAATGGAACTTCTCAGCTTCCTTTCCGGAAAATTCGACCGTATGAACTGCTTCTTCTTCATCCATGCCGGAGCCGGCGGAACCGAATCCTGCGACTGGGCGTCGATCCTCCTGCGCATGTACCGCAGATGGTTCGAACGCAAAGGCTACAAAGACGAAATCATCGACATGCAGCCCGGCGACGAAGCGGGAATCAAAAGCGCCACTCTGCGCGTGGAAGGCGATTTCGCATACGGATACCTCAAATGCGAACGCGGCGTGCACCGTCTTGTCCGTATCTCCCCGTTCGACAGCAACGCGCGGCGCCACACATCCTTTGCTTCCGCCGATGCATTCCCCGAACTCAAGGAGGACCTTGACATTCAGATTGAGGAAAAAGATCTGCGGATCGACACCTACCGCGCCAGCGGTGCCGGCGGTCAGTACGTCAACCGGACCGACTCCGCCGTCCGGATCACCCACATCCCGACCGGCATCGTCGTCGCCTGCCAGATGGAACGATCCCAGCACAAAAACCGCGCGATGGCATTTAAAATGCTTCAGGCGCGCCTGTACGAAGCCCAGGAGGAAGCCCGCAAGCGTGAAGCCCAGCAGATCTCCGGCGAAAAATCCGAAATCGGATGGGGAAGTCAGATCCGCTCCTATGTCCTCCAGCCGTATCAGATGGTCAAGGACCTCCGGACCGGCTGCGAAACGGGCAACACCGCGGCGGTGCTTGACGGCGATATCGACCAGTTCGTCGAAGCCTACCTGCGCTTCTCCAAATAACAGGAGTTCCCCGTATGAAGAAAACGGTCACAGTTGCTCTTGACATCGGGAACGTATGTGTCACCCTGCAGCCGGAACGGGCGCTTCGGGCGCTCGGACTCTCCCGCGGGACTCTCCCGGAGGAGTTCACAGACGCTTTCTGCGAACTCGAATGCGGACGCATGGAAGCGGCGGAATGGCTCTCCATCTTCCGCCGGGCAACCGGAAACCGTTTTACGGAAACGGAGCTCCTCAACATCTGGAACAGCATTATCGGCGATCCAATGCCCGGCATGGAGGAACGGGTCCGGAACTATACGGCAAAAGGCGTAAAATTCGTCTATCTTTCCGATGTCTCACGGATACATCTGGACAATGTCTGCCGCATTCTCCCGTTCGCCCATCTCATTGCCGACGGGATATACAGTTTTGAAGCGGGCGTGCGCAAGCCGCATTCCGCCATCTACGAACTGTTCGAATCCCGTCACGGCATTCCGGATTTTTATTTTGACGACAAACTCTGCAACGTGGAGGCGGCGCGGAAACGCGGCTGGAATGCGGTCCGGTTCCAGTGTGCGGATCAGCTGGACGCCATTGGAGACCTTGTATGACTCTTCGGGAAATCGGCGAACATATCGAACAGTATTTCATTGAGATCATCCGGGAACGGCGGAAAGCGCCGTTTGACTCCTTTGTCAAAGGGCTCCTGTTCGTTGCCTCGCGCTTCTACCTGCGGGCAATCAATACGCGGATCTGGCTGTATGACAACCGTGTCATCCGTTACCGCGCGATCGGGTGTCTGGTCGTCAGCATCGGCAACCTGACCTGCGGCGGAACGGGAAAAACCCCTATTGTGGAAATCTTTGCCCGGACCCTCTCGCAGAAAGGCCGTCGCGTTGCCGTGCTCAGCCGCGGTTACCGCAGCAAAGACAAGCGCGGATTCTTTGAAAAACTCCGGAAACGTCTCTTCTCCAAAAAAATGGAAGTCCCGCCGCGCGTTGTTTCCGACGGCAAAAACCTGCTGCACGACTCCATTACCGCCGGAGACGAACCGTACATGCTTGCCTCCAACCTGAAAGACGTCGCCGTGCTCGTCGACAAGGACCGGGTGAAGTCCGGCCTCTATGCCATCGACGAATTCGGAACCGATGTGCTGATCCTTGACGACGGCTTTCAGTATTTGCGCCTGAAAGCACACATCAACATCATTCTCGTTGATTCGACCTCGCCGTTCGACAATCACCATGTTCTTCCGCGCGGACTGATGCGGGAACCCATCGAGCACATCCTCCGTGCCGACTATGTGTTCCTGACCAAATCCGACGGTTCGCCGCGTCTGCGCCATCTGAAAGAAT
Organism: uncultured bacterium; assembly: GCA_900548385.1. GTDB lineage: Bacteria > Verrucomicrobiota > Lentisphaeria > Victivallales > UBA1829 > UBA1829. The sequence continues at coordinate 46,300 of URKJ01000004.1, read as the reverse complement.
TCATCCGCAAGCACAATCACCGTGCGGAAATCATCGAATGCTGTCATAAGCCGAAATATCTGGAAGAGGTGTTCGACCGCGGACGGCGTCATCCGCTTGAATCCCTGCAAGGCAAAAAAATCGCGTCCATTTCCGCGATTGCGAACCCGGCAAGTTTCGAGGGCTTTCTGGAGGATCTCGGCGGTGAACTGGTACTCAAACGCCACTACGCGGATCACCACCGCTATCGCCAGCAGGAAATGATCGACTTCATCAACGACGCCAAAGCCGCCGGAGCCGAGTTGATCGTGACCACGGAAAAAGATGCGGTCCGCATGCCGCGTCTCGACCGGCGCGACATCGACATTCAGTTCCTGCGGGTTGAAATCGACATTCTCAGCGGACAGGAAAATTTTGACCAGTGCATCTCCCGTATCTGTTTTGTCTGACGGGATACGGGAAACCGCAATACGGACAAAGTCGGAATCCCGGATAAGGCAAGCATAAAAAAAACCGGGTTTCAACCCGGTTTTTTTATAATCTGAATTTCCGTTGGGAAATCAGAAGTTCGCAATCTTGAGACCAAGCTCTTTGCGGGTCTTTTCGACCAGGGCTTTGAGCTGTTCGTCGGTCTTCTTGGCAACCAGATAGTTCTTGACGTCGCCTTTGACCTTTGCGAGCGGTTCATACCCGCCGGCTTTTTTGTCCGTAACCTTGATGATGTGATAGCCGAACTGCGTCTTGACGATGTCGGACATTTCACCTTTCTTCAGAGCGAACGCGGCCTTGTCAAATTCCGGAACCATCATGCCGGGCGAGAATTCTCCGAGAGAGCCTTTCGCACTCTTGCCGGACGGACAGGCGGATTCCTTTTCCGCGAGAGCACCGAAATCGGCACCCTGTTTCAGCTGGGCGAGCAGAGTTTTGGTTTTGGCGAGCGCATCGGCGTCGGCTTTTGCGGTAACAGCCTTGTCGTTCTCCTTGCCTGCGGGAACATTCGGACGGATCAGGATATGTGACGCCGTGATCTTTTCGGGAACCTTGAAGTTCTCCTGGTTTTCACGATAGAACTTTTCCACATCGGCATCGGAAACCTTGCTCTGCGGTTCGATCTTCTCTTTCAGATATTTGGAGAACGCGGCGGCTTTCTGAGCCATGACATCCGCGGAAATTTCGTTCTTGTAAGCGTCGATCGTTTTGTTCTGCAGCTTGAGCTGGCTTTCCAGAACCTGACGTTTGTCCTGTGGAAGCTGTTTCAGCATCTTGTCGAACTCATCTTTGACGAGCTGGGCGGAAGGTTTGTAACCGTTCTTCTGTGCAAGAGAGAAAACGATCTCGCGATCGACCATGCCGTTTACCAGATTCTTGATCAGCGGTTTCAGCTGCTGGGGCGGAACCTGAGCAAGCGCGCCTTCCGGGATCTGCGTGGAAAGTTCCTTGATGAAATCCTGCTTTGTAATCTTCATTCCCTTGCCTTCCGCAAGCACATTGGGCAGGAAAGAGAGGGTTTCCGCAAGGGTTTTCGGTTTCGGAGCGGGAGCCGTTTTTGCCGCGGGGGTCTTCGCAGCCGGAGCTTTTGCCGCAGGAGCGGGAGTCTGAGCCGTTGCCGCAAGCGCAAAAGCGGGAACTGCCGCCGCAATCATCAGTTTTTTTGCGATATTCATTCGTAAAACCTTTCTGTTTGCCGGTTCTCCGGCGTTATGTTTGTTGAGAACGTATACACTCGTTTATTCCGCGAAGACTATTCACGGCTTTTCATACAGACACACCGATTACAGTTTTTGTTCAACCTTTCTTTGTGATTCCAATACATTTGCACGAATTTTATCGGACTTTCCGATCTGAATCTCGTCCGCCTCCACATCGAACAGCGTGATACGGTCCTCCCGCTGTTTCAGGAGACGCACCAGAACCTGCCGTTTTTCAGAGAAATCCGCAAACGCGCGGCTCGCCGGAAACGCTTTCGCTTTCTGACGGAACAGTTCCAGATTCCGGGCGAGCTCCATTGAATTTTCCGGCTGTTCGATCCGGTATGCCAGCATCTCCAGTTCCGCAAGAAGCTGAAGATCCTGCGCCGCTTTTGTCAGTTCGGGAATCGGCCCGACCACCCGGATCGCTTCCCGGATCGCCTTTTCAGCGGCGGCCTGATCCTGACGTTTCAACGCAGCCTCCGCTTCCGCAAGACGGATATTCGCCAGTTCGATATTCTCGAATTCGGAAATAAATACATTGGTCCTGTCCAGCTCCTTGTAGCGGCGGATCTGCGCCAGAGCTCCGCGGTGATCGCCTCGCTGAACGCTGTCAAAAATATCCAGAACAAGACCGGTCCGCACTTTCGGCGGTTCCGGAGCCCGTTTGCCGCACCCGCAGAGCACGGCGGCGGAGACAACGGTAAAAAACAGAAAAATCGGAAAACGGATAATCATCTTTTTGAAATTTGCACCTTTATGTTGGAGGGCTGTATCTTAACAATCCGGAATGCGTTGTTTTTCACCCAGCAGGCGACTTCCACATTGTAAATCCCCGGCTGTTTCAGAGAAGAGACGTCGATATAAGGCTTGACATCTTCCTGCTTCAACTGGGAAAGCCTGCCTTTCAATCCGGAAAGCGTCACGTCGACCCGTGAAGCTGAAAGGAATTCACAGTTATTCTCCCGGCTGTCGTCAAGCACCCGGAGCGGAAGGAGCGAAAACGTCAGGCTCCCGATATTCCGGGCGACGTCGATCTGCACAAAGACCCGTTCAGGACTGACTTTCAGTCCGGGAATGGATTCCGCGAGCTCCGCGCTGTAATCGAACGACTGAGTAATGCCGGAAAGCGGAATCGGCTTCGTCTGAAGGAATTCCAGTTTCGCCAATGCAAGCCGCGGTCCGGTCACACGGACCTCCTGCGGCGAAAACGTGACTTTCCGGACCGCGTATCCTTCCGGAAGCGGGCTTCCGGTATCAAACACCGCACGGACACGGACGGGTTTCACCTCCTGCACATCAAAATCAACCGGCAGGACCTCCGGCTCCACGGAAAGGATCTGCACCCGCGACGGGCCCTTGACATCGGACGGCGACAGATGAAGCTGATACGGTGCACCCGGCACATAGCCATCCGGCTTGAATACGGGAACGGGAATCGTAAAATCATAGTCGGAAAGATTTTTCAGAATGCGTTCGGAACCGCGCACCCGGATCTTCACTTTCGGATTCCGGCCTTCTATTTTCAGCAGAGTTACCGGCTTCGGAGCTCCCGGAAGCGTCAGAACGGCGGGAATGTCGACCGCAACATTATGAATATCGCGCTCCACGCCCATTTTATCGGTCACGGCGGCATAAACGATCAATGCAAGCAGCAACGCGAGCAGTTTTCGAACGAAGTCATGCCGGATAATACCGGGAACCTTGCGCCACAGTTTTTTCCGCTTATTCACGATCATCGGAATCCTCCGCATCTCCATATTCATCCCCGAAATCATCCGGATGATTTCTGTCCGGCTTGTCGATCAGCTCCCGCGTCAGCAGTTCGAACAGCTGATCCGGAGTCAGAAAACGCTTGAGCGATCCGCGTTTTGCCATACTGATCCCGCCGGTCTCCTCCGAAACGACAACTGCCACGGCGTCGGTCTCCTCGGTAACCCCGATTGCCGCGCGGTGGCGGGTCCCGATATTCTGATGTGCGAACTCCGGCTGCTGTGTCAGCGGCAGGATCGCATGTGCAGCCTCAATCGTATCTCCGCGAATGATGAGCGCACCGTCGTGAAGAGGGGAATTCGGGTAAAAAATCGACTGCAGCAGCAAAGAAGAAACCTTCGCCTCCAGATGGACTGCGCTGTTCTTGAACGTCGCCATACCGATCTGGCGCTCAAATACGATCAGCGCGCCGGTCTTGCTGCGGGACATCTGCGTCACAGCCGAAACGGTTTCCCGGATGGTCCTTTTCTGCACATTGGCATGATGCGCAAATGACTTGCTGCCGAGCTGGGCGAACGCACGCCGCAGTTCCGGCTGAAAAATCACCACCAGAGCTACCGATGCGATCGTCCAGAAATTTTCCAGCAGCCAGTTGAGCACTTCAAATTTCAGCACATTCGTCAGCAGAGTCAGAAAGATCAGGGCAATCACGCATCCCGCCAGCACACTGGCTCCGCGTGTTCCGCGCAGAAAGTACAGCAGACAATAGATCAGGACGGCGATCACCCCGAAATCAAGATACGGCCTGATCAGATCATAAATATACAGTACGTTTTCCAAAACCGGCGACATCGTCTTCCTTTTTCTCCGCTGAACCTCATGAGATTTTCAGAATATACATCGCCGTACCTCAAATTGCAATAAAGCGAAACGCGTTTTCGGTGATTATTTATAAAAATTTTACAGACAAAAAAAATCCCGCAGCATTGTGCGGGATTTTTGTCGAAAACAATCTGCAGAACAGATGATTAACGGGCGTAGTACTCAACCACGCGCATCGCTTCGACCTGAACGGGAATCTCTTCGATCATCGGTTCACGGAGAACGGTGACCTTGAGGTCTTCCTTATTGGTCTCATAGTAAGCGGGAACGGTGGAGTTCACTTCGCGGGCAATCTCTGCGACTTTCGGGGATTTTTCCGCGTTGATGGAGACAACCTGTCCCGGTTTGAGACGGTAGGAGGGACGGTCAACGATTTTGCCGTCAACAAGAATATGTCTGTGGGAAACGAACTGTTTTGCCGCGAAGATCGTCGGAGCGATTCCGGAATGATAAACCGTGGCGTCGAGTCTCATTTCGATATGCTGCATCAGCGTTTCGTTGGTTCTGCCCTCTTTGCGTTTCGCAACGAGGAAGAGGTTGCGGAGCTGGCTTTCGGTAAGAGCGTAATGCGCTTTGAGCTTCTGCTTTTCCTGCATCATGACGCCGTAGGTGGAAAGCTTGGATTTCTTTCTGTTCTTGCCTTGAAGTCCGGCCGCATACGGTCTCTTGACACTGGGGCATTTCGGCATGTTCCAGACGCAGTAACCGAGACGTCTGCACAGTTTGTGTTTGGCTTGAGCTTGTTTCATCCCGTTTCCTTTCTTGATAAGGTTCTGATACTCGTTCCGTTCCGCCGCGTCAAGCAGTCAGGGGCAGGCGAAACGGTTCTCAACACGATGAGAATCATTCAATATACAGCCTTATCTCCATTTTTTCAAGCAGATGATCCGTTTTTTGCAAAAAAATGGGGAAAAGAAAATTATTTTTGAAAAATTCTTGTTTCCGGGCTTGAATCGTGCCCGATTCGGTCTATACTGTACGGCAGAGAGGAAACCGGCAGAACGATCCGCCGGTCGAAATAAACCGGAACGGCTGCACCTAAACCGTTCAAACGTAAGGAGATGACATTATGGATATCATTGTCAGCGCACGTCACTTCGATTTAAGCGAAGCACTCAAAGTCCAGACGGAGAATGCTGCTCATGCGGCACTCGACGATCTGACGTTGAAGATCTCCAGCGTCCGTGTTGTTCTCGATATACAGAAGAACATGCATAAAGCGGATGTTGTTGTGGCGATCAAGAATTATCTTGTCAGCGCCTCCGCGGAAACAGTCGGCGATATGAACAAATCCATTGTCGAAGCTCTCGACAAGGCAGGAGTTCAGGCCCGCAAGTATCTTGAGAAGAAGCAGGATCATCGCGATCGTGATTCCATCAAAACAGACGACGCCCCGGCGACTGTCGAATAATTTCGAGCCCTCTAACCCGGCCCCCGGTTCAAACCGGGGGCTTCTTTTTTGTAAAAAACGCGGCACGCCTCATACCGCACCGCGATCCTGTCACAATCTCCCTCCGGAGATTTACACTTTCACCCAACGCTGTTCCCGGTTTGCCCGGTACATCGCTTCCATGACGACGCTGCGCCCGGCGGCTTCCTCCACGGAAACCAGAGAAACCTCTTTCCCGGAAAGCGCATCCAGAAACAGTTCAAACGCATGAGGTTCGGCTTCGGGAAGCGCAGTCCAGGGCGTTTTTCCATCTGCTCCCGCAACATGGGTGCTCTTGAAATAGAGTTCTCCATGAAACACGACGGCGTGTCCCTCGGTGCCGCAAATCTCGCAGGTAACCGGATTGTCGACATCCACCCATCCCCCGGCAACCGTTCCAACGGCTCCGCCGGGAAATACGAGCATCCCTTCCCCGGATTCATCGCAAGCCTCGCCGTAGCGTCCCGTTACCGTGCGGATCGAAGCAGTCACCCGTTCCGGCATTCCCATCAGCCACATCATAATATCCAGCGAATGCGTGCCGAGATCACCGAATGCTCCGCAGCCGGCAATCTGCGGATCCGCCATCCAGCGCCATTCGGTATCGAACCATCCGCCAAGAGAGCCGGAATGACAGTTTGAATGCCGGATACGCGTGATCGTTCCGAACGCTCCCGCTTCAACCTGCTGTTTCAGGAAACGGTGAACCGGATTCCCGCGCATGAAATAGCCGGTCTGGAAAATCACACCAGCCTCTTTCACCGCGGCGGCCATCTCCTGTGCATCGGCGGCGGAAAATCCCAGCGGTTTTTCCGCAAAAATATGCTTCTTCACCCGTGCGGCGGCAAGAACGAGCTCTTTATGCAGATTCGTTTCCGAGCAGATCACCACTCCGCCGATCGACGGATCATTCCAGACCTTTTCCGGAGCCGGTACCGCCGGAGCATTCAGCTCCGCGGCGTTCTTCCGGGCACGCTCCGCATCGTGGTCCCAGACTGCCGTGACCTCAATATCCTCCCGCCCTTTCATGATCCTTACGAAATTCGGAGTGTGGATGTGTCCGCACCCGATCAATGCGATCTTCTGTTTCATAAACAATAAACCCTTTCCTGTGGAAAATAAACGGCTTTCAGCTCTCCCGTCAATATAACTTCAGGAAAGCGCCATAACAAGGACGTTTTTCTTAAAAATACCGATTTTTTATGATCCGGAACGGTCTCTGCGGAGACACTCAAGCTCCTCGTCATACGAACAGCCGGTAAAATCATTCCGGCGCAGCCAGTCGTGAACACTGCGGGCGGAAAGAGGAAGCCCCGCGCTCTTCGCGCTCCAGAGATCCCGCACATCCGATGCGGAGACACCGCCGTCGCTGAAATCGCGGTTGACGGTAAATACAACCTCTCCGGGATCGGCTCCGCTCCACTCCGCCGCAATGCGGAGAAGGCTGCCGAGGCTCTGCTCGCCGGTATCCGCGACGGCGCGCATCAGTGCGGTTTTGACCGCCAGACGTGTTTTCAGCGCCTCCCCGGACTCGCGGGACGACCAGCCGTCAAGGGAAATTCCCATATTCCGCGCGGTCTCATGCAAATCGTTCTGCGCGGCGCGCATCTCCTGCAATCCCGCTCCGGAAACCTCAAGAAATCCGCCCGAAGCATCCGGAGACTCCGTATGAAGATAATTGCCCGCCCCCATCATCGGCGGGGAATCCAGCTGGAACCCTTTCAGGAACAGAGTGGACTGCGCCTGCATAAACAGTGCATGACGGTAATCCGCCTCGCCGCGATAAATCGCCAGGCAGACATTCGCCAGAGGAAGAAGCGGCGGTTTCTGAACATCGGAACAGCAGTCGGTCACGTTCGCGAATACAAACGGTATCCGGCGCAAACGCCGTCCGTGAACCTCCGGAAACCAATCGGTGGAAAACCGGCGCGGAACGGAACAGAATGCGCTGTATTCCTCCGGCGTCATGGCGCATGAAAAATATTCACCATCCGGCGACAGCGCACAGAGCCGGACCCGGCGCACAAACTCCCAGCCGCCTCCCCGTTTCTCCCAACCGGATTCGTCCAGCAGGAGCGAATTCAGAGAGGACGACGAACCAAACCCGCACTCCCAGTCCAGTATCCGGCGGGCGGTGTAAAGTGTCATTTGCGGAACGGAACCGGAAGAAACATTTTCCGGCGGAACATCCAGCAGAACGCCGCATCGCCCGTAAACAAGCTGCAGCAGATTCAAACGGCGCAGTATATCGGAAAGCGGAAGACCGTCACTGGAAGCACAGGTGCGGAGCAGCGCGATCCGTTCCGGAAGCTCAATCGCTTCGGGCGGCTCCCGGTGCATGATTCCGAGCATCGCCGCAACTGTCGAGAAAAAGTAGTTGAAATAGTTGGCGCGCGACCGGTATGCTTCATAACGCTGTCTTCCGAACTGCGGATCCGCCATCTGCCCCTCGGTCCGCGGCAGATAATATTCTCCCGCCTCCTTTACCTCGCGTTCTCCGGCAAAACAGTCGTCGCACCGGTTCCAGTCGTCGAGGGCATAACGGTACTGCGGATTTGCCAGCGCGGAATTTCCAAACGGATTTTTCATCATAAACGGTTTCCTTTCCATTCAAGTTTCTGAATGGAAAAGCCGGAACTGTCAACCGTCCGGATCAGCCGGAAGCTCCGGAAAAGATCCTGCGCATCTTCGCCGCAACGGCGGAACAGTCCAAAAACAGCTGCGGCGGAATCGCCTGCCCCCCGTTCTCGCCGAGAAAGGAAAGACCGTACACCTGCGTACCGTCCACAAGCGGGAAGCAGATGTTCCAATGCGCGGCCTCGTCGTTCCAGACCGCGAAATGATCCTTCCGGAATGCTTCGATTCGCCGGAGCACGGAATTCTCTCTCCGCTCCAGCTCAATCCCCGTGCAATTCGCACGAAGCTCCGAGCAAAGGACCTCCCGCGCACGCTCCGGGCCGTACCGGACACAAAGGATCACCAGTGCAATATTGGAACCGGAAAGCCGCTGATCCGGCAGCGGAAGCGTGGAAATGCGGTGCCCGTGCTCATGCAGGGAATGATACAGATAGACCAGATGATCGTTGAACATTCCCGCAAGCGCTCCGCCGATCCCCATCCGCCGGAGCTCGGATTGCAAAAACTGAGTCGCGTTCTGCGGGAAAAAGTTGTGCCGCAAACTCCCCTGTCCGAGATAGATCATACCGAGTCCGGGCTCAAACTCCCGGTAGGAGACCTTGTGCACATAACCGCCCTCCGCCAGATCGGAAAGCAGACGGCTTGCCGCAGGCGGCGTAATCCCCGTCCGACGGCAGATTTCTTTCAGCGTCAACGGATTCTCAGCCTGCGTCAGAACCTCGAAAATCTTCAATGCTTTATTCAAAATCAATGTCTTCATGTCATACAGTATAATTCCACTATGCGGAATTTTCAAGAAAGAATCTTTTTTTCCCCGGAAAAAAAGTTGCTTCCGGCGGCAATGTGTATTATAATTTATCAGGAAAACATTCATCAACATCAACAAAAGAAGGGAAACAAGTGATGATTATTCCGGAAAAACAGCTTTCAGCGGACTTCGTCGTAGTCGGCGGCGGCATGGCGGGCATCTGCGCCGCAGTCGCGGCGGCAAGAAACGGACTCAAAACCGTTCTGGTGCAGGACCGTCCCATGCTCGGCGGCAACGCATCCAGTGAAATCCGCATGTGGGTCTGCGGCGCACATGGCAAAGACCAGAAAGAAGCGGGCATACTGGAAGAGATCCTGCTGGAAAACTACTACCTCAACCCCACACTCCGGTTCACCGTCTGGGACGATGTGCTCTACACGGTTGTCAAGCGGGAAACGAACATCACCCTGCTGCTCAACACAACAGTGGAAGACGTTTCCGTGGAAAACGGCATGATCCGTTCCGTCTCCGCGTGGAACCTCCACAGCTACACCCGTTACACGATTTCCGGGCGCTTCTTTGCCGACTGTTCCGGCGACAGCATTCTGCGTCTTTCCGGCGCCGAATACCGGACCGGACGCGAAGCCTCCTCCGAATTCGGAGAATCGCACGCGCCGGAAACCGCCGATAAAAAGACCATGGGCAACTCCATTCTCATTCAGGTCCGCAAAACCAACGGTCCGCACCGTCCGTTCATCGCTCCGGAATGGGCATACCATTTCAACGACGACGCTGCACGCCGGGAGTGGATGCTCCGCGATCTCCGCACCGACAATTTCTGGTGGATGGAATTCGGCGGACTTCAGGACACAATCGCAGACGCCGACGAAATCCGCGACGAACTCCTCAAGATTGCCTACGGCTGCTGGGAATACATCAAAAACAATCCCGACGGTCATGCCGCCGAATGGGAACTCGACTGGATCGGAAAACTTCCCGGAAAACGCGAAAACATCCGTTATGTGGGCGATCACATCCTCACTCAGCCGGAAGTTGAAGCGGAAGGGCGCTTCCCCGACGTCGTCTGTCACGGCGGCTGGAGCATGGACAACCATCATCCCGAAGCGTTCTACTATCCCGGACCGCCGACGATCTTCCATCCGGCGCCCTCCCCGTTCGGCATCCCGTACCGATCCCTCTATTCCAAAAACATCGGCAACCTGTTCTTTGCCGGGCGCAACATCTCCTGCTCGCACATGGCGATGAGCTCCACACGCGTCATGGCAACCTGCGCAACGATGGGACAGGCGATCGGAACCGCCGCCGCTCTCGCGGTCCGTCACGATACGGATCCGCGCGGAGTCTGGAAAGAATATACGGAAGAGCTGCGCGACACGCTCATGGAACAGGATCAGTTCATTCCGTTTGCAAAGCGGAAAATCTCCGCGTTGAGTCTCACCGCCAAAGTCTCCGACGAGGCGCTCCGCAACGGCATTGACCGCTCGCTCGGCGAGGAAGACAACGGCGTCCGGGTGAAACTCGGCGACGACTGCCGTTATGAGTTTGCAAAGCCGGAAATGGTCCGCTCGGTCCGAATCGTATTCGACAGTGATTTCTCGGATGTCAAGCGCATGCGCAACATCGAAGGAATCCCGGAAAACGACGCCTTGCGCCGGCTCCCCGCCACGCTCGCCCGTGATTTCCGTGTCGAGGTCCTCTCCGCCGGAAAATGGACTCCGGTCCTGACGGTCAAAGAAAACCGCAAACGCTACCTGCGTCTGGACTTTGCTCCGGTCTCCGCCGAAGCCGTCCGTCTGGTTCCGGAAACCTCCTGGTCCTCCGATGCGGACAGCGTCCACGTTTTCGCATTTGAAGTGGAATAATCCGGAAATCCCCGTTTTCACACCGGGCTTTCGATTCAAAGAAGCCCGGTGTTCAATCTCTCCTCTGACTCATGCCCCTCCGCCACACGGATGATGACGGCGGTCATTCCCTGTATATTTCTGAAAGCGGAAACGATCCGTGACCTCCCGTTCCGGGCATAAAAAAAGCGTCCTGATTGGGACGCTTGAATTCGTAAGTGGAGGCGTGAGTGGGAGTTGAACCCACCAGAACCGGTTTTGCAGACCGTTCTAATCCAGTTAAAAACCCTGTTTTACACTCAATTTGCAGACTTCAATATTCGCAGAAGATTACAAAAAACGGGGAAAAAACGGGGAAACTTTTACAGCTCCGGAAAACCAGTCAAATCCGCCGTTTTGATGCCGTGATAATAGGTGTTCTCCGTCAAGGCGATGGAGGTATGCCCGACAGCCGCCTGTATATCCTCTGTTGCTATCCCGGCATCAGTGGCAATCGTCACGAATGTATGACGCAAAGAATGGAATCCAAGTCCGCGGCGGTACAAGCCGGCATCATGCAGAAGATTCTGGAACAGTTTCGAAACGCTGGCGCGGGATGCGTTGTAGCGTTTCACCATTTCCGGGAAATAATAGCCTGTTCCGGTTTCCGGTGTCAGGCGGTCCAACTCCTCGCGGAGCTTCGGGAAAATCGGAATCGAAACACGTTTCCCCGTCCGGGCGGTTTTCTCCGGAATGATCGAAATATAGCCGTCCGAGCGAATGTCGAATCGGGAGAAGAATATTACATCTTTCAGACGCATGCCGGTGTAGTAGCCAAGAATAACGGCAACCCGCCAGAATGTATTTCCGGTTTTGGAGCAATAGGCGATCAGAGCGGAAATCTCCTCGCGCGTGAACGGGGACTTGTGTTCCACGTTGTTTTTCCTGCGGAGCTTTTCCGTCCACGGATTATCCAACTCCGGCGATGCCTGCCAAATGCTGGACAGATCGGATATGTAGTTGTTTACCGTTTGGCTTTTCCCGGTTCCAAGAGAATCAAGAAACCTCTTGCAGTCCGAGTCCGTCAGCTTCCGGCAGTCCCGGTCCTTCCACCACGCAGCAAATTTCCGGAACCTCTGAAGTTTTGTCGCTTTCGTACTGGCTTTCAGTTCCGGCTCGGATTGCAGATACTGCTCCAGGACCGTTTCAACGAGAACGCCAGGGAACGGAAGGAACTCATCAATCACGGCAAGCGCCTGATTGTAAGCCTGCGCCTCAATCGCAACTGCCATTGATTTGGCGGTGTCACGGTTGATTTCTCCGTGTGCCAAAGCCTTGACGCAGTCAAGCAAAGCTGTTGTCAGAGCCCGTGCCGTCCGTTCCCTCTGTAAAACAGTCTCAAGCCGCGCATGGACTTTCATTGCTTCCCGGCGATCGGTTTTTTCGGTGTTGATCCACCGCTCCCGGCGGTCGGTCGAAAATATTACGTAATATTTCTTTCCACGTTTTTTCAGCATAATTCACTCCTTACAATTCGTTCTGTTCAGATGCCATTCCGCTCATAAATCGGAATGGCGATGGTATCACTCATCAACAGCGGCGGATGCGTGTTCCTGAATTGCCAATGATTGCCGGTATTCTTTTGCCTCCGCGAGCTTTGTGAACTCAACATCCGCTTTATATTTTTTCGCGATAGCTTCAACTTCATCAAGGTCGACCCGGAAAAATTCTTTTCTGGAATTGATTTTGTTCAACCTGCGGCTTTCAAATTCGCGGTGCATTCTGTTCTCAAGCTCCGGCGCATTTTCGCTCCATATCATAGCATGAACATCGAAACTGAACGGAACAGAAGCGTCTCCCAATTCGTCGATGCGTTCTTGTGGTTCAAGCCGACGGGTCATTCCGATCTTGTAAACATTTTCGCCGAATGATCCGATGTTGGAGATCACATAGACATAACCGGCTTTTGTTTTCTGCGCTTCGCTGATTTTCCGTTCCTTCTCCTTGACATCGTCAAGCTGCTGACGCAGAAGCGCGATTTGCGCGTTCATCCGTTCGAGTTCTTCTCCTTGTGCCCGCTCCGCCTGCGCTACAGCGCGCCGGAGCAACTCTTCAAATTTATCCTGTTCCTTTTTCGCTTCCGCTTTTGCGCGCTCCATTTCGCGTTCCGCCCGGATTTCCTCACGCATGATCTCATTGATCCTGCGCTGTTCTTCCGCCGCCTGCTGCTTCTTCTCGGCGTATTCGTAAGACAGCCGGAGTTCATCAATTTTCAGCCGGATCAGCTTCTTCGGGATGTTCCAGGTATCCGGCACAACTTTTTGTGCCATATCATTAATATCTTTACCGGATTTTTCAATTCGTGATTCGTACTGGACAATATTTTTGTATGTAACATTCGTAATACATAAATCACATTGAGCATTGAATGCGGCAAGCATCAGTTTTTTCAATGCGTTCCGCTGTCTTTTCGTTCCGGAACCGACATGCGAATCATCCAGAACGCCGTCCGCTTGCAGGAAGTCTTTCTGCGCCGCGCGGTTTTCCTTGATCGCGCGTTCGAAATCGACAGGCTTGTCGAATGAGTAATGCGGTTCGTAAAACGCGACCTCCGATATAGCGTTAGCTTCCATCACAGCGGCAAGCTGCTGCCGGATCAGCGTAATTTCTTCTTCAGTATTTAGGAGAAGATTTTTCCGGCCGGCTATTTTCCGGTTAAGTTCGATAATGCTTCCGTTCAGCTTTTCAATATCGCTCTCCAGTTCTTCCCGCTTTTTCGCGTACTTGCTTTTTGTACGGGTTGCCACAAGTCCACACCAGCTGAAAAATGAGGAAAAGACGTTGGCGATGCCAGAAGAAACTTTTTTACCGCCGGAGAGTGGAGCCACAACTTTGAACTTTTTGCCGCAGTTTGTACAAGATACGCAAAAATCTTTTTCCGGGGTGTCAAGCTCGTAATGTTGACCGCAATGTGGACAAGAGATTTTCATCTTCTAACTCCTTTTAGAATTTTTGATAATGAACTGGACTCTGATTTCATCCAATTTTTTTCTCTGCTCGTTCCGAGAGTGCCGCCGCAAGCCCCGCGACTTGCGCCCGTTCCTCTGTCGGTAATTTTTCCCATACCTCAAGAACCACCTGCAAAAAGCGGTCAACAGGAAGTTCTGCCGGACAATGGGAAAGTGCGCAAACAGAATTTTTCGTTGCTTCAATATTTGATTCAAGAGCTATTTTCTGAAAGAATCTTAATATTCTATTTTTAGTTTTTGCACTCATCGTAACCTTGCCGTTACGCCATTTTGACAACATTGCACTTGTAGTTTCCAACTGTTCGGCTAGTTCCAAGTCATTCCATCCATGGAGAGACTTTAACTCGTCGAGTTCTGCCATATAGTCTGCTTGAGTTTTCACGATATACTCCTGATTTATCAGGATAATATAATCACTCTCAATAAAATTACAATAAGGTATTAAAAAAAAAACAAAAAAATATTAAACATGCTCTTGAAAAGATATTGAGAAGATTGTATATTGCAAGCAAAAAGATATTAGAAAGGAGTTGATATGAAACAGAAAAAACAATCCAAAGCCGCACATTATCAGCCAATAATTCCGGATGCAGACAGTAAGCTCAGAAAACGAGTGGAGGCAATCAGCAGTGCAACAGGTAAGAAAATGTACATCATTGTACGCGATGCCTTGGAAAAGGGGCTGACATACTATGAAGCAACAGCTCTGGCGAAATAGAGGAGCGTGACAAATGAGAACCGAACATGAATCACCCGACAATCAGACTGGATTTCCGGAAAATTTCAAAAACGCGTTTGACTTTTTCGCACAGCGGTGCTACGGTAAAGGCATGGGCTTCAAAAACCCTTCGATAGCGGCAGCCGCTCCGTCAACGGTGGCGACTTCCTTACTTTTTACAGCACAGACGCATTGTATTTTTGCGGGCTTGCGGGAGCCGGCATGCGAAAGCATGGCGGGCACGACTATCGACGTGTTTTTGACTCCCTACCAAGCCCGCTTTTTTTGTGCCCCTCAAAAAGGCGCAAGGGAAGCGATGAACTGTAACGACCGAATCGATAGGAGGTCGCGATGGATTGCATCCACCCTATTACATCCGGGGGCCGCCCGGACGAGCTGTTTACGCTCAAGGAAGCGGCCCGGTATCTTCACCGCAAGCCATGCACGCTTTACCGCTGGCGCTGCCGGAAATCAAACCCCATCCCCTGCATCGAAATCGCCGGACGGTTCTTCTACCGCCGCGCCGATCTTGACCATTTCATCAAGACGAGGTGAATTATGAACGGATCACCCGACAATCAGGAATACCGCTTCGTGAAGTTTCTGGGCAGCAGAAACTCTATCACCGTGTCCGGCAAGCTCCACGGCATCGGTGATGAGGGTCGAGATCAGGAAAGCCACCAAGACCGAAACGCCGGATCCTGCAATTGCCCCATACATCCATATAGATGCTTATTTGTGGATCGGCACAGGAATGAATTCGATATTCATGAGTTCTTCTCCGATCATGCTGGATGTTTTTTAGTGCTGGTGTTGATTCTGATATTGCTCGGAACCATCGGCCCGTTCCTGATAAAATAACATTTACAATAACACAAAAAAAATTAAAATCAAATAGGAGGATTGAGCAATGAGCACATCAGACCATCTCGCGGTTGTGCCGCGGGGGTACAAGAAGATCGTGGACGTTTGCGGTCTCCGCTGGCCGCGTTCAATGCCGGTCGTCGCGGCGGCGGCATACATCGGATTGACAGAGTTCCGGTTCCGTCAGGAGCCGGAGTTGGAAAAGCTGATCCAGACGGTATTCGGCGCGGAAGTCGTTGACCGCTTCGAGCTGGATGAGCTGATGGACCGGATGACTTCCGATCACAGAAAATCAAGAAAATAACAACTGAAAGGACTGGATCATGGAATTTACAATAAAAGAAGAAAAAAAACTTACCGCAGAGCAGAGAACCCGAATTGCAGAAGACATCGTCCGTATCCTTGAACGGGACGGACTTCCGAAAGAGGAGCAGATCACAATTCTCGCTACGGCTCTGACAGCGATTGACGTGAAAATGATAATCGAGCGACGTCCCATGTTTTTTTAAAAAATAATCGCCCGCCGGAGTTGATGTTTATGTTTTTTTACTTGCTGGATTCTCTAAAAGCCTTCGATACCCGAAGAATCACATCTTCAATCTTTTCTGCGTATGACGGGTTGCTTTCGATCATAGCAGAAACGATTTTGGCGATTGCTTCAATCTTGGCTTTCTCAATATCGCACTCGCAGGTATTGAAATATGACGAATTACTCATAAATATCACCTCCTATCTTTATTGGGAAAGTCCGGCGGGCGACTTTTAAATTAATATCGCAATTCATTTTTTCAAACAAAAAGAAAACAGAAAGGCAAGATCATGAACCGGGAACAGAAATCGGCATTGACTTTTATTTTCTGCATTTTCCTGTTCGGCGCGGCGGTCGGCTACATCGCCGGATTATGGCAGCAGATCATCGCGCAGGAAACAAGAATTCAACACCAGATGGAGGAATGATGAACAGCGAAACACGGATCATCCCGGCGGATCGGCACTGCGTTTCCTGCGTCCACTGGACCGGGGTCCTCTGCCGAATCTTCCGCAAGCAAAAAGAGGGAACCGGGCAATGTTCCAACCGCAATATCCGGTACGAACAGCACCCGGCATTCCTGGTAAGAAAGAAAAGTTTTGAGTAAAAGGAGAAAAAAAATGGAAAACGCATTGACAATCCGGGCAAAATATCTGCCCGCCAACACCGCGGCTCTGCAAGCCGTAACGGAACACACGCAAGCAGTCTATGAACTTGTCCGGTCCGGCGACAATTCGCCGCTTACCGCCATCGCGACCGCGAATGCCCTGCAAGCTCTGCGCGAGGCTCTCACGCCGGAAGTGCTGCACAACCTCCGGAAGCTGCAGGGCTCCCCGCTCGGCTTCCTGACCGACCGCGACAAAGGAGAAAAGCTCGATCGCGGGAAGTATGCGCCCGGCAGCGCTTACGATGACGCAACCCTCGCCGACGTCGTCATATTCGCCGCATCCAAAGGAGCGCGGATGACAGGCAACGAGGTAAATATCATCAAGGGCAAAGGCTTTCTGACCAAGAATTTCTACGCCCGGCTCAATGATGATACGATCGGGCGGAACTGCTGGTGGTGTCTTGCGGACATTCCGCAGATCCAGGCGGGAGGCGCGGTATGCTCCGGCAAGGTCTGGTGGAAAGACGATGCCGGAGAGCACGTTCAGACGCTGAAACTTCTTATTCGCGGATATACCGACAGCACGGTGGATTTTTATGTAGGCAAGTGGGAAGCGCGGGCGCGGAGATTCATTTACGAGCGTTCCACAGGCAAGCCCGCGCCGGGGGATGACGACGAACTGCCGGAGGAAATCATCGACACCACGGCGGAGGAGGTCAAGGCAGACATGGCGGAAGCCGCCGCCGAAACGCCGATCACCAAAGAGGAAGCAACCGAACTGCTTATGGAAGCGCGCAGCAAAGGCCTGAACAAAGAAGAGCTCGGCTATCTCGTCTGGTCAAAATTCGGATGTCAGAATTCGGCGGAAATCCGCCGGGGCGATCTTGCCGCGATCCGGAAAGCGATCCGCGCCGCCGTTCCCGGACAGGTTATCAAGGAGGGCGCAGAATGAGCTCCTACCGCTTCACCTCCGCGCAGATCGAGTGGCTCAAAAGCAAGCAATGCCCGGCAACCGACATCATCAAGGCGGCGGTCATGCGGTACCGTTCCGGGGAACTTGTAATACATAAGCCGCGCGGACGGAAAAAGAGAGAATCCGTATTACAGGTTGTCCCGATCCGCAACCGGTTCGCCGGGATTGACGATGAATTGATGCGCCTGATTCTCGATGCGCACCGGACTACGCCGAACAGACGGCTGGAACAACGTCTGGAACGCGCGGAGAATGCCGTAAAGCTCCTGACCGCTCAAACGGTCAGGGAAAGGCACGCGGCGCTTGCACGGGCTTCCGGAGGGTGTTGAAATGGGAGCCGGCTGGGTCAAGATATTCCGGAAAATCATGGATGCGGACTGGTATCAGTCCCGTCCATACGACAAGGCTCATGCGTGGCTTGATCTGCTTCTTTCCGCAACTTTTTCGGAGAAGGAAATCATCCGTCGCGGTCGGAAGATCATACTCAAACCGGGCATGATCGCCGCCGGAATGGAAGAGCTCGCGGCGCGCTGGGGATGGAGCCGCGCAAAGGTCGTCCGTTATATTCACTCGCTTGAAATGCTCGGTCAGATCTGCGCCCGGAAAAGCAACATCGGAACGATTCTGATCATCCGGAATTGGGAAGCCTATCAGAGCGCCGAAAACGACCGGACAGCAAACGGTACAGCGGAACGGACGCAGAATGATACAGCGGAACGGACACCGGAAAACGATGTTTTTTGTGGCGGAAATCCGGCTGATCCGATCAGGGACGATACAGCGGAACGGACAGCAGACGATACAGCGAACCGGACAGCAAACGGTACAGCCGTGGGGGGGATTATAGGGGGGGAAGAAGAAAAGAAGAAAAGAAATAAAGAGAGAGATAATATTATCGCGGGCGCGTTGCCGGAGGAAGTCGGAAGACTTTTCGCCGACTGGATCACCTGCTGGGAGACCTTCCACGGAGCCGGACGCAAGATGCGCAAGGATCAGCGCGAGCTTCATCTTGCCGATCTGCTCCGCATTCCGGCGGTACGCCGGGGCGACTGTCTCCGCGCCGCGATCAAGGGCGCATGGAAAAATATCCACGACATTGCAGAGACCAAAAGAACAAGGAGCGGGAAAAATGACATTGATTCAAGACGCGTTGCAGGCGCAGAAGCTTTCGATCCGGGGAAAAACGGGAGCAACTTCTGAAATGAAAATGAATGCGAAATGGCAGGATATTCTTCCGGACGTTTCCGCCGATCTCGCGGAAGCCGGAGTCGTTCAGCCGTCCATTCGGACTCTTGCGGCAATCGCCGCCAAAGTCCACACGGGCGAATCGGCCGGAGGGAAAGGACTGCTTCTGATGGGGACAACCGGAACAGGGAAAACGTTTCTGCTCCGGGCATTATCCAGGTTGTTCGACATTCCGTTCGCAACCGCCAGAGACATTGCGGATGCCGTGGCGGACGAACGGGCATATCGTGAACTGATGCGTCTCAACATTCCTCGTTGGAGCGAAATTCCGAAACATTGGAATGACCTTATCATTGACGACCTCGGCGCGGAATGCCGGAGCGTTACTGTCTACGGCCGGACCTATTACCCTGGTGAGAGCATGATCTTCGACCGGGCAATCGCGTTTGAACGCGGATTCAAAACGCACTTCTCAACGAACCTCACAGAAGCGGAATTGAAGGAGAGGTACGGTGATCGCTGTTGGAGCCGGATGTCCATGATGTGCGTACCTGTCACTATCGTTGGTCCAGACCGCAGACAGACAGCAAGGGAGGCTTGGACATGAGCGTTTCCTGTCTTTTCTGCGGGAAGCCGATCCCGCAGAGTAAATGCGCCAAGGCGCTGTACTGCTCCGGCTATTGCCGACAGAAAGCACAGAGAATCCGTGATGAACAACGGCAGCCGGCGAAAAAATGCGTGATCTGCGGAAAAGAATTCCGTGCGAAGTCCGGAAATAAAAATCAAAAGACCTGTTCGTATGTCTGCGGGCGGGAATTCATGAAGCGAAACATTGCGAACCGAAAAGTCCGCAACGATGTGCCGGAAGCGGTTATCAGTTGGTCGGAAGTCTTCCGGACCGCCGAAAAGTATCACCCGGAGCGTTTTGCGGCGCTTCATTTGGACCGTCCGGAATTTCAGCAGGAGGTCATTCAGCGTTTCACCGCGGAATTGATCTCGTGGGAGAAGACCGATAGATACGCGTGGTTTTACAACCACGTCCTTTATCCCGACGACACTCTTGCCGAGACGATCGGCGATGGTTTGCTGATGATTCACGCGGTTCGCTCCGCGAATGAAGCGGATTTTATCGGAAATGGCGCGAAAATGAAAATACCCAGATAAAAAAGGAAGAATCATGAGAAAATATCAGATAAATTTTTTGGATCCCGATAAAAAGCCTCTTATTATTGAAGCGGAGAGCTTTAAGGAGGCCGTAGAGAAGGCTGTAGAAGAAAAAGCAGACCTTTCCGCGGCCAACCTGAGAGGGGCAGACTTTTACGGGGCAGACCTTTCCGGGAGCAACCTGAGAGGGACAGACCTTTCCGCGGCCGACCTGAGAGGGACCAACCTTTACGGGGTCGACATGAGAAGGACCGACCTTTCCGCGGCCGACCTGAGAGGGGCAGACCTGAGAGGGGCAGACCTTTCCGGGAGCAACCTGAGAGGGACAGACCTTTACGCGGCCGACCTGAGAGGGACCAACCTTGATTATTCTGTATGGCCGCTTTGGTGTGGTTCACTTGATGTGAAGATTGACAAGAGAATCTTCTGTCAACTGCTGTACCACGCATTGAGAGCAGGCGCGAGCGTTGAAGATGAAGAAGTTCAGGCGCTGCGGAACAATCCGGATGTATTGAAATTGGCTAATCAGTTCCATCGAGCGGAAGAATGCGGAAAGTTGGAACCGAGGCAAGGCGAGGTGAAGAAATGAAGAAAATTCTTGATGCTTGTTGCGGAAGTCGGATGTTCTGGTTCGACCGTAAAAATCCTGATACCATTTTTATGGATTCCCGCGCACTTGAAACAGAGCTGTGCGACGGTCGGAAATTGGTAATCAAGCCTGATGTGATTGGCGATTTCCGCGACATGCCATTTGCGGATGAATCATTCAGGATGGTGGTGTTCGATCCGCCGCATTTAATACAGGCGGGTGAAAAGTCATGGCTTGCACAAAAATACGGCAAATTGAACCGGAATACATGGAAAGATGATCTGCGGAAAGGATTCAGTGAGTGTTTCAGAGTGCTGGAGTCGGGTGGGTTCCTGATCTTCAAGTGGAACGAAACTCAAGTTCGGATCAACGAAGTCGTGAAGTTGGCTCCAGTTCAGCCGCTGTTCGGTCAGCGCGGTAAAAAAACGCATTGGCTCGTGTTTATGAAAGGTGATGTAAAATGAAAGAAGAAGAGAACGCAATGGCGCGGATTGCCGAGCTGAAGGAAGCGCTGGAGAATGTGAGATCTATTCTGAATAGAATCAGATGTCAGGCGGTAATCTGTGCGGATGAATGCGAATGCGGACCGGATGCAACCAGTTTCCGGCTTATCAAGAACGATGCCGAGGAAGCGGTGAGAATCTGTAAGAATGCCGTAAGAGGATTGTAAGAGGATTGTAAGAATGAGTGATGAAGAAAAAAAACGGGTTTCCGAACTGGAAGCCGAAAACATGCGTCTGCGGAAAGCTCTGCAAGAGATTGCAGGATTTGCGAACGAAGAACATTTGAAAAGGGGTCCCTCTCCGTCATGTTTGCCATTTATGACGATCAGGAATCATGCAGAAAAAGCATTGAAAGGGGATGAAAATGAGTGAGCCAAAATTTACGCCGGGACCGTGGATGGTTGGAAAAAGCATATATCAAGGTAAGGCGAGAGTTTACGCCGAGAAGGGCGGGCGAATTGCGGATGTTTTTGCATACGAGGAAGACCAAGTACATGCCAACGCCGTGCTGATCGCCGTCGCTCCGGAGATGCATGAGGAGTTGAATAATATTTGCCTGATGTGTCAACGCGGCGAAATTGAGGTGGAATATACGTCACATCGTTTTCACGGCGATTGTAAAAATTGCCAAATTGGAAAAATATTGAAAAAGGTAGGATGAGAGATGAACGAGAACGAATTTGAATTAAACGGTAAGATGTATGTTGCCGTGGACACTACCGGCACATGCGAGGGATGCGCATTTGAGGGGGACAAAACCGGTTGTGACAGTACGCCCTCATGCTCTCCAAGGCGTTCTGATGGGCGGAACGTCATTTACGTCGAAATACCAAAACCGGAACCGAAAACCAACGGCGACCGAATCAGGGGAATGAGTAATGAGGAGTTGGCTAAATTTATAGCCGACCTCACAAAATGCCATAGTAAAATTTGGCTTGACTGGCTGAACCGCCCGGCGGAAGAAGAAAGCGGTGGAAAATGAACAACCTATATTTTCCGGGGATGGAACCGGATCATGATGTTCGGGATCAGCTCCTATTCATAGGTGGAATACTTGATCTCCGGCAATTCGACAAAATTCTTATTTCCGTCTCCGGCGGAAAGGACAGTCACGCGATGTTGTGGCTGGTTCGCGATCTGGCCGATAGACAGGGAGTGCCGCGCGACCGTCTGCTATGACATGGGATGCCAGCGGCTCGGCTGTGCAGGGTGCATTTTCAGCACGGATCACGAACTTCGTATCGAAATGCGGGAAAATCCGCACATTTACGAAGCGCTTGATCGTCTGGAAGTTGAATCTGGTTGCACGATGAGCATGTCGGGAAAGAGAATCAGGGATAGAATAAAATAAGGAAGAGAGGAGAAATGAAAATTGCTCTCGTTAACGTGGACGGGCACAATTTCCCGAATCTTGCGCTGATAAATACTATTTAACAAACAGGAGGAAAAGATGCAGATTAAATTCAAGAAACTTTGTCCGGAAGCCGTGATTCCGAAGCGTGGAACACCGGGAAGCGCTGGTTTTGATCTGACTGCAACATACATCCGTAAAGATTGCGGAGAGGATTTTTTGTATCGGTATTTTACCGGTATTGCCGTTGAGATACCACCCGGCTATGTCGGTTTGATATTTCCACGTTCCAGCATTTTCCGAACCGGCATGCTTCTGACAAACGGCGTAGGGGTAATAGATAGCGATTACAGGGGAGAAATACAAGTTGTTTTTGCAGGACCAAAACCAACGTACAAGGTAGGGGATCGGATTTGTCAGCTTGTCATTGTTCCTATTCCGGATGTGGAATATGTCGAGGTTGAAGAGCTTTCCGAAACGGAGCGCGGAACCAGAGACTATGGGAGTACGGGAAAATGAGAACTATAACCGTGTTATCTGTTCGCCAGCCGTGGGCGTGGCTGTTATGCGAGGGGCTGAAAGATGTGGAGAACCGAAACTGGAGGACCAATTACCGGGGAGAACTCTTCATTCACGCCGGAAAATCCTTTGATTGGAACGCGTTTAGGTTGTTGAGTCGAGCAGTCCCTACACGCTTCGCGGGACTGAAAGCCGTGGAACACTTCGGCATCCATTTCGGCAAATCGGAACGAGAATCCGTAATCACCGCACACAAAGATGAGTTCGGCGCGATTGTCGGCATGGTTGATCTGATTGATTGCGGCAGAAGCCAATCCGTATGGGCACAGCAGGGAGTCAAATATCACTGGACAGTTCGGAGCGGACAGCACAACATTATCCCGATCCCCATGCGCGGGCAGCTCGGATTGTTCCAAGTTCAAGTAAAGGGAGAAGAAAATGACATGTTTTGAGTTAGAGTACTCAATGGATTGTTCGGTAAATTGTATTTGTAATAAGTGCAATACTGAGCTCGATATTCAAAGTGTTGAGGCGTCGTTCAATGGTGATATTGCCGTTCGCGTTGAGCCATGCACGAGATGCAATAGTATCGAAATCGACACACAGAGTGAATTTTTTAAGGATTTGCTTGAATATGCCGAAAAGGAATTCGGTCGCGAAGCTGCGCTCCGCATTGAATTGTTCGGATTGACCTATCATCCAACAAAAAAAGGATAATACAGAGGAAGTGTAATGCCGCCCTTGAAAAACGGGGGGCATTACATTACTGATGCAAAAGGACTCTAAGTATGCAGCAGCCTTTTTTATCATTTCAGTTTGATATGTGATTTTTTAATTCTATGTTATTTTAACGGAGGTAATCAATGGAAGTAAAATGTCTTAACGGCATATTCGGCGAATACACAGAACAATGCCCGGAAAAATGTGAATGGCGGGAATCTTGCCGAATATTTAGCTCCTCCAATCCGGAAAAAGACCGAAAACTATCCCATTCCGTAAGTTATGACGAGACGGAAAATATTATTCACGAGAAACAGAGAAATTCCGATTCTGGCGAGTTTGAACAGTTTACTTCAATGTTGACTTACCTATTATCTCTAGATGATAATACATTCGCATTCGTTTGTGATATAATCGAGTATCCAGGTATTCAGCAGGCTGAACTTGCCAGACGAAGAGGCGTTTCTCGACAACGAATAAATACCGCATTGCTTCATTCTTGCCGACGCCACCCGGAGTTGATTCCACTGTTCAGGCTTTGTGTTGGACGAAGGACAATGCAGCGCAATCGTTATGCGCGAAAAGCCTCTGCGGCTCTTGAATTAACACCAAATCTACCGGGAATTGAGTCTGACGGGGCGGGTGAAAATCTCAAAACGGAAACGCCGATAGACCGTCCCCCGAACTCTTTTACGCACAAAGGCAGGGAATAGAAAAATGCAATGGCACAAATCGAACAACGTTCTCGCTTCGCTCCGCTCGTCTGCGCGATGGCAGAATCTCCGATCAACGGTTCTCACGCAGCAGGACGGACTCTGCAAACTTTGCGGCGGACTGGCTTCCGAAGTTCATCACATCGAGCTTGCAACTCCGGATAATTTTTTCCGTCGGGAAAATCTGGTCGGGCTTTGTTGCGAATGCCACCAAAAAGTCCACACTGCATATCGCGCTGGCATAACATGGGAGTTATTGAATGGCAGGGGTTAAAGGCAGATCCGGCGGAAACGGCAGAAAGTCGATCGCCGAACACATAGCGAACGGTACTTACCGGAAGGACCGTCACGGCTCTCTCGCGGTAATGCAGCCGGCTTCCGCACAATCTCTGCGGATGCTTGCTCTGAATTCGGACGAGAAAGAAACGCTGAACTATCTGCGGCAGATTATCCCGAATATTCAGCCGTCGATGGCTGTTCACCTCTCGTTACTTGCGCATGACCTGACCTTGTATATGCAGGCGCATGCAGCTGTTCTTGAATCCGGAATATACGCGGAGGACTGGAAGGGAAACCGCGTGTTATCCCCTGCATTCCGCGCTAGGGAACGGCTTATCCGTCAAGTCCGCACTGACCTCGTGTCGTTCTCTCTCTCCTCTTATCAGCAAGCCGTTCTGATGGACAAGATCACAAGTGCTACCAGCCGGATCGCAAAACCGAAACCGGGAGCATCCCTTGAATGAGAATATCCAAAAAAGCGCGGGAGTTCTGGCATTCTCCTCTTGCCGGATTTGATTTTTGGCGGGATGCCGGAACCGCCAAATTCTATCCGCGTCTTGCAGATTGGGCGATCAACTTTTTTGAGCGGGAACTGACCCTGACGAATGGCGAATGGCGGGGACTGCCGTTCTTGCTTCAACCATGGCAGAAACAGCTTGTCGGTCACCTGTTTGGCTGGTTGCGCCCGGACGGAACGCGGCGGTTCCGGAAACTGTTCCTGTACGTTCCGCGGAAAAATGGGAAAACCGAACTGGCAGCAGGTCTCGGACTTATATTTTTCGTTGCCGACAACGAACCAGGCGCAGAGGTCTATAACGGTGCACTTACGATCACACAGGCGAAAATACTGCGGAACAAAATCCGGACGATGATCCGGAGCAACCCATATCTATCGGAACGGCTCTCCGTTCCAAAAGGACAGCACAACACAACGATCAGCGATCCGGACACAGAGTCTATTCTCCAAGTTCTCGCCGCGAATGAAGAATCAACGCAAGGCTTCAACGCGCATTGCGCCATTGTTGACGAGCTTCACACGCTGCCGGACGGCGGTTTCCCCGGCGCTCTCGCCGAGTCGATGGGAACCAGACGGCAGCCGATGATGATCGAGATCACAACAGCCGCAGATGCCGGGGACAACTACTGTAATCAGGAACTTGATTACGCGGAACAGGTGCGGGATGGCCGGGTTTCCGATCCGGAGCTGATGCCGATCATTTTCCGCGCCACGGATAAAGATGACCCGTCTGATCCGGCAGTCTGGCGGAAGTGCAATCCGTCTATCGGAATAACGATCAAGGAGAGTTTCTACCATCAGCAGTATAAGCGGATGAGCAAAACCGCCATCGGTCTGGCGAGATTCAAAAAATACTTTCTCAATCTGCCGACTCTTCAGAATAAGGCATGGATCGACGTCGAATTCTGGAACGCCTGCAAAGCGGATTTCCCGCTTTCCGAAATGGAAAACAAACGTTGCTATATGGCAATAGACAGATCCAATGTTTCCGACATTTCCGCGATCGGTCTGTTTTTCCCGGATGAGATGGCATATCATTGTGAATTCATCGTTCCACGCGAAACGGCGGAGAACAACATTGCTTATTCGCAGTGGGCGAAAAGCGGGCTGATTCGGATTTCCGAATTTTCCGCGATCCGTGATGATGAACTGTTCGAGCTCGCCGCGGATCTGAAGCAGCGTTATAATGTCGTCGGGATGCTGTATGACCCGTGGAGGATGGCAAGTCTAGCCGAATGGATCAGCAGACGTCCAATGCGTCCGGGCTACGATGACGGCAAGGACCCGCACGGGTTCGGACTCGGCATTCCGTCCGTTCCGGTCGCGCAATCATACAAGGAACTCACCGGCATTGTTTCCGCCGTCGAAATCGCGGTGAAAAATAAAACGCTCCGCCATTTCGGTAACCCTGTTCTTCAGTGGATGATACAAAATGCGCGAACGGAAAGCGATTCGAAAGAAAACGTGAAGATCGTCAAAGAATCCAAGGGCTCGCCAAAAAAGATTGACGGAGTGATAACGCTTCTGATGGCATATAAGCCGGTGATCGTTAAGGACCTGTTCCCAGTTTCCGTGTATGAAACTCTCGGTGGATTGCGTGAATAGCGCGGAGTGTTGACATTTTGCTGATTCTGAAAGGAAAAGGCAAATGAAAATACTGAAGAAAATAAAAAATATCTTTACGCCGAAAGCGCAAAGCCTTACGGAGATCGACAATCTGGAAGCGTACTTCCGCGATGCCGGAGTCTCGGCGACTTCTGCGCAATCCTGCTCCACCGTTTATGCTTGTATCCGCGTGCTTGCAGATTCGATTGCTTCTCTTCCATGCAAGTTGATGGTCAAAGACGGCGATACGATCAGGGAAGACACTGCCAATAATCTGTTCTGGCTTCTGAATCAGGAGCCGATGCCGGGAATCACCGCCGCTACCTATTGGCGGTTCAACATCAAGTCTCTGCTGACTGCCGGCTTCTTCCTGTCCATCGCTGTCCGGGCGGGCAACGGAAAAATTACCAGACTGATCCCTGTCCATCCGTCGCGGGTTTCACAGATTGAACTCCTCCCCTCCGGTGGATTCCGATTCACGGTAATCAATCGCGAGGGCGCGATTCTGAACAGAACGTCAAGGGATGTTCTGTTTGTCCCCTATGATCTTGCGGGACCTGACTTCGACCGCCCGATTTCCCCGCTTGACTGCCTTATAGACGAACTCAAAACACTGAAAACATCACAGACGTTTCTATCAAAACTGCTCGCGAACAATGCCCGCCCGAATGGATACTGGGTAAAGACGAACGGAACTATCGCGTCCGAAGAGGTCTATCGACGGCTCAAGGAGCAGTTGAGCGATATTATTATGGGCAACGGAGCAACGCGGACACCGCTTGTCGAGGACGGTCTGGAATTCCGCGAGACGACGCAGAGCAACACCGATTTGCAGTTGCTGGAATTGATGCGTTTCTCAACGGAGCAGGTTGCCGGAGTATTCGGCGTTCCTCTGCACATGATCGGCGACATCCGGCAGGCGAAAGGCTGGTCGACCAATGAACAGCAGGAGCGCGAGTTCGTCACGACTTCACTGATTCCTATCACGAACAGGATCGAAAAAGCGATTGTCACCGCGTTCATCCCGGAGACGCATTGGGGCAGACAATTCCCGAAATTCAATTACAAAGGTCGCTTGCGCGGAGACATCAACACTCAGGCGAACTTTTACCAGAAGATGAATCAGATCGGCGTTATGTCGATCAATGAGATTCGCGCACTGGAAGACATGGACCCGATTGACGGAGGCAATATCCACCTCGTACCGATGAATTACCGTGAACTCAATGAGAAAGGCAATAACGATGAACAGCAACATGATGAAACTGCTTAAAATGAAGACCGAGGCATGGTTCAACCTTGACTCTTCCGAAAGTGATGATACTGCGACTCTCCGCCTGTACGGAGTGATCGGCGGAGACTGGTTTGACGATGGTACGAACGCAAAAGATGTTTCCGAACAGTTGGAGAAACTGAACGCGAAAACATTGGAGGTCAAGATCAATTCGCCGGGCGGCTCTGTGTGGGATGGCTGGGCGATCTATAACTCTATTCTGGCATGGGGATTCGGAGGATCAAACCGTGAGGTCGTTATATATGTCGACGGCTGCGCCGGGTCCATCGCTTCCGTTATCGCAATGGCGGGCGAACGCATCATTATGCCGGTTGCGTCGCAGATGTTTATTCATAATCCGTGGACGATCGCCGCCGGAAATGCAAACCATCTGGATGAAGTCAGCCGCAACCTTCGCGATCTCGGCGCAACGATTCGCCGGATTTACAGCGCCAGAACGGGGCAACCGGAAAACGTCATTCAGGAATTGATGGACGGTGCGGAGGACGGTACGTTCCTCTCGGCGGAACGGGCGCTGGAACTCGGCTTCTGTACGGAAGTACGGGAGAATATCCGGGCGGCCGCTTGCGGAGGCGTGGAGATTCTCGGCAAGATCGCCGGAAATGTTGACACAGCGCGTATTGATGCACAGAACATTGTGAATGCAATCTATCGGAACACCAAAATTCTAACAACGAAAGGGTAAGTTATGGCTGACTCCGAAATCATGAAAGCTCTTGACGCGCAGCGCGAAGCGTTTGCCGCGTTTCAGGAGGCGGTTAAAACCGAAAACAAAGAGGCGGCGGCGAACGCCGAAAAAGCCTACAACGAAGCGAAGGACAGGGCGAACAATCTTCAGGCAAGCATTGACGCGCAGAACAAGCGTCTCGAAAAAATTGAGACCGATCTTGCCACCGCTGCAACTCTCGGCGGCAAAAACGGAGCCTCTGATCTGACTCCGAAACAGCAGGAGTATCAGACGGCATTTGCTTCCGCGCTGCGCGGGAATTATTCCAAGGACCGGATGTTCTCGCTCGGACGGGAAGCCTACGGCGCACTCGTCGAAAAAGACAACGCGTCCGGCGGATTCCTTGTTACTCCGCAGCTCTCCTCCAGGATCATCGGTGGTCTTGCCGTTCACAACCCAATGCGGAGCGTTGCAACAGTTGAGAACATCTCCAGTCCGACGCTTGAGATCATCGCCGATCCGGAAGACATGGATGCCGACTGGATGGACGAGACAACGACTGCCGATGAAAAGAGCTACGGGAAGTTCTACAAGCATGAGATTCCGACGAATTTCCTGCGCGTCCGTGCCCGGATTTCCCGCGCTCTGCTCGCTGACACCGCTTATGATCTTGAGAGCAGACTGGTAGCCAAAGCCACAAAGGCATTCGCCAAGAAAGAGCGCGACGCGCATATTTCCGGCGATGGCGTGAAAAAGCCGAAAGGTCTGTTCACGGTCAAACCTTCTGCCTACGATGGGTCTGAAGTCACGTATGGCGTATGGGAGTACCTCGCCTCCGGTAACGCTTCGACAATGGGAACGAATCTTGACGTGTTCCTTGACCTGATCGACGCGGTTCCGTCGGAATACCGGGCGAATGCGAAATGGATGATGCGCCGTGCAACGTTTACCGCGCTCAAGAAACTCAAAAAGAGCTCCACGTTCGATGGGTATCTGCTCTGGGAACCGAGCTTCCAGCCGGGAGTTCCGGACAAGTTCCTCGGCTATCCGATGATCGAAAATGAATCGTGCCCGGAGGTTGCGGCAAACAGTCTGCCGATTGCGTTCGGCGATTTCGCGGAAGGGTACACCATTGCCGACCGCGAGGGGATGTTCACCATCGTCGACACGATCACCGATGACCGTTTCATCATTTACAAATTCTTCCGCCGGACCGGAGCCGGTCCCGTGGATTCCCGCGCGATCAAGTTCCTCAAGGTCGCGGCAAACTGATAAGGAGACAAAAAATGAAAGAGATTTACAGCATTGTCAAAACTGATGTTGTGGCGGCTCCGCAGACTTCGACGACCGCCGCTGTGACCGGAGAAATCACCTTGAACGGAGACTTTGATGCGCTGACCGTCGCCGTGGCATACGGAACGGGCGGCACACTTGAGATCAAGGTTGAAGAATACAACGGAACGGAGTATGTCGCAGCCGATCCGATGAACATCATCGGTGCAACTCCCGACTCTGACGGAGTCGTCAAAAAAACAGACGGGACCGCCGCCGGAGTCTTTGAATTCGGATACGCCGGAATTGCTGACAAGATCAAAGTGTCGGTAACGCCTTCCGCCGCAACACCGCTCGCGATCCTCGCGACAAAGGGACATTTCCGCCTGTCCCCGCCCGCGCGGTAAGGAGTCGCCCATGCTGGAAGTCAGAAGGGAACTCGTGACCGCGCCGGAGCCGGTCATAACATCGGAGCGGCTCGCAGCACACCTGCGCCTCTCCGATGATTCCGAAGGTCCGGAGCTTTCCGCATACATTGCGGCTGCAACGGATGCCGTGCAAGGCTACTTGAAGCGTCCGGTCCCTCCGCAAACATGGCGCTTCTACTGGCCGGAATCGGCAGACAAAACGGAAATCGGTTTTTCCCCGGTCATTGAGATTCTCGATACTTCCAGTGTGGGCGGCTTCACGGTTCAGACGGCGCGGGTCGGATTCGATCCGGTCCCGCCGTCCCTGATCCTCGCAATCAAACTGTTGGCGGCGGACTTCTATGAACATCGCCACGCACAAACCGAAATCAATTTGCAGGAGAACCGCTCTTACTGGTTCCTTCTCGCCAATTACAAGCAGGAGTTTGCGTACTGATGGAAGCGGGAGAACTGCGTCACCGGCTGGTAATCGAAGCGCCGGAATACACAAGGAACAACGATGGGGAAGCCGTCATTACCTGGACGCCGATCCATACCGTATGGGGGAAGATCACGCCGATCGGCGGGCAGGAAAAACTTTTGGCGGAGAGCCTGAAAAGCGCTCTTACCCATAATATCTTGCTGCGCCGCATGAATTGTCTTGCGGCCAACATGCGGATCCGGTTCGGCTGCCGGATTTTTGAAATTGTTGAAATCAAGGACGATCCGACGTTCGCAGTTTCGCAACTGCTGAAAGTGTCGGAAGTCCTTCCGGAGGTGAATGATGGCGAGTGCAATCAACAATAACCAGTGGATTCGCGTTGTCGGAGCAAAGGAGATTCAGATGAATCTGGCGAATCTCGCCGATCCGAAAACGATGGAAAAGAAAGTTTTGAAGCCCGCAATCCGCAAAGGGTTGCGCGTGATCCTGAAAACAGCGAAGAAGAAAGTTCCGGAAAAGACAGGGACTTTGAAAAAATCGCTCGGTGTTGGCTTCAAAAAGAAAACAATGATCGGCAGAGTTGGCGTAAAGCAGAAATCCGCAGTCGTTATCAACGGGAAAAATGTTGATCCGGCAAAATACGCACATCTCGTTGAGTTCGGAACGAAAACCGCTCCTGCACACCCGTTTTTGCGTCCGGCATTGGAAGAGAGCCGGGAAGCCGCGTTCGCTGCAATCTCGGAGGAAGCAAAGAAGAAATTCGCTGAAATAAAACCAGGAGTATTGTGATGAATCTGCGGCGCGCCTTGATTAAATATCTCACCGATCACGGTATTCCCAACGTCTACACGATGCCGGTTCCACCGAGCATTGAGATGCCGTACGCTGTTCTGACGCTCGTTTACTGCACACCGAATCAGGATAGCTTGACGGATACAGACAGCGCAGAATGGCAGTGGCAGGTTGACGTCTACGCTAGAAGTTGTGAGGAAGCGGACGTACTGAGTACGGCGTTGATCGCCGCGCTGAACCGTCCCGGCGAATGGCCGGAGATCGGCGGCAAAAAAGCAAGCTATTGCCGGATGGATTCGTTCGCCGACTTGACAGAACTGGAACAGGACGGATCGGAACGCCGGACCGTCCGTTATGAATTGGAATTCAAAATTATCATCTGAAGGAGAAACAGACATGGCAGGAAAAAAATTTGACGGGAACGGGACAACAATCAAAGGAGCGGCGGAATTCACTGCCGGCATCAACTCCATCGGAGTCCCCGGATGGTCGAAAACGGAAATCGACGACTCGGATTTGGCGAACGTAGATGTTATGACCGCAATTCTCGCAACGCTGAGGAAGTATAACGCGGCAACATTCAATATTGATTTCGCCGCCGCGGGGCAGCTGGCATCCGAGGAGGGAAATCAGGAATGGACCATCACATTCCCCAAGAGCAAGGGAACGCTGACATTCTGGGGACAAATCCAGGCGGTTGCGGACTCCAGTTTCGTTAATAACGAGAGCCCGACCCGTGATGTGACGATCACTCTTACGAATCTGAACGCCACGGGCGTGGAAACGAAACCCGTTCTGACGATCAGCGGAGGCGCATGATGACATTCAAGGAACAGTTTATCGCGTCCGCTGCGATCCGGGAAAAACCGTTTGAGTTGATTTTCAACGGCGCGGCACTGAAAGGCATTGTCCGTATTCATCCCGCAAAAAAGTACCGGGAGATCATTGATGAACTCACGGAAAAGGGGCTTCCCGTCTTGCAGGATCAATTTCTGAATGCAGAAGACCGATCGTCAATGTTCGGCGGGCAGAATATTGATGAGGTGTTGCCGGATGCCGTTATCTGCGACCTGTACGCGGAATTCGTCAAGGCGAATACTGGAAACGATCCACGGAAACCCAAAAAGGGGGAGTAACACGCGGGGCGAGCGGAGCGCCAGACCGCCTCGCATGGTTCCAACTTGCGGAGATCATGGGGATATGGGATATTGACTATCTCGAATCAGTCTGCCCGTATTCCCTGCTCCATGAATGGCAGGATTATCTGCTCTTTGCAGCCCGATGCCGGAACGGGGAAATCGAAGCGGATCAGATCACGGAGATTTCCGAACACGATTTGATGATGGGGCTTGCCGGAGCCCTCGGCGCAGAGATCCGGTATGTTTAGGAGTTCCCGATAGGGGAGCTCCTTTTTCATTTGATTTTTTCTGAAAATGCGGCTATATTTACCGCATGCAAAAGAAGAAATACATCATCCTGATAATCGTTATTCTGCTGTTATCGGCAGTGGGATTCGCGTTCTGGCATCATCGGGTCCACCAATACGACGGTTTGTTCTGGCTCAACCGCCGTTCCGGGGTGCTGCACAACCACACCTGCAAGCATTTCAAGAACCGTCAACCGGAGGAACTCTCACCGTGGAAAGACATTGAGAGTTTCCAGTATCGCAACTGCCGGATGTGTAAAGGCGACAGAATCCGGCAGAAGTAGACAAGATCAGATTTCCCGCCCACACGCCGGGCAGAAATAGCGGTTCCTGCAAACGATCAGATATATTAATCCTGGCAGAATTCCGATACACAGTAATAAGAAGAGGCAACCCAATGAGCCTCCTCGAACTTTTACAGCTCCATCATATCCGCAACTGCACCGAACATTTGTTTGTGAGCAACCAATTAAAATAAAGAAAGTTCCCAAGCAGGCAAGAATTCCAACTGTCCACATAGACAGACCTGACAAAAAGGAATTAATATGGAAAAATGACTGACAAAAAGTAACAAGAAGAGATAATAATATCATAACAGAGCCTACATAAGTCATCTTCTTCGATGGATAGTTTTATTTGGTTGACCGTTGATATTCAGCTTGAAATAATCTCTCCGTAACCGAGGTATATCGTAATGTTTGGGCAGAATCAACGAATATTCAACGTTATAATATTCGTTCTCGTCGTCAATAATCAGAGAAACAGGCATTGCCACGAGGTCTGAAAAATCCAAATCTCCGCATTCAATATCATCTGCGATCTGCTGAGCGGTATCTCTATCAACATAGCCTATATGGTAACCGCCAAGTAGAATCTTTACTGCATTTTCGTCGTATTCATTTTCCGGTTCCTGCCGTAGAATCATTACCGGATTTCTCATTTCCAAGGCTTTGCGCAAATCCTGAATACGATATTTTACGCCGGCAACATCCAAAGAGCATTCGTTATCATCGTACCAAACATATCCGCTTGGTTTTTTGAAATTTAAATTAATTTCCATGATTTCTCCTGTTTTGTTTTAAAATATATCCAAAGTCAAAAAAATCAAATTTTTTTTGTTTTCCTGCTTGGGACTCTTCTACGTTGTCGGGATATTGACATTTTGCGCATACTATAAAACATAGGAGTTTGGTATGGCAACAAAGAATCTGGGAACTCTCGCCGTTTACCTGACAGGCAACAAAACGCAACTTGACCGGACGCTTAAAAGTGCCGCAAAAGGCATTGATAATTTCAAAGGATTTGCGCTGAAAGCCACTGGCGCGCTTGGCTTGGCGTTCTCTTTTACAGCGGCGATTCAGGGCCTCAACAACCTGAAAAACGAGATGGACAAAATCGGAAAAGCCGCGACCAATTTCGGCGTTGCAACCGGATTTTTCCAAGAGTTGGAATACGCGGCCCAACGCACGGGAACTCCGATTGAACAGGTCCAAGCCGGTTTTGCCAAAATCAAAAAACTGGCGGGTGATGCCGCAGCAGGAAAAGGAGAAGCTCAAGGGATTCTGCAAATGCTCGGACTGGATGAAAACGCAGTCCGCAACATGAGTCCGGAAAAGCTCTTCAATTCCGTAAATTCGGCAATCATGGGATTGGATGAGAAAATGCGCTCCAGTGTAGGAGCGAAAATCTACGGGGAACAATTCGAGAAGATGAACAATTTTCTGCGTGATTATGTTGCGCTTGGAGAAGAAGCCAAAGACCGTGGACTCATCATCAGCGACGACGAAATAAAAAATGCTGAAGCTCTGAATGATGCGATTCTGAATCTTGAACGTTCTATCCGTTCTCTCGTTGCGAACTCCGGCTTTACGTCATGGCTGGCGGAAATCGCTGAAGGACTTGACGAATTGATTAACAGGAAGTCCGAAAAAAGAGCGGAAAAAGAAGGGATTGTCGTTGAAGATACAGAACCATGGTGGAAGACTATCGGAAGAGCGGGTCTCCGCTATACTCCCCTCGGGCTTGCAAACGGAGCCTTCTCGATAGGAACATCTATTGGAAGCGCAATCACCGGGAACGGTAATAAATATGCGACTAGTATTGATGAACTTATTTACGGGAAAAGAGTAAATGACTATAAAATCTCTTCCGAAGCTGCCACCAATCCGCAGGAGCAACAACGGAATTCCGCTCTTGTGAAAATCAAAGAAAATGCACTTATTGCTCTTGCCGTCGCAAAAGAAGCGGATGAATCAATTAAAGCCAAATTGAAAGAAGCCGGAGACGCTAAAAACGTATTTACCGCGCAGGAAATTACCAAAGCTGCCGGAGAGATCGCCCAAAAAGCAAAAGCCCGTATCAATGCGTTGCAACAAGCATCGGATGATCTTCGGCGAAAGAATAGAATTTTCGGCAATCGTCAGGAATTCGGGGAAGCGACGGACATATTACGTAATTCTTCCCGCGGCATTAGATCATCGGAAGCGGACAGCAATTCCCTACTTGATAAGATTCTGAAAGCTAGGCAGGAAGAAATGAAAGAACAAAACAAAGCGGAGGAAGAGTGGCGCAAAACCGAAGCCCGACGACAGAAATCCATCGAGCAGGAGCAAGGGAACTTTGAGCGCGAAATGCGCTATAAATACCTTGAGCTTGCGGGCAATGGCGAACAGGCGCAAATCGAACGGTACATCAACCAGTTGGACGATAAATACAACTCGCAATTCGGACGCGGGCTGACAGATGAGGAAAAGAGTTCATTTATGGCACAAAAGAAACTGCTGATGGATTTGGACAGATCGTCCGAATCTCTCCGGACGCTGTTCAATGGCAACGCTCTGGCGGAAACGATGCAAAAGGGAAGTCTAGAGGTTTACCGGCTTCAAGCGAAAATAAAAGACCCGGCAAGAGAAGAGCAGCTGAAACTCGCGAGGGAAAACGCAGACGCGGCGAAACGCGCCGCAGCCGCCGTTGAAATCATGGCGCAGAAAACCGTAGGAATTCAGGCAGCCAATATCGGTTCAGTTATAGGAGCTTAACTATGGAATATTCACTTTCAGTAACGCAGAACGGAACGAACCTTACTTTCTCGGAATCGTATAAATTCTATTCTCTGAAGACGATCCTTGACATGATGAACGCGACCGATCCGGCACGGGAGGTCGTGACGGATTCGCGCGGAAAGCCGATCCGGAAACTCTATTCCATCTATAAGGATGGCGTTGATACGAATTCAAGTGTCAATCTGTATCTTTATAATATTCAATGGAAACCGGTCGATGGCTACACCTGGACCGCAAGTTATACATATTCTCCGCAGAATCAACAGTTCGTGAATAAGGAATCGCAGAAAAAGCCGTGGGATCGAAAGCCGGATTTCAGGAAAGTCCCCGCTGAAATAACGATCCCGATGGAGAAATGCTACAAGGAGGGAGATGCTCTCGGTAAGCCGACCCGGAATATCGCGCTTCCGAACGGTCGCCCGTTCTCCACGCCGCCGATGCTTAACATCAACGCGGAGCGATTCCAGATCACATGGTGGACCAGACGGGTGAACGGAACAGCATTCGACGAATGCCGCTTTTCCCTGAATGCGGGAAAAATCCGTATTGATGAATTCGAGTACAGCCGTGGCGCTCTGCTGCTGGAAAGCTGTTTCTATTCGCCGCTTTATGATACTGACGATACGGTATATTATCAGTGCGAGGCTTCGATACTTTATCGGCAGGATGGGCACAACTTCAAACCGCTGTATGCGGATTATCAGGCAATATTCGGCGGGAAATGTCTTCCCATCCAGCAGGACCCCGACAGCGGGGAATACGGTTCATGGCCATCAGACACCAAAAAACCGAAAGTGACAGACCCCGTTCCATTGAATGAAGACGGGACCTTGCTTGTAACCAACCCGAACGAAAACAAAGAGTGGATATTCGGTGACTTCCAAATCTATCCGGCGGTTGACTGGACGCCGCTCGGCATTCCAAAGGTGAAAGGAGTGTTTCAGGGATGAGTGAACTTTTCGGACTGACCAAAAACGACAGGAACCGTCTGCAATATATTTCCGATCATTTCCCGCGCCGGCAATCTTCCGGAGTCGGAGCCAACCGCCACCGCGCGAACTATGCGGAAGCGGAACCCGGCGATTACGACGGTATGTTCCGTGTCGTCTTGACGAATCAGGACGGCAACTGGACGCTTTCCGTTACCGGACCGTGGGAGGGGGTCTCCGGCTACGGCTATATCAATGGTTTAGCCGTAGCGTGGGGAACTTTCGAGAATGCGACTCCATATGAAGGCTTCCTGTGCCTTGTCGCTAAAATTGACAAGACCACCGCATTTACATTCCGGAACGGAATCCCTGACATGCCGAATGCCGAAAAAGGAAAAGAAGAGGAAGCGGAGGCTTTTTATCCGATCGCGAAAATCGACAAGACAACTGACGATGACGGGAAAGAGATATACAGCGTTATTCAGCTCTCCCGGTATGAGTTCCCACAGTTGTGGATCGGCGGAGAATGCGACGAATCGGAAGGTGAGCAATGATCCGAATATTCAGAAATGCAAAAGAATTGTTGATATACGACCGGGAGCATGATCGGTTCCAGATCATGCCATGCGATAAATGCAAGTGCAGCTGTGATGATTATCTGAGGTCATATAATCTGTTTTCGCTTGTTCATTACTACGCTTATGGGGTAACAACGAAGCGCGGAACGAAGTTCAACTCCTGCAATATCACGTTCAACGGGGAATCGTTCCGCCTGTTCGTGAGCGATACAGCTTATAATGATTTTGTTTTCTGGGGTAAATCATGGTATTCTCCGGAGAGACCGGATGAGAAAAAGCTCTACAAGAAAGCGAAACAAGGAGATGTTTGCGACTCGCCATTCTATACGGATGTTACATTTGTCTCCGACACGTTGGAAAACAAGCCGCTCCGTATCGCGACGCTTTATATCCGTGTCGAATACGAAAACGTGCCTAAAGAGTACAGCCTGGACAAATCGACCTGCGGTCATGGTGTAAAAACAAAGGCGTATCGAAACACGCTGACAGTTGCCGCCACCATTCAGCAGCGTTCTGCTGACAGCTATCGCTATAATACCGTTGCATCCTGCAAATTACAGCAGCAGAACCTGACGGCGGAGCCTCTGTTACTGAATCCGGAAGCGGGAATCGTTAAAGGAATTCCGTTCAAATGGGACGTTGAGAATCTTGATTTAACGGTTGAGAAAGACCCGTATCAGGATTGGGTGGACAGTCGCGAGAACCCGGAATACTGGACAACCGGAGATTTAGATTTGATTCAATCGCCTGACTGGTACGATGTTCTGACATGGATCGGCGATTGCAACGTTAATCAGTTCAATTTCAATGCCGGGTTGCGAGTCTCCCTGAGTGGCGAGACTGGCGCATCCATCAATTCTTTTTCTTTTGAGGATACCGAAATCGGAATTGTGACATATCTTGATCCGGCCGCGCCGGAATGGTGCGCAGGAGAGGGAGAACCTCCACCGCCGCCACCTCCTGATTCGCCGCCGGATGATCCAGATAATCCGGAACCACCGGAGCCGTCCGATCCGCCGCAGCCGCCGAATCCGGATGATCCGGATGACCCGAACCCGCCGGCTCCTCCAGCCGATCCCGGAGAACCTGACGCGCCGGATCCCGGAGAGCCAGGTTCGCCTGATCCGGAGCCATCCGAGCCATCCGAGCCATCAGAACCTCCGCCGGATGATCCTTTGCCACCGAAGCCGAACAACCCGGACCATCCATCATTTCCTGATCCGGAAGAACCGGACGATCCGGAGCCGCCTGACCCCGGCGATAAAGGAGCCCGGTGTACCTGGCTTTTCCAATCCAAATACGAAAATGGCAAATGGTCAGAACCGGAAGTCGTAAGATCGCTCGGATGTCAAACCGGACTGACAATCTTCGACAACGAATGGGTATACGACTCATACTGTGGAGCCGAAACGAAAGCGGTAACGACTTCGGAGATCGGCTGCGTTCTCGGCAAGTGCTACAGCTATAATGACTATGGACAGCTTGTAGAGGTTGACTGCTGCACCAAATTGAATCCGCCGCAGCCGAATCCGCCAAACAAGTATCCGATGAATTTTTCTCTGATGATTGATACCGCACATCTCTATCCGTTCATCTCGTTGCATTCCGAACAATATGATGAAGTCGTGCACACAGAGACCGATTCGGAAGGCAATACTTACGAATGGTATGAAAGTGAATATGTCGGAGACGGAGCATCCATTCGTGTCTATGAATCGTACTACGGCAACGAGCGACCGGCATTGCGTCAGCGGTGGATGATTCCCGTCACAACCTATTCGTATGAGTCAGGCGGTCAGATCATCACGGCAAAACGCGGACCATCCTGCTCCCGCTATTCGTCTGAACTTCCGTCACAGGCAACCGCCGCAGGCAATGCTGCCCGGTCGCTTCTCCTTAACCCGGACTCCTATGACTGGGCAAGCCAGACAACGAACCATTGGAACTGGGATGTCCATGGATGTTCATATCAAAGCGATGAACAAGAATGCGAATACGGAACCCGTTATCATGACTGTTATAACGGCTCTTACGCCGTCCATTCATGGTATGGCAGGCTTATCAGATTAACGCTATCCCGGAATGCGAACACACCGCTGAACGCGGTCGGCGTTGAATTCCTCGTTCAAAAAAAAGAAACTGTGGCGGGACGTCGGACCGGAGAGCCATATTCAATCGTTCAGGAGACCGAAGAGGTGTGGCGGATAATGTTCGGAGAAGAAAAGAATTTTGAGCCGGCGACCGAATATGACATGGTACATATCGTTGATCCGCCGGAATGTTCCGAAGACTGTTACAAGTATCCGGATGGAGCCTGCCTGGATTGGTTCGACAAGTTTGAGGGATATGCTCCGGGATGCTGCGAACGGGCAGGAGCATTCGGTTATTATTGCGAAGACAATACCGGATCCCTCTGGACGGGGAAAACTGAACATTGGTTCAACTTCAAATTGAAGGCAACCGGCTATATTCTTGAGTCCGGTTCATCCGCGGCACAGAACACAGCAGCCGCGATCTCGAAGTCGGCGCTTTTGGATTTTTCGGTTCCGCTTGAGTATGACAACTTTTTGAAAAACATAGAAAATGAATTAAAAGAGGAGAATTGAACATGGCATGTTCCTGCACCCAAAACAAAACTGTCCGTCCTGTGGAAACTTGTATCTTCTGCGGCAATAAACATATCACCACCGCTGTGGCGATCCGGCCGGCTGATCCGGTGAGCATCACAAACAGTTATGTCATTGGGCAGATCGCCTGCGCCGCAAAACACTATAACACGAATTTTCCGGAAATGAATGCAAAATGCGTGGCACTGATTGACAGAATCTATTCGCATGAAGATTACAGTAAAGAACTTGACGAACTTCACTCTTCCGCATGGCAGCTTGTTCTGGAGAACCAGAAAAATAAAACGGAGTATTTATATCGGGCAGTCGTCGATCCGCTTCCCGATTCGGCTGATTACCGGGCTTCCTGCACGAGACTTGCCACGGCGAAAGCTCTTTATGAACTCGAAATTGGTTACCAGTCCGTCAATAAATCATACGCGATGGGCGAGCTGATCGCTGCCGCATGGCATCTGCAACGGCTGGATAGAATGCTTGCGTTCCGATGCCGGAGTATCTGGCTGAAAATCGAAAAATTACAGGAATGCAATAGAGAGCTTGATTCACTGATTGAAACAGTATGGGAACGCTGTTGATAATTCTCTGCGTTGACATTCTCCACAACTATATAAACGGGAGAATGTATGAATACTCAACAGATTTTTATGCGCTTGGACGGGGTGATTGGAACGAGAGTTACCCCATCGAATCAGCAGGATACGACTTCAATTTCTCTTGCGAAAGGGATGGAAGTCGTATTGTCTTTTTCCATCTTTTCCGGAGACACAGCGGATTCGCTGATACCCGGTTCAACATTGGCGGAATACGCCGCGTGGGAATTCGTTCTGAATGACAAATTCGACCCGAATCCCGTTGAATTGCGTTCCACCAGCATCACGATTAATCAGGCCAATAACAGCATAGACGTTTACATTTCGGACACGAATACGGTCGAACTCTCCGAATGGCTTGGAGAAACGGACAGTAAGATAATCGGTTTCGCTCTGGAAGGTACTCGAACGGGGAAAACTAAACCCGACCTGATTCTCCAGTCAACAATGGTTATTTATAATCGGCGCAATTCCGCCGGAGAGCCGACCGAAAATCCGGACAATTACTATACGAAGACAGTTCTTAACGCGATTCTTTCCGCAGGTGATGAATATGAATTTTCTGTGGACGGAGAAACTGATTGGCATTCTACTCAAGCAGACGGCGACAAATATATGCGCTCCCGCAACAAAGAAATCGCTGGAGACTGGTCTGACGCATTGAAGATTCCGGCGGGAACTCCGGGCAAAGCCGGAACAAATGGCACAAGCAGTTACCTCTATATTGCTTACGCTTCGGATGCCGCCGGAAAGGGGTTTTCGCTTATCCCGTCCGACTCTCTTCCGTATCGCGCGGAGATCGTATCAGAGACGGAAATAACGACACCGACCGCCGCTGATTTCGCTGGTAAATGGGTCCGGTTCGTCGGGCAGGACGGAACCGCCGGAGCGGGGTTCAATACACCAATCACTCCGGTGTCTGATGCGGATGCAGTAACGCCGGAAACAGGTAAAATAACACCGTATATCCGTCAGAACGGGGATAATTACGAACTAGCCGGAAAGAAGCCGGACGGAGAGACTGTTGTAATTGGAGGTTCTTCTGGTCAGTCAATCATAATTGACTTCGCAACAGTATCTTCCGTCAACGAAGGCGATACAACATGCAGCGTGATTTTGAATTCGACATCGGAAACTGTTGAATCTGTTGCATACGATTTTGCGGCAGCAACAACGGAGTGATTTTTTATGCTGTATATCGATAAAAAGACTCCGGCAACCGGACAGAAAGGCATCGTAATGGACAACATCTATCTGCCTCTTTCTGACGAAACGCCCGCTGCCGGGCGGAAAGGACTTTTTGTCCAAAATTCCGGGGGGAAATTTTTTCTGCCGCTTCAGGAAAAAGGCGGAGCGCCAACCACCGGTCAAAAAGGTTTTTTTGTTCAAATCGGAGACCGGAAAATGTTTATTCCAATCTATGAATCCGGGGTTCCATCAGGACTTGTCTTCTATGCTTCCGGCGCGTCGCTGTCACAAGCGGAAACCGGGCAGAGTCTCTCCATGCAGGGAACAGGAGTTTCTCTGACCTCGTATAACGGGGCCCCCGGATATAAAATTGAGTCTAGCTCAACATTGCGTTTCTCTGATGCAGGTTTTCCGAGCGGAGGGAATCCATACACAATATCTCTTTGGGCAAAAGCAGATCAGACCGCATACTCAGAAACCGTTCTGTTTATGTGGGGAAATCTCAACGGC
The DNA here is from genome assembly GCA_900548385.1 of uncultured bacterium. Lineage (GTDB taxonomy): Bacteria > Verrucomicrobiota > Lentisphaeria > Victivallales > UBA1829 > UBA1829. Next base: position 3,734 of record URKJ01000004.1, on the reverse strand, counting down.
AACGGCGTAGCTCTTGCATATTGCAATGATACGGAGGTGCGGGATGTTGGCGGTAATGGAATCAACCACGACTCGCCGTCTAATACCATTGTACATACAGATTTTAACCACATTGCATTGAGCTATGACGGCCAAAGCAGTCGCATCTATGTGAATGGAGTTCTCGTTTCGACACAACAGATCAGCCGCTCGCTTTCTTTGCAGGAGGGCGTGATTGGAGCGACCCACTCCTGGGGAGAAAATTTCTCCGGTCTCATTTCCGGTATCCGGGTATTCGACCGGGCTCTTGAACTTGAAGAAATTCAGGAGTTGTCGAAAGAATACAGTGTAGCATAAACTCTGGGAGATTATTCATGCTTATTGACATTCTGCGGGAAGATGAACAGGGAAACGTTTACGTTCTGCGGGAGCCGGGCGGTCTGACGGTTGACTGGCGGGGGAAACGTGTCACGGTCCCTTACGGATTCCGAAGCGACGGTGCGTCCGTTCCCCGGTTCTTCTGGCGGTGGGTATTCCCGCCAGGAGACACGCGGGCTCTGCGGGCGGCATTCGTTCACGACTGGATTTACCGGACTCATCCGGACGGGTGGACCAAAGCGGAAGCCGATCAGCTGTTCCGCGAGCTACTGATCGAGGACGGGATGCCGGAGCGTTTCGCCCGGAGAGCGTACTGGGGCGTGCGTCTGTTCGGTGGCGATTCCTGGCATCAGGGAGGAATGGTTAAATGAATGAAGAGGAAAGTATGTTTTACGCGAACATCGACACATTAAAGTTCTGCACGCCGGATTCGCCGGAGAAAGCCGGGGACAAGCCGCAGTTCCGACACACGGAGAGTAAAAGCATCGACATAACGTTTCTGCGTGGGGATGGAACTCCGCTGAATTTGACCGGAGCAACGCTCACGCTGGCGCTGGACAGCAACTATTATCACTGGGACAAGCTGACCGCGTTTTCGGAGGGCGATAAAGTCCAGATTCTGAATCCCGGCGGCGGAGTCGTGCGGTTCTTTGTGGACTGCAACAGCGCCAAATTCGCGCAGCTGGTCCAGTGTGGAAGCTCGACGGTCAAGATGGAGATCGTGATGATCGCCGCCGGGGAGACGGAGGAGCGGACGCTCCTGCATGATGACGGCATCCGGCTTCTTCCTCGCGTCCACACCTCCGAGGGAGCGCCTGCCGATGCGTCTCCGGATTATTATTCCAAAGCGCAGATCGACGCGCTGATGCAGTCGAACACGCGCGTGGAGCTTGCCGCCTGTACGGGAATGGGCATCAGGCGCACGGATGAGGGAACGCTGATGACGTGGATCGACCCGGACGACGTAACGCTCAACGGTTCCGTGCTCGCGCGGTGGGACCGGACGGTACTTGTCCGGAAAGAAGGAAGTTATCCGGAGAATTCGGAAGACGGGGAGATCATCGCGGAGACCAGCCGCGCCGATGCGACCAAAAACAAGTACCGGAGCGATGGCTTTCATGATGCCGAAAGAGAAGCCGGAACAACATATTTCTATAAGCTGTTTTCGCAGGCAACAGGCGGAGTCTGGAACAATCAAGATGCGAACCGATACGCGGAGACCACGTCCATGTCGTGGGGAATGGTTCAATCGTTCGTCCGCGCAGGGAGAGGACCGGAGCTCTGGCCGGTCGGAACGGTTTTCGTGGTGGATCATCCGGAATACACGCACGCAGACGGTACGGGGCTTTGGTTCCGAGTCGTTGGACACGACCAGATGCAGGCGGCAGACGAAACGCTTACGCACAGCATGTGCCTTGACATGGTAGACTGTTTATTCAATGCGCCATACGATGTAGCAGAAGCGCTTTATGCGCTAACCGCGGACGAAACCGCACAGGAATTGAAAACATACTATACGCTTTCCGGAACGGAGTACATAGCTCTTGTTGAGGGAACCGATTACAACATCGGGGATCCCGTGCCGGTTGCTTCATGGTACGAAAAGAATTTTGATATTAGAGCAACAGGCGGCTCAAACAATGCCATTCAAAGCAATATGATCCAGTGGGCGAACTCTGACGGTAAAGCGGGGGAATGGTATTCCCCGACTACCATTTTTGATACATGCAGCAGCGCCTTGCTTAACCGGAATGGATTCTTGAGATACATTGATCCGGAATTCCTCGATATAGTAAAACCCGCTAAGCTGATTACGGCGAAATCCAACCCGGAGGGCGGTGATGCTTTTATCCATCAAGCAAAGTTCTGGGCACTTTCCCGCTCACAAGTTTCCGGTTTGGCTAATAACGCAATTACAGAGAATGCATATTTGGAGTATTACAGTGGAGGTGGTTCAAGAATTAAGTACCTGAAAGATACTGCAACGCCGCAGGGTTATGTTTTGCGTTCTCCAATAGTGGGATCCTCTTGTGATGAGCAATGCGTTCTGAATCAAGGGGATTTGAATAGCTACGCATCAGGTAATTCGTTCGGATATACGCTAGCCTGCATCATTGCATAAGGAAAAAACAAAATGAAAATTATTCCATCAAAAACGTTCGAGGCACAGGAGGCAGCACGCAGAGCCGCGAAACCTGCGGAAGTCAAAAAATACAGCACACTGAAAATCATCCGGACGCTCGGCGATTCGTGGGAGCCGTACCGGAAACAGTTAGAGGAAGCCGGGGTTCTGGATCAATTTTTCGCCGCCAATTATCTGGCGAGCGATGACCCGGTATTTGTTGCATTCCTGCAAACTGTGCCACAGGAGGTAAGGGAAAAATTGGAAACTTGTATCTGGGATCCGGAATGATGGCAAAACTGACCGTAAATGAGCGGCTTTCCAAAGTCGAAAGTCAGCTAGATGAAAATAACAAAACCACATGGCGGGTCTTTGAGGCGATTTACGGCAACGGGAAGCCTGGTCTGTTGTCCGAATTCCGTTTGCTGCGGCAGAGCGTAGAAGCGCACCATCAATCCGCAACGGTGAACAAATCCGATTGGAAGTGGATCATCACGACAGCGGTCGCGGCGAGCGCTGTGATAGTGGCGATATTCAAATAAAACACAAAGAAAGGAACAAAAAACATGGACAGAGCGGAAATTTTCGGGATTTGGGATAAAATCCGGACAGGAATCGTAATCGGAGCGATTGCAGGGATGGTCGCATTTGCGGCTGGGTGTAGCCACAACGTCGGCGGCTTCACAATCGGGACGCGCGCACAGGCGGGGATTGATCCGCAGAGCATGACGGCGAATATCTCATTGACGGACGGGCTGAACGTGATCGACGTCTGCCGGGAGAATTCGGAGTGGGAAATCGAGATCAATGATGATACCGGAGTCACCGTCGACAAGAAAACCGGCAACATCAAGGGCATCAAGAAGATTCGCCGGAAAGTCGGTCCGCAGGTTTCCGGGTATCTTGTGGAACTCGTTAAGGAGTCCCCGGAATTCGCCAAATGGTTTCTTGAAAACGCCGAAAAGAAGTAAATTCAGAGGGGGATGATTTGCAAAATCCCGGACCCGGTGAGAGTCCGGGATTTTTTGTTTTTAAGATCAGAAATAAGCAAACCATTTCGCATATCTGACCTCACCGGTCGGTTCGGATTCCGGCGCCGCCGGATTGCGGTGAAGCGTTTGCGCGGACTCAAAAATCAAGTGACTTGACGATTTCCCGGAGTTTCTCCTCCATCCGCAGCCGGATGGAATAAACAGTGGTGCGCGGCATATTGAAAAACTTTGCAAGATCTTTCGGGTCGCGGTTCTGCACCACC
>URKJ01000003.1 GCA_900548385.1 uncultured bacterium | reverse complement strand
AATTAGAGCTACTCGAACAAATATCTTGTAACATGAAACAAGAAAATTTATTTTGGCTTGTGCTGCAAATGAAGCAACAGTTTCATGATGAAGCAGGAGATGTTTTGAGAAAAACACATTTTATCAAGGAGGTTTGAAATGAAAACAAGAAGACTCGGAAAACTGGAGGTATCGGCAGTCGGACTCGGTTGCATGGGAATGAGCCACGGCTACGGTCCGGCGGCGGACCGCGAGGAAATGATCGCCCTGATCCGCCGGGCAGTGGAACTCGGCGTCACCATGTTCGATACTGCCGAATGCTACGGTCCGTATGAGAATGAAGAACTGGTTGGAGAAGCGCTGGCACCGTTCCGCGGCGAGGTGAAGATCGCGACCAAGTTCGGTATTCAGGTCGCCGGCGGCAGACAAGTTCAGGACAGCCGTCCTGAAGTGATCCGCAAATCAGTGGAAGGTTCGCTGAAACGGCTGAACGTCGAAGCGATCGACCTCTATTATCAGCACCGCGGCGATCCGAATGTGCCGGTCGAAGAGGTCGCCGGAACGGTCAAAGAACTGGTCGAAGCCGGAAAGGTCAGGCACTGGGGGCTTTCGGAACCGGGCATCGGCAGCATCCGGCGTGCCCACGCGGTTCTGCCGCTCACCGCAGTCGAAAGCGAATACTCGATGTGGTGGCGCAAGCCGGAAGCGGAATTGCTGCCGACGCTCGAAGAACTCAATATCGGCCTCGTGCCTTTCAGTCCACTGGGGAAAGGCTTCCTGACCGGTACGATCAAGGCGGATGCAACCTTCGGCAAGGATGATTTCCGCAGCATTGTTCCCCGTTTTGCACCGGAAATGCTGGCCGCGAACCAGAAGCTGGTTGAACTTCTGAACGAACTGGCGGCGGCGAAGGGGTGTTCTCCCGCCCAGCTGGCGCTGGCGTGGCTGCTCGCGCAGAGACCGTGGATCGTCCCGATTCCCGGAACCCGGAAGATCGCGCGGCTGGAGGAAAATCTGGCGGCGGCCGAACTGGAATTCACCGCTGAAGAACAGCGCCGGATCAATGCGGCCTTAGACGAAGTCGAAATCGCCGGGGCGCGCTATCCGGAAGCATTGGAAAAACGAACCGGCATCTGAACAACAGGAGAAATGATCATGAAAAAGAACGTATTGGCAATCCTGACGGGAATAACACTCGCACTGGGAGAAAGCGGTTGTGCCTCGGCTCCTCGCTATACCTTTCCGGCCAGTGAGGAAGTGACAGTCGAAAAGGTCCGTTTCCGGAACCGCTTCCGGATAGAAGTGGTCGGGGACTTGTATGCTCCGAAAGACGTCGCCGGTTCCCGGAAGCTGGCCGCCGTGATCGTCGGCCATCCGTTCGGCGGCGTGAAGGAACAGACCTCCGGGCTGTATGCGCAGAAGCTGACGGAACTTGGTTATGTGACGCTCGCCTTCGACGCCTCGCATTACGGCGAGAGCGGCGGAGAGCCGCGCCATATCGAAAGCCCGGAGACGCGGGTTGAGGACTTCAGCGCCGCCGCCGACTTCCTGAGCAATCACCCGCTGGTGGACGAGGAGCGCATCGGAGTGCTCGGCATCTGCGGCGGAGGCTGTTATTCCGTCAGCGCCGCCCAGATCGACCATCGGCTCAAGGCGGTCGCCACAATCAGCATGTACGATATGGGACGGGCGCGCCGTCAGGGCGTCGGCGACACGCAGACCTATGAACAGCGCATGCGGATTCTTGATGAAGTCGGCAGACAGCGCACCCGGGAATTTCGCGGCGAAGCGCGGAAAGAGATCCGCGCACTGCCGGAAACGGTGAATGCCGACACGCCGAAATTCGCAATCGATTTTCTGGACTACTACGATACGCCGCGCGGGAATCATCCGAATTCGACCGGATATTACTCCTTCACCAGTCTGGCCCCGATGATGAACTTTTTCCCGTTCGCGCAGATCGAAACGATTTCGCCGCGTCCGGTGCTGTTCATTGCCGGAGAGAACGCCGTGTCCAAATATTTCAGCGAGGATGCCTATCGGAAGGCGGCGGAGCCGAAAGAGCTGTTTGTCGTTCCGGGTGCCACGCACGTCGACCTCTATGACCGCCCGGATTATCTGAAAATCACCCTGCCGAAACTGGATGACTTTTTCGGAAAATATCTTCGGAAACAATAAAAAAGGAATTGATTGCCATGAAAAACAATATCTGGAAAACACTGGCGGCCGCCGTCGTTGCGGTATTGGCTCTTTCCGGCTGCGGGGAAGCGCCGGAGAAGCCGCTCGCGGAGCAGACCAATCCGAACGGCGTCGCTTCTTCCGGGCCGCATAAGGTATTGATCGCCTACTTCTCCCACTCCTTCGGCAATACCCGGCAGATCGCCCATATGATCCAGAAGGAAACCGGTGGAGACATCTTCGAGATCAAGCCGAAAACACCCTACACCAAAGTTCACAAGGGCGTGGTGGCGCAGACCCGCAAAGAGATCGACGCCGGGTTCAAACCGGAACTCGTCGCCATGCCGGAAAAGCTCGATGAGTATGACGTGATTTTCGTCGGAACGCCGAACTGGTGGAACACGATGGCACCGCCGGTTGCGACCTTTCTGTCGAATCATGATTTTTCCGGCAAGACGCTGGTTCCTTTCACCACCCACGGAGGCAGCGGCCTCGGCCGTTACCCGGAAGATATGAAGAAGCTCTGCCCGAAAGCGAACTTCCTTGAGGGGGAGACTTTCTCGCGCAACAGCATTCCGGACTCCGGCGATGCCGTGGCGAAGTGGATCAGAAGGATTATGCCGGGCGTGCTCTCCGAATAACAGATTACAGGAAATCGCCGGGAGTCGGAAAAGATCACAATAACCTGAAATGGAGGATGACAAATGAACAAAAAAGCAATGGCATGTGCAATCGCGGCGTCCCTGCTCGGCGGAGTTTCCGCTTCGGCGCAGGACTTGAAGCCGGGTAAAGTCGAAACGAGACCGGAAAAGGTGTTGATCGCCTATTATTCGTGGGGCGGCAACACCCGCGCGGCGGCGGAAATGATCCAGCAGGAAACCGGAGGGACGCTGTTTGAAATCAAACCGGTCAAGCCGTACCCGTCCGATTACCGAAAATGCACCGAAGTCGCCAAGGCGGACATCAGCGCCGGTGTCCGGCCGGAGCTGCAGGCCAAGGTTTCCGGCATCGCGAACTATGATGTCGTTTTCATCGGCAGCCCGAACTGGTGGGGCACAATGGCGCCTCCCGTAGCGACTTTTCTGACCACGCACGATTTAGCCGGAAAAACCGTCATTCCGTTCTTTACACACGGCGGAGGCGGAATGCAGCGGTGCGAAACCGATGTGAAAAAGCTCTGCGGCAAATCCAGCGTCCTGAAGGCGGCGACCTTCTCCGGCGGCGGCATCCGTTCCGCCCGGGAAGCAGTGAAGAAGTGGCTTGATGAAGTCGTTGCGATCGAACCGGCGGCGCTTTCGGCAAAGGAGCGGAGCATTGCCGCAATCAGCATGTACACCGCACGCGGCAACATGGGAAATCTGAAAACGGCGTTGAACGCCGGGCTTGACACCGGATTGACCGTCAATGAGATCAAAGAGATTCTCGTCCAGCTCTACGCCTATTGCGGTTTTCCGCGCAGCTTGAACGCGCTCAACAATTTCATGGCTCTGGTCAGAGAGCGGGAAGCACGGGGACTCAAAGATGTTCCGGGGAAACTGCCGGGGCCGCTTCCGGCGGGAGACAGCGTCGCATTCGGCGGAGCCAACCAGACGAAACTCTGCGGCGTCGAAATCAAGGGGCCTGTCTATGAATTCGCCCCCGCGATCGACCGTTTTTTGAAAGCTCATCTGTTCGGCGACATTTTCGGGCGTGACAACCTCGACTGGAAAACCCGCGAGCTCGCCACCGTCGCCGCACTGGCCGCAATGGACGGCACCGAGCGCCAGCGCGATTCCCACATCCGCGTCGGCAAGCACAACGGGCTTACCGACGCGCAGCTTGCGGAGGTGCTGGAGATGGCCTCTCCCCTCAAGCGCAAGGATGTTTTTCCGCAAGGCACGAAAATCGAAAGCGCCACTTTCAATGGAGACGCATGGCTGGCTCCGCTGGTCGACAATCGGAACGCCGATCTTGCCGCCTCCAACGTGACCTTTGCCTCCGGCGTGCGCAACAACTGGCATACGCATTCGATCGGCCAGATTCTGCTCTGCACCTCCGGCGCCGGTTATTATCAGGAGCGCGGCAAGGCGGCGCGGCGGCTTCAGCCCGGCGATGCGGTCGATATCCCCGCCGGGGTCGAGCACTGGCACGGGGCGGCGCCGGACAGCAATTTTTCCCATATCGCAGTCATGCAGAAACGCAGTGAAAACAAAACCGTCTGGGGCGGTCCGGTTACGGAAACGGAATACGCCGCGGCCGTCAAAAAGCAATAATGCTGGAAGAAGGATCCATGTATGAATAAAAATATAATAACTCCGCTGCTTGCCGGGGCAATGCTGTTCTCGCTTTCCGCTGTGGAAACGGGGAACCGCATTCCCGCCCGGGGGCTTGCGCTTGACAAGCCCGGCTCCGATTTCCGCGTGGTCGATTTTACCCGGGATGCGCTCGGCCCGAAGGATATCCTGATTGAAATTGATTACTCCGGTATCTGCCACAGCGATATCCACTCCGCGCTCAACGAACACGCCGCGCCCGGTTCCGAACCGCAGTTTCCGATCATCCCCGGCCATGAGATGGCGGGGCACGTCGTCCAGATCGGCGCAGATGTGAAAAAATTCGCGGTTGGCGACCTTGCCGGAGTCGGCTGTTTCGTCGATTCCTGCGGAAAGTGCCGCGAATGCAGACGCGGGTTGGAGCAATTCTGCGAGATGCGCGACCCCATACCGAATCTGCTCAAGGCCGGTCGGAACTTCCGGGGCGGCTACTCCAACCGGATCGTCGTGCCGGAGCGCAACGCGATCAAAATTCCGGCGGGAGCCGAACTCTCGCGTGTGGCCCCTCTGCTCTGCGCCGGAATTACGGTCTGGTCGCCGATTCACTTTTCCCGCGTGAAGAAGGGCGACACGGTCGGCGTCGCCGGTTTCGGCGGGCTCGGCCACATGGCAGTCAAGTATCTGGTCGATCTCGGCGCTAAGGTGACGGTATTCGACATCACCGAGGAGAAGCGGGCCGACGCCCTCCGGATGGGAGCCGAACGTTATGTGAATATGAAGCAGCCGGATGCGGTCAAAGGACTGGTCGATTCCTTCGACTTCATCATTTCCACGATTCCGTCGGATTACAGGCTTACCGACTATGCAAAGCTGCTGAAATACGGCACCGGAGAACTGGCGGTGGTGGGCCTGCCGCCGACCGCATCGGTCAAAATACTGGAACTTCTGGCGGTTCCCCGCCGGAAAATCTACACCTCGGTCGTCGGTGGGATCCGGGAGCATCAGGAGTGCATGGATTATTCCGTTGCCCATGGGATTTACCCCGAGGTCAAGATCATCCCCGCCACGCCGGAGGCGCTGAAGGAAGCCTATCAAAACGTGATCGACGGCAAGGTGAAATTCCGCTATGTCATCGATACGAAAAATCTGAAATAACCATGCTGGTGCCTGTCTCCGGCCCCAGGAAAGGTCGGAGGCTGACATCCTATTTGCGAATGGAGAAAAACAAGTGATGAGTAAAAAAATATTGATCCTGTCGTCCAGCCCCCGTAAAGGCGGCAACTCCGACCTGCTCTGTGACCGATTTGCCGAAGGCGCCCGTGAAGCCGGAATGATTTGTGGACTCGGCGTTTACGAAAAAGGCGAAGTCCGGGAGCAACCTGTCTGGGAAGAAGCCCGTCGAATGGGACTTCGCGTATAGGAACTGTCATGAAAGCGGCCGGTTGCCTGCAATTAAAGAATACGGAAGCATTGCTGCGAAAGCTGCTTCCGCGAAATTGTCCGGTACAAATGACGGAGGAAAGCGGAACCGTCCGGATCAAGACCGATGAAAACTGTTTCATCATGGTGATGATGAAGCGCGACATCATCGTCCCGGCGCTGCTCGATGCCGGTTTCAAACATGTGGCGCTGGATCTGAAGGGGGCATCGAATGCACCCGGCAAAGACGGGAGCCCGGCATAATTCCCCGCTATTTTTCCGGAACAATACCCGGCTCCGCCTGAGCGACATGGGTTCGCGGGTTACAAAGATCGTTGGCGGGATTTTTAATTTTTTCCTTGTAATACTTCTCTTTGTATTTCAGAACTTCCATCTGCCGCTGAAGATCTCTGATTTGCTGGCGGAGCACCTTTTTCTGCTTGAAAATCATTTCGCCGCGCTCCGGAATGGTGGAGTCGCCTTTCTGGCAAAGCCGGATGTAGTGCCGCACCTGTTCGACCGGCAATCCGGTCGTGCGCAGACAGTTCACCAGATGCAGCCAGCTGATGTTGTAATCGGAAAAGAGCCGGGCATTGCCGTCCGTCCGGTCCACACCTGGAATCAGATTTTCATTATCGTAATAGCGAATGGTATGGGCAGAGAGCCCCGTTATTGCAGCGACCTCCTTAATCGTGTATTTCGCCGTTCGATCATAAGACGGATTAAAAGGCTTGACCGGAATCATTTCAGCTTTCTCCTTAATGCTTTATATTAGAGTTACTTTAATATAGTACGAAGTCCCAAAAAAGCAAATGTCAAGAAAAGTCAATCTTGTCTGCGATATTTATGAAATTAGTTGCCTTACACACCGGTGAAGGGCCAAGATAAAAATGTCATGACCGTCAAGGAGGTTCATGGCGTTCTCCCCAGATGAGCTGCCGGATTGAACGAAAGGGCGAAGGACACAATTCCCCCATCGTGTCAAACTGCAGGTTTCCAGACGATCCGTAAAAATTGAAAATTATGCGGAACAGCCTGTTGGACATTACAATATTTTTACTTGACTTTTACTGTCGTCAGTGACATATTCTCTATAATAACGGTGGCGAAGATATGAGCAAGTGAGCCCCATCTGTGCTATGATTACCCTCCGAATCAGCCTTATCCGAACGTCTCGGAAAAATGAAATAAAGAATGGAATTTCCTGATATACATCCCCGCGCCTGCAATATTAAGCAGGCGCATTGATGCGTTGCTGGGCTGATTTGCCGCCGAGTTCTCCGGTAATTGCGGCGATGGCCTGCCGCTGGACTTCATCCCCGACGTGCGTATAGTATTTGTTGACGATTTCAGAATCGGCTCCGAGGATGGAAACAACTGTTGCCTGCGGCACTCCGGCTTCGGCGCAAAACGAGGCAAACGAATGCCGCAGCGAATGGAAGCCGTAGACGGTGACTTTCTTATCCCTGCCGGGAACCGCTATGGATGATTCCAAACCGATCCAGCGGATCACGCGGAGCATGTCGAGGTTTACAAGATTGTTCCCGACATTCTTACCAATGGCATTGGTTTTATTATAGCGCGCGGCGATATTCGGACAGACATAATCCATTTCTCTTGTTTTCCAAGCCAATGCTCCCTGCAGAATCTCCATCAGCTTCGGCGCAATCGGAATCGTTACATCTTGCCGATTTTGAATTGCTTCACCCATATCCGCTTCGAAAAGAAAGCTCAAAACAGCACCTTGTGGCACTTTTTGAGCTTTTTACCCTCAGAAATGGTGGAGGTGGCGGGAGTCGAACCCGCGTCCTGTGATGGCATTACGCTAGCATCTACATGTTTGTTCTGTCTTTTCTGCTTATCGTCGCGCAGCCTTGCCGGCAGACAGGCGGCTTTACGACTAGTTCATTTGAAATCTCGTCCGGAGTCAATGAAAAAAGCCTACGGACCAGGGCGCTGTCGTCGCCACCTTCCCTTAGCACCCGTCAGGGAGGTGACGTCGCCGCATCAGGCAGCGAGTGCGTACTCTTCGTTCGCAGTTATTGGTTTGATCGAATTTTTACGAGGCCAACGATCATCCTCGACATGCCGCTAACGCTAAGCGCGTCCAGTCGAAACCATGACACCCCCAACGATATACGTTCCAGTCTCTATTACAATAGCATCATTTTATCCAATTTCAAGCGGGAACCGGATATTCCCGTCCGTCCCGCTCCGAAAAACGGCATCAGGCTCCGCGCTTGAACCGTGCAGTCACCGTCGCGATCCGCTCACCGTAACGTTCTGCCGTCGCAATATCTCCGGCAGGCGGAGCGTCCGGGACACGGACGTTGAAACTCGACGCCATCGGTCCGAGACTTGCACTGTTCCGGTTCAAACATTCCGGAGACGGCCCGTCAACCGTTTTTTCCGCTTCCGGATCATTTTCTCCCGGAAGCGTATTCAAGCCAACCCAGATCATGCCGAGCTGCATACAGGTGATCATCATCCCCTGCAGGGTATTGAGTTTATCGCCGGAAAAGTTGCTGGAATTGGTAAAACCGCCGGCGATCTTATCCGACCATGCGCGGGAAACCCAGCAGCCGACAGTCGCTTCCAAAAAGACTTTCATCTCCGAAGCCATGTTTCCCATGTAAGTCGGTGAGCCGAGCACAATCGCATCAGCGGCATTCAGCTCCGCCATTTTCTCCACGGCTTCCACCGTTGTATAAAGTTTGACATCCGCGAGCTTTCCGGCACCCCGCCCAACAGCCTCCGCGACAGCGCGCGTGTGGCCGTAACGGGAACAATAGACAATCGCAATTCTGATCTGTTCCATCATTCATTCCCCCTTGATTCATGAATTTCCGGGAAAGGAAGCCGCTCTTCCCCTCCTGCTGCAACAAAAGTAGCACCATTTTCCCTGAAATGCAAGGGACATATAAAAAAACAGACCGATTTTTCATTCTTCTGTCAAAAGCTGCGGACAAAACGGCTTGACTCTTCTCCGAAAAAGCTGTACAGTACTTCCATTATGACAACTCAGCATTTGAACAACTCCAGAATCCGCCTTGTCCGCCTTGATTTGCAGGACACACCGCGCATGTTCCGTTTTCCCCTGCCTGTGATGAACCTCGGAACCGTTACCGAAGGACCGAGCCGCTTCATCGGGCGGCATGAAAACCAGATCGAATTCTGTATCCGGATGAATTCGGAAGACGACGTCGCCGTGGATACCGTCGGAGAGACCGTGTATGCCAACCACTTCCCGCATGTGTTCGTCAAACATGAGGGTCCGCTGCACGAGTATCATTATCCCGGCGTGCGTGAGGCTTTTTTCTTTATCTATCACATATCCCTGCACAGCAAATTGGAAGAAATGGGCATCGATCTGAACAGGATCTGCTGGGAAATCACGCTTTCTCCGACAATCATGGAACTGATCCGCGAACTGGTCACTCTCTTTCCCGTATCACAGGAATCCGGCATCGCCGACCGGATCGACACGCTCTGCTGGCGGCTGCTTCAGGAGATCATCATCTGCCGGCGGAGCACGGAACACCCGGAGACCGAACAGGAACGGAAAATCCGGCAGATTGCGTCTTATATTCAGTATCATTACAAGGATCCATTCGATATGGATCAGCTCATCTCCGAGAACGGCATGTCGCGCAGGACCTTTTTCCGTCACTGGAAGCAGTTTTATTCCAAAACTCCGGCACAGCAGATTCAGGATTTGAAAATGAAAGAGGCGCGCCGTCTGCTCGGACAGGACCAGCTGTCCATTGCCGACATCGCCGCCGAGCTGGGATTCATCGACAGCGCGTATTTCATCTGCACTTACCGCAGATATTACGGAATCACTCCGCTTCAGTTCCGCAAAAAACTGCGGAATTGACGGAGTGTTCATTCCGGTATAAAACAGCCTCACCAGTCGCTGACTGCGCCATCTTCCCGGAACAGACGCGGTATGCGGATACTGATCTTCGGGTGCTTCCGGCAAAGCTCTTCATTCAGCTCAATTCCCCATCCGGGCTTATCGGGAAGATCAAGAAATCCGTCACGGACCTGAAGCGGCTCCATGATCACGTCATTGCGCCAGTCGTTCAGGTGCAAACGTTCCTGAATCAGAAAATTCGGAGCGACCGCGTCAAGATGTGCGGAAATCACCGTCAGCACGGGACTCATCGGGCAGTGCGGCGCCACGAACGCGGAAAAGCAATCCGCCAGAACCGCAACCTTATACCCTTCAAGGAAACCGTTACAGTGCGCAAGGTCCGGCTGAACCACTCGGACCGCATCCAGTTCCAGCAGTTTGCGGTATTCCCAGCGCGACTCCAGACGTTCTCCCGCCGCAACAGGAATGCGGACATTGCGGGCGACACGCGCCATCGCCTGTTCATCAACCTGCGAAACAGGCTCCTCAAAAAACGTCAGTTCATACGGTTCCAGCGCCCGCCCGATGGCGATTGCCGACTCCGTATCATAGCGGCCGTGACCATCGAACATCAGCAGGTCATCCGGTCCCAGTTCCCCGCGGATCGTCTCCGCCGCTTTTGCGATCACGCGCGTCACTGCGGGATCATACAACGGCCACGACGGCTTGGATATACTGAACTTGAATGCGGAATACCCCCACTGCTTCACCTCCGCAAGACGTTCCCGGATCTCGACGGGATCGGTCGAACCGCCGGTCCAGCCGTTCGCATAAACCCGTATCTTCGTACGGTAAGGACCGCCGAACAGTTTATAGACAGGCAATCCGCGGCTTTTACCGAGAATATCCCACAGAGCAAGCTCGATTCCGGCAACAGCCGAGCCCTTGACCACTCCGCCGCGCCAGAATTTCTGCCGCTGCATCACCTGACACAGATACTCGATGCGGGTCGGATCTTCGCCCAGCAGAAGCTCTTCCAAATCTCCGAGCAAAGCGATTACCGTATTCGTATAACCGCCAAGCGACGCCTCGCCGAGCCCGGTGATCCCTTCATCAGTGTACACCCTGACAAAAATGTAGTTCTTGTTCGACAGCTGTCCTGTTCCGGGTGTCGGAGCTCCGACGACGACCGGTTCGATCTTCGTGATCTTCATGCTTCCATAAACTCCTTTGCAAATTGGTACAGTTCTACGGGACTCATCTCCGGACGGTAAATACCGATCCCCACACCAAGCCCGTCGGCGGAAACCAGAAGCTCCCGTTTGTTCCGCGCCGTCACACCGCCGACGGCGAATACGGGAAGCGGAATCACCGATTTCAGCACGGCAATACATTCCGGAGTTCCGCAGGGAAAAAGTTTCAACAGATCCGCTCCGGCATCCACCGCCTCAAACGCCTCCGTCGGAGTCGCAAATCCCGGCATGGAAAGTAATCCCAGTTCTTTCGTTCTGCGGATCACGGCAGGGCGCACATCCGGCGAGATCACAAATTCCCCGCCGGCATCCCACACCTGCTCCGCCTGTTCCGGCGCAAGCACGGTTCCCGCCCCGACATGCACACCGGTTCCGGAAAACTGCCGTGCAAGCAGACGAATACTTTCCAACGCACCCGGACGGTTCAGCGGAACCTCCATCAGCCGGACTCCGGCACGGAACAGCGCATCGCCGCACGCGGCGGCATTTTCCGGTGCGAGCCCGCGCAGAATCGCCACAATCTTTTCCCGGATAAAACAGTCATACAATGCATGTTTCATAAAAAATCCTCCTTTGTTTGGAATTATACACCGGATTTCATCTTGAAACTATGTAAAACAGGCTGTATTTTATCGGAAACAGGCTGAAAAGAATAAAATTATGAATAAGTACCATCTATTTGTCAAAGGATTGAGCGCGCTGTCACAATGCAGCGGTTTCCACTTCGTGCTCAAAACCGGAGAACGGGCATGGCTGACGCCTCTTCCGCTTGAACAACGTTATCACTGCTGCGAATTCTGCAAAGCGGTGAAACGGAGCGGGGAGCGGATGGAGCTGCAGTGCCATCGTCATCATGCGGAAACCGCGCTGAAAGAAGCCGTAAAACGGCGGAAACCGTTTGAAACGACCTGCCATGCCGGAGTGACGGAACTCGTTTTTCCGATCATCACCGGGAACTGCCGCGGCGCACTCTTCGCCGGTCCTTTCCTATCCCCTTCCGGAACGGAAAATCTGCCGGAACATTTACGGGAACTCGGCCGCACCATGCCGAAATTTTCCCGATCCCGGATGGACTCTCTTGCCGGACTGCTGACCGCTCTGCTCGCTGCTTGCGAACCGGAGAGCTGGCAGGAATCCCCGCGCACGCTGCTGCCCTCCCCGGATTACAGCCGTCTTGATTCCCGGATGCAGAAAGCGATCCATTATCTGCACCGCAATTTCCGGAAACCGCTCCAAACAGCCGATGTGTGCAGATACATCGGTTTGAGCCGGTCGCGCTTTATCCACTGTTTCACGGAGGCGGTCGGCATCAATTTCCGTGATTATCTCCAGCGTCTGCGTCTGTCGGAAGCGATCCAATGGATCGAACTGACCGATCTTCCGCTCGGCGCCATCGCCGCCGAATGCGGCTTCACGGATCAAAGCAGCTTCTCCGCACAGTTCAAGCGCTACTATCACCTCTCCCCCGGCGAATTCCGGAAACAGAAGAAGCCGGAATAAAAAACGCCGCATGGTCCGGAAACCATGCGGCGAATGAGCGGTTCTGCCGTTTTCCGCTTATTTTTCCGCCTTGATCGCGGCCTGCGCGGCGGCAAGACGCGCAATCGGAACCCGGAACGGACTGCATGAAACATAGGTAAGACCGATGTTGTTGCAGAACTCCACCGATTTAGCCTCGCCGCCCTGTTCTCCGCAAATGCCGATCTTCAAACCGGGACGCACCCCGCGTCCGGCTGTGGCAGCGTGTTCGATCAGCAGGCCGACGCCATCCTGATCAATCGTCTGGAACGGATCCGCGGCAAGGATCTTCTTCTCCAGATAGGTGCCAAGGAAACCGCCGACGTCATCGCGGCTGAATCCGAATGTCATCTGTGTCAGGTCATTGGTTCCGAACGAGAAGAATTCCGCCTCTTCGGCGAGCCTGTCCGCCATCAGAGCGGCACGCGGAATCTCTATCATTGTTCCGACCATATACTCAAAGTTTTTGAGTTTGAATTTTGCCTTGACCTCTTCCGCGACACGGGTGATGATCGCTTTCTGGTCCTTGATTTCGAGCGAATCGCAGGTGACGGGAATCATGATCTCCGGCTTGCACGCCGCACCCGTTTTGAGAAGTTCCGCGGCACACTCGAAGATTGCGCGGACCTGCGTTTCCGTAACAGCCGGATAGGTGACTCCGAGACGCACTCCGCGATGTCCCATCATCGGGTTGGACTCATGCAGAGCATCGGCACGCTTCCGGATCTCGGCAACGGAAATCTTCAAACTCTTTGCCAGCTCCCTGATCTTGTCAGCACTCTGCGGAACGAACTCATGCAGCGGCGGATCCATCAGACGGATCGTAACGGGCAGCCCCTTCATCGCACTCATGGTCGCCTTGATGTCCTTTTTCATGAACGGGAACAGTTCTTTGAGCGCGGCAACCCGCTCCTCTTCCGTCGAACAGAGAATCATTTTGCGAAGAGCGAACAGCGGTTTTTCGCAGTTTTTTCCGTAGAACATGTGTTCAATACGGAACAGTCCGATCCCTTCCGCGCCGAACGAACGGGCAAGCGCCGCATCCTCCGCAGTATCGGCATTCGTGCGGACACCGAGCTTGCGGAACTTGTCGGCAAGCGCCATGAATTTCTGGAAACGCGGATTTTCGCTGGAATCCATCGTGGCGACTTCGCCCGCATACACATAGCCGCGAGTACCGTTCAGACTCAGGAAATCCCCTTCCCGGAACGAGAATTTACCGACCTTGACCGTTTTTGCCGATTCGGAAATATTGAGTTCACCGGCTCCGACGATACAGCATTTGCCCCATCCGCGGCAGACAAGAGCGGCATGACTGGTCATACCGCCGCGGGCGGTCAGAATACCGCTTGCGGCACGCATTCCCTCAACGTCTTCCGGGTTGGTCTCTTCGCGAACCAGAATACAGGGAATGTTCTTCGCGGCAAGCGCCATCGCCTTTTCCGACGTGAACACGATCTGTCCGACCGCACCGCCCGGTCCGGCGGGAAGCCCCTTGACGATCAGCTCCGCCTTCTTCTCCGCTTTCGGATCAAGAATCGGATGCAGGATCTCGTCAAGCTGCGTCGGAGAGAGACGCATCACCGCCTCTTTCTCCCCGATCAGTTTCTCGGAAAGCATATCCATCGCCATGTTCAGCGCCGCCGTTCCGGTGCGCTTGCCGACTCGGCACTGGAGCATGTAAAGTTTCTTTTCCTGGATCGTAAATTCAATATCCAGCATATCGTGATAATGTTTTTCCAGTTTATTGCGGATATCGAACAACTGCTTGTAGATCGCGGGCAGCAGCTCCTGCATGGAGGGAAGATGCTTGTTCTGCTCATTTTTGGTCTCTTTATTCAGCGGATTCGGGGTGCGGGTCCCGGCAACGACGTCCTCGCCCTGCGCGTTGACGAGCCATTCGCCGTAGAATTTGTTGTCGCCGGTCGCGGGATCGCGGGTGAATGCAACGCCGGTCGCGGAAGAGTCACCCATGTTGCCGAAAACCATCGACTGTACGTTGACGGCGGTTCCCCAGTCGTCGGGAATCCCCTCAATGCGGCGGTACGAAACGGCTTTTTTTCCGTTCCAGCTTTTAAACACCGCCATCACGCCGCCCCAGAGCTGCTGCATGGCATCATCCGGGAACTCTTTTTTCAGAACCTTTTTCACGGTTTTCTTGAACTCTTCGCACAGTTTCTTGAGATCGGTAACCGTCAAATCGGTATCGGATTTGTATTTTTTCGCTTTTTTGAGCGCTTCCAACTGCTCGTCGAGGATCTTGCGGATACCCTTGCCGTCTTCCGGTTCGATCCCTTCCGCTTTTTCCATGACGACGTCGGAATACATCATGATAAGCCGGCGGTATGCGTCATAGACAAACCGCTCATTTTTCGTTTTTTTGATAAGTCCGGGGATCGTTTTGCTGGAGAGGCCGACGTTGAGAACGGTTTCCATCATACCCGGCATGGAGGAGCGCGCACCGGAGCGGCAGGAAACCAGCAGCGGATTCGTGGTCGAACCGAACTTCATTCCCATGTTCTCTTCCACTTTTTTCAGAGCGGCAAGCACTTCGGCTTCCAGAGATTCCGGGATGGCGTTGGCGCGGAAATAATCCACACAGCATTCCGTAGTGATCGTGAATCCGGCGGGAACCGGAAGATTCAGGTTCGCCATTTCCGCAAGATTAGCCCCTTTTCCGCCAAGCAACTCTTTCATATCCGCCCGTCCCTCGGAAATCCCTTTCCCGAACAGATATACATATTTTTTGGAAGGTTTCGCCGATTTCACGGGAACGGATTTCTTCGCGGCGGCCTTTTTCGCAGGAGCCGCTTTCTTCACGGGAGCGGATTTCTTTTCCGGTTTCGCTGCTGCGGACTTCTTCGCGGGAACCGCCTTCACCTCTTCTTTTTTCACCGTTTTCGCGGATGCGGACTTCTTCGCGGGGACCTTTTTTACCACTTTCTTCGCAGTTTTCACAGATGCGGTCTTCCCTGCGGCCGGAGCGGCGGCGGCTCCTTTTTCGTTGCGTCTTTTTGCCATAAAGACTCCTTTTCTCTTCGTTGCATGTTATGGCTGTCTGCGGAGATCCAAAACCCTCGCCCCGCAGAAATGATCAGGCGGGCTCCGGTCACCCCGGAAACCCGCCGTTAATGTCAAAACGATTCAAACGCTTTCACGATCTTCTCCTGTTCCGGATGCGTGTCAAAATCAGTCATCACGAAACAGCCGTTCAGCATGGCTTTGAATTTTTTCCCGTTGATATAAAGCACACCGGAATCTTTAACGACCTGATACCGGTACCTCTGTTTTTTCCGTTCCAGATTATATTTGTAAATACCGATCTCCCGGCTGCCGATCTT
This sequence comes from uncultured bacterium, assembly GCA_900548385.1. Lineage (GTDB taxonomy): Bacteria > Verrucomicrobiota > Lentisphaeria > Victivallales > UBA1829 > UBA1829. The sequence continues at coordinate 171,614 of URKJ01000003.1, read as the reverse complement.
GAACGCATAAGCGGATTCCGCCCGTGCAAGATAATAGGCGAGAGGCGTTACGGAATCAACCTTGAGCCCGCAATTTGCAAAATGAGTGATCAATTCCGGATATGTCTTCTCATAATTCTCATTCCAATGCCTGCAGGCGGTGAGAACGGCCAGCAGAAGAACCGCCGCCAAAAGAGCAAGATGTCTGAAAATATTCGGCTTCATTTTTACCTCCCTGCATTCCTTAGCAAACCAACCGTCCCGGATGGAACGTCTTCATCGTGGAACAATAGCATCACTTCCGGATAAAATCAAGACGGCAAATTCAAATGTTCACAGGTTTTGGACATTTTTCCGGGGCGACGGGCTGACTCGTGTTACTTATCCGCCTCCAACAGAACCATTGTCTCCAGATTCGGTGTTCCGGGGAACATATCCAGCGGACGGATCTGAGCGGGATGATACCCGCGGGCAGTCCATTCTTTCACGGCTTCGGGAATGGCGTCGGTTCCGCAGAAGACATGCAGCACGCGTGCGGGAGCGCGGCGCGCCAGTTCCCGGATCACGCCGTTCGCCGTTCCGGTTCGCGGAGGATCCAGCACGATCAGCTCCTTCCCCGCCGGTTCCGGAAATTTGTTTTTGATCACCATCGGTCCGATCTCGGACCGCAGAAAACGGATTTCCTTTTTCGGGAACAGATGTCCGGCGCTCGCCGCGGCGGCATCCACGGACGGACCGTCGATTTCGACGCCAAGCAGAGAAGCCACATGCGGAAACAGATACAGACCGATCAGTCCGTAACCGCAGTAAAGATCCAAAAGACGCGCATCCGCTTCCGGGCGGATCATGCTTTCCGCCGTTTTCAGAAACTGCGGAAGCATTGCACTGTTGACCTGGGAAAAGCCGGTGGGCGGATAAAGCAGACGGTTCCCGTCCGGCAGCGTCACATCCAGAAACGAATTGCCGAACAGTTTCTTGTAAGCGACCGTCTTCTCCGGCCGTCTGGCCTCCAGATAGTAATTGGAACGCGTTTCATCCAGATAGGTGAAGCACGCGGTCACTTCCGGAATCCCGGCGCGCAGAGCCTCCGCAACGATCCGGATTTTGCGCACAACAGCGGCATCAATCTTTGCGAGATTGAAAATCACACTGACTTTCGTATAGGAACCGCGGATGATGCAGTAATTCATATTGCGGGCAAGGAACTGAAACTGCGGACGCGAAAGATATTCCAGAACCAGTTCATAAATCCGGTGGTGCAGATCGGGTTCCAGCAGAGAATACTGGAGATTGCCGCGCATCCCCTCTTTGGAAGCATGACCGAGATGAAGCATACGGACCTTGTTCCGGAAGAAATCCACACGGCGTTTGGAAGTCGTCCGGTAACGGCGCGGAAGCTCCGCGGGAATGATCTCCGACGGCGTTCCGGCGATCCGGTTGCGCTTCCAGAACAGTTTGAGTGCAAGCTCTTTGATTCTGCGTTCAACCGGATAATCCAACACACCGAACGGCTCCGCCGACGCCTTGTCGAAAGTGAAATCCGGCAGTTCGTCGCACGCTTCCAGGATACAGTGCAGATAAGGGATGACGGAGTCTGTTGTTTCCATGATCAGTTAAGCCCCAGCACGTCCTGCATGTTGTAGAGTCCGGGCTTCGCCGTCTCAAGAAACGCAACGGCGCGGATGGCTCCGCGCGCAAACGTGTCGCGGCTGGAGGCCTTATGCGTCATCTCGAACCGTTCGCCGGTGGTGGCGAACAGGACCGTATGGTCTCCGACGACATCTCCGCCGCGCAGGGCGTGCATACCGATCTCGTTTTTCGTGCGGGCGCCGACAACGCCGTTGCGTCCGTGCACCACGTCCTTTTCATAGGAGAGACCGCGGGCTTCGCAAATCCGCTCCGCAATGGTGACTGCAGTTCCGCTCGGCGCGTCTTTCTTCTGGTTATGATGCATTTCGATGATCTCCGCATCATAATCCGCAAGCAGTCCGGCAACTTTTTTCGACAGATAAAACAGCAGATTCATTCCGACGCTGTAATTGGAGGCATATACGATCTTCACCTGTTTCCGGGCGGCGAGAGCGGCGAACTGTTCCCCGGCGGCCGGCCCGAGCGCAGTGGTTCCGACAACGATCATGCACCCTTTTTCCGCGGCGGCCTCCGCATTCTGCATCACTGTCCCGGTGGAGAAGTCAATCACGGCGTCGGCGTCCCGGAGCGCCTCTTCCAGCGATGCGGTGATCTTCACGCCGCAGGGCGGAAGCCCGGCGACCGATGCCGCGTCGCAGCCGAGAAACTCGGAAGCGGGATGCTCCATAGCTCCCGCGAGAGACATTCCCGGAGTTTTGAGAATATTGGTGACGAGATGACGGCCCATTCGTCCGGCCGCGCCGATTACTGCGATTTTTGCCATTGCAACAATCCTTCTTTATTTCAGAGTTACCCTGCCCTCATAGCGCAGGTCAATCGTGCGTCTGGTCTCCGACGGCTGCAGAACATTCGGCATCGCCGCGATAAGATGAACCAGGTTCGCGTGCATATCTTTGACGGGAATATAAACCAGATAAAGTCTGGTGAAATCATTTTTGTAATACATGCTGAAGATCAGATAATCCATATTGGCGGCATTGATCGACCCGATGCGGATATCCGGGAAATCGGTCACGGTGAGCATGATCAGATCGACCGACGGCTTCAACCGTTCAAACCGGGTACCGAATGCGGGAATGGTTTCGCGGAAATACTGGATCACCGGCAGATTGCCGTCGATCTTCACACATTTATCCCGGTGCATGACCACGGTATTGGAATCCAGTACAAACGGCGAACGGATATTGCCGAGCAGTGCGCGCGGAACGCGCTCCGTAATCGTGAACTCCAGCGTATCCGGCAGATTGCGCGCCACGATCACATCCTCCACGCTCGGTTCGCGTAAAAGTCGCGAACGGATCCCAGCCGGATCCAGCTGAAACAGTCCCGTCGTTCCTTTTTTCAGATCCGCGATCGCCTCAATATACGCCTCTTTTCCGTTCCACCATCCGGTACTGTTGACTTTGACATGCCGCAGTGTAAAGCGCGGATTCTCCGTAAAGAGTGCCCGGTATTCGAACCAGACCAGGAAAATGACCAGAGCGATCCCGACGGCCAATGTACACGCGCCAAGAATAATTTTGCCTTTCCGGCTTAATTTGAATGACGGCAACTCCAATGTTCCACTCCTTGTATCTGAACCCGATATTATACATCCCGCACGCGCAAAAGTCAAGAGCCGACCGAAAAACTCCTGTCCGGCTTCCGCCGTCAGCGGGAGAGATACTCCTCAATCGCGGCACGGCTGACACGCCAGAGCTTCCCTACTTTCGTCGCGGACAATTCCCCGCTTTGAAGCATGGCGTACATCCGGGTCCGCTTGACTTTCAGCAGCTTCGCCGCTTCGGAAAACGTCAGCAGATCGTTGCCGTCCGCAAGACTCACCTCGCGCGGGACGGACGATTCATAAAACGACCGGGAAAACGAAAGAATCACCCGGATCGTCCCGCGCGCCAGCATCTCCGATTTCTTCGCGACAAAACTGTCGAATCTGCGGTTCAGCGATTCCAGCAGAATCATGCCGTCCTCCTTTTCCACATACCGGCGGAAAATCGGCTCGCCGCCGTCCTTCGGCAGATACGCGATAAAATCGCCGCTGCGCGGTTCCCGCTCTCCGCATACGACCGTAACACCGGGCGGGATCTCCGGCAGGAGCGCTCCGCCCGTCAGCAAATAAGAGAATGTACGGTTCCGTTTGCCCCGCATCATCCGATTCCTCAGCGCTCCGCCGCCGCACAGGCAAGCATGGCACACATTTCCGGAAATGTGATTCCCGCAGTCAGCGCCGCTTTCGGCAGAAGACTGCTCGGCGTGCATCCCGGAAGCGTATTGCCCTCAAGCACCCAGACGCTGTCGTCACGACGGGAAATCAGCACGTCCACACGAAGCATGTCACGCGCACCGGAAGCATGGTAGAACTTCAACGCGAACTCCTGCGCTTCCGCCTGCGCCTTCTCCGAAATCCCGGCGGGCGGACAAATATATTCCGTCTCTCCGAGAGCATGCGTATATTTGGCGTCATAATCATAGAGCTTGCCGGGATACCGGATCTCAACCAGCGGAAGCGCTTTCCCGTTCAGAATACCGACCGTGGATTCGACGCCGTCGATGTACTGCTCGACAAGCGCCCGGCTGTCATAGCGGAACGCCAGTTCCAGCGCAGCGCGCCATTCTGATTCCGAATTCACAAGAGAGAGTCCGAACGTGGATCCCTCTTTCGGCGGTTTGACGATCAGCGGCAGGCCGAGTTCCGCCGGAAACGGCGCGGAGGGATCATCCACGACAATACTTCCCGGCGTACGGATCCCGCAGCGCTCCATGATCTGCTTGCTGACGACTTTGTCCATCAAATCAATACATGCACGGGAACCGGAACCGACGAACTTCAATCCGGCGTCTTCCAGCATTTTCTGCAGGGAACCGTCTTCACCGAAACCGCCGTGAAGAACAGGATAAATCACATCGGCGGCACGCATATCCTCCGTCACCTCAAGCCGAGTGATGTCATACTCTTTCACATTGTGCCCGGCTTCACGCAATGCGGCGGCAACCGCCGCGCCGGAAATCAGAGAGACTTCCCGTTCCGCGCTCGTACCGCCTTTCAGCAGCAGAATGTTCAGAGGCCGCGCCGATGCCTCCGCCATTTTTTTCGTTTCCATATTGACAAACCTCAATTCCATATTCAGAGCGACTCCGCATTCCGCCCTCACCATGAGAGCCATCTGCGACACAAGAGCCGCACAATCCGATTCCGATACCTGTTTTGAATGATTCACGATCCAGTTTGCATGTTCCGGGCTGACCGTCACCTCTCCGGCGGAAAGCCGTTTTGCTCCGGCACGCTCCAACAGTCTTCCCGCCGGCAGCGCACCCGAAGGATTCCGGAACACACTCCCTGCGGACCGGCCGCGCGGCGTCACGGCGGCACGCCTCCGGCGCTCCGCCGCCAGCTGCTCCCGCTCCGTCTCCGCCCTGACCGGAAAAAACCGGAACACAGCCCCGGTCACAATACAGTCTTCCGGCAGTGGCGACGTCCGGTAATGCCATTCCACACGGCGGACGCTCTTCCGGTAAAAGGCACCCTCCCGGATGAATTCCACCTCCGACAGGAAATCAGCGATTTCCCGTCCGTTTGCTCCGGCGTTCATGCGCAGCGCTCCGCCGACCGTGCCGGGAATCCCGCCAAGTCCGGAAGCCCCGCCAAGCCCCTGTTCCGCCGCGAAGTCCAACAGAGCGGAGAGCTTCATCCCTGCTCCGGCATGAATCTCCGCCCCTTCCCTCCGAACCTGACGGAACGCGTCCCCCAGTTTCAGGAAACAGACCTCCAGCGGAGAATCGGAGCCGATCAGGTTCGTTCCCCCGCCAAGAGGGAAAACAGGCACTCCCGCCGCACGGCAGACCGCAATCACTGAAAACAGATCATCCATGGAGTCCGGCTCCGCAAGAAAAAATTCAGCAAGACCGGCACCCATGGATGTATGATCCGCCCATCGGGCGGATGTATGAAACCTCACTCCCGGCAGCTTTTCCGAAAAAATGCGCGGGAGTTCCGTCATCACTTCTTGTAAACCTTTGCAGGATCGAAAACGCGTTCGCCGACCACGACGAGTTCGCCGTTTTCATATTTACGGAAGAAGCAGGAGTGATAACCTTCGTGACAGGCGGCTCCGCCGATCTGTTCCACTTTGAAAATCACGGTATCTTCATCACAGTCGACATAGATCTCCTTGACTTTCTGAACGTTGCCGGACTCTTCGCCTTTTCTCCAGAGTTTCTGGCGGGAACGGGTCCAGTAGGTGGCATTTCCGGTTTTCAGGGTTTCGTTCCAGGCTTCTTCGTTGATGTATGCGAGCATGAGGACATCACCGGTCTTCCAGTCCTGGGCAATCGCCGGGAGCAGACCGCCGCCTTTCGCAAAATCGAGTTTTACCATTTTTCTTCCTTTTCGTTGATGTTACACTTGAGCCGGAGCCCTTATTTCTTGTTCGGAGCGGCCTGGCGAGCCGCGGCGGCATCCGCCTCGGCCTCCTCATCCGCCTGTGTCTTCTTCACGTCCTGCCGGATCGGCGTCACGGACGTGGGACGCGTCTTGACCTGATCCGCCGTCTTGGGTGCCGCTTTTCCCTCTTCCGCGGGTTTCGTTTCGGCTTTGATCGGCGTTACGGACGTGGGACGCGTCTTGACCTGATCCGCTGTCTTTGCGGTGGTCTTTCCCGTATCCTCTTCCGGAGCGGGTTCGGCGGAGTTCTCCGCACTCTCCGTTCCTTTCGCCGCTTCGGCAGCCTCTTCCGGTTTCACAAGACGGATAAAAAGTTTGTATGTCTTGACATCGGCGCCCGGAGACATGGAACCGAATCCGAGTTCTTCACCATATCCGACGGTCACATAGTTCCAGACCGGTTTTCTGTCTGCGGGAACTTCCACGCCGTCCTTGTTGAACCACGCGAAACGGTATGCGAGCTCAAGACTTTTATAGGAATCAAAGACCCAGTCCCACGCGCAGTAGGTCTGGATCCGGGCGCGGACCGCCACATTGGTAAGCCCGTTTTCCGTCGGCCATGTACGGATGAACTCAAACGCGAGTTTATCCTGAAGCGGTTCATCCAGAATGATGTTCTTCTGCTCCTCTTCCGAAAGAACGGACGGAGCCGGTCCGGATGTGCAGCATGCGGTGAAAAACAGCGGCATGGCGGAAAGCCCGGCAATGACAAGTTGTTTACAGAATTTCATTTCATAACCTCCCAAAATGTTATTTCAAGGAAAAGAAACGCGAGGAGCTGACGATTTTCAGCTCCGGGCATCCATCCAGTTTTTCCAAAGCGGATTCCGTATCGTCAAACCGGAACACCAGCACGGCGCGATTGTCGCAGCCGTATACGGACGCATACATGTACTCGACGTTCAAGCCGCGACGTTCCAGAGTTTCGAGCACGGTGGAGAGTCCGCCGGGAACATCGCTGACCTCAAGAGCGATCACATCGTTCACACTGACCGCGAATTTTTTCTCTTTCAGCACATCGCACGCCTTCTGCCAGTCATCAATGATGAAGCGCAGAATGCCGAAATCTTTCGTATCGGCAAGAGTGAGCGTGGTAATATTGATCCCCGCCTCCGCCAGTGCTTTGCACGGACGGCTCACCGAACCCGGTTTGTTTTCCACAAAAACTGAGAGTTGTTTCAATTTCATCTGACACGCTCCTTTCAGGATTTCTGTTTATTTTCATTCCGCAGATCGAAAACCCGTTTTGCCTTGCCCTCACTCCGGGGAATCGTGTTCGGGGGAACGATCCTCACCGGGGCGCGGATTCCGAGGATCCGTTCCACGGAATGTGCGAATTTATGCTGAAGTTCCTCCATCGCACGGACTTTGTCGCTGACGCTTTCCTCGTTGACTTCGACTTCGATCAGCATATCGTCCAGTCCATCCTCCCGGCGGGTCAGGACGATGCGGTAGTGCGGCAGTGCGCCTTCCACGGCAAGAAGCCCGGTTTCGATCTGCGACGGGAACACATTGACTCCGCGGATGATGAACATATCATCGCTCCGGCGCGAAATGCGGGCGATCCGGCGGATCGTGCGTCCGCAGGCACACGGCTCGGCGATGATCTTCGTTATGTCGCGGGTCCGGTAACGGATCATCGGCATGGCGAATTTGGAAATCGTGGTGAACACGAGTTCGCCCTCTTCGCCGTCCGGCAGAACCTCGCAGGTTTCCGGATCAATGATCTCCGGATAGAAGTGGTCTTCAAAAATGTGAATGCCGTCATGACATCCGCATTCGATCCCGACACCGGGACCGCTCATTTCGGAAAGTCCGTAAATGTCGAACGCCTCAATCCCGGAAAGCTCTTCAATGCGTTTGCGCATTCCTTCAGTCCACGGCTCCGCTCCGAATACGCCGACCCGGATCGGAAGTTCGCGCAGATCGACGCCCATCTGCCCCGCTTTTTCGCAGAGATGAATAAAGTAAGTCGGTGTACAGCAGATGCCGGTGACGCCGAAATCACGCATCAGCATGATCTGCCGTTCGGTATTGCCGCCTGAAGTCGGAACGACCGTCGCGCCGAGAGCCTCCACTCCGTAATGCGCACCGAGTCCGCCGGTGAACAAACCGTAACCGTAGGAGTTCTGGATAATATCGCCGCGGTCCACTCCCGCCATCGCGAGCGCACGCATCATGCAGCCGACCCACACGTCGATATCCTCTTTCGTGTAGCCGACCACGATCGGTTTTCCCGTCGTGCCGCTGGACGCATGGAGACGGACCACCTGTTTCATGTCCAGCGCAAACAGACCGAACGGATAAGTGTCGCGCAGATCCTTCTTCATCATGAACGGCAGTTTTGCAATATCCTCCAGCGAACGGATATCGGAAGGTTTCACTCCTTTCTCATCCATGCGCCTGCGGTAAAATTCCACATTGCTGTATTCATGCGCCACGATCTTCTGAAGACGCTGAAGCTGAACCTGCCGCAGAAGCGGACGCGGGATATAATCCTGCGCACTGACCGGATTGTAGTGTCTGGAAAGCATACGCCGGACCTCCCGTTACCGAATAAACTCCGCACCTTTGCGGAACGCTTCCTGATTGACGGGCAGCAGATCGCCGGAGAACGTCTCTTCCAGCAGCTGCGCCCAAATCCCGTCCGAAAGATGGAGATGCGCGTTCAGAGCACCGAGCATCGCAATATTGATGCTGCGGCCGGGATCATAGTCCCCGAACATCGAAGGGGCAAGCACGATCCCGCCCGGTTTCAGCAAATGCCGGCAGACTTCCACCTGATCCTCCGCGAGAGAAACCAGGAAATCAGCCTTGCCCTCCGGAATCATCGGGCTCCACACTTTCGAACCGAACCGGACATCGCTGGAAACGGATCCGCCGCGCTGGCTCATCCCGTGCAGTTCACTCTTTTTTACATCGAATCCGCTGCGGAACGCAGCCGCTGTCAGCAGGTCGCTGGCAAGGATCACGCCCTGTCCGCCAATTCCGGCAAAGACGACGTTGATGGTGTCAATATTCATTTTGCGCCTCCGCTCTTTTTCGCGAATTTCGCCATTTTCTTCATTTGCAGAATACAGGGACGCCGCGCAATGATCACGCTGACGTCATTCGAATTCAGCCGTTCCTGTACCAGATTTTTGAACCGTTCCGTTTCCAGCGTGGTATCCAGAATGTCCACATGATCCACGCCGCAGGCGCGGCAGAGCGCCTCCAGACTGATCGGCGCAGCGGGGTCCATATTCAGCAGGTGTCCGGTCGCAGGATTTTCCTGAAGCCCGGTCATCGCCGTTGTGGAGTTGTCGAGAATGATGACCAGATGTCCGGTCGCAGGACGGTTGTAGACCATCTCCACAATCCCGGTAATCCCGCTGTGCAGGAACGTGCTGTCACCGATTACGCTGACGACTTTCCGGGCCTCGTTCTCCGGCAGGGAGCGGCGCAGGCCGAGTCCGACGCCGATGCTGGCGCCCATACAGACACACATATCAATCGCGCTGAACGGCGGAAGCGTTCCAAGCGTATAACAGCCGATGTCGCCGGAAACGATGCAGCCGAGATCGCGCAGAGTTTCAAACGATTTCCGGTGCGGACATCCGAGACAAAGCTGCGGGGGACGTCCCGGAACGGGTGCGGGATCCGGCACGAAGTTCCGTTCGAGCTGTTTCCTGACCCGGTTCACGTTCAGCTCGCCGAACAGCAGGGACTCATCTTTCGCCTCCACTTTCACTCCGGCGGCGGCAATCGCATCCGCAAGGAAACGGTCTCCCTCTTCGATTACGACGCACCGTTTCACCGATCCGGCGAATTCCGCAATCCGTTTCATCGGCAGCGGCCAGGTGAGACCGAGTTTCAGGACCGACGCCTCCGGCGCGGCTTCGCAGACATGCTGCCAGGCAATCCCCGAACAGATCACGCCGAGCTCCGGAGAACCGGACTTGACCTGTTCCAGATCCGACGTTTCCGCGAACTCCGCGAGCTCCTTCATCGTGTTTTCAAGCCGCACATGCGCTTTCTTTGCGAATGCGGGAACCATGACGTTTTTCTGAATATTCTTCACATACGGTTTCTGCCGGAACGGTTCCGCTTCCCCATGCAGATCCACAACGGTTTGCGAATGACAGACGCGCGTCGTCATCCGCAGCAGGACCGGCGTATTGAAGCGTTCGGAAAGTTCAAACGCGCGAATCGTGAAATCATAAGCCTCCTGCGAATCGGCGGGTTCCAGCATCAGCATCTTCGCGGCTTTCGCATAGTTGCGGTTATCCTGCTCGTTCTGGCTGGACGCAAGCCCCGGATCGTCCGCGGAAACGATCACGAGTCCGCCGTTGACTCCGGTATAGGTCAGCGTAAACAGCGGATCGGCGGCAACATTGAGACCGACGTGTTTCATCGTGACGATGCTCCGTCCTCCGCCGAACGAAACGCCGATTCCCACTTCGAGAGCGACCTTTTCATTCGGCGCCCATTCAGCTGCTCCGCCGATCTTCGCCAATGTTTCCAGTATCTCCGTAGACGGGGTTCCGGGATATCCGGAGCCCAGACGGACCGAAGCGGCAAGAGCACCGTAGGCAACGGCCTCATCCCCGCTGAGAATTCGTTTTCGGGACATTATTCAAACCTTTCCTGGTAAAAAATTCATCTTTTTAAATGATTCCGAAACATTATCACACATCCGGCGTTTTTCAAGATGAAAACAGGCAGTTTTTTCCGTTTTTTCAGAAAACCTCTTGAATATCCGGCAAACCCGGCTATTGTACAGCAACCATAATACTCAAGGAAGGAATTATCATGAGCATCTCTCTACAAAACGACAGCGACAAAACCAGTTACTGCCTCGGCATGGACATTGGAATGTCGTTCAAAAAACTCCCCGTGACCGTCAACCTCGACGCGGCGATCGCCGGAATCTCCGATGTGTTCCGGAATGCCGAACCGCAGGTCGGACAGCAGGAATTCATGGAGCTGATGCAGAAATTCCAGCAGAATCTCCGGGCAGCAGCTGAAAAGCAGGCAGCCGCCGCAGGCGCGGAAAATCAGAAGCAGGAAGCGGAATTCCTCGCGAAGAACAAGGAAGATAAAGACGTCATCGTCACCGGTTCCGGACTCCAGTACAAAGTTCTGAAACAGGGCGACGGCGAAAAGCCGACCAGACAGAGCGTTGTTACCGTGCACTATACCGGAACTCTGCCGGATGGAACCGTGTTCGACAGCTCCGTTCAGCGCGGAGAGCCCGCAACCTTCCCCGTCGGCGGCGTGATTCCCGGCTGGACCGAAGCCCTCCAGCTGATGCAGGTCGGCAGCAAATACAAACTCTTCATTCCCGCCGCCCTCGCCTACGGAAAACGCGGCGCCGGACAGCAGATCGGTCCGGATCAGATGCTGATCTTCGAGGTCGAACTCCTCGGTATCAAAAAATAACACGACCAAAAAACGCCGCGGATTCCGTCTGCGGCGTTTCCGGCAACAGAACTGACAGTTCCGCTCTGACGCAGCTGTCAGTTTTTCTTTTTCTTCCGCCTCGTTCCAAGCAGATTCTCATACAATCGGATATAGCGGTCCGCCATCTCGTCTTTCCGGGAAATGACCTGCGGACTGCATTTCGGTCTGCAAACAGACTCCGCAAGGATCGCCGCAGTCTCCGCTTTCCGCTCCGGCGACTCAAAATCCGCCATCGCATGATTCCGGTAAAAGCGGCAGAGCTCCGGCAGGGAATCCACCGGATTCACCACCACGGGAACGCCGGTCGTCATCGCCTCCGCAAGCACGAGACCATAGCCCTCATACCGGGACGGCATCACAAAAGCATCGAACAGAAAGACCGCCTGCCGGGCGGAGTCCAGAAACCCCGGAAGAACCACAGTCAGGTTCGCCGGAGCCTTCGCGGCAAGCGCCCGGAGCGACTCCATTTCCGGTCCCTCGCCGACAATCACGATTCCCCACCGCTCCCCTGCGGGAACCCGCGCGGAAAGTTCCGGCAGAAGCGACAGCAGAAGATCGTATCCTTTCTGGAAATCAAGCCGTCCGACGGATCCGATGATCCGGGAACAGCCGTCCAGCCCCCAGCGGTGTTTCAGAGTGGACAGATAGTCCGGAGCGGGAGGCGGAACCGGGTTCACTCCGTTATAGATCACGCTGATCGTCCCCGTTTCCAATCCGGTCATCTCCTCATGAAACCGCGCACTGGCAAACGAAACGGCATTGCAGGCGGAACAGAGTGGAAACGTCAGACGGTCCAGCGCAAAATAAATCCCCTTTCCGGGACGGCGCTCGCTGATATGAACGGTATTCAGAAGCGGAATGCCGAGTCCGGCCATCGCCAGCCGCGCACAGAGATTCGGGTGCATCAGATGGGAATGGCAGACATCCGGCGCGATCCGCTGAATGCTTTTCCGCAGAAAATAAAGACGGTACAATTCGGACGCCCGATCCATGTGCAGATATTCCGGCACGATCCGCAGCGCGAGAAAACGATCGGCGAGCGCACGGTTCTTCGGCGGGGATTTCAATACAACCAGGGAAACATCATGTCCGCGCCGCAGCAGTTCCGCCGACAGATCCAGCGCCACGCGTTCCGCCCCTCCCGGTCCGAGTTCCGTCAATATCTGTAGAATCTTCATTGCAACTTTATTCCGGTTTTCATTTGCGATTTCATCAAATCCGTGCTACATTAGTGAAACATTGATAAGATAGTCCGCAAACCGGAATAAAACAAACGATTTGGAAGAGAAAAACTGTTTATGCGCTTGAAAATATGGTTTCTGATCCTCGCCGCCGTACTGGTCTTTCCCGTTTCCGCCGATGAAAAAGCCGCTTTGGAAGCGTTTTCCGCCGGCAGAGAACTGGAAAATCAGCGGAAATTCCTCTCCGCCGCGGATTCCTATCTGGAATCGCAGGTACAGGCAGACGAACCGATACAGAAAGTCAATGCGCTCATCAGCGCCGCAAGAGCTTACCGGAAAGCACGGAAATACGGCGCGGAATTCGATTGTCTCCAGCAGCTCGCACAGGGACACGTCACCCGGATCAACTATTATGAAGTCGTCAAGCGTCAGTTCGAAATCGGGGGTAAATTCTATGAAGGACACCGGGATTATTACCTCTCCTGGCTTCCGTTCATCAAAAAAGACGACCGCACGATTGAGATTTACGAAGCTGCGCTGAAAAACGCGCCCTGCGGTCCCGAAGCCCCCGAAGCAATGCTGCGTCTCGGACGGCTCTATCTTGACAACGGAAATCCCGAACAGGCAATCCGGCACTTTTCCGAAGCAATCAAACTGCATCCGGATTCCGAACAGGCACGCTATGCCGCTCTTGAACTCTCCAATGCGCTCCTGATGCTTGCGCAGCGCGGCGACGGTGACGGCAAAAACGCTCAGCATGCGCTCGAAGCGTTCGACTCGTTCCTTGCCAAACACCCCGACGACCCGAAAAGCGAATGGATCAAGCGCTCCCGCGACGAAGTGTACAACATCATTGCCGCCCGGCTCTGCGGCATCGGAAAATTTTACAAGAACAACCGGAAATACGATGTCGCCCAGCGTTATTTCGCAACGGTGATCAAAGACTATCCGCAGACGAAAGCCACCACGGAAGCCGAAGAAATGCTTGCCGAAATCAATGCGGAATACAAATCCGGAGGAACGGAATGGACTCCGGAAAAACGGGTTTTCCGGGAACAGGCGTTTCCGCGGGAAAACTCCGATGTGCTCCATCTTCCCGGTTCGGGCAGCCGCTGGCTTCTGCCGGTCCGGGATTCCCGCGAAGGATTGATCGAACGCGACCCGAACAAACAGGAGATTATTACCGATGACATGCTTTAAATCCTACTTTCTCCCCGCTCTGCTGCTCCTGCCGCTGCTCTTCACCGGGTGCGGCTACCGGATCGGTGCACGTTCTCTGATGCACCCGCAGGTAAAATCCATCGCCGTGGCGGAGATCAAAAACGACACTCTGGAAATGCTCGCCGCTTCCATCATGCGCCAGCAGCTTTGCGAACGGTTTCAGTTCGACGGCGGACTCACCCTGAAAAATATCGGTTCCTCCGACTGTATTCTTTACGGGAAAATCACCTCCATCACCAACCGTACCATCCGGGAAGACAGTATGAACAATGACGTTACATACCGTCCGGCGGAATTCCAGATCACCGTCACGCTGGAATACTCCGTTCTGATCCCCGGACGCGGCGCACCGCTCATCCCCAAACGCACCGTTTCGGGATCCGCCAACTATCAGATCCTCGCCGATCCCGCAATCAGCCGCACCAACGCGCTGAAACAAGCGTGTTACAATACTGCAAAACTCGCTGTCGAATACACAACAGAAGCATGGTAATCCAGATTGAAAGGTCCCCGTCATGAAAGTTTCAGCATCCGTATTCCTCGCCCTTGTCACCGCCGCCGGAGCTCTGTTCTTCTGCGGCTGCCAGACTCGCCACCTGATCCCCGAAGAAGTCCTTCAGCTTCCGACTCACGCTCAGGTTTATACCGCCTACAACCTCTGGTACAAAACACCGGACCGTCTCTCCCCGGAAAACATTCAGCAGGGCAGACTGCTGCCGTTCGGAACCGAAGTGCGGATTCTCTCCATGACCGATTCCGAAATAAAATTCGAAGCGAACGGAGAACTCTTCACGCTCCATTACAATCAGGGAACAACCATGATCCCGATGGAAGAATTCGCCCGTCAGCTCTTCACGACCGCCGTTGCCGTGGAGACCGCCGCCGGAGCCTCGCCCGCACGGTTTGAAAAGATGCGCCGCGGCGTACTGGAAAAAGGCATGACACGCAAACAGGTCATCATCACCTACGGGCCGCCGAGCCGCATCCGCACCCCCAATCCGCTCAGCGACACCTGGATCTACTGGGCGGACCGGGTCAAAAGCAAACGCGTGATCTTCAAAAACGACAAAGTCCTCACCGAACTCGTTCTGGACTGAGGAGGTCCGTCATGCTGTTCCGTTTTGACGAAATCCGGGAAGCAACCGGCGGAACGCTCCTCAACACGCCATCCGACGGCGGTGTGGAAAGCGTCACCACCGATTCCCGCGTCGCCGCTCCGCAATCCCTCTTCATCGCCATTCCCGGCGAAAAGTTCGACGGTCACGACTTTTTGGTAACGGCTTTGAAACAGGGAGCGGCGCTTCTCTGCATCGAGCGGGAAAAACTCGCCGCACTCCCGGCGGGAGCTCCCGCGATCATAGTGGATTCCACGATCAGAGCTTATCAGGACCTCGCCCGTTTTCACCGGCTCCGTCTCCCGGTAAAAGCGGTGGCGCTGACCGGATCCAGCGGAAAGACCAGCACAAAAGAGATGCTCCGCGCCATCTTCAACCGGGCTTACGGAGCAGAACATGTTCTGGCGACCGAAGGCAACACCAACAATCAGATCGGCGTTCCGCAGAATCTGCTGCGGTTGGACGCAAAGCATAAAATCTGCATTATCGAATGCGGAACAAATCATCACGGAGAGATCGAACCGCTCTCACGGACCGTCTGCCCCGATGCGGCGCTGATCGTTTCCATCGGACGCTGTCATCTGGAAAATCTCGGCTCGTTGGAAGGCGTTGCGACGGAGAAATCCAAGCTGTTCCGTCATCTTGCACCGGACGGCACCGCCGTTCTTCCGCTGAACTCCGCAGGAGCTGAAATCATGACACGCGCAGCGGGGAACCATCCGGTACTCTGCTACGGCTGCGGCGACGGCTCCGCAATGGAAGCATTCTACCGCGGCGGCTCCATTTCCGGAAGCTCGTTTGAACTGCTGAACCACCGGACCGGAGAACGAGTCACTGTGAACTGGAGTCTTTCCGGTGAACATCAGGCGCGCAATGCAGCCGGAGCGGCGGCAGTCGCAACCGTCTTCGGCATTCCGATGAACATCATCGCGGAAGGGCTTTCCGCCTGTGTCCTGCCCGGAATGCGCATGAAAATCACGGAACGCAACGGTGCGACCTGGCTCAACGACGCCTACAATGCCAATCCCGACAGCATGCGTGCCACGCTCGACTGGCTCCATGAATTCGCGGTCCCGGAAAAACTTGTTCTTGTGCTCGGCGACATGCGGGAAGTCGGCGACTCCTCGCAGACGGTTCATCAGGAAACACTCGCCAAAGCGCGGATGAATTTTCCCGATGCACGGATCATCGCGGTCGGTTCCGAAATGACACTCGCCGCACAGAGTCTGAACGATCCTCACATCCAAACCTATCCCGACTCCCGGACTGCGGCGGAACCTGTCCGGCGGATGATCCGTCCCGGCGACCTCGTATTTCTGAAAGCCTCGCGCGGAACGCGGCTGGAACTCATCGAACCGTGAGGTCTGCCATGCAGTTCTCCGACATCATCCGGAAGCTGGCACCTCTGCGGGTGGACGGCCGCCCAGCCGACGGGATCATCCACATCACCAACGATTCCCGCATGGTCCGCCCCGGCTCGCTGTTCTGCGCAATCCGGGGTGCCAAAACAGACGGGCGGAGCTTTACCGCCAAGGCGGAAGCAGCCGGAGCCGTGGCGGTTGTTTCCGACGATCCGGAACTCAAAACCACGCTCCCGCACCTGGTTTGCGCGGATGCCTACCGGGCGTGGGGTCTGCTCTGCGAACTCTCCGCCGGAGAACCGGCACGGCATTTGACGCTCCACGCGGTGACGGGAACCAACGGCAAAACCACGACAGCATTTCTTCTGCGGGCGCTTCTGCAATCCGCCGGACGGTTCCGGACGGGTCTGATCTCCACGATCGAATACGATTGCGGAAACGGTCAACCCGCCGCGGAAGCCGCACGCACCACTCCCGACGCCCAGACGTTTCAGCGGATTCTCTCCCGGATGCTCCAGGCGGACTGCCGTCATGTTGTCCTCGAAGCCTCCAGTCACGGACTCCATCAGCACCGCATGGGCTCCACCCGGTTCCGGACCGCGATTTTCACCAATCTGACCGGAGACCATCTTGATTACCATCACGACATGGAATCATACTATCAGGCGAAAAAACTGCTTTTCACCGAATCCCTGGCGGAAAACGGTTCCGCCGTCGTCAATATCGACGATCCGTGGGGCGCGCGCCTCGCATCGGAACTCAACAGACCCGTGCTGACACTTTCCGCCCGGAACACGGAAGCTGCGGCGCGGATCACACTCCGGGAAAGCTCTTCCGCCGGAACAAAGTTTCATCTTGAAACGCCATTCGGGGAACTGGATATTGCAACCCCGCTGATCGGTGTACACAATGTTTACAATCTTGCATCGGCGGTAACTGCGGCGCAGGCATCGGGAATCCCCGTTCCGGCGGTTCTGAAAGCACTGCGCACTCCGGTGCAGGTTCCCGGACGGCTGGAACGGATCGACCTGCCGAATGGAGCAGCAGCATTCGTCGATTATGCCCATACCGACGATGCGCTGGAACGCGTGCTCGGAGCTCTCCGTCCGCTCTGCAAAGGAAAACTGATCGCGGTTTTCGGCTGCGGCGGCGACCGCGACCGTACCAAGCGTCCGCGCATGGCGGAAGTCTGCGGACGGCTTGCCGATCTGACGATTCTGACCAGCGACAATCCGCGCACCGAGCCGCCGGAAGCGATCATCGCCGAAGCGGCAGCCGGATTTCCCGAAGGCAGCCGCTATGAAACCGAACCGGACCGGCCGGCGGCAATCCGCCGCGCGGTTGAATGCTGCGCGCCCGGCGACATTCTGCTCGTTGCCGGGAAAGGCCACGAAACCTGTCAGGAGATCAACGGAGTCAAATATCACATGGATGACCGGGAGCTCGTCCGGGAGGCAATTCAATGATCATCCGGATCATTCAGGGCGACATAACCCGGCTGGAGGTCGACGCAATCGTCAACGCGGCGAACTGCTCTCTGCTCGGCGGCGGAGGCGTGGACGGTGCGATTCACCGGGCGGCAGGCCCCGAACTGCTGGAAGCATGCCGTAAATTCAACGGCTGTCACACCGGGGAAGCACGCATAACGCCGGGCTTCCGCCTGCCTGCAAAATTCGTGATCCACACACCGGGTCCCGTCTGGCACGGCGGCACACACGGCGAACCGGAACTTCTGCGGAACTGCTACCGGAATTCCCTGAAACTGGCGGAGGAAAACAACTGTACAACGCTTGCGTTTCCCTGCATTTCCACCGGAGTATACCGTTATCCGAAGCGGGGAGCCGCCGCGGTCGCGCTGGAAACGGTGCGTTCCTGGAACGGGACGCTGCCCCGTTGCGTGATCTTCTGCTGTTTTTCCGGCGATCAGGCGGAACTTTACCGGGAACTTCTTTCCTGATTCTTCACCCGAACACGGAAACGATCGTCACGTTATCCGGTCCGCCGCGCTTCAAAGCCAGCTCCAAAAGCTGTTTGACGGCATCCGCAGGTTCAAACGTCTGCCAGACAACCGATGCGATTTCCTCATCATTGACAATATCGGTCAATCCGTCGGAACAAAGCAGATAACGGTCTCCCGGAGAATGTTCAAAAACCCCGGTTTCCGGCTGAACGGTCTCCAGACCGCCGACCGTGCGGGAAATCACATGTGCAAGCGGATGATACTGCGCCTCCTCCGGCGTAATCAATCCATCGGCGATCATCTCGCCGACCAGCGAATGGTCACGGGTCAGACGCTCCGCTTCCCCGTTCCGGATACGGTAAACACGGCTGTCTCCCGCATGAATGGAGACCACGCTTTTCCCGACGAACAAAACCGCCGCAAGCGTGGTGCACATCCGTTCCCGCGGATCCTGCTCCTCCGCATGAAAGACACGGCTGTTCGCCGTCCGGACGGCATCGGTCAGAAAAGAGATCGCGCGGCCGGTATCCGTCACATCGTCACTCTCCGTAAAGCGGCACCACTGCCGGAACAGCTCCGTCAGACAGAGACGCGACGCAACTTCTCCGCAACGGCACCCCCCGACTCCGTCCGCAACAGCGGCAAGCGAGTTGTGTCCGTCCGCTTTCGCGCAGACCAGAAACGAATCCTCGTTGTTCTCCCGGACAAAACCGGGATGGGTGTCTCCCGCCATGCAACCGGCGGGAACCGCATAAAGATCCGCAGGCGCGAGAACCGCAGGAATGCGGGACGCGGCGTCTTTCGGATATTCCGGATAACCGCCGGAATAATCAAACCGCAGTTTGCAGGTTTTGGAAGGATCCTGCCGGTTCATCGTCCCGCTCCGTTTCCGTAACTGCCGCCCAACCGGACCGCGAGCGACGAGAACATATTCGATTCCTCTTCCGATTCCACACTGTTTTTCAGCGTTTTCAGAATCGCCTGAACACGCGCGGCATCCAGTCGGCGCAGAATGCGCATACCGGTCTCTTTCACACGGCGCAAATACTCTTTGGAAATCACAGACGGTCCGGCTGAACGCTGTGCCGGCTCCGGATTCCAATCGGCAAGATACAGGGCAAGCGCGGCAACAACCGCCATATCCCTGTTCTCCGATTTGACAAGCAGATCCTCAAACGGCTGAATACGCCGCTGATCCTCTTTCTCCAGTTTCCGCCGAACCTCCACAGCTTTGTCGCTGAGCGAAAGCACACGCGGCGAACCGGCGATGTCGCCGCTGCGCATCAGCAGGATTTTGATCTGCTCCATCGCGGCAAGCTCCGGCGACTCCGTCCGTTTCGACTCGAACTGATCAATCGTCGTCTTCAGAATCAGCAACTCTCCGAACGAATTCGGACGGCGGACAAGTTTTTTCAGCAGCGGCAGCAGTTCCGCTTCCCATTTGAACCGGATCGCGGCTTCGATCACGGCAGGCAGATCGTCATGTCCGGCTGCCATGCGGAAATAAACCTCTTTCGCTCCTTCCAGATACGGCGGACCTGCCAAAGCCTCCACCAGCCCGGCGTATGCTTCGCGGTTCCCGGAACGCAGGGAGCGGACCAGCTCCCGCGCAGCTTCGGGAGTCCCGATATTCTTCATAGCCAGCAGATGAAGCCCGATCGGCTCATTGTCCGCAAGCGCAATGCCGATCGCCTTGCGGAGCGCGGGAATCGCGGCGTTTCCATATTCCGGCAGAACGGAAACCGCGCTCTTCCGGCTGAAATTGTTCTCGTCCTCCTGATTCAGCGCCTCCGCGATCGTTCCGGCAAACTCCGCCTCCCCTCCGGTAAGCCGGAGATGCTTCCGTACCCAGTGCAGAGTCAGGATATCCGTCTTGCCGAACCAGAAATATTCCGTAGTCTCACCCAGATAAGCAATCGCGGTATACAGCTCTCCGGGAGCGACTTTCCAGCGCAGGTACGGACGCACCCGCCGGGCTGTAACGCCGGGCGCTTTCGCCACGAGAATGAACTCCGCCAGATTTTTCATCTTCCGCTTGCCGAGCGGATCAGGCAGCCCCTCCACAGGCGCAGTCTCATACGGACGCGTCAGCGATGCGCGCCAGGAGTTTTTTGCAAATGAAACCCGCACGGAACGTTCCAGCGGTTCGATCCTGTCCAAACTCCAGATTTTCAGCTGTTTTTCCAGAAAATAGAGATTCCGGAGAACCGGCTCCGGCGGACGGGGCAACGCCTCCTGCGCCGCAAGAGGCGCGCACAACAGCAAGCCCGCAAGCATACCGCCGAGACTGCAACTCATCCGCTTTCCGTTTGTCTTCATCATTTACGACTCCTTTCCTGTCCCGCCTGCTTCCATGTCTGAATGATCTTTGCCGCGCCCTGCTTCATCACCTTATTGGACGGCGAGAACATACTGCGGTAGGAAAACAGGACGGATCCGCCGATCTCCGGGCGGCGCGAATTATAACGGAACTGATTGAAAATCTCATTCGGATTGCTCCATTCGGAAGAGGTTCCGAGACGCGACGGAGCGTGTCCGATATACAGTCTGGTCCGACTTCCGCGGGCGGTTGCCGCCCACCAGTCGGCAAGCGCGGCATATGCCGCGGCGTTATGACCGAACGTCCAGTAAATCTGCGGCACAATATAGTCGATCCAGTTTTCCAACACCCATTTTCTCGTATCGGCATGTTGAAGCGCATAGGACTCCGAGCCTTTTGTCAGCGACCCGGCGGGGTGCGTCTTCCGGTTTGCCCAGATACCGAACGGACTGATCCCGAACTGCACCCGTTTGCGGTAGCGCATATTGTAGGAACGGATCACATTGGAAAGACTGCCGATCAGCGTATTCACATTTTCACGCCGCCAGTCCTCAAGTCCGAGCCGGTTCCTGTTATACTTCCGGTAAGTCAGACGATCCTGCGTTCCGGTACCGTCATACGGATAAAAATAATCGTCCATGTGAATGCCGTCCACATCATATTTCATAATCAGCTCATGCACGGTGTTGCAAAGGAAACGGATCGTGGCGGGATTGCCGGGATCCAGGATCAGTTGGTTCTTTCCGTCTTTTCTGCGAATGCAGAGAACGAGCCCCGGATTGCGGCGGGCAAAATTATTCGGAGCAAGCGTTCGCAGATATGCGTCCTTGCCGAGAGCCGTACCGCCTGCCACGCGGTAGGGATTCAGCCACGCATGAAATGCAAGTCCGCGACGGTGCGCCTCCTGAATCATGAACGCAAGCGGATCGAACCCGCTCAGCCCCCTGCCCTCCGCTCCCGCAAGGGAACGCGACCATGGATTCAAGGCGGAGGGATAAAATGCGTCATTCATCGGACGAACCTGAAAAATAATCGCGTTCGCCCCGATTGCTTTAAGATTGTTCACCACGGCAAGGTAGTTTTTTTTGAATTCCGCCACACTTCCGGAAACGGGAAAATCAATATTCTCAACCGTTGCCACCCATACTCCACGGAACTCCTTTTTCCCCGGACGGTAATATTTCGGAACCACGACATCCGGTTTGGCGGCAAGATCTCCCGCATAACGGACAGGCTTCCCGCTCCGCGGATCGGTCAGAAGCTCGTATTGAGCAAACGTCTCCAAACCGCAGAAAAGAGCCAGAACAAACAACAGAATACGCATTGCAAATCCTTTATTTACTGAATTCATGACACACCCGTCAGCGCAGACGGAACAACCAGCCGTCCCGTCCCTTGTAAAGCGGACGCCAGCCGCAGGTCAGTTCAAGAAAACGTCCGTAGGGATTGGACTCGAACAGCACAACGGCGTAATCCGCATTCATCAGAGCCGCGAGATGCCCCGGACGGCGACGGCGCCCATCCCGTCCGAACGATCCGAGCTTCGTTGCTTTCTCCGGATCCGCGGCATACCCGAACATCGGATCCAAAGCCCAGGAATACTCATACTCCGGCGCGGCAAACGAAAGATACGGGAAATCGCTCCAGACGATGTTTACGACTCTGGAACCCGCCGGCACATGCTGCCGCAGAGCCCCCGCAAGTTCTGCCGGCGACGGCGTACACCAGACTTTCAGGTTCTCCACGCAGTTGCTCAGCGTGTAGGTTCCGCACAGAACGATCAGAGCGGCGGGAAGCACCCACGGCACCCACGGACGCCACGCAAACAACCGATACTCCCGGATATACTCCATCAGCAGGAACCCTGTCAGGCACAGCATCGGAACCGCATATTCCACCGGACGGATCGACACCACACACATCGCCCCGGTCCAGAAAAACGTGCAGAGCAAAAGGGAAAGCAGATTCGGCGGAACCGTCCGGAGTGTCTGTTTCTCCAGAATGCGGATCAGCGCCATCAGACAGAAATATACCGCGACCAGCACCGGAAGCGCCATCAGCAGCCACATGAAACGGGGGGAAAGAAGCTCCCGCGCAAACGGAAGCTGGATCACGCGTCCGGCAATCGGCGCAAGAAGCGCATCCAGCGCCTGCACTTTCCATACAAGAAACGTATTCGGACTCTGCGGATGAATCAGCAATCCGCAGAACACCCCCGCGACCGAACTTAAAAACGGCAGAAACGCACGCCACCGCTCCCGCCAGAACCAGCCGAGCCCGAACAGAAACGCCGTCGCGCAGACCAGATGCGGACTCGAATAGCTCCATGCGTAAAGGAAACCAAGGCCGAAGATTCCCAGCCATACGCACCGGCGGTGCGGTCCCCGCGCCAGCAGAGCCACCGCCCCCATCATCAGAGCCATCGAAAACACATGCGGACGCAGCATCAGTAAACGGTAAGTAAAATTCGGGATCAGCAGAGCACAGAGCAGAGACGCCATAAGGATTTTCGGCGGAGCGATCCCCAACGAATGCGCCGCCGTTGCAAACATCAGAAAAAACAGCAGCATGAAAGCGCACGACGCACCGGTAAACGGCGGCTCCACCGGAGAGCCGAGCAGCGTCTTGATCCCGCCGTACCCTTTCAGAAGAACATGAAACAACAGCTCTTTATCGGCATAATGATCACGCCAGACGGAAAGAGTCAACGGAAATTTCCGGGCAATCATGTCACCGAACGGACGACGCCCCGCCGCGACATGCCAGAACGCATCCTCCGCCGTTTCGCACCCGGACGGGGCAAACAGAGCCCGCACCGTCCCCAGCAGAAGCACGGGCAGAAGCACGGCGCAGATCAGCAGAATGCGGTTCCGGCGGGTCGTCATGCGGAATATTCAGTCAAGACGTTTGCCGATGATGAGCTCCAGTTCGCGGAGTTTCTGCTCCGGGATCCCCTCCTTATGCGTAATGATCGCGAAATCCAGGGCATGGGCGCACTCGCACTCCCGTTTCAACGACGCGAACTGACTTGCCACCTGCGTCACGATCTCCTTTGCAAGCGCGATATTCGCATTCAGATTCGCCACAATCATGTCAACAGTCACCGGTTCAAATTCGGAATGCCAACTGTCGTAATCGGTCACCATTGCAACCGTGGCGTAACAGAGCCCGGCTTCCCGCGCCAGTTTCGCTTCGGGCATATTGGTCATGCCGATCACATCCAATCCCCACTGACGGTACACACGGGATTCCGCCATCGTAGAAAAGGCGGGTCCGTCGATATTGACATACGTTCCGCCCATGTGAACTTTCGGACGCTGTCCGGCGTCCACCGAAAGCACCGCCGATTCCGCCGCACGGCATGCAAGCGACGAAAGTTCCACACAGACCGGTCTTGCAAAACTGATGTGCGCAACGGTCCCGCCGTCAAAAAAGGAATTCGGAGTATGCTTGGTGGTCCGGTCGAAATACTGATCCACGATCACCACATCGCGCGGAGCGTAGTCTTCCCGCAGGCTTCCGACCGCGGAAATACTCAGAACATGCGTCACGCCGAGCTTTTTCATCGCATAGATGTTCGCGCGATGATTCAGCTCATGCGGCGCGACCTGGTGATGGGCTCCGTGCCGGGCGAGAAACACCACCTCGTTGCCGTTCAGATCGCCTTCCAGCAGCTGTGACTGGGTTGTACCGAACGGAGTTTCCACGAATCCGCTGTTTCTGACATTGAAATGGTCAATTCCGTAAAGCCCGCTTCCACCGATGATTCCGAGTTTCATAAATCCGTATCTCCCTTTGAAATATTATACTGTATGTCGGGAAGTATAACCCCGAAACCGGAAATTATCAAGCGCGCGACGCAAATTTTTCCCATTCCGCAGCTTTGAAACCGACAAGCACCGTATCTCCGGCGATCAGAAGCGGACGTTTCACCAACATCCCGTCCGACGCCAACAGTGCGATTTGTTCCTGTTCGCTCATGCTCTCCAGCCGGTCTTTCAATCCGAGCGCCTTGTATTTGAGTCCGCTGGTATTGAAAAAACGGCGGAGCGGCAGCCCGCTGCGGGCAATCCATTCCGCAAGTTCATCGGCTCCGGGCCGGTCCTCCGCAATATTGCGGAATGTGAACCCGATCCCGTGCTCCGCAAGAAACTGTTCTGCTTTGCGGCAGGTGGAACATTTCGGATAACAGAGAAAAAGCGGCTTCATCTTAAAAATCCCTCCGGGTACAAAAAAACGCATTCTGCAACAGAATGCGCGATTTTCTGAAAAAAATGGAGCCAGCTCTCGGATTTGAACCGAGGACCTACGCATTACAAGTGCGTAGCTCTACCCCTGAGCTAAGCTGGCGTCGTTCAACAGTTGCATAAAATAACGCGGAAAGAGGAAAATGCAAGGCTCAAACGCGAAAAAATCACAGAAAAAAAGAGCTGCCGGAAAAAAATATTAAAAAAGTTACAAAAAAAAATCGTTTCAGGGCTTTTATTTTTCAAATATCAGGGTATTATTACAGTATAAGGAGTCCGGCTTGACGCCGGACGTTGATATAGTCGTAAGAAATGACCCGGAATCCGTTGACCGGAAGACGGGAAAACATTACGGCGTTTGATGGTGATCCAATATGGATTTGAGTTCATTTTTGTATAAAGACAATAACGTAATGGAATGAGGAAATGAAAACGGGAACCGGTTTCCCTTTTCAGCTTTCAGAGCGAAACCTGTTTTTTATTCTGTGATGAACAGAAGGTCCGGGGTCTCCGCAAAACGCCTGAACAGGTGAATGATGGAGCAGATAAAAGAGTCGGCGGCATGCGGAACGGTCCGTGTCTCCGGTTATATTTCAAAACGATCTTTTTCCGGAAACGCACCCGGCACCCCGGTTTGCGGCTCCTTTCTCCCGCACCTGCCGTTTTCTCCCGCTGCGGACATCGGATTTTTCAAGAAGGCCCGGAGCAATGGATAAGAAATCACTGCGCCGGGAATATTTGAGAATCAGGGCCGGGCTCTCTGCGTATACGCGCGGAAAAGCGGATCAGGCGATCATTCGCACAGTCGAAGGGCTGGCGGAGTTCCGTAATGCCGGAATCGTTGCAGGATATGTGACGGACGGCACGGAACCCGATGTGCTCCCGCTGATCCGGAAAGCCCTGAAAAAAGGTCGCCGTGCCTGTCTGCCCAAATGGAACGGTAACGAATATATTCTGTCGTTCGTGGACGAGGAGGACCTCGCAACGCTGGCCCCCGGAAAGTGGGGGCTCATGGAGCCGGTCTCGACACGTCCCGCAGAAGAATATATTCCGGCTGGAAACGTACTGTTTCTGGTTCCCGGCGTGGCGTTCGATGACGGATTGAACCGTCTCGGACGCGGCGGGGGAATTTATGACAGAATCCTGAATGGAAGAGGATGCGCGACAGCACTCGGCATCTTCTATGAATGTCAGCAGTGTCTTGTGCTGCCGACGGAACACCATGACGTCAGGCTCGACCTGATCGTCACGGAGGCCGCGGTCCGGCGCTGCGAAAAACAGGCATCCGCTGCAGCGGGTGCAGAACCGGGGGCCGGACGGCAGATGCCGGAAAGCTCCGTAAATGAAATGAGGGAAATACTATGATTGCTGTATGGATTGCCGCTGCATTGGCAGGCGGATGTGTCATCGGGTATCTGGCGTGTGTCGCGTATGCGAAAGCAACCGGTTCCCGCGTTGTCGCCGAAACGGAAAAAATGAAGCATGACGCGAAAAAAGAGGCCGACCAGATCCTCCGCGAAGCCCGCGTAACCGCCAAAGCCGACGTCGTCAAACTCAAAGAAGCGTTCGAAGATGAGATCCGCGACCGCCGCCGCGAACAGCTGGCTGCGGAAAAACGTCTCGCACAGAAAGAGGAGAACATCGAACGCAAAGAGGATTCTCTCGATGCGAAAGTCCGCAATATTGAAAAGAAGGAACACGACGTCGAAGTCCTCAAAGAGCGTCTCTCCGGAAAGGAAGAGGAACTGAAAAAATTGTTCGCCAACCAGGTCACGGAACTGGAACGCATTTCCGGCATGGATCGCGAAACCGCCAAGGGGCTGATCCTCGAAAAACTCAAAGGCGAAGTGGAAAACGAATGCGGAATCCTGATCCGCAATACGCTCGATGAAGCCAAACAGCGCGCCGAACGCGAATCGCAGAAACTCATGATCTCCGCGATCCAGCGTTATGCGGGCGACTGCACCTATGAGCGCACCACCGCCACCATCCCCCTGCCGACCGACGAAATGAAAGGCCGCATCATCGGACGCGAAGGGCGCAACATCCGCGCCCTCGAAGCCGCAACAGGCGTCAATATTCTCATCGACGACACCCCGGAAGCGGTCGTGATCTCCTGCTTCGACCCGATCCGCAAGGAAACCGCGCGCCGTCTGCTCGAAAAACTGATCTCCGACGGACGCATTCATCCGACCCGTATCGAAGAACTCGTCAAAAAGATCCGCAAGGAAATCGACGACGAACTGTTTGAATATGGAGAAAAAGCCGTGCTCGACGCTTCCGTTCAGGGAGTCCCCAAAGCGCTCCTGCCGCTTCTCGGCCGCCTCCACTTCCGGTTCAGCTTCTCGCAGAACGTACTGAAACACTCGATCGAAACGGCGGCGTTCATGGGCGCCATTGCCGCGGAACTCGGACTCGACGAGCAGAAAGCACGCCGGATCGGTCTGTTCCACGACATCGGAAAAGCTGTCGATCACGAGATTGAAGGCACACATGCCGCCATCGGCGCCGACATTCTGCGGAAATATAATGAAGCGAAAGACGTCATCAACGCCGTTGCCGCACACCACGGCGAAGTGGAAGGAACCACGGTTTACGCCGCCCTTACGAACGCTTGCGACGCCCTCAGCGCATCCCGTCCGGGAGCCCGCAGCGAAACGACCGAGCTCTATCTCAAGCGTCTGGAACAGCTGGAGACGATCGCCAATGACTTCTCCGGTGTCGAATCCTGCTTCGCCCTTCAGGCGGGACGCGAGATCCGCGTCGTGGTCCAGCCGGAAAAGATCAGCGAAAATCAGGCTCAGGTCATGGCGCGCGACATCTGCGCAAGGATCGAAAAGGAAATGAACTATCCCGGTCAGATCAAAGTCTCCATCATTCGCGAAACCCGCTCCGTGGAGTATGCGAAATGACCTTTTCCGATTATGCAGACCGTTTCAGCCGCTATGTGGATACTTACCGCACGGCGGACGGTTCGCTGATCGACGCCATGCAGTGCAAACTGGATCACACGTTCGATGTGGTCCGGTTTGCCGGGCTCATCGCCGACGGGGAACGGTTCGACGACGATACCCGTTTTCTCGCCTCTCTCTGCGCGCTGTTTCATGACATCGCACGGTTTGAACAGGTAAAACGCTTCAACACGTTCAACGATTATCTTTCCGGATTCGACCACGGCACCGAAGCGGTTCGTATCCTGTTCGCGCAGGACCTGCTGAAAGACCTTACGCCGGCACAGCGGATCACGGTTGCGGCGGCGGTTGAATTTCATAACAAAATCGCGATTCCCGACGACGTGCTCGCGCCCGGCGCTTTGCGGTTCGCACGCCTGACCCGCGATGCGGATAAACTTGCCATTCTCGACCTGGTGCTCCGCTATTTCGCCGGAGAACTGATCATTCATGACGAATCCCTCATCAGTCTGAGTCAGAACACGGGAACGGAAGTCTCGCAGGAAATCATCCGTGCGGTCCTCGCCGGATCCCCGACCTCCTATCGGATGATCCGCAATGAAAACGATTTCAAAACCTGTCTTTTCAGCTGGGTGGCCGACATCTCTTTTCCCGCCTCCCGCCGGATCATGCTGGAACAGAATTTCTACGGAAGACTCCGCACATATCTGCCGGAAGATCCGGTTTTCGACAAGATCCTCACCGCAGCAACGGAGCGTCTCAAATGCCCCTCCTCTCTGTAACGGATCTGAAAAAATATTATCCCGTCCCCCCGGAACATCTGTTCGGCGCCCCGCGCTCCGTCAAAGCCGTGGACGGCGTTTCTTTTGAACTGGAACGCGGGGAAACGCTCGGACTCGTCGGCGAATCCGGCTGCGGAAAAAGCACGCTCGGACGCGCTTTGGTGCGTTTGGAGGATCCGACTTCCGGCTCCATTCTGCTCAACGGAACCGATCTCTGCGCTCTCCGCGGGGAAAAGCTCCGCCGGATGCGCGGCAAATTCCAGATGATCTTCCAGGATCCCTACGGTTCGCTCAATCCCCGCATGACGATCTTTTCCGCACTGGAAGAGCCGCTGCGCCTGCATACGGCCCAAAGCGCCGGAGAACGGGCGGAATCTGTTGCCCGGCTTCTGGAACTGGTCGGTCTGAATCCCGAACTCGCCGGACGCCATCCGCATCAGTTCAGCGGCGGACAGCGTCAGCGGATCGGCATTGCGCGCGCTCTGGCGGTGAATCCGGAGTTCATCGTGGCGGATGAACCGGTCTCAGCGTTGGACGTAAGCGTTCAGGCGCAGATCGTAAATCTGCTCCAGGAGCTCCAGAAGAAAACGCGGTTCGCCATGCTGTTCATCGCGCACGATCTCGCGGTGGTCGAACACATCAGCGCACGGATCATGGTCATGTATCTCGGCAAAGTGGTGGAATCCGCTCCGGCTCATGAACTCTGCTCGAATCCGGGTCATCCCTACACACAGGCATTGCTCTCCGCGGTCCCGACGATCGTTCCGGACCGGGAAAAACGGATCATCCTGACAGGCGACGTTCCCTCTCCGCTGAATCCGCCGCACGGCTGCCGTTTTCACCCGCGCTGTCCATACCGGCAGCCGGTTTGCGAACAGGAAGAACCGCCGCTTGCCGACGCCTCCGGACGGCCGGGTCATTTCTGCGCCTGTCATTTCCCGTGGAAATAACGCGATCCATCCCCGGATCGTAAAGAAAAAACTTGTAAAATTTTAATGCCCCGCATTGCATTCCGCTGTTTTCAGGGTAAATTATCAGAATAGAATCACATGAAACAACTATAGAGGATTGGGAAATGAACCAGTTTCCTGAAGAAGATTTGGCGTCCGTTGCACAACTGCGGAAACACGGAATTGAAGTACCGGAATATTACAATTTTGCCTATGATGTTGTTGATAAATGGGCGGAAAAGGAACGCAATCGTCTTGCGATGATCTGGGTCAATCAACAGGGACGCGAACGGAAACTTACTTATTTTGATTTCAGCCGCCTCTCCAATCAGGCGGCAAACCTGCTGTTCAAACACGGAGTCTCCAAAGGCGACCGCGTATTCATCATGCTGCCCCGTATTCCCGAATGGTGGATCTTCTCGCTTGCGCTGATGAAACTCGGTGCGGTTCAATGCTCCTCCCCCGCTCTGCTCACCCCGGAAGATCTCAAACAGCGGCTGCTGTACGGAAAATTCAAAGTTGTCATCAGCGATCAGGAAAACGCACATAAGTTCGATGAGATTTATGACGACTGTCCGTTGCTGAACTTCCGCATGATCGTGGACGGGGAACGTAAAAACTGGCTCAGCTACCCGCAGGAGATCAAGGGAATGCCGCTCTCCCGCACCCGCGTCAAGACTCCGACGCAAGTCCGCACCAAAAGCTCCGATCCCCTGCTTCTTTCGTTCACCTCCGGAACGAGCAAAATGCAGAAAGTCGTTCAGCATACTCATGCCTATCCGCTCGGACACCGCATCACAGCGGAAATGTGGCACGGACTCAATAAAAACGATCTCCACTATTCCCTCAGCGACGCCGGATGGGCAAAAAACCTCTGGGGCAACTACTTCGGTCAGTGGATCGTCGGCTGCTGCGTCTTCATTTACGATATCCGCGGCAAATTCCTGCCGGACGAGATTCTGCCGGTGCTCGAAAAATATCAGATCACCTCTTTCTGTGCGCCTCCGACCGTCTACCGCATGATCGTCATCAACGATCTCAAGCGCTTTGATCTTTCTGAACTGAAAAAGTGCACCAGCGCGGGCGAAGCCCTCAATGTGGACACGATCCGCCTCTGGAAAGAGGGAACCGGCCTGACCATCCGCGAGGCTTACGGACAGACGGAAACGGTCTGCATGGTCGGCAACTTCATCGACATCCCCACACAGCCGGGTTCCATGGGACAGCCCGCTCCCGGCTGGCATCTGGAACTGCACGATGACAACGGCAAGCCGGTCCCCGCCGGCGAACCCGGCAGAATCGCGGTCAAAGTCGATCCGGAACACCGCCCGGTCGGTCTCATGGATAAATATCTCTTCAACGAAGAGGAAAACCAGAAGAGTTTCATCAACGGCTTCTATTACACCGGCGACAAAGCCTACATGAACGAAAAAGGCTACCTCTTCTTTGTCGGACGCAGTGACGACATCATCAAGAGCTCCGGCTACCGTATCGGTCCTCTGGAAGTGGAAGAAGTGCTCATGTCGCACCCCGCCTGCTGTGAAGTCGCCGTCGTGGGCGCCCCGGATCCGATCCGCGGAGCCAAAGTCAAAGCCTACATCATCCTCAACCCGGGATATGAACCGACGGAATCTCTGGTTCGCGAACTGCAGCAGCATGCGAAGCACCACAGCGCTCCATATAAATATCCGCGGGAAATCGAGTTTGTCAAGACTCTTCCGAAAACCCTTTCCGGAAAAGTCAAACGGGACATTCTCCGCAAGCACGCGGAAACCGGGGAAACCTGGTAATTCATGAACCTGCTGCTGATCCAGCCGGATTCCCTCTCCCCGGACCGCCGATTCACGGTCTCCGGGGAGCGTGCGGAACACATCCGCACCGTTCTCCGGGCAAAACCCGGCGACCCCGTCAAAACCGGATTCCTGAACGGCAGAACCGGCAGCTCCATCCTGTTGGAAGTGGAAAAAGGACGCGCGGTTCTGGAAGCCGGCGAGTTTTCCGCACCGCCTCCGCCGCCGCTTCCCGTCTCCCTGATCGTCTCCCTGCCCCGTCCGCAAAGTTTCAAAAAAGTTCTGCACTTCGCGGTCTCCGCCGGAATCAAGACGATCATTTTCACTCATTCGGCTCGCGTGGAAAAAAGCTACTGGAACAGCACGGCGCTTGCCCCCGACGCCATCCGCGCCGAAGTGATCGAAGGGCTGGAACAGGGATTTGACACCGTAATGCCGGAGATTCGTTTCTACCGTTATCTGAAAGAGTTTTTCACGGAAGCGGATTCCCTGTTTCCGGCGGAAAGCCTGCGGGTTATCGCCCATCCCGGCCGCCCGGCGGAAACGCTCCCGCGCAACGTTCGCCATCTGGTGCTTGCGATCGGCCCGGAAGGCGGTTATGTCAATTCCGAAATCGACGCGTTCGCCTCTGCGGGATTCATCCCCGCGGCGTTCGGCAGCCACATTCTGCGCGTGGAATTCGCCGCGGCGTTCATCTCCGGATTTCTGAGCGGATACCGGTCATGAAAAAAGTTCCGTTCCATTTTCATCTTCTTCTGGCCTGCGCGCTGGCGCTCGCCCTGAACGGGCTTCTGCACCCGTGTCTGCATCATCATACGAATCCCGGAAACGAAACAACGGTTCTCTGTGCGGCGGACGATTCTCTTCAGTCCCAGCCCGACGACCCGTTCTGTCCGCTGTGTTCCGGGATTCTGACGGGAGCGGAGTGGAATGCTCCTTCACTCCCCCTCCCCGCCACTTCCGCAACCGACATTCCCGCGGAGCCGGGCAATGCTCCGCCGCCGTCTTTTTATCCACTCCCGCCTTCCCGCGCACCACCTGCGCGGAACCATGCCCCCATCTGCTGAAACCATCCGGTTTCAAACTCATTTTTACGACTCACCATTTTGCAAGGAATCAAAATGAAATCGCTTGCCCGCTTTACGCTTATAGAACTTCTCACCGTAATTTTCACCATAGCTCTCCTGATCGGTCTGCTTCTCCCGGCTCTCAACGCCGCCCGCAAAAAAGCACATGCGGCAAACTGCTTGAGCAACTGCCGTCAAACCTTTCTCGCCTTGAACTCCTACGCGGACGATCATCAGGAGATGTTCCCCGTCGTGCACCGCCTGGAAAACGGAAATTTCAGTCATCTGGAGGAACTGGAGGACGATCCGCAATGGTTCGAACCACTGATAAATCACTACCGCTACAAACCGGCTTATCTGCGCTGTCCCTCGGATCCCGGTTTCTCCGGAACGATTCAAAGCTACATGTTCAACGCCATTTATACGGTCGGATACAAACGCACGACACTCCACAACCCGTCCCGCCTCATCATCCTGTCGGAACGCGGGGAACAGAACGGCAACGCCGTCGGACACCAGTGTTATCCGGGATTTTCAGAGCCCGACGACGTGAAAGCGGTTCTGAACACCGTGCGTCACACGGGAACTGCAAACTACCTGTTTCTTGACGGTCACTCCGCCGCGCACAGGTTCGAAGAAACGATCGGCGACGGCTCGGAAGAGCGGAACCGCCACTTTGTAAAGCAATGGTGCGGCAGTTATCAGGAAGCGCATTCCCACTCTCATTGATTTACCGGGAACTCCGGTTTCCGGTATTTTTCAAAATTAAACGGAAACCGGATTGACAAACACCGCATATCATGATACATTCCAAATCAAAAAGGGGAACGGATCATGGACTGGACAAAAATACTGGAAAACGCCCTTTATTTTCTGGCGTTGCTGAATCCCGCAAGCAAAGTGCTGTTTCTGGCGACCTACGAACCGGAACTGACCAGAAAACAGATTTTCGAGCTTTCCTGGAAATCATCCGGCGCGGCATTTCTGATGCTGATGCTGTTTGAATTCGTCGGACTCTTCGTGCTGAAAAAGATATTCCGCATTGATCTGTATGCTCTTCAGATCACCGGAGGGCTGGTGATCTTCGTCATCGGCTGGCTGGCAGTCCGGGAAGGACGGTTCTTTCAGAAGCGGGAACACGAAATGCGGCAGGACTTCAACGAACTCTCCGTGGTACCGCTTGCCGCTCCGCTGATCGCCGGGCCGGGAACCATCACCATCGTGATCTCCTATTCCGCTCTGTACGGAAATCTTTCCTGCATGATTTCCGTGGCGATCGCCCTGACGGTCAACTTTATAACAATGCTGTTCTCCCAGCCGATCAGCCGTCTGCTGCATCTTCTGCACCTGACCGGACCGCTGATCCGCATTACCGGACTCATTGTTGCGGCGGTCGCAGTGCAGATGGTGCTGAACGGCATTACCAAATGGCTGAAATCAATGTGATCAGCGTTTTGCGCCGCGCACCCGGTTTCTGCCGATATAGATCTGGCGGGGACGTACGATCTTGGTGTTGGTTCCGATCATCTCTTTCCAATGCGCGATCCATCCCGGCAGACGCGCCAGCGCAAACATCACGGTAAACATATTTTCCGGAATGCCGAGCGCACGGTACACGATCCCCGAATAGAAATCCACATTCGGATACAGATTGCGGGAGATGAAATAATCGTCATTCAATGCCGTCTTTTCCAACTCCAGCGCAATATCCAGCAGCGGATCGCTGATCTTCATTTTTTTCAGATACGCATGACACTCTTTTTTAATGATCTTCGCGCGCGGATCGAATGTTTTATAGACCCGGTGTCCGAATCCCATCAGGCGGGTCGGACTGTTTTTATCCTTGACCTTCGCAAGAAACGCGTCAATGCTCCCGCCGCGTTCGATACTGCGCAGCATTTCCACGACCTCCTGATTCGCTCCGCCGTGAAGCGGACCGGAAAGCGCGGAGATCCCTGCGGAGATCGTCGCATACAGATTCACCTGTGCACTGCCGATCGTGCGGACCGTCGTCGTCGAACAGTTCTGTTCGTGGTCGGCATGAAGAATCAGCAGAATGTTCAGAACCCGGACCGCTTCCGGAGAAATCTTGTACGGATTCACCGGAGAATCGAACATCATGTTCAGAAAGTTGGCGCAGTAACTCAGGTCGTGACGCGGATAGACAACCGGCTCGCCGACACTCTTTTTATATGCCATCGCCGCCATTGTGCGGACGATTGAAATCAGCCGCGCGGTGGAAAACTCAATATCCTCCTCCATCGACTGCAAATCCACGTTAGGATAAAATGCTGCAAGCGCGTTGATCATGGTGGAAAGAATGTGCATCGGGTGCGCACCGCGCGGGAAATGATCGAAAAAGTGACGCATATCCTCGTGCAGCAGGGAATTGATGTTCAACAGCTCGGAAAACTCGCGGAGCTGTCCTTCATCCGGCAGCGTCCCGTGGACCAACAGGTAAGCAATCTGAACGAACGACGCTTTTTTGACCAGTTCCTCAATCGGGATCCCGCGGTACCGCAGAATTCCCCGTTCGCCGTCGACAAACGTAATGCTGCTGTAGCAGGCGCCGGTATTCATCAAACCGGGGTCGATCGTAATATATCCTGTCTGTTTTCGGAGTTGCGTGATGTCAAATGCCTTTTCCCCTTCGCTTCCGGTCACGACCGGAAGACGGATTTCACGATCTTCGATCTTCAGCACAACAAATTCGCTTTTTTCCATGAGCAACTCCTTCAACAAAACAGTCCAGTCTGAAACGGAAGCCAGTAATCTAGCACGGAAAATAAAAAAAATCAAGAACCGTTCCGAAAATTCCGGCCCCCCGGAATAAAAAAACTGCAAAAAAATTTTCCCCGCTTGCATAAATATAAAAAGGCATCTATATTTTCTTATGATAAGAACATTTTCTCATAATACAAGAATAAACAAAAAAGGAGATCGTCAACAATGGATTCATTCATTGCCGGATTCGGAGAAGTCATGCTGCGCCTCGCACCCGCGGGAAAAACACGGTTCGCACAAGCCCTGCCGGGAACGCTGGAGGCGACTTACGGAGGCGGAGAGGCAAACGTCTGCGCCTCTCTCGCAATCCTCGGAGCAAAATCCCGTTATCTCACCGCTCTTCCGCAGAATCCGGTCAGCAATGCGTTTGCCGTCCAGCTTCGCGGACTCGGAGTCGATGTCGACCGCATCCGCTACACAAAAGGCGGACGCATGGGCGTATATTATGCGGAGCACGGAGCCGCTCAGCGCGGCTCGAACGTGGTGTACGACCGGGAACATTCCGTGATCTCCGAAAGCGCACCCGAAGATTACGACTTCAGCGGCATGCTGGAAAATGTCGGTCATCTGCATATCAGCGGAATCACTCCGGCTCTCAGCAAGAAGGCGTTTCAATCAACGCTTGCCATCGCCGAATTCGCTTCCGGGCACGGAATCCGCATTTCCTGCGATCTCAATTTCCGGAAAAAACTCTGGAACTGGGAACCGGGAACCGCACCGAAAGCTCTGGCGAAGAAATGCATGGAACAGATCGTTGCGCACGCCGATCTCATCATCGGCAATGAGGAAGATGCTTCCGATGTATTTGGCATCTCGTCGGAAGGGACTTCCGTGGAAAGCGGAAAAATCAACGTCGACGGTTATCGCGATGTCGCCCGCAAACTCGGCGAACGCTTCCCGAAAAGCTCGCTGATCGCCATTACGCTGCGCGAAAGCTGTTCCGCCGATCACAACAACTGGGGCGGTATGTTGTACGAAAAAGCTTCCGGAACCGCGTTTTTCGCTCCGCTCAATGCAAACGGTGATTACGCCCCGTATGAAATCCGCAATATCGTGGACCGTTTCGGCGGCGGTGATTCTTTCTGTGCGGGACTGATCTTTGCCCTCTCCGGCGATGAATTCAGCAAGCCCGCCGACGCGATCCGTTTTGCCGTCGCGGCAAGCTGTCTGAAACACTCCATCAAAGGCGATTACAACTATACCTCCAAAGACGAAGTCGTCGCGCTGATGAACGGCAATGCCTCCGGGCGCGTCAAACGATAAGGAAATCATCGCATGAAAATCACGAAAATAGAACCGGTTCTGGTGGGCGCTCCGACTCCGGGTGTAGGACTGCTTTCCAGCCGCAACTATCTGTACGTCAAGGTCCATACCGACGAAGGTCTCTGCGGACTCGGCGAAGCCACTCTGGAAAGCCACGACAATTCCGTGCTCGGCGTGTTCAAGGACATTGAATGCCTGGTGCTCGGCGAAGATCCGACCCGCATCGAATATCTGACGCAGAAAATGGTCAAACAGCTGTTCTGGAAAGGAGGCGTCATCAAAGGAAGCGCTATCGCGGGCGTGGAACTTGCGTTGTGGGACATCCTCGGTAAAAGCCTCGGACAGCCGGTTTACAAGCTCCTCGGCGGAAGCTGCCGGGAAAAAATGCGGGTATACGTCAACGGCTGGAGCGGCGGCTCGCTGGACCCCGTTGTCATCCGCGAAAAAGCCCAAATCGCCATGGCGGCGGGTTACGACGCATTCAAATTCAGTCTCGCGCTGCCCGTCTGGCCCGTCAACGACCCGGTCAGCCTCCGCAAGATCGCCAAAGCCGCTGAAACCATCCGGGAAACGATCGGCCCCGATGCGCTTCTCATGTTCGACGGACACGGACGTTACGACGCCGATTTTGCAATCCGGATCGGAAAAATTTTCGAACCGCTCGACTTCACGTTCTTTGAAGAGCCCTGTCAGCCGGAAGACGAGGAAGG
This sequence comes from uncultured bacterium, assembly GCA_900548385.1. Lineage (GTDB taxonomy): Bacteria > Verrucomicrobiota > Lentisphaeria > Victivallales > UBA1829 > UBA1829. Next base: position 134,442 of record URKJ01000003.1, on the reverse strand, counting down.
ACTCGCCAAAGTCGCCGCTGCCATTGATATTCCGATCGCGACCGGAGAACGTCTCTCCTTCCTTCCGGAGTTCAAACGGCTGCTGACCCGCGGTTGTGCCAGCATCATTCAGCCGGACATCGGACACAGCTGCGGATTCGGAACCGCGCTGAAAGCCGCGCGACTGGCGGAAGCGTTCAATGCATTCGTCGCTCCGCACGGGCCGATGAGTCCGGTCATCACGACCATCTCCCTGCATCTGGATGCGATCATCCCGAACTTCCTGATTCAGGAACGCCTGTTCCTCAACGACTGGCGCAACGACGTCATCACCGAACCGCTCAAGGTGGAAAACGGTTATATCAAGCTCAACGACAAACCCGGCTGGGGCATCGAACTCAACGACGAGCTCTGCAAAGCACATCCCGCGATCCAGCCGTACACTCCGCAGCTGTACCGTCCCGACGGCGCGGTCTGCGACTGGTAAGGGAGACTGCACCATGGATGATTTCAAAGGAAAAACGGTACTCGTAACCGGCGGTTCCCGCGGACTCGGCGAAGCGTTCTGCCGCAAGTTCGCCGGACTCGGCTGCCGCGTCATCGTCAATTACGCACACGGACGGGAAGCGGCGGAACGGGTCGCACAGGAAACCGGCGGAACCGCCCTCGCCTGCGATATTTCGGACGAACGGTCAGTAGAAGCGATGTTCGCCCGGATCGGCGGCGTGGACCTGCTCGTCAACAATGCCCGCATAGACCCCTACAAACGCGGCGCGGACTGCTCCGACGGCGAATGGTGGGATCAGGTCATGGGAATCAATCTCAAAGGCGCATATCTCTGCGCAAAATTCGCGCTGGAAGATATGAAGCGGAAGAACTGGGGACGCATGCTGCACATCTCCTCGCTCTGGGCGTACCAGCCCGCAAACGAGCGGATGCTCTCCTATGCGGCGGCAAAATCGGCAATGCACGCGATGAGCCGCGGGTTCGCCAATCTCGGCGCACCTCACAACATCACTTCCAACGTCCTCGCTCCGGGACTCATCATGACCAGACTCGTTTCGGAGCGTCTTACACCGGAAGCGCTGGAAAAAGAAAAAGCGGGAATCCCCCTCGGCCGGGGGGAGACTCCGGAAGAGATTGCCGAAGCAGGCATCAACATGATGCGTTCCGGTTTTATCACGGGAGAAATCCTCAACATCAACGGCGGCGCATTCATGCGCCCGTAAGGAGAACAGACATGGAATTTGAAACACTGATGAAAGAATGTCCGCTGATCGCCATTCTGCGCGGAATCACGCCGGAGGAAATGGAACAGGTCTGCGATGTCCTGTACAAAAACGGAATCCGTCTTCTGGAGATCCCGCTGAACTCTCCCGATGCTCTGAAAAGTATTGCAATCGCAGTGAAGCACACGGCGGGGCGGATGCTTGTCGGAGCGGGAACCGTGCTGACGGAAGAAGACGTCCGCGGAGTCCATGCTGCGGGCGGCAGATTCATCATCTCGCCGAACACCGACACAGCGGTCATCCGGGAATCGAAACGGCTCGGACTGCTCTCGATTCCGGGTTTTTTCACCGCAAGCGAAGCGTTCACGGCGATTCAGGCGGGAGCGGATTACCTGAAACTGTTCCCCGCGGTCCTCGGTCCCGGATATGTGAAGGATTTGAAAGCAGTCGTGAAAAAACCGATCCTTGCCGTGGGCGGAGTCAATGCGGCAAATCTTCCCGAATTCATGAAAGTCTGTGCGGGCGCGGGAATCGGCAGCGCTCTTTACAAAGCGGGCAAAAGTCTGGAAGACCTTGACCGCGACGCCGCCGCAATGACGGCAGCGATTTCCTGACCGTTTCCGATCCGTTTCCGGGGGATTCGACGCCCCGGAAACAGCGGAAAAACCGGGCAATATCACATTTTGTATACTTTTTGCACAAAAAAACATGATTTGACTGTTGAAAATGCGGTCATCCTCTGTTAATTTATCTCTCAACACCAAAAATTCGCCGGAAAGAAACCAAATTAACAAAGGAGTATTCCAGATGGCGCTCGATAAAAGTGTTGGAACACAGTCACTCGCAATGGACTCGAAACAAGCCGCATACAAAGGCAAAAAGCTCCGCGTGGCAATCGTCGGATGCGGCGGAATCGCACAGACTCACCTGGAAGCCTACAAAAGCATTCCCGAAGTTGAGATTGTCGCAGGCGTCGATATCCTTCAGGAACGTCTTGATGTGATGGAATCCAAATGGGGCCTTCCGAAAAAAGCGCTCTTCAAAGACTGGAAAGTCATGCTCAAGAAAATCAAGCCCGATGCGGTTGACGTCTGCACCCCGAACGGCGTACATGCTCCCGCCGTGATCGACGCCCTCAACGCCGGCTGCCATGCCATCACCGAAAAACCGATGGGCATGAACGTCAAAGAGTGCGAGGAAATGGTGAAAGTTGCGAAGAAAAACAAACGCAAACTCTCCGTCGGTTTCCAGCAGAGATACCACAACAACACCGAATTCCTCGTCCGCGCACGCGATGAAGGACAGTTCGGCAATATCATGTTCGTCAAATGCCGTGCGCTCCGCAGACGCGGAATTCCGAACTGGGGTGTTTTCGGACAGAAAGAGCTCCAGGGCGGCGGCCCCATGATCGACATCGGCGTGCACCTGATCGAAGTGGCACACTACTTCATGGGCTCCCCGAAACCGGTCGCGGCCTCCGGAAACGTCTGGACCTACATCGGAGACAAACCGTCCGAAGTCGTCTCCATGTGGCCGAACTGGGACTGGAAGACTTTCACGGTCGAAGACCTCGCGATCGGGCAGATCCGTTTCGCCAACGGCGCGATCATGCAGATCGAATCCTCTTTCTCCGCCCACATCAAGGAAGACGTCTGGAACTTCACGTTCATGGGCGACAAGGGCGGCGGTTCCTGGAGTCCCGCGGAAATCTACCGCGACTGCGCCGGAACCATGATCAATGAAGTCCCGGGCTATCTCCCCTCCAGCGACTGGAACATGCTCTTCACCGCCAAACTCAGAAACTGGGTCAGCGGCTGCCTGAACGGAACCGAACTCCGCGCTCCGGGCGAAGCCGGACTCGCCGTTCAGAAGATTCTCAACGGCATCTATGACTCCGCCGCTGCCGGAAAAGAAATCGTTATCAAGTAATTTTCGATTTCCGGTTTTCATTTCAACGGATGTCTGCTATATTACGGCAGACATCCGTTTTCTTTTTTTGCAAACAGAAGGTACCCGGCATGACACATCCGATTGAACTTCTTGCCCCGGCGGGATCGCTGCCCGTCGCTCTGGCGGCGCTCGACGCCGGCGCGGACGCAGTCTACTGCGGCATGAAAAAATTCAACGCCCGTGAACGGAGCGACAATTTTTCCTATGACGACATGTCCCGCCTCATCGCATACGCGCACAAGGCAGGACGCAAAGTCTACGTCACGTTCAACACGCTCATCCGGGAATCCGAACTCGCGGATGCGGCTCAGACGCTTGCCGAACTGGACGCCCTGCGTCCCGATGCGGTCATCGTGCAGGACCTCGGCGCTCTGCGGATGATCCGCGATTATTTTCCCGCTCTCACGATCCACGCCTCCACGCAGATGGCTCTGCACGACTCCGAAGCGGTCAAAACGGTTGCCGGAATGGGCGCAAAACGCGTGATTCTGGAACGTCAGGTCACGATGGAAGAGTTGGAACGGATCGCGGCGGAATCTCCGGTCGAACTGGAAGTATTCGTTCACGGAGCGCTCTGCGCATGCCTCTCCGGGACCTGTCTGTTCTCCTCATGGCTCGGCGGAGCAAGCGGCAACCGGGGACGCTGCAAGCAGCCGTGCCGTCGTCTTTTCCGCTCCGATCGGGCAAAAAACGCATTCTATCTCTCAACCCGCGATCTTGCCGCAATCCGTCTGATCCCGAAATTCCGCGAACTCGGCATCGCCTCTCTCAAAATCGAAGGGCGGCTCCGTAAAGCGGATTATGTGGCGAATGTGGTCGCCGCCTACCGGAAAGCGCTCGACGGAGCCCCGGAAGAAGAGACGCTGGAACTGCTCGGCCGCACCTGCTCCCGCGAACGTTCCCTCGGATTCTATACGCAGGACTCCATGCGGACTCTGATCCGCCCCGACGCTCCCGGAGGAGTCGGACAGTTCTGCGGACGCGTCCGCCGCGTTCTGCACGATTCCTTTGAAGCGGAACTGACCGGACGCCTGCACATCGGCGACAATATCCGCGTTCAATCCGCCGCAGGAGACGAGGGGGAAGCGCTGACCATTCTGGAACTATTCATCGGGAAGCGTCCTGTCAAAAAAGCGTTTCCCGGACAGCTCTGCCGCATTCCGTTCCGCGGCAAAACGATTTTTGAAAACGGCATTCTTTACCGGATCGGCGAAACACACGACACCATGGAGAAACGGTGCGCCAATCTCCCGCTCCAGGGGCCCGTACTGGATTTTGAACTCCGGCTTTCCGCAACCGGACTGGCCGTTTCCGCCGCGTCCAAGATCCGGCATTTCCCGGTACAGACGGAACCGGCGGAAAAACGCGCATTCTCCTCCGGCGAACTGACGGCGCTTTTCCGTTCCCTGCCCGATACCCCGTTCTCCGCCGGACGCATCACAGCCTCGGTGGACGGCTCCTACTTTCTCCGCCGCGACCATCAGAAAGCGCTGAAACGTGCTTTTCAGGAATGGGTGAACCGGGAAATCTCCGTTCCGCAGCTCCGCGAAGCCTCCAGCCGGAAAGCGGAACGACTGCTGAACGACTGCCGGACACATACGCCGCTTCCGCCCCCGGAACATACGCGAACGATCTTTTTTGTACGTCCCGGAACTGCGCCGGAAACGGAAAACGGAATCATTGCCGAAGACTTGAACGCGAATCCGGATCCGGAACGGGAGTGCATCCTGCCGTTCTTCACTCCGGAAACGGAAATTCCCGCGCTGATCAGACGGATCGCCGATGCGGTCGACGCGGGCGTCCGGGTTTTCCGCGCAACCTCGCTTTCCCATTTTCATATTCTGAATTCATTCCCCGGCATTGAGATCCGCACGGCTCCGCCGCTGCCGGTTGCAAACTCTTTTGCGGCACGGGAACTGCAGAGTCTCGGCGCAACAGCGGTTCATGCCCATATCGAACTTTCCGAAACCGACGTTGAAGCGCTCATCCGCAACTCGCCTCTGCCGGTCGAGATTTACTGCCAGGGACATCCCGTACTGCTGGCGACACGGGCGGAGACCGCGGTTATCCGGAGCCTGACCGATCTGCACGGAGAAACCTTTCTGATACGCAAAGCCGACGGTCTGACGCTTCTGCATCCAGCCGCCGCGATGTCGATAGCCCCCCGCATTCCCGCCGACCGGATCGTTGATCTCCGGGTAACCGGAACGCAGAATGCGATTTCCAAATTCAACTGGGAACGCGGATTAACCTGACACAATATTCTTCATTCACAAAAAAAAGGAATTTTTCATGAAACAGCAACTCACAGCCGGAAATATTCTGTCGGTTCCCGTAAAAACACAAGCGGAACGAATTTCCGTTCTGTTCCGCTGGGGACAGGGAAAATGCATGAAACTGGAACTTTCCCCCTGCCCGGCGGCAGAAGCGGACTTCACTGCGGACTATCCCGTTCCGTTCGCCGGAGAAACTGTCGAAATCGAATCGTCCCCGGCATTTTTCATGAATCTGCAATGGAAACAGGAAATCTCTCCGCTGCCCGATCCGGCAGAAGAACCGGAACGTCCGCACTTTCATTACACCGCGGCACGGGGCTGGCTGAACGATCCGAACGGACTTTATTACAAAGACGGCGTCTGGCATCTGTTTCATCAGTACAATCCGTTTGCTGCCGCATGGGGCAATATGCATTGGTTTCATGCAACAAGCCGCGATCTGCTCCACTGGGAGCATGACCGGATCGTGCTCCATCCCGATGAAACCGGCGCAATGTTTTCCGGCTGTGCGGTCATAGACAGAGAAAACCGGAGCGGGCTTCAAGCCGTCCCCGGAAAGCCGCCAATCCTGCTCTATTATACAGCGGCAGGCGACCTTGCTCCGGCAAAACGCCCGGCAACCCAAAATCTTGCTTTCAGTGTGGATGACGGGCGGACATTTCACAAATATTCCGGCAATCCGCTGCTGACTGAATCGCGCGAAACCGGAGAACGCGATCCCGCAATCGTATTCGATCCGGAGGAAAACTGTTGGAGAATGGCGCTGTTTCTCTCAGAAGATCCAAAAGAATTCGCGCTCTACCGTTCCGACGATCTGCTGCACTGGACAGAAACGGACCGCTATGAACTCGGAGAAGGACGGGAATGTCCCGGACTGTTCCGCATTCAGGATGAAGCGGATAAGCGGTGGAAATGGGTTTTCTTTGAAGCAAACGGATTTTACCGGGTCGGAACAATCAAGCACGGCAGAATTCACTTTGAAACGGATGTGCGGAGTTTCTTCCCGAAAGGAACCGAACCGGGCTGTTATGCAGGACAGCTTGTACACAATGCCCCGGACGGACGCATCATCTATCTGGCATGGCTGCAGCTGCATCATGCGACGCGGTATTACGCCCATTGCATGACTCTTCCGGTCGAATTCCGTCTGAGCAATTCCACCTTGCTGGTCTTCCCTTTCGCAATCCCGGAACGGAAAGAGAGCGGCACAGGAACAGAAGCAATGGAAATCGAACTGCACACGACCGCCCCCGTTGCTGTTCTGAAAATCGGGCTCAACACCCTGACGTTTGATTTCGTCTCACACGAATTGCGAATGGAAAAACGATGTTACGCTCTTCCGCCGCAGATGAAACAGCTGACCGGACGCCTGATCATAGACGTTGTTTCCGCTGAATTCTTTGAAAAAGAAGGACTGTTTTATTTTGCGGTTCCGCTCGCCAGTCCCGCTGCGGGCGCTGTGACGGCGGAAGGCATGGAAATCGCAGTGTACTCCCTGTAAACCGGGAGCACACTGCATCTGTTCAGAAATTCAGAACCAGCAATCCCGAATAGGGAATGGAGACGCGGGCGGGTCCCGCTTTGAGCACCGGAACGGAAACCGGACGGCCGAACGTGTCGAACAGCTCCGCGGAAACGGGAACGTTCTGCAATTCCAGGACCAGTTCCGAGCGTCCCGTGGCATTGATCACATAACAGGGTTTGCCCGGATCGCAGGCAACTTTCACCACCTGACCGTAATTATAGACCGCGATCACCTTCTCTCTGGCGGTTTCGGAGGAGACGATCGGGTAATTCATCTCCGGATGATACGGTTTCAGGTATCCATGCAGCAGAACTTCCCGGTGACGGATGCAGAAATCCAGCCAGAAGTGAAGCATGCGGCGGTGCGATTCGGGAATCCTGTCCAGACGGACCGAAATCTGCGGAACGCTGAACAGAACATTCAGCAGTTGAAGCGCGGCGAGCTCCGCCGTCTCGTTCTCATTCCACTCCAGCATATCCGAATGCACCGCGGTGTTGCCGGACGTCAGCCGAAGGTCCAAAGTACGGAGACGGTTCGACAGAATATCCGCAGGGCAGTCCGCCGCCCGAAGCATATTGCCGTATTTACGGATCGCCGGACCGATGTAGCTTTGACGGAATTCGATCAGAATATCCGGTTTCAGCGCGCGCAGCCGGCGCATGATCTCGGAAAGCAGGACGTCGCACGCTTCCGGAAGCGATTTGATATCGCGTCCGGCATAGTTCTCCGCAACCGCCGGATCCTTGAAACCATAGACATAGTAACAGAAGCTGTCAATGAAATCCAGCTTGAATCCGTCAAGATCCCATTCCCGGATCGCAGTCTCGTAAATATTGATCAGATACTCGCGGATTTCCGGAAAACGCGGATCCACCACAGCAGTGTTCAGACGCTGATTCTCATAGAGGAATTTCCCTTTGAAACGGTCGTACGCCCTGCTTTTGAATCCGACAAACGGGACCGAATACCAGACAACGTATTTCATGCCGAGCGCATGGATCTTCGCCACATGGGCACGCATGTCGGGAAAACGTTTTTTCGAGATTTCCCAGTCTCCGCAGAATGCATAACCGCGATTGCTGTCGTCGGTCTGCCAGCCGTCATCGACAATGATCCCTTTCATGCCGTATTCCCCGGCACGGGCGCACTCCGCCTCCAGTTCGTGGTCGAACAGCTGCTGATGATAACTGTACCAGGAGGAATAGATCGGCTCGAACGCGGCTTCCGGCGCGACAGCCGGTTTGTATTCGGGAAACGAGGCGAACCACTCGGCGACGGAACGGATCGCATCGGCATAGAAAATACTGCGGGTGTCAAGACGCAGTTCAACATCGTAAGAGTGAAGCGGAGCTTCAGGAACCGTGAACAGCTCAATTTTACAGCCGATCCGGTTCGACTCCTCGCAGACTCCGCCGCTGAACTTGACAAACCGTTTTGCCTCGGAAACGGCAAACGTCAGCCGGTTCTGCCCTTTCAGGTTCAGGAACGCCATCAGAGGAGCGGATGTTGCCAGGTCGGACTCCGTCGATCCACCCCAGTCCGCCGGAATATAGCGGTTGAAAATGGATTTCGGATGCCAGCGGGTCTGCATATCCAGTTGCGGAACGCTCCATGAAAGCGTGAAACCCGGCGGCGGAAGTTCGTCCGGAGTTTCCAGATGCAGGCGGATCACTTCAAGGCCCGGTTCAAGCACCGTTTGTGTATGGCTCAGAGTCCATGCGGTTCCGAAATCGCCTTTCACGCAGATTTCGCCGACAGTCGATTGAATCATCATTGTTCCGTTTCCTGTTTGCGGTTGAAATAGTGACGGGAATCCCCGTGCTGATCCCAAAGTATGGTTTCCCCGATGGAATGAATCCGGCGGGTAAGATTGTCGCAGGACTGTTCGGAATTCTCATCCAGACTCGGTTTTCCTGCGTAAAGCTGATAGCCGCGACGGTACGACGTATCGGTGACATTCGGCATGATGACGTTCGCTCCCGCCAGAAGTCCGCGCTCGCGCCCGTCGTCCGCCAGAGCCTGAAGCGCGGTCGTGGAAGCGATATTCACATCGCGCAGAAGCAGACGTGTGCAGGCGATCATCCGCAATCCTTTTTCGAGCTGCTCCCGCTTGAATTCCGGCGTCACCGCGATCCCCGCGCCGAGCGGGGTATCCTCGTGCGGAATATAGGGCCCCATGCCGATCATATCCAGATCGAATTCCTGAAAGAACCGCAGATCATGGATCAGATTCTCCACAGTCTGCCCCGGAAGCCCGATCATCACTCCGGAACCGACCTGATAATCCAGTTCCCGCAGTCTGCGCAGACACTCCCTGCGCACTTCAAAATCATGATCCGCCGGATGCAGTCTGCGGTAGAGCGCGGGATCCGACGCCTCAATCCGGAGCAGATAGCGGCGCGCCCCCGCCTTGCGCCAACGTTCATACACGCGGACATCCTGTTCCCCGCAACTGAGCGTGATACCGAGTTCTCCATTGCTCCCCTCCATGATCCCGCGAACAGTGGATTCGACGAACTCCACGAACTCTTCGGACGCGATTTCTCCGGATTGAAGAACCACGGAACCGTAATGGTGTTCATACGCCCAGAGAGCGGAAGCGATGATCTCCTCTTTTCCGACACGGTACCGGCGGAGATTCGGATTTCCCGCACGGATACCGCAATAATAACAGTTCTTGCGGCAGACGTTGCTGATCTCCACCAGACCGCGCAGACTGACGTTCGGCCCGATATGGCGCAGCTTCATTTCGTAAGCGGAACGGAACAGCGCCTCCTGCTCCTCCGGGTCGGTCAGTTCCAGCAGATGTCTGAGTTCCGCATCCGTCATCAGTTCACATCCCCGATCAATCCGCCGCCAAGCAGAAGATCGTCTTCATAAAATACGGCGGACTGTCCCGGCGTGGGCGATTTCTGTTCCTCGTAGAACGTGACGCTGACGGAGCCGTCGGCTTCCGGCGAAACCGAACCCGCGGTTCCATTTCCCATCGACCGCACCTTGATACGGACATCCCGCGGTCCCTCCAGAGCGGGAATACCGCTCCAGTTGAGCTCCGTAACCCGCATTTTTGTCTTTTTCAGCATCTCTTCCGGACCGACGTAAACAATGTTTTTTTCAGGATCGACCCGGACTACATAAAGCGGGTGTTTCGCCGCGACGCCGAGCCCGCGGCGCTGTCCGATGGTATAGCTCCAGAAACCGCTGTGATGCCCGACGACTTTTCCGGTTTCGTCAATGATCTCCCCCTGCTGCTCGGAACGCTGGAGCAGTTCCCGGTAATCACCGGAATAGAAATCCTGACTGTCCGGACGGTCGCTGACCGGCAGTCCGCTTTCCGTTGCAATCCGGCGGATCTCCGACTTGCGGTGTTCGCCAAGCGGGAACAGGACATTCGCAAGCTGTTCCTGTTTCAGGCGGTACAGGAAATAAGACTGATCTTTGCCCGGATCAACCGCCCGCAGAAGCTGATAGCGGCCGTCCCGTTCCCGGAGCCGCACATAATGCCCGGTTGCAAACTTGTCGAATTCAACTCCCGCCTTTTTCGCGACAAACGGCAAAACGCCGAATTTCACAAGGCTGTTGCAGCGGATGCAGGGATTCGGCGTTCGTCCGGAATTGTACTCGTCTTTGAAATTTTCCAAAACGATCTTTTCGTATTCCGCGGAGCAGTCAAACACATGAAACGGAATGCCGATCGTCTCCGCAACGGAACGTGCGCTTTCGATATCCTCTTTTTCATCGGGGCCGTAACAGGCTTTGCGCTGCCCGCCTTTCCAGGGGTTCTTATCATTCCAAATCGACATGATCGCGCCGGAAACGTCGTGGCCGGCACGTTTCAGAAGCAGAGCTGTCACGGCGGAATCGACTCCGCCGCTGAGGCCTACGAGAATTTTCATGGTTCACCTTAAAGTTAAAACAGTTATTTTGTATAAAATATCACATCTTTTTATGACTGCAACCCCGGAAAACCGGAAAAAACGGACTATTTTTTCCGGATCCCGGTTTAAATCCGGCTGTCAGGGGATATAGTACAGGGCATCACACGACAGCAGAAAGGAAAACACATGGAATTTCTGAACTCATTGCAGGAAATACTGGAACCGTATCCATGGGCATACAGCGCCGCGGTGGCAGCCGCGCTGATCTTCGTTACACTGATCGTCAACGTCATCACCAGATTTGTTCTCTACCGGGGGCTGCGCCGGCTTCTGCGGATTCTCCCCGCGGCGGGAACCGAGGAACACCGCGTCTATCTGGCAATCGTATCGCGTCTGGCAAACATCATCCCGGCGGTCGTACTGGCGGCAGGAGCTTCCGCAATTCCCGGCATTCACGAGATTCCCGCCATTCTGATCCGCAACGTGAGCTGTGCATTCATCATTCTCGTGTTCTCGCTTGCGCTCTGCAATGTACTGGATCTCGTCGATATTTTCTACCGGCGGCGGGAGGATGCGGCAAACCGTCCGATCAAAGGCTATCTTCAGCTTATGAAAATCTGCATCTGGACGATCGCGGTGATCCTGATCGTCGCCACGCTCATCAACCGCAGTCCTCTGCTTCTGCTTTCGGGACTCGGTGCAATGGCGGCGGTTCTGATCCTGATCTTTCAGGACACGATCCTTTCCGTCGTCGCCGCCATGCAGATCAGTTCCAACGACATGGTCCGCATCGGGGACTGGATCGAAATGCCCAGTCAGAACACGGACGGCTTCGTCACAGAAATCGCCCTGCACACCATCAAGGTGCAGAACTGGGACAAGACAATCTCCACAATTCCCGTGCGCAAGCTCATTACCGACTCGTTCAAAAACTGGCGCGGCATGTTTGAGTCCGGCGGACGACGCATCAAACGTTCTCTGTTCATTGACCAGCGCAGCGTCCGTTTTCTGGATGAGGAGGAGATCCGGCGGCTCGAAGACTTCGTGCTTCTCAACGATTATCTCGAACGCAAACGCGGCGAACTTGCCGAATGGAACGCACGGCTCGCCGATCAGGGGGCAAAGCCGATTAACGGACGCCGCATCACCAATCTCGGCACATTCCGGGCATATGTGGAACAATATCTCCGCAGCAATCCGCAGATCAATCAGGATATGATCCTGCTGGTCCGTCAGCTCCCGCCCGGAGTGACCGGAATCCCGCTGGAAATCTACTGTTTCACGCGGGATGTTCAGTGGATCCCCCACGAAAAAGCACAGGCGGACATTTTCGATCATCTGCTTGCAATCCTGCCGGTCTTTGATCTGCGGGTATTCCAGCAGTGCAGCGACACCTCCGGGATGATCGCGGCTCAGCCCGCGCTGAAAGGATAATCCATGAAAACAGCACAGACGGTACTGGGCGCGGTCTCCGTGACGGAACCAGCGTCCATCTGATCCAATATTCAGGCTGCGGAAAAAATTCAGAGCCCGCTGATGGCGTTGTACTCCGCCATCAGCGTTTCAAGAGCGGCGGCTTCCCTTTCCCAGTTCTCCGTACAGGAATCTATTTCCGCGTCAAGTTCGCTCAGGCGCTTCTGAAGCGCGGCGAAATCCCTGTTTCCGGACGGATCCGACAGAGCTTCAATAATCTCCGCTTTTTCCGTCTCGGCGGTCTCTATGCGCTTTTCCATTTCCGCAACCAGCTTTTCCAGCCGCTTCTTGTCTTTGGAAAGCTCCTGACGACGGGCGGCGCGTTCTTTCCGGCGCTCTTTCTGCGAATCGGCGGAAACCACGGTGGCAGCAGCCGGCGCGGAACGGACGGAGCTTTTCTGTTCCAGTTCGAGCAACTTCTCTTTATAGTAATCGTACCCGCCTTGAAAACGCGTTGCCCTGTGGTCGCGCACTTCCAGAATGATATTGGCGGCTCCGCGCAGAAACTCCACGTCGTGACTGACCATGCAGACCGTTCCGGTATATTCCTGAATCGACTGCTGCAGAGCTTCGCGCGCGGCAATGTCAAGATGTGTTGTGGGTTCGTCCAGAACCAGCAGATTCGGCGGATTGACAAAAATACGGGCAAAGCAGAGACGGATCTTCTCTCCGCCGCTGAGCACTTTGCAGAGCTTCTGCGCGTCCTCGCCGGAAAAACCGAACGCTCCGACAATCTCCCGGACGCGCTGTCCGGTCACATCCGCCGCGGCGGCCTGTCTGACAATATCGTACACGCTCATTTCCGGCGGCAGGAGCTCGGCGAATTCCTGAGCCTGATAACCGACAATCACCTTATGTCCCGGCGTCCGCGTCCCCTGCGAGGGCTCCAGACGTCCGGCAAGAAGTTTCAGCAGAGTCGTCTTGCCCGCTCCGTTGTACCCGATGATGCCGACTTTTTCGCCGCGTTCGATATGCAGATTCACATCCTGCAGGATCGTCTTCCCCTCCTCGTAAGCAAACGAGACGTTCTCCAGCCGGACCGTCTCCACGCCGGAGTGCGGCGGAGGCGGAATGCGGATCGTTCCGCGGAAATGCAGGTCGTCGGGAACTTCCACGTCTTCGATCCGGTCCAGCATCTTGATCCAGGACTGCACCTGCGCGGCTTTCGTCGCTTTGGCGCGGAAACGGTTGATGTTACGTTCCAACTGCTCTTTTTTGCGCTCAATATTGGTCGCGGCGGCCTCCGCATGGCGCCGTCTTTCCTCACGCTCCCGCACATAATACTGATAGTTTCCGGGATAACGGACGATTTTCGCGTTATTGACTTCCAGCGTCACTCCGGTCAGAGAATTCAGCAGAAAACGGTCGTGCGAAATCAGCATAAGCGTTCCTTCAAAACTCCGGAGCCGTCTCTGCAGCCACTCCACTGCGGGAATATCCAGATAGTTGGACGGCTCGTCCAGCAGCAGAATATCGGGTTCGCTGAGCAGGGTCCGCGCCATGCAGGCGCGCATCTGCCACCCGCCGCTGAAGTCCCCCATCGGACGGTTCCGGTCCTCTTCCCGGAAACCGAGTCCGGCAAGAGCGGCTGCCGCCCGGTGACGGATATCGTATCCGCCGATATGCTCGAACCGGGTCTGAAGCTCTCCGAGTTCCCGGAGCGCGGATTGATCGGAAGGATTTTCCGCCAGCCGGACTTCCAGTTCCTGCATCCGGCTCTGAAGACGCGGCAGTTCGCCGCCGATTGTGGCGACGAATTCGATCAGCGGTTCTTCATCCCGGAAAAAGTCCAACTGCTGATGAAGCAGGCCGATCCGCGCTTTCTGCGGAACCGTGATCTCGCCTTTATCGGCGGAAAGCTCTCCGGTAATCATGGAAAAGAGCGTACTCTTCCCCGATCCGTTCGGCCCGACTACACCGACCCGTTCACCTTTTTCCACGCGGAATGACGCACCGTTGAAAATATCGCGCGCGCCGTAATGTTTCGAAACATCCTTGAAGTCAATCATATCAATCGTCCGTAATCTTGATGAATAATTGGGAAATGTACTTCATTTTCCGGGGATTTCAACCCCGTTTTTTACATCCGGCGGAAATCTTCTTGACATATTGTCATAAAGTGCTATCTTATGCCATAAGCGGAACATCATCCGTCAACCGAAGATCTGGAGGTACAGAATGCTGGCTATTGTGGAAATTCCCCGTGTCGAACTGGCGCTGTCCGGTTCCAAAAAGGCTGTTACAGAACTGCTTGAGTATCTCCGGGACCGCTACCCCATAACAGTGCTGAGCAATATGTCACACGAGAGATCCGGCGATACGGAAGTCCCCGGACAGCAGCCCGCTCCCGGTCAGCTGCTGCAGAACTTCCGCCTGAAACGCGGACTCTCCCAAAGACTGCTTGCCGAAAAAAGCGGAATCGGGCAGACCGTTCTTTCCGCATACGAAAACGGCAGGCGCCCGCTTTCCCGGAAAGCCGCGATCAAGATCGGCAAGGCGCTCGGAGAGGATCCAAGCCAGTTCTTCCCGTCTACTGCGGGCTGATTGAAAAACCGTTCCGTTTTTACTTGTAAAACAGCCGGAAACGTGCTATGTTATCAGGTTGAAACCGAATGGAGAATTATGCCTGATCTTATTGATTTACATACACACAGCATCGCATCGGACGGCTCGGATACACCGGCGCAACTGATCCGGCGGGCATGTGAAAAAGGGCTGAAAGGGATTGCGCTGACCGATCACGATACCGTTTCCGGGCTTCCGGAATTTCTTGCGGAAGCCGGAAAAACGGGAATCACCGGAGTTCCGGGCGTGGAAATATCCTCCCGGCTCTTCTCGAAGGAAGTGCATATTGTCGGGCTGTTTATTGATCCCGGAACACCGGCTCTGCTGGAACTGCTCGGCAAAATGCGGAACGGACGCGAAAAACGGAACCGGGAAATCGTGCAGAAACTCTGCGTGCTCGGCTATCAGATCTCATACGACGAACTGCGCGAAGCCGCCGGCGGCGAAAGCATCGGGCGTCCCCATATCGGAGCCCTGCTGATCCGGAAAGGCTACTTTGCAACCATGCAGGATGTCTTTGTACAATGTCTCAAACGCGGTTGCCGGGCGTATGTTCCGCGCGAACTCCCGGAAGCCGCCGAAGCTGTTGCGGCAATCCATGCGGCGGGCGGACTCGCCGTCTGGGCTCATCCCGTAAGCGGACAGGCGGGCGAACGCGGATACGCAAAAAAAATGCTGCGGAAGCTGCAGGAATTCGGTATCGACGCCGTCGAAACCAATTATTCCATGTTCTCTGAACATCAGACGCAGATGATGCACGAGATCGCCGAAGCCGCCGGCGTGCTGAAATCCGGCGGCAGCGATTACCACGGAGCCAATCAGCCCGGAATCGAACTCGGTTCCGGCGCCGGTTCGCTCGCGGTCCCCGCCGAATTCCTGAACCGGATGCTGGAGACGCGGAAATGCGCTGTCTGACCGCACTTCCCGCCTTTGTCGCCGGAGCTTCCGCATTTCTGCTGACGGCGGATTCGCTGGCACTGCCGAAACTCCGGATCGCGGCGGAGGGCGGGCTGATCGAACTGGTCCGCCCCGCCGTCCGGGAGCTCTCGGAACAAATGCCGGAACATCAGCCGGTTCTTGCGGCGGATGCGGACGCTTTGGATGCCAGGCCTCTGCTGGCAATCTCCACGAACCGCCTTCCCGATGTTCAGCCGATTCCCTTTGCCCTGAAAGGAACCATCCTTGCAGTGAACCGGAAAAACCCGCTGAACGACATCTCTTCCGGAGACGTGATGAAAATCATGAAGAACCAGTACCCGTACTGGCAGGGAACGGACGTCCCCGTGCGCAATATCTATCTGGCATCGGGTTCGCTCCGGTCAAAAAGCGGTCCCTCAAAAGGCAAAACCCATTTTGTGGAAACGAGTTCCGCACGGATCGCGGCGGAACTCGTAAAAAAAGATGTCACCGCCGTGGCTCTCCTGCCCCTCGCCTACCTGCTGGAACCCGACAACGAACTCAAACTATTGTCCGTGGACGGCGTCGCTCCGGAATTCGAACCGGTCATGAGCGGACGCTATCCGCTCGTGAAACGGTATAGTCTTTCGCTTGATCCGGCGGCGCCGGAAGCGGTCCGGAAACTCGCGGAACGGCTTCTGTCGCCCGCATTCCGGAGCAGCCTGCCCGCGCACGGATTCATCCCGCTCAGAAAGGACGGAAATTGATTATGAGCCAAACATATTTTATCACCGGAACCGGAACCGACATCGGCAAAACCTATGTAACCTCGCTGCTTGCCCGCTACACGACGGACCGCGGTTTTTCCACCGCCGTCATGAAACCGGCGCAGACCGGCATGACCGATCCGATGAACGGCGATCTCGGCAAAGTGAAAGCCGCCGCCCCCGGAATCCTCGACATCCCGATGGAGCTGGCGTGCCCGTACTGTCTCAAATTTGAATCTTCGCCCCATCTTGCGGCGGAACTGGCGGGGCTTGAAATCGACTTGAAGCGGATCACGGATGCGTATGCAAAAATCAGAACGCAATACAATCCGGACGTACTCCTGCTCGAAAGCGCCGGCGGCATCTATGTTCCGCTGAATCAGCGGCAGATCATGGCGGATATTCCCGCCGCACTCGGAATCCCGGCGGTCATCGTTGCCGACGCCGCGCTCGGCACGATCAACCACACCGTGCTGACCATCAACGAACTGCGCCGCAGAGATGTGGAAGTGCGCGGAGTAATCGTCAACCGCGTCCCGGAAGATCCCGGAATCCTCATCCGCGACAACCTGAAAATGATCGAAAAGTTCGGAAAAGTCGAAATCATCGCTCAGGCGGGAACCGGAAAAGGCTTTATCGACGATCTTGGGCTGCGCCATATTTTTTGAGAAAAAGACTTGAAAATCGGGCCCGCCGATATATATTTTTGAATCCGCCCGGCGGCGGAAGACTAAACACGGAAGAAAGACGATTTATGGATGACGAACAGGATAACATAAGCTCCCCGGTCCCCACCGCGGTTGCCTATGATGCAGATGCTATTAAAACTTTGAGCTCGCTGGAGCACATTCGCCATCGTCCGGGCATGTATATCGGGAAACTGGGCGACGGCACCCATGAGAACGACGGTGTTTACGTTCTCATCAAGGAAGTGATCGACAACTCCGTCGACGAATTCATCATGGGCTGCGGACGGCGGATCGACGTGACCCTGCGCGAAAATTTTGTTAAAATCCGCGATTACGGACGCGGGATCCCGTTGGAAAAACTCGTGGACTGCGTTTCACAGATCAATACCGGAGCAAAATACAACAGCGACGTATTCCAGTTCTCCGTCGGTTTGAACGGCGTCGGTACAAAAGCGGTCAACGCGCTCTCTGAACGGTTCATCGCCACCTCGTACCGCGACGGCAAATTCAAACGCGCCGAATTCGAACGGGGAAAACTTGTCCGGGAGGACAGCGGCGACACCGAAGAACGCAACGGAACGCAGGTCGAATTCGTACCGGACAATCAGCTGTTCCCGAAATATCACATCAATCCGGAATTCGTCAAGAAACGTCTGTGGATGTATGCCTATCTGAACAGCGGGCTCTCCCTGTATCTGAACGGTGCCGAGCGGTTCTACTCCAAACACGGACTCAAGGACCTGATCGACAACCGCGTACAGGACGAAAGTCTGTATGAAGTCATTCACTACAAAGATAAAACGCTTGAATTTGCGTTCACTCATGTGGCGGATTTCGGGGAAAGCTATTTCTCATTCGTCAACGGACAATACACCAACGACGGCGGCACACACGAATCCGCTTTCAAGGAAGCCCTGCTCCGCGCGGTAAACGAATACTCCGGTAAAGACTATGACGCCAAGGATCTCCGCGGCGGCATCGTCGGCTCCATCGCCATCAAACTTCAGGAGCCGGTCTTTGAATCGCAGACCAAGAACAAGCTCGGCAACACCGACGTGAAAAGCTGGATCGTTCCCGCCGTCAAACAGGCGGTCGAAGACTACCTTTACCGTCACACCGAAGAAGCCAACCTGCTGCTCGAAAAAATCAAGAAAAACGAGGATGTCCGCAAGGAAATTCAGGCGGTCAAAAAGAAAGGCAAGGAGTTTGAAAAGAAACTCAGCATCCGCAACAGCAAACTGCGTGACTGCAAATATCATTTCGGCGACCGCTCCGGATACGGAAGCGAAACCATGATCTTCCTAACCGAAGGCGATTCCGCGGGCGGATCAATGGTCCAGAGCCGTGACCCCAACACGCAGGCGGTGTTCGCTCTCAAGGGAAAGCCGTTCAACTGTTTCGGCAAAAAACTGGAAACGGTCTATACGGTCGAAGAGCTTTTCTGCATCATGCGCACGCTCGACATCGAAGAGGACATCGAAAATCTCCGCTACAACAAAGTGGTGATCGCAACCGATGCCGACGTGGACGGACTGCATATCCGCAATCTGCTGATTACGTTCTTCCTCTCCTATTTTGAACAGCTCGTTCAAACAGGCCATCTCTACATCCTTGAAACGCCGCTCTTCCGCGTGCGGCCGAAAGGAAAGAAAGACGAACGGAAAGCGACACGCAGAACGGCGAAAAAAGACAAAAACGGCGCCCCGGAGGAGAAGGCAAACGAAAAGACCTACTACTGCTATTCCGAAGAGGAACGCGATGAAAAAGCCGCGCTGATCGGAAAAAATGCGGAAATCACACGCTTCAAAGGACTCGGTGAAATCTCCCCGAAAGAGTTCCGGCAGTTCATCGACGAAAATATCCGTCTGGAGCAGGTGACGATTGATCAGACAAAAGGCATCAACGAAATGCTGCGTTTCTATATGGGCGACAACACCCCGGAACGCTGGGAATTCATTCAAAATAATCTGGTGTGACAATGGCAAAAAAGAAAACCGCAAATCATTCCGGCGAACAGGAACCGGCCGTGCCTCCCGTCGAAGAGACTCCCGCCGTCCCGGTGACGGTCATTGACGAAGAGGAAGACCTCTCCGACGTCGCGGAACAGTCGGCAGGTGCCAACGAGCTGCTGCGCCGGATGATGAACAGCAATTACATCGAATACGCCTCCTATGTGATCAAAGACCGCGCAATCCCGGATGTCGATGACGGACTCAAGCCCGTTCAGCGGCGTATTCTCTGGGAAATGCACCGCATCGACGACGGCTCCTACCACAAAGTGGCGAATATCGTCGGCGGAACGATGAAAT
Organism: uncultured bacterium; assembly: GCA_900548385.1. GTDB lineage: Bacteria > Verrucomicrobiota > Lentisphaeria > Victivallales > UBA1829 > UBA1829. The sequence continues at coordinate 114,905 of URKJ01000003.1, read as the reverse complement.
TTCATCCGCACGGCGACGCCTCCATCGAAGGCGCGCTGGTCTATCTCGCCAATAAGGAACTGTTCATCGACAAACAGGGAAATTTCGGCAGTATCGTGACCGGAGACCGCGCCGCCGCCGCGCGTTACATCGAAGCGCGGCTTTCCCCGCTCGGACGCGACGTGCTGTTCAACGACGACATCACCGAACTCGTGGACTCCTACGATTCCCGCAACCTGGAACCGGTCCGTTTGCCGATCAAAATACCGTCGCTCCTGCTGATGGGCGCATCCGGACTCGCTCCGGGAACGCGGACCGACATTATGCCGCACAATTTCAATGAACTGCTCAATGCGCAGATCTCCGTCCTGCGCGACGAACCGTTCCAGCTCTATCCGGACTTTCTCCAGGGCGGAATCATGGACGCTTCCGAATACGAAGACGGCAACGGAAAAATCACGCTCCGCGCCCGGATCGACATCGACGGACGGAATCTCATCATCCGTGAGATCCCTGCACTCACCGATACGCAGAAGCTGTTGGAATCCATCGACCGCGCCATCAATAAAAGTAAAATCAAGATCGCGTCGATTCATGACCTGACCGCGGAAGAAGTCTGCATCGAAATCGTTCCGCAGCGCGGATACGATCCCCAGCGGGCGATCCAGGCGCTTTACAAGTATACCGACTGCTCCATGAGCCTCTCGCTCAACATGATGGTGATCCGCGACAACAAGCCGGTCCGCATGACCGTCTCCGACGTTCTGCGCCGCAACACGGAAAAACTGCTTGATTACCTCCGCGCGGAACTCAATATCGAAATCGGCAAGTATCTGGATAAACTGCTTTTCCGAACCCTCGCCCAAATCTTCATCGAAGAACGTATCTATAAACGTATCGAATCCTGCAAGACGCAGGAAAAGATCAGTGCCGAGGTTCGCGCCGGACTCGACAAGTTCCGCGACGAATGGTTCCCGCTCGTTCAGCAGTTGGAAGAAAGCGTCCGTGTGCGCGGCTATGCCGCCGGGGACAGGGAAACGCAGAAGCGTCTGGATCAGCTGACCGAAGGCATCATTCCCGATTCCGAGATCGAAAAACTGCTCGCAATTCCGATCCGCCGCATCTCTCTGTTCGATATCGAACAGAACCGGAAAGAGATGGCGGAGCTTAACTCCATGCTCGACGAGGCACAGAAAAATCTCAAACAGCTCAAGAAATACGCAATCCGCAAACTGCAGGAACTGCTCGACAAATACGGTGAAAATTTCCCGCGCCGCACCGAAATCAAACTCGAAGGCTTCAATAAAATTGATGCAAAAGCAATCGCGCTCAACAATATCCGCGTTTACTGGGACCGCAAGAACTGTTATGTCGGAACCAGCGTGAAGAGCGATGACCTCGTCCTCTGCAACGAATTCGACCATCTGCTCTGCATCGAACGGAAAGGCGTTTACAAGGTCATTGATATTCCCGACAAGATTTTTATCGACAAACTGTACGAATTCCGCAAATACGACCAATCGACGGAATTCGGCATCGTTTACTCGAACGTGAAATCGGGCAAAGTCTATTACAAACGGTGTGCGATCGCACGGTTCATCAAGGACAAGGAGTACCGCATCTGTCCGGAAGGCTGCCGGCTGGAACTCATCACGCCGCGCCCGAATGCAGTCTATGAATGCCGGATCGACACCCCGATCAAGGCGCGGCAGATTCAGAATGTGGATCTTTCCAAAGCACCGCTGGTGCGTTCGCCGAAAGCGGGCGGAGCCCTGCTCTTCCCGCGCAAACTGCAGAAAATCACGTTTGTACGCTATCTGGACGGAACGGAACAGAGCGACGAACCTGCACTGATCAACCTGCCCCCGGAAGAAAAAGCGGCTCCCGCCGCGCCGAAAGAGAAAGACCCGGCGGAAGGCGTGGTCGAAAACGGCACCATAACCAAAGTCGAACCGAAAGAACCGATACGCCCGGATCCGCCTGTCGAGGAGGAAAACTGGGGTATCTCGCAAATGGATCTTTTCTGAATAAAGAAGGAGTCGAAAAAAATGAGCGAACCGCCGAGAGAACGCCCCGACTGGGATGAATATTTTATGGAGATTGCGAATGTGGTCGCACTCCGCAGCAACTGCTCGCGCCGCCATGTCGCCGCCGTGATCGTCAAGGACAAACGGATCATTTCGACCGGCTACAACGGAACCCCGCGCGGAATCCGCAACTGCAACGAGGGGGGCTGTCCGCGCTGTTCCTCCCATGCTCCCTCCGGCACGAACCTCACCGAATGCCTCTGTTCGCACGGCGAGGAAAACGCGATCGTGCAGGCAGCCTACCACGGAATCTGCGTCAAGGACTCCACGCTCTACACGACATTCAGCCCGTGCCTGCTCTGCGCAAAAATGATCATCAACGCGGGCATCCGGGAAGTAGTCTACCGGGAGCGGTATTCGATCGACTCCACCTCCCGCGCAATCCTTCAGGAAGCCGGCGTGAAAATCCGCGCTCTCGGAGAGAAGGAACAGGCATGAGCACCCAGAAGGAGTACTGGAACAAAGTCGCCGACACCAAGGAGTTCACGACTCCGATGCAGTCCGCCGTATTCTGCCGCTATGTGAACCGGGATGCCGCAATCCTTGATGTCGGCTGCGGTTACGGGCGGATCCTGAACGAACTTCATTCGCTTGGGTTCCGCAATCTGTGCGGCATTGATATTTCGGAAGGTCTGATCGAACGCGGCAAGCGCCAGTTTCCGTTTCTGGACCTGCGGCTTCAGCCGGCGGATACCATTGATTTTCCCGATGCGTCATTCGATGCGGTCCTGCTCTGTGCCGTCCTGACCTGTATTGTCGCCGATCAGGACCAGAGCGCACTTCTGGATGAGATCCACCGGGTCCTCAAACCCGGCGGTCTGCTCTACGTCAACGACTTTCTTCTGAACAGCGATCCCCGCAACCGGGAGCGTTACGCCGCATGGGAAAAGGTTTACGGCACTTACGGCATCTTCGAACTGCCGGAAGGCGTCGTACTCCGGCACCATGATCCCGGCTATATGAAACGGCTTTTTTCCAAATTCGGGGAACTGGAAGCGGAAAGCGTTGTCTATCACACCATGAACGGACATACGTCCAACGGATTCTATTTTGCAGGAAGGAAACAAACCGGAGGAGAATGACGCATGGAACTGGAAAACGCCGTAAGAAACCGCCGCAGCTGCCGCGCCTACCGGGAACAGCCGGTCGCGGACAACCTGATCCGGGAATGTGTGGAGGCGGCGCGTCTCGCACCCTCCGCTTGCAATAAACAGCCGTGGCGCTTCTATGCGGTCAGTTCTCCGGAACTCCGGGAACGGCTCTGCCGCGACGCTCTGCTTCCGGGCATCCGCATGCCGTGGTTGAAACAGGCTCCGACCATCATGGTACTCTGCATGAAAAAGAAACTGGCAACGCATGTTCTCGCACCGCTGCTTTCGGGAATCCATTACGAATATATCGACCTCGGAATCGCCGGAGAGCATTTCGTGCTTGCCGCGGAAGAACGCGGACTCGGCACCTGCTGGATCGGCTGGATCAAAGCGGCGGCGGCAAAAAAGATCCTCGGTCTTCCGTTTGACGTCACTCCGGTCTCGTTCATCTCCGTCGGCTATCCTGATGAAAAGCGGGAGCCGACCGCCCGGTTTCCGCTGGAGGAAATTCTCACATTTCTGCGGTAAACAGGACTCCGGATATGCCCCGAAGAAACTTTCAGCAACGACCGAATTTCCGCCAGATCGCGCGCGACCTGAATATCTCCGCAACGACTCTCTACCGTGTCCTGAACCGGAAAGACAATGTAAAAGAGACCACCCGGCGGCGTATTCTTGAAGTGCTCAATGAAAAAGGCGTATTTCTCTACTCCGCTAAAAAAACAACTGTTATCTTCGATTCCGGTGACAACGATTATCTCGACTATTTCCTTCCCCCGTTACTGGAACGGCTTTCCAAGGATTTCAACTGCGTATTCACGAACAGCACGCATGACCGGGAGAATTTTCTCAATGCGGTCTCCACCGCGGAAGTCGTCCTATTCCTCGCCACTCAGCCACAGGAGATCGTTGATGCGGCAAAGCATGAAAATCCCAACATCCTCGCGATCGGTGTTTTCCCCATTGCGGAAATGGATGTGCAGCTTCGCTTCAACGATGCACGTTCCTGTCAGCTGGCGGCGCAATATCTGTACGAACAGGGACACCGCCATATTCTGGTTCATCGGCGGGAGCAGCACACAGACGGCATTCCGCGCCTGAATTTCTTCATTGCGGCAATGCTCGGAATTGACCCGAAAGTGCGAATAGACAGCATTGTGATCCCCGGAAAAGTGTACGATGAATACATCTGGGAAGAGTACATGGCAAAAACACCGGAAAACAAATTGCCGACCGCCATTTTCTTTGTCGCCTCAACCGGCTATGCCGCATTCGAAAACCGGATGCTCTCCCGCTTTCCGGAACAATACGGACAGTTCAGCTGTCTCGCATTCGGCAGTCCGCTGGATCTCCGCTGGCCGGATTATCCGCTCCATGTCGACCATATCGGGGGACGCGTCCGGGAATTGCTGGACTGGGTTGAATATTTCGTCCGGAACCGTCCGGTCATGCAGCATCAGAGACCGATTGAGCTTTCCCTTAACGCAACACTGACCGTAGAGGGAACTGTTCGCAAAATGAAACACCTGTAACATTTTTCGTCTTAAAAACGCTTTTTTTCCCTATTGTCATTTTCACTGTTTTATTGTATAATTAAAGAGAGCGAATCAAAGGGATTCAGAAACAAAGGAAAGAGCGTTATGTTTTTTGATGCAAAATATGGACCGTTCCCCTATATTTACGGTCTGTTCAATGCGGAAATCGAACACAATGAATCCGGTGCGGGATTTGAAATGCCGGGCGGAACCTGTCCCGGACCCGTTACGGATTATCCGCCGATCATTCCAAACCTCAAAATATTGAACATACAATAAATATGTAGCAAAGAAAAAGGAGCCAGGCATGAAAACAAAGACATTAAAAATACAGGATTTCCAAACGAAACAGCTCTTTTCATCCCGGAATGCAAATCAATTTACCCTTATAGAACTCCTCATTGTAATTGCAATCATTGCTATCCTGACAGGCATGCTTTTGCCGGCCTTGCAATCGGCGCGGGAAAAGGCAAAAGCAATGTCCTGCCTGGGAAATCTCAAGCAGAGCGGACTGGTGATCGCCCAATATATCGACTCATTCGACAGCTGGGTCCCGTCAGCCCAAAGCGTTGCATCCCCCTCAACCGCAAGCACCTGGATGCGCAGTGTCCGGGAGGGCGTTCTCGGCGTACCGGACTCCGTAACGGAAAAATGGTATAACCGGACAGGGTATAAAATGTTCCGCTGCCCTTCTCTGGATTTCAAAGGAGAAGTCAGCGGGACCAACTATACACCACGGGAAACATTCGGCATGAACGGCTGTCTGACAGGCGCTCCTCTGAATGACAGAACTACCGATGCAGAACGCTTCATCAAACTTCAAAGAATCGGAAAAACGGCGTTTGTCTGGGTCCCGCAGAATCAGCCGTCTAAAACTCCGCTGCTGGCCGACAGCGCCCTGAAAGATGTAAAATGCCAGATATCCGCTTTTCAGACGGAGCATTATCTCTGGAGTAACTACAGGCTCCATCTGCGCCATACAAACAAAGCGAACAGTCTGTTCCTGGATTTTTCCGCCCGCGCAATGGGAACGGCGGCAATGGCCTCGCAATACAACGGAAGATATAAAGGCGGCAATGCCATCATCTTCGATCTGAATTTCAACAGTCTGAGCCTCTGACACATCAAAACAGGAAAACACAATGAACCTCAAACACACAATCACCGCTGTTCTGTCTGTCGCCGCTCTGTTGTTGAATGCTGACGAGTGGTACCGCCATTCCGCACAGAAAGGAATCGAACTCATCAGCCGGGCGGAAACCGGACAGCCCGATTTCCAGAAAAAGCGGCTCGACAAAATGGACGATCTCGTAATTCTGGATTTCGTGGATACCCACTACAAACCCGGATCGTTTTCCAATATCCGGAAGGAAAATGAAACGATCAAAGCGGATCTGACCATCTCCGGAAAAGACGGCAGAAAAGTTTCCGGAACGATCATCAGCAAAATCACCAAACTGGGCAAATATAAAATCCGCTGGGATTACACTGCCAGTTTTCCTGAAGCCGTCATGCTCCGGAACTGTTATTTCGGGATCGGGATGAACAAGGCTATGCTCGGCCGCACCGTCCAGCTGGTCCACTGGAAAACTGAACAGGTTGTGCTGGCTGCAGAAAAAGAGGGACATCTTGCGCACGGTCCGTGGGGGCATCCGGTAAAAGCGGTCCGCATCCCCCTGAACCGCGGCGAACTGATCGTCAGTAAATTTCCCTATCCCGGTAAAAAACACTCTGTCAGCCTTATAAAATACGGCAAGGATTACGCACACATCCGGCTTTGGGCAGCGCATGATCCGATAAAAACGCTGAACTATTCCATGGAACTCGAATACCGGCCGTGGCAGTCGGAGCCGATCTCGCTGCGCAACGCCGTCAACATGGGTTTCGCCGATTCCGTCGCCAATGACCGCAAAGGCGGATGGACGGATCAGGGACCGGATAATGACCTGCGTATCTTCCCGGTCGGCAGACACTGTTACGGTCCGGCTGTGTTCGACGTGATCGACCCAAGCTCCAACAACGGTAAAGCGGCGATGGTCTTTGCCAATCCAAGCCGTGACAGCATGCTCCGGAAAGCCATCGTTCCCGTTGACGGCAGACAATTCGATTATCTCTATCTGCTCCACTGCACCGCATGGTCTTCCCCCAAACATATCGCGGGAACAATCGACGTCACATATGCCGACGGTTCCGTACAGAAAATCACGGTCCGGGATCAGCATGATGTCGCGAACTGGTGGTCCACGCAAAACGTGAAAAACGCGCCGTGCGTATGGAGCTCGGAAAACTTCTTCTCCACCGTCGGAATGTTCATGACCCGTTTTCCGGTCGACCCGGCAAAAAAGATCATAAAACTGACATTCCGAACCGGCAACCAGAGCGTCTGGTGTGTGGTCGCGGCAAGCGGAGTCCGGGGGAAAAATATTCCGTTCCCGTTTCAGGTGGACAAGGAAACGCCGCTGGTGATCGCCGATGGGCCGAAATGGAAGAAGTTCCGCTACTTCTTCCAACCGTTCTACATCAAGGATGGTTCCGCGTATGATCTCAGCATGATGAGCGGCAGCGAACCCGCAGGAAAATATGGCAAACTGCAAGTGAAAGGAGATAAATTCGTCTTTGAAAAACAACCGGACAAACCGGTCCGCTTCTGGGGCTGCAACATCACCGAAGACGCCAACATGATGAAAGAACGCGAACGTAAGCTCTTTCCGAAACTCATCAAACAGCTTGGCTACAACGCAGTCCGCCTGCATCATTTTGATGAGCACCTGATGGTGAAAGGCGCCAAATTTGAAATCGACAAAGAACGCCTCGACCGCTTTTTCAGAACGTTTGCCGCATTGAAAAACGCCGGGCTCTATGTGACGATCGACCTGTTCACCATGCGGACCTCCGGCTTTGAAGATATGCACGGTAAAACGGCGCATATCTACAAAATACTATCCTGGTATCATCCCGCGGTCCGCAAAAACATTGAGCGGTTCGCGAAAGTGATTCTCACCACAAAAAATCCGTATACCGGCATGACCATGGCGGAGGATCCCGCTCTGATCTCCGTCGGACTCATCAACGAAAATCCGCGTCTGGAAACACATGAGGAGCACAAATATCCGAATACACTCAAGTTCTGGAACGATCTTTACAAACCGCCGTTCGATGCATGGTGCAAAGAAAAGGGAATCACGCAGACAGACCATCCCGCACCGGAGACATGGGCGCAATTTCAAATGGAAAACCATGTGAAAGCGTTTCAGCATTACAAGAAATTTCTGCGCGGACTCGGCGTAACGGTCCCGGTTTCGGATATTTCCAATTCGTCCAATCTTCTGCTTGCGCCGATCCGTCAGAACTTTGACTACACGGATATTCACTGGTATTTTGATCATCCGATCGTTTCTCCGGGGTTCAAGCCGCCGTTCATTTTCCACAATCGCAGTTCACTGGAGTCGATTTACAGAACCCCGTTGGCGTCGATCGCTCAACGTCAGAAAGGGAAACCGGTCATGATCACAGAATGGCACTTCTGCTGCCCGAATCAGTATCGTGCCGAAGGCGGAGCGGCGGGCGGCGCATACGCGGCGCTGAACGGAATTAACGGAATATTTGACTTCAATCCCGTTCTCTTCAGCTACCGCTGGGGAGAACCGATGTCCAGCCAACACGTTCCAATGGGCATGTTTTCAACCTACGACGACCCGGTCAATTTCCATAACGCCCTGATCACCGCCCTGCTCTTCCTGCGCGGTGACGTCAAAGAAGCCGACCGGGAATTTCTCCTTCGCGTCAGCCCCGATATTTACAAGGACAAAAACGCCCTGCTCTACACAAATTTCGGACGCAAATGGAGAGGACAACCTCTGCCGTCATTCACAGTATTCGGAGCAGTCGGGAAAATCGGGATCGAAGTCTCCGCGGAAAAAGGCGGCAAGGATACGTTCGACAATAACGAACTGTTGAAAACCTGCAGAAACGACGATCCATTCACAGAACTGCGGGAACGCGGTTTCATGAAAAATGGCGTCATTATCTCCACAACCGGAGAGATTACTGCCGTTCCGTCCGGAAAACAGTTGAAAGTCGTCACGCCGCGCAGTGAAGCTCTGGTCCAGGAAGGAGCGGAGCAGTCCGGCAAACTGCTGTCCGTCCGGAAAAACAGCACATTCTCCAACATCTTCGCCGGAGCACTGGACGATGCCAGCCTGTTCCGCAGCCGCAGGGTTCTGGTGATCCACACAACGAATGTGATGCCGTCCACCACCTATTCTCTGTACCGTGGCAACCTGCATCTCCACAAAACAGGCAGTATGCCGTATTTCATCCGCAGAGGCTCGGCGGAGATTTCGCTGAAGAATCAGGGATCCGGCACTCCGAAACTCTATGCACTCGACATGCACGGAAACCGCGTGGCTGAAATCCCGTTTACAAATCGGAACGGAATCATCACTTTCACCGCGAACAACGATCTCGGCAAACATTGCCCGATGGCATATGAACTGATCCGACAATAACGCGTACGCACTTTGCTGCAACGAACCTCTGCAAAGTGCGTTTTTATTGCAGCTATAAAGCAGTAAAACAGAACTTATTTTTCAATCATCCATCAGATTAAGAGAGGCTTTTCATCGCATGTACAATGTAAAATTTATTCTTCGTCAATTAAAAAAATCCGGAAAAATACAAACGGATAACATATTTTCCGGAGCTTTGCATTGCTCCGGCTTGACTTTCCACCTGTTCCGTATTATCGTATCTGTTTTTCTGCATCAGACACAGCAGTGCAGAAACTTCAAACTTTCCACAAAAAACACTTGATTTTTTGTCAACCCGGCTGTATATTTATATTTCATGTATCTGCAAAGGGATCGTCTGTGACTGTCCTTACCTCCACTGAATCAACCCGGAGGCTTTGCGGAACACACATAAAAAAGACGTCTTCACGGCTGATAAACAAAAGAAAAATGCCGGTGCAAAGCGTCGTAAAAACAGAAAGAGAGTATCAGAATGCCGATCTCAGTCAAAGATCTGCTCGAAGCCGGATGTCACTTTGGACACCAGACCAAACGCTGGAACCCCAAGATGAAAGAATTCGTTTACGGTTCCAAAAACGGTATTTCCATCATTGACCTCACCAAGACCATTCACCAGATCGCCGATGCCTGCAACTTCCTTCAGCGCACGGTCATGAACGGCGGCAATATTCTCTTCGTCGGAACCAAACGTCAGGCTCAGCAGATCGTCAAAGAAGCCGCTGAAGCCACCAATATGGACTACGTTGCGGAACGCTGGATGGGCGGTATTCTCACCAACAACGTCACCATCCGCAAGTCCATCAAGAGAATGCAGGAAATTGATGCCATCGTCAGCGACGAAGCTGCTTCCGGACTCAAGAAGAAAGAAATCGTCACCCTGACCCGTCAGACGGAAAAACTTCACCGCGATCTCGACGGCATTGCCAACATGAAGAGACTCCCCGATGTTCTCATCGTCATCGACGTCTGCCACAACTACAACGCCGTCAAAGAAGCTCAGAAGCTCAATATTCCGATCGTCGCGATCGTTGACACCAACGGAGACCCGGAAGGAATCGACTATCCGATCGCCGCGAACGATGATGCCGTGAAATCCATTAAGGTCATCATGGATACTTTCCTTGAAGCGATCAAAGACGCTCTCGAACTCTACGGAAAACGCGCCGCGGAAGAACGCGCCAAAATTGATGCCGCCAAAGCGGAAAAAGCAAAATCCGATGCAGCCGCTCCGAAAAAGCGTCCGGCAGCAAAAGGCGGAGCAAAACGTCCCGCCGCGAAACGCGCTCCGAAAAAAGCTGATGCCGAGACCGCTCCCGCAGCAGGCGAAGAAGCCGCCGCAAAGAAACCCGCAAGAAAAAAAGCCGCTCCTGCAGCTGAAACCGCTGCTCCCGCGGCCGAAGAAGCCAAATAAGGAGTCATCACAATGGCCGCTATCACAGCCGCAATGGTAAAAGAACTCCGCGACAAGACCGACGCGGGGATGATGGATTGCAAAAAAGCTCTCACCGAAACCAACGGTGATATGGAAGCCGCCGTCGAATACCTGAGAAAATCCGGTATGGCGAAAGCGGAAAAACGCGCCGACAAAGCCACCAAGGAAGGCAAGATCTATGCCGCGGTGGAAGGCGGAAAAGCCGTTATGATCGAAGTCCTTTGCGAAACCGACTTCGTTGCCAAGAACGAAAAGTTCTATGATTATGTGAAAGAAGCCGCTGCCCGCGTCCTCGCCGGAACCTCCGGTGAAGGCGATGTTACCGAACAGGCCCAGGCAATCGAAAATGAGAAACTCGCGGAACTGTTCGTCAAATTCGGTGAAAAGATGGTTCTCCGCAGAGCTCTCCGTTACGAAGCTCCCGCCGTTGCCAGTTACATGCACGGCGAAGGCCGTATCGGCATCATGATCGAAGCCGAAGGCTGCGATGACGCCGCGCTTCTCAAAGACGTCTGCATGCACATCGCCGCATTCAGCCCGTCCTACATCTGCCCGGCGGACGTTCCGGCGGAAGCCGTTGCCAAGGAAAAAGAGATCGCCGCCGCCCAGCTGGAAGGCAAGCCCGCCAACATGATCGAAAAGATCCTCGGCGGAAAAATCAACAAATGGTATTCCGAAGTCTGCCTCATGCAGCAGCCCTGGATCCACGATGACAAGACCTGTCTTGCGAAGCTCGCTCCCAAGCTGGTTGTCAAGAAATTTGTCCGTTGGACGGTCGGTCAGGAAATCTGATAAACCGCATATTACGGTACAATCCCAAGCCCGGAATTTTCCGGGCTTTTTTTGTATACAGTTCTATGATGAAAAACGCGAAAGCATATCATCTCAAGGACTTTGTCACCCCCTGAGACCGCATAAAAGATGAAGCGATGCTTTCCGCTGCCGTGCTTTGCTGAAAAACCGCATCTGCATTCGGGTCCGCCGGAACAGATGTCAGCGGTAACGCGAATACTGTTTCCGGTAATCGGCAGGCGTGGTTTGCGTGGAAGCCTTGAACTGACGGTAAAACACCTCCAGAGATTCAAACCCGCATTCAGCGGCGATCTCCTTGATCGAAAAATTTTCACCGGCGAGAAGACGTTTCGCCATATTCAGACGGAGTTTCAGCAGATATTGATGCGGACTCGTCCGGAGTTCCTCTTTGAACAGCTTGAAAAGATACGGACGGCTGATTCCGGCAAAATCCGCCACATCATCCGGAGTGATGCCCGAAAAAAAATGTTCGTCCAGATATTTAACCGCTTTCCGCAAAGATGCAGGCTGGCTCCCGTCCGGAAAAGGAGCGGAATTCCCGGCGCGCCAATGCAGAACCGAATAACAATATGCAGCGAGGGCGACAGGATCGCTCTCGCCGGAATGGAACGCGCGGAACGTTTCGGAACAGAAATGGTTCAGCGTCTCTATATCGTCCCAGAAAGTCACCCGCGGAACGGCACGGGCGGGAGGACGGGTCTCAAAATGAAAAACCTGGCAACGGTAAGGATCTTCCGGCGGTGTATCCCAGATTGTCTTCTCCCGCGACACATGCCAGAAAATTGCTCCGCGTCCGAACTTGCGCCGTTCTCCATCGACTTCAAAAAACAGAGTCCCGCCGGTCAGAAGTTCCACGCATTCCGTACTGAACGGAATCAGTACAGGTACGACATTTCCGCTGTTCGGAGCCGCATACCGGGAAATACTCTTCAATTTTACCACATGATCGAACATTTTTCACCCATTTTAGACATTTCATCAAAAGAAGCTATCTTTTATCAATTTGCATTCGCTCAAAAATGCGATATAATAATCCCAGTGTACAATACTTTACGTTAAAAAGAAATCAAGAGAACATCTCTTGAAAACCTCAAAAAAAGGAACAGAAATCATGCTTCCAATCGGAGTACAGCTCTACTCGCTGAGAGATCTCGCCCAGAAAGACTTCCGCGCCGTTCTGAAAAAAGTAGCCGATATCGGTTACAAACTCGTTGAACCCGCCGGATTCTGGGACATCAAACCCACAGAGTTCAAAAAGATCCTCGACGACCTCGGTCTCGGCATCGTCTCTTCTCATTCTCCGTGGGCACGCTCCAAAGGCAACCTCGGCGAATCCATGGAAATCGCTTCCATCCTCGGACTCGACAAAATCGTCTGCGGATACGGCGCCCCCGATTTTCAGGACATGGATGCTATCAAGCGCACTGCGGAAAATACCAACATGATGCAGGAAATCCTCGCGAAAAACGGGTTCACGCTGTTCCAGCACAACCACGATTTTGAATTTCAGCGCATCGACGGCAAGCTCAAATATGAGATCTACCGCGAACTCTGCCCGAATGTCAAATATGAAATCGACTGTTTCTGGTCCACCAATCTCGGCGCGGAAGACCCGGTCAAAATGCTTGATCTCTTCGCAAATGACACGATTCTCCTCCACATGAAGGACGGAGTCGCCTCCCAGAAAGTGGACGGCAACAAGATGGTCAACGGCATCCTCGAACGCCATGTGGAACTCATGCCGCTCGGAACCGGAACTCTGCCGATCAAGGATCTGATCGCCCATGCTCCGGCACAGACTCAGGCGGTTATCGTGGAACTCGACTACTGCAACACCGAGATGGTCTCCGCCATCGAACAGAGCTACAAGTACATGACCGAAAACGGCCTCGCCGCCGGCAATAAATAAGCAAGGAGCTGCAGCGAAATGAAAACGACAAAAGTCGGTATCGTCGGATGCGGAATGATTTCCGACACCTATTTCAAGGCGTCTCAGAAGTTCCGCAATCTTGAAGTCATCGCCTGTTCCGACATCATCCCGGAACGCTCCGCGAAGAAGCACGAACTCTACGGGGTGGCAAATGTCACCAACGAAGAACTGTTCGCCAATCCGGATATTGAGATCGTCATCAATCTGACCCCTCCGCAGGTCCACTCCAAAATCGCGATCGACACCCTCAACGCCGGCAAGCACGCCTACTCCGAAAAGCCGTTCGGCGTGGACTTTGAAGACGCTCAGAAAGTGATTCAGCTTGCCAAGGAAAAAGGTCTGCGCGTCGGCTGCGCCCCCGACACCTACCTCGGCGGCGGACAACAGACCGCCCGCAAGCTCCTCGACGACGGCTGGATCGGCAAACCGCTTTCCGGAACCGCCATCGTTGCCGGACGCGGTCCCGAAAAATGGGGACAGGCGCCGTTCTTCTACGACTACGGCGCGGGTCCGATGCTTGACCTCGGTCCGTACTACTGCACCGCTCTCGTCAACCTGCTCGGCCCGGCAAAGAGCGTGACAGCCGTCACCACCAAAGGATTTGATTACCGCACCCTCGGCGCGGAAGTTTCCGACACCTACAAGGATCAGTACAAGCCGTTCGACCGCTATCCGGTCAACGTCACCACCCATCTGACGGGCGTGATCGAATTCCAGTGCGGCGCCGTTATCACGATGATCGCCAGCTTCGACGTTTACAAGAACGGACACGCTCCGATCGAAATCTACGGCAGTGAAGGCTCCATGCAGGTTCCCGATCCGAACACGTTCGGCGGTCCGGTTAAACTGTTCCGCCGCGAATGGGGCTATGTCTACGAGCACAACCCGGAATGGAAGGAAATCCCCCTTGCGTTCGGTTACACGGAAAACAGCCGTTCCTTCGGCGCCGCGGACATGGCGATGGCTCTGAAGAACAACCGCCCGCACCGCTGCTCCGGCGAACTGGCGAACCATGTTCTGGAAATCATGCTCTCTTTCGACAAGTCCAGCAAGCTCGGACAGAAAGTCATGCTCTCCACGACCTGCCAGCGTCCGGCGGCTCTCCCGCTCGGACTCGAACCGGGCGACATTCCGGAATAAGCCGGCGGAAAACCTGTATTCATCCGACTCCGGTTTCCTCATGGAAGCCGGAGTTTTTTTCTTGACTTTTCCCGTTTTCCCCGATATATTTCTCCACAAATCACGGAGAGGCTATGCAATGCAGGACCAGACAGACATCACACCGGAAAGCAGAGGACTTCTGCTGACCATCACCGGAAACGGCAAAGGAAAATCCACCAGCGCGTTCGGCATCACGATCCGGGCACTCGGATGGGGATGGCGCGTTTTGTTTCTTCAATTCGTCAAAGGCGGACGCGAAACCGGGGAAAAACGCTTTTTCGATACGCTCAACGATCCGCATCTCGCCTTCGACCAGCTCGGCGCCGGAGCGACATGGGAACCGGGCGACCATTCCGCTCTCGCTCAAGCAGGCTGGAAAAGGGCAAAAGCGGCGCTCGCCGACCGGCAATGGGATCTTGTGGTGTTTGACGAACTCAATATCGCACTTCATTACGGCTGGCTCCCGTTGGACGATGTACTGGCAAGTCTCCATTCCCGCAAACCGGAACTGAACGTGGTCGTCACCGGACGCTACGCTCCGGACGCACTGTTGGAAATCAGCGATCTGATCTCGGAGATCAAAGCGGTACGCCACCCTTATGAAAAAGGAATTCCCGCTCGTCCGGGGATTGATTTTTAGAATTCGCACGGTATATTACAGAAAACAGGAGCCAGTTTTGCAATGAATGATATACCGCGGACCAATCTGCACACCCACACCTACCGTTGCAAACATGCGTCCGGCAATGTTTCGGACTACTGCACGGAAGCCGTAAAACAGGGAATTCAAATTCTGGGAATTTCCGACCATTCCCCATTCATCGACGGGCGTCATTCCATCTCCCGTATGGCATATGAGGAACTGCCGGATTATGTGCGCGACGTCCGCGAAGCACAAAAACAGTTTCCCGAACTGACAATTCTCCTCGGCACGGAAATCGACTTTTTTGAAGACCTCGGCGTCGCCTATTACGAAGACCTGTTTCTCGGACAATATCAGTTCGACTATCTGATCGGAGGCGTTCACTGGATCGAAAACGAGCAGCAGTATAAAACGCCCGACGGCATGCTCACGCTGGACGGCGTACGGCGTTATATGGAATGTGCGGTCCGCTTGATGGAAACAGGACTCATCCGCTATTTTGCCCACCCCGATCTCACGGCACGCATCACTCCGGAATGGACGCCGGAAGTCAAGGCTCTTTACCGGGAGGTCATGGAAGCCTCCGTTTCCCTGAATGTTCCCGTGGAAATCAACGCTTACGGTATGCGCAAGCCAAAAGCGGAGTTCCCCGACGGTTCGACCCGGACGCAGTATCCGTGGTCTCCGGTATGGGAACTCGCCGCGGAATGCGGAGTAAAAGCGGTTGCGGGCTCCGACGCCCACCGCCCGCAGGACGTCTGGGGAAATACCGACGACTGTTTCCGGTTTGCGGAACAGTTCGGTCTGGAAATCTGCAATTACGACATCGCACGGAAAATCATTTCCGACAAGAGCAGATAAGTCACACGGTATGCACTGCGGCGGAAACGGACAGCAATGCGTCTTCCGCCTGCGTTTCAGCATTTTTCCGGGAACGGTTGATGTCGAGCCAGCGGCGGGCGACCCACATCCATTGAACGGGATCCTGCGCGATCAGCTGCTCCAGTCCGGTAGTACAGAGTTGTGTGATCTCGCGCACATCATGACGGCGGCAGCCGGTCGGCTGATACTCAATCAGATCGCCGAGCACGATCTCGAATTCAAAATCATCATTGATCCGCCGCGTAATCTCCGGAAGAATCGGAACGCCGGTTTTCAAATGCAGTAAAGCCGGGCTGATATGCGTACGGCAGGGATGGCCGAAAAACACGGTTTCGACCCCCTCCGCACGGGAAGCATGCTGATCAATCAGAAGGTTAACGGTTCCGCCCCGCTTGAGCATACGGAGCAATGGACGCAGACAGCCGTCTTTCCCGACAATATCGTGCAGGCGGCTCCGCCGGTTGGTATTGATGAACTCCCCGATCGCGGGATTGTCGAACGGCCGCACGACGGAACACATCGGAACGCCGGACAGCTCGGAAATCGAAATGCCGTTGATCTCCCAGTTGCCGTAATGCGCCGAAACAAGAATCACATTATGATTCGGTCGGTCTTTGGAAAACAGATAGTCGATGCTCTTCTGCGGTCCCGTCACACGGATCTTGCGCAAATCGTAATGCTGATCCTGCTTGACGATCTCCACGAACAGTTTGCTGTATTCGCGCAGAACGCGCCGGGAATAAACAGCCGCTTCCGGACGGCTTTTCACAACACTGGCATGAAGCAGATGTGAAATCAGACGGCGGCGGTGACGAAGATCAAGCCAGTAAAAAAGAAGAAAAACCGCATGGGCAATCCGGTATGCCGCGGCAAGCGGAATACGCCGGAACAGTCCGTAAAAAAACCGGAATGCACCGTACTCGAACGAGCGTCTCCAACGCGGAACAGATTTTTTAGCCATATATCACCGCAGCAATCTCCATCAGCCTGAAATCAGAAAATAAAAATTACCATAAAATACGGGAAAGTCAAGTTTTTTCCCGTTTGTTTATTGATTTTTAACGATTTTCGTGGTATAATTGCAGAAAACATTGCAACATTCAGAAAAAGGATTCTCCATCATGCATGGATTTTACCGGATTTCCACCTGCGTGCCGCGTCTGAAAGTCGCGGATGTGCAGTTCAACATCGAAGAGATGAAACAGCTTGCCGCATCGCCGGAAAACAGGGAAGCGGCTGTACTTCTGTTTCCCGAACTCGCCGTAACCGGCTACTCCTGCGCCGACCTGTTCCACAACTCCGCCCTGCTCGACGCGGCGGAACGGGGAGTCGCGGAACTGGCGGCAGCCTTTACCGGGAACACGATCACTGTCGTAGGAGCCCCGGCAAGATTCCGCGGACGCCTCTTCAACGCGGCTGTTTTCATCCAGAGCGGGCACATCCTCGGAGTCGTGCCGAAAATCAATCTGCCCAACTACCGGGAATTCTACGAAAAACGCTATTTTTCATCCGGACGGGACATCCGCAACGAAACGTTCCGTTTTGCCGGATTCGACAACGTTCCGTTCGGAACGGATCTGATTTTCGACGTGTCCCCCGAACTGCGGATCGGCGCGGAAATCTGCGAAGACATGTGGGCGACGATTCCGCCAAGCTCCCAGCTGGCGCTCAACGGTGCAACCCTGCTGCTGAACCTTTCCGCAAGCAACGAACTGGTCGGGAAAGCGGAATACCGGCGCGAACTGATCCGGACCCAGAGTGCGCGGTGCGTCGCCGCATACGCCTATGTCTCCGCCGGAGTGCACGAGTCGACGACCGACACGGTCTGCGGCGGACACGCGGTGATTGCGGAAAACGGCTCGGTTGTCATGGAATCCGGGCGCTTCTTCCGGGATGGGCGTCTCTTTCAGGCGGATATTGACCTGCAGCGAATCTGTGCGGCGCGGCTGTCGGACAGTCCTTACGCCAACAGTGTGGAGATGAACACCGGAAACCGCTGCCGGATGATTCCCGCCTCCCCCGTCCCGGAACCGTCGGACCTCCGCCGCACAATCCAGCCGCATCCGTTCGTCCCGTCGGACAATACGGTTCGCAACGCCCGGTGTGAAGAGATTTTTGCGATCCAGTCCGCCGGACTTGCACGGAGGATTGAGCACACGTCTGCCAAAAAACTGGTGATCGGCATTTCCGGCGGTCTTGATTCCACTCTCGCGCTGCTGGTCTGTGTCAACACGCTGAAACTGCTGAACCGTCCGGCGGACGATGTAATTGCCGTCACAATGCCGGGCTTCGGCACGACCGACCGGACCTACAACAACGCGGTCGGGCTCTGCCGTCTGCTCGGAACCGGACTCCGGGAGATCAGCATCCGGGAAGCCTGTCTGGAACATTTCCGCAACATCGGCCACGATCCGGAAGAACACAATATCGTTTACGAAAATTCGCAGGCGCGCGAACGGACCCAGATCCTGCTCGATATTGCAAACAAGGAAAACGGAATTGCCATCGGAACGGGTGACCTTTCCGAATCCGCCATGGGATGGTGTACCTACAACGGCGACCATATTTCCATGTACAGTGTCAACTGCTCGGTCCCGAAGACCCTGATCCGTTATGTGATCGGATGGGTCGGCGACAATTCCGCCGGAGAAGTCCGGGCGATCCTTCAGGATATTATCGACACTCCCGTCAGCCCGGAGTTGCTGCCCGCCGCCAAGGACGGCACGATCCGGCAGAAAACCGAAGACATCATCGGTCCTTATGAGATCCACGACTTCTTCCTCTATCATTTTCTGAAATACGGCGCCGCGCCGGATAAACTGCGTTTTCTCGCGGAACATGCGTTCGCAGGAACCTACTCCGGCACGCAGATCGGCACCTGGCTCAAAACGTTTCTCCGCCGCTTCTTCTCCCAGCAGTTCAAACGCAGCTGTTCCCCGGACGGCCCGAAAGTCGGAACCATCAGCCTCTCGCCGCGCGGAGACTGGCGGATGCCTTCCGATGCCTCTTCCGCCGTCTGGTTTGAAAATCTGGACAGCGCAGAGAATCTTTGAAAAAAGACTGGATTTTTTAGAAAAAAACGGTATTGTATGGGAAAACGAGGTTTGCGATGAGTCTGTTTCAACTAGTTTCCGATTACGCCCCCGCCGGAGATCAGCCGGCTGCGATCGACGCGCTTGTCCGCGGGCTGAAATCCGGCAAACGTTATCAGACTCTGCAGGGCGTCACCGGATCGGGAAAAACCTTTACTCTTGCAAACGTCATTGCGCAGATGGACCGTCCGGTGCTTGTGCTCTCCCACAACAAAACCCTCGCGGCACAGCTTTACAGTGAATTCAAAGCGTTTTTTCCGCACAACGCCGTGGAATACTTCATCAGTTACTACGACTATTATCTGCCGGAATCCTACATTCCGCAGACCGATACCTATATTGCCAAAGACGCCAGCATCAACGACAACATCGAACGGCTCCGGCTCTCCGCCACGGCGTCGCTGATCGAACGGCGCGACGTCATTGCCGTTGCCAGCGTCTCCTGCATCTACGGCCAGGGGTCGCCGTCCGACTATGCCGACATGTGCATTGACCTGCGGACCGGAATGGAAATGGACCGCGACAAACTGCTGGAACTTCTCGTCGCGATCCAGTACGTCCGCAACGACATGGCCCCGGAAAAAGCCCAGTTCCGCGTGCGCGGCGACTGCGTCGACATCTTCCTTGCCCAGAAAGAGGAGTTCACCCGCATTGAATTCTGGGGCAACACCGTCGAATCCATCTCCCGGTGTGAGGTGCTGACCGGGAAAGTGCTTGCCAAGCTCCCGAAAACCTTTATCTTTCCCGCAAAACTTTTCGTAATGCCGCAGGAGAAACTGGACGCAGCAACGGCGTCGATCCTCGCGGAAATGAAAGTGCGCGTCAAGGAACTGGAGGATCAGAATAAACTCGTGGAAGCGCAGCGTCTGTTCCAGCGCGTGAACTACGACATGGAAATGATGCGCGAAATCGGGTATTGTTCCGGAATTGAAAACTATTCCCGTCACCTCGCGGGACGCACTCCCGGCTCGCGTCCGTACTGTCTGCTGGATTTCTTCCAGAAAGATTTCATCACCATGATCGACGAATCGCATGTGACGATTCCCCAGCTTCAGGCGATGTACCGCGCAGACCGGAGCCGCAAAGAGACTCTCGTCGAACACGGCTTCCGTCTGCCCTCCGCATTGGACAACCGTCCGCTGAAATTCGAAGAATTTTCGCAGATCACGGGCGATACCATCTACGTTTCCGCGACGCCTGCCGATTACGAACTCAAACTTTCGGGAAACAAGGTTGTGGAACAGATCGTGCGCCCGACCGGGCTTCTTGATCCGCAAGTCGAGATCCGTCCGCTCGCCAATCAGGTGGACGATGTGATGGAAGAGATCCGTAAAAACTCCGCGCTCGGAGCACGGACCATCGTCACCACGCTCACCAAAAAAAGCGCGGAACGGCTCGCCGACTACCTCTCCGACCTCGGAATGCGCGTCAAATATCTCCATTCCGAAATCGACGCGATCGAACGTGTGCGCATTCTCTCGGAACTGCGCGACGGCGCGTTCGACTGTCTGATCGGCATCAACCTTCTCCGGGAAGGCATCGACCTGCCGGAAGTGCGGCTCGTGGCGATCCTTGACGCGGACAAAGAGGGCTTCCTCCGTTCGGAACGGTCGCTGATTCAGGTTGCCGGACGCGCCGCACGAAACGCGGAAGGACGCGTAATCCTGTATGCGGACATCATCACCGACTCCATCAAAAAACTCCTGAAAGTCACCGAAGACCGGCGTTCCAGGCAGATCGCCTACAACGAAGCGCATCACATCACGCCGAAAACAATCATCAAGAAAAAACATCAGACAATCGAAGAGACCATTTTCGGTTATGACGAGGAGGAGGAACACAAACCGATCCTCACGGTCGCAGAGGGACGTGCCAAATACACCGCCGGAAGCGGACGCAGAAAGCCCGCCGCAAAACCGCAGAAACAGGAGCAGCCGCTCTCGAAAGCCGACATCACGGAAATCATCTCCGAACTGGAACGCGAAATGATGGAAGCCGCGGAAGCCCTCGAATTCGAACGCGCGGCGGAACTGCGCGACAAAATCCGGCAAATCGAAAAAGGCGAACTGAAACTATGCTGAAATATCTCCTTGCATCCGCTCTGCTGCTGTGCGGCATTGGTCCGCTGACCGCGCAGGAATCCATGAGTCTCGGACGGGAAAACCGCATCGACTCGGTTCTCGCCTCGGTGAACGGGGAACCGGTGACGCTGCTTGATGTCATGCTCGAAAGCGGGCATGACGAAGGACGGCTGGCGGCGATGTTCACCGGAGAGCGTCTTTACTCGGAAACCGAAAAACTCCGCCGGAAAATCGTGGACGAAATCGTTGTCCGCAAACTGATCTTCAACGAATACAAGGCAAATCCGTTTGAAATCAAAAAACAGCACATCGAAGACGTTGTCGATTCCATCGCCCAGACGATGGGCGACGGGACGCGCGCCGGACTCGAACGCAAGCTGAAATCCTACGGAGCGACCATGCGTGAAATCCGCGACAAGGCTTTGGAAAAAATCGCCGTTGACGTTTTGATGATGGACCACTGCGACCGCCGTGTGTTCATTACGCCGCGGCAAGTCTATGAACACTACCGCAGCAACGCCCGGCTGTGGACCCGTCCCGCCGTGATAAGCCTCCAGCTTCTTCTGGTGCGCAAAGACACCGGCAAAGACACCGCCGCAATCGTGAAGGATCTTTCCGCCATGCTGAAAAACGCGGACGGCAGTACGTTTTCCCGGATCACGAAAGAGAACACCGAAGGGCCGAACGCCTCGCAGGGCGGCTCCATCGGCTCCATCGAACGGGATAAACTGCGTCCGGAATTCCGGGAAGTTCTGAAAACGGCAAAACGCGGTGATATTTTCGGTCCGGTCGAAACGCCGGAAGGCTTCTATTTCATCCGGGTGGCGGAACTTCATCCCGCAGTGAAACAGCCGTTCAAAGAGGTGTCGGAACAAATCCGGCAGAAACTCCGCAGACAGGAAACCGAAACGATCCGCGCCCGTTACCGGGAACAGCTTCTGAAAGAGGCGATCGTGCGGTATTATTTCTGAGTCAGCCAACTCTGAATTTTCCCGTTTTTTTCATTTTCCGGATTGGAAAAAACGGAAAAGCAGGCTATAATAACCTACTTGAATGAACGTTGAAGGAGATCCTCTGGTGAAAAAATTCTGCTGTCTTACAATCCTGCTGGCCGCCGTCTGTTTTCTTGCCGCCTGCCGGGGCGAAAAAATCCCGGTGGACGAACTGCTCAACCGCGGAGTGGCCGCCGCCCAGAACGGCGATTGGGAAAAAGCACGCGAATTCGCAAAACGCGCTCTCAAGTCCGCTCCGGACAACGTCAGTGCCCTGATCCTTCATGCGCTCTCGCTCGAAAACACCGGCGATCCCGATGCGGCGCTTGAAGAGGTGTCGAAAGCAACGGCGATCAATGAAGCGGATTATTTTGCCCAGTATACAAAAGGACGTCTCTATTACGAGAAAAAACGGTTCGACGCCTGCATAGCTCCGCTCCGTGCGGCGCTGAATCTGCGCCCCGATGCAACGGATCCGCTGATCCTGCTTGCACAGTCCGCCGTCCACACCAACAATGCGCAGGATGCGCGGATCTACTACTCCCGTCTGGCACGGAATAAGAAATTCGCCAAAAATCCCGCTCCGTGGAGCGAGCTCGGCATGAATTTTATTTATTTTGACCGCAAATCCCCGCAGGCGGCGCAGTATCTGATCTATGCATACCGTCTCCAGCCGGAAAATCCGACGCTTTTGCTGAATCTTGCGGTCTATTTCGATACCCATCAGCGCAACCGTGCGGAAGCACGCAAATATTACACCCGTTTCCTGAATATGACCCGGCAGAACTCCTCCATGAGCCGGAACCGGGAAGCCGTCGAAAAACGGATGCAGGCATTGCGGTAAGATGGCGCATATTCCTCCGGAAGTCATCGACCAGGTCCGTATGCAGGCGGACATCGTCGATGTCATACAGTCCTACATTCCGCTGAAAAAACTGGGACGCGATTTCAAGGCGTGCTGTCCGTTTCACAATGAAAAGACCCCCTCTTTCGTTGTCAATCAGCAGCGGCAGTGGTATCATTGTTTCGGCTGCGGCAAGCACGGAAACGTGATCACGTTCGTCATGGAACGGGAAAACGTCGATTTCCCGAATGCCGTCACCATTCTTGCGCACAAATATCAGATTTATATCCCGGAAGACACCTCGTGGAAAGAACGGCGCCGGGACGGTTCCGCTCCGCAGGAGCCGCGCATCAATTACAAGGAGCGCCTCTACATGCTCCATGAAAAGATGCAGATGTGGTACGCCGCCCGGCTGATGGAAAATCCGTCATCCCCCGTTGCGGAATATCTCAAAACCCGCGGACTGCCGCCGGAGATCATTGCAAAATTCGGGATCGGAGCCTCCGTCGACAAATGGGACGCGGGAATGAATTACGCCCGTCGTGAGGGGTTCACGGAAGAGGAGCTTGTCTCCGCCGGAATCACAATCAGGACGGACGACACCCCGCCGAAAATCTACGACCGCTTCCGCAACCGCCTCATGTTCCCCATCTGGAACGAACAGGGACGCGTTGTCGGATTCAGTGCGCGAACCATTGAGAAAGATTTCAAAGGGGCAAAGTACGTCAACAGCCCCGAAACACCGGTATTCAAAAAGGGACGCATCCTTTATGCGCTTCACCTCGCCCGGCAGGAAATGGGAAAAAAAGGATTTGCGATCCTCTGCGAAGGACAGCTCGACGTGATCGCAATGCACCGCGCCGGGCATACCAACACCGTGGCACCGCAGGGAACCGCGTTCACCGAGGAACAGGCGACGATGCTCAAACGTTACGCGGACGGACTTTATCTTGCGTTCGACTCCGACGCCGCCGGAACCAAAGCGGTTTTCCGGGCGGCGGAACTCGCGCTTCCGCGCGGATTCGCGCTGAAAGTCGTCCGTTTTCCCGGCGGCAAAGATCCCGATGAGCTGCTGCGCAATTCCGGAAAAGAGGCGATCGACGAAGCCGTCAACGGGGCACGGGATTTCTTTGAATTCGCGCTTTCTTACCTGAACGAACAGAACGGAACCGCTCCCGCAGGAAAAGCACAGACCGCCGGACAGCTCCTGCAGCTGATCTCCGTTCTCGAAAGCGATGCGGCAAAAGCGGCATACGTCGGCTGGCTTGCGGAACAGATGCGGCTGGATCAGGGCGCCCTTCAGCACGAACTGTCACGCGTGATCTCAAAACGGAACCGGGAAAGTCAATATCCGCGTCCGAAACCGGAAGAACAGATCGTCAAACCGGAACCGCCGCGCAAGGACCCGGAACAGCTCCGCTACCGCAAAGCGCTGTTTGAAATGCTCGACTGCATTCTTGCCGATGAATACGCGGCGGAAATCGTCACCCGTGAGGTTCAGCCCGATCTGCTAGATTCCTCGGACTACTCCCGCGCCATCGACGATGTGATCCAGGCGAAAATGCTAGATGAATGGGAGGATGCTCCCGCACGGATTCTGGAGCGTTACGGGGAACAGGAGATTGCCGGGGAACTCTCGGAACTCCTGATGCGGGAACCGCCCGCCGAACCGCTCCCGAAACGGTACGTCCACCGCACGCTGAAAGACTGTCTGAAAATCATCAATCTGTGCCGTCTGAACCAGCTGATCCGTCAGAAAACGGATGAAGTCCGCCTGCTTCCGCCCGACAGTCCCCGCCGCGGCGAACTCGCCAGAGAACTGCTGGAACTTTCACGCCGCAGAGCCTGTGCCTATACGTCGCGCAACCCGCTCGGTCCCGAACCGCCGCCTCAGCCGAAGCCCGATGACGAACCGCCCGCCCCTCCCCCGGTCGATTTTTAAGAAAGGAGTTTCCATGCGATCTCTCACCCGTCTGCTGTTGTGTTCCATTCCGTTGTTCCTCGGCTGTTCCGCCTGCCGGACGGTTCAGTCGCCCCGCGAAGAACGGATACTGAAACTGCATTATGCGCAGAATACCTGTATGCTCGGCTGTTATAAAGAACCGCTGGTTCTGGAAGGGAAACTGCAGCTGAAACCACGTCCCTGTCAATTTGTAATCAGCAGAATTTCCGGAAAAAACAAGGTTCCGCTGTTCCGGTCGCATACGTTCCACCCGTCCGGACACCCCGTATCGTTCCGGCTGAGCGTCTCCCAGCAGCTGCCGCTGAAAGGCTGTCTGACCGTGGAAGCGAGCGGCAAAGCCGAAACCTCCACGTTCGTTCTCCTGCCGGACCGCAGTGATCTGTGCAAAGCCGTTAGCCGGAACACCGAAAACGGCCCCGTCGATCACAATATGATCATTCTGGACTATTACACTCTGCCGGACCGGAAAACCGGCGCCGTCATTGACGCGGAAACCAAAACCTCCGTCAGCCTGTCGTTTGAAGTGCATCCCGTCACTCCGGCGGACAACGCCGCCGGAGTCCGGAAATAGTCACTTCTGTTCAAAAAGGATGAGCGGATATTTTTCCGCGGAACGGTTGCTTGCGATCCCTTCCGAAATCTGAATCCAGCCCTCGCGTCCGAATCCGTCGTTGTCATTGATCAGCGCGCTGAAACGAATCCCTTTCTTCCACGATTCCGGCGTCATGCCGATGGAGGCAAGCGGAATCCGGACTTCATATTCCGTCAGAGTTCCGGAACGGCGGGCATTCAGATTCCACTGCTTCACCGGATGTTTCCCGGCAAAGGACGCGGGCGACTCCCACAGGAACAGCTCCGGTTTTCCATCGACAAGAAGCGTGAGTCCGGCGATCCAGAGTCCCTTCTGTCCGGGCAGGGAAAACGCGATCTGCACGCCGTCCCCCTGCCAGACATGGAATCCCCGGTGCGGCTGAACATGCTTGTCGTCCGTAACTGCGAACTTCAGGATCCACGCATCGCCTTTCAGCTCCATGCGGATCTTGGCGGAAAGATCGCCCGGCCCTTTCCAGAGTTTGTGGGCATTGCCCGGATCGGCATCAAACAGCGCATGAACCTGATCCCGGTTCCGGAGAATAAAATCCCATTCGTCCGGTTTCCGGTTCCGGGGAATCAGGATCGCATGTTCCATCGGCACACGGAGCACGGTATGGAAACCGGGAAACGCAACCGACAATTCCGGATTCTGCGCTCCCCGCGCACCCGGCTTCAGCAGGATTTTCGCGCTCAGCGTCCTCCTCTCGCCCGGCTGCAGGCGGATTTCCGGAGGCAACGCCGTAATCTGCATCTCTTTCCCGCCATTGACACTCAAATCATAAGTCCGCGCCCCGTCAAACGGATTGAACAGAGCAACATGCAGTTCCGCCGGGACGAGTCCGGGCACAGCGCCACCATTCACCCATCCTTTTACCAACGCCCCGGCATACCGGGCATAAGCGGCTTTATGGAAAAGCAGAGTTTCCGGCGTTCCGGAAATACGATGAATCACTATGCCGTCCGTCACGGCAAGTTTCCGGCGGTTGCCCATCAGATCGACCGCCTCCACGGATTCCGCATCAGTCCGGAAAACGGCGGGCTCATCGGCGACTTTTTCCGGCGTATCGTTCCAGACCGCAACCGCACGGTCCCCGCCGCCGGCGAACTCCAGAACCCAGATGTCCGTTCCCGGATTGACACGGCGGACGAACTCCATCGGGCGGAAGACCGTTGCAAGCGTGTTATAGACCACATAAACAGGTTTCGGGTAGAAATCAAACGTCACAAGACCGTAGTGATGTTCCGGATCGTTGGCGGCAAAGCCGTTGTTGCGGAGATTGTACCAGTTATAGCCGATTGCTCCCGCCGACCAGGAATAAAGGAACTTTTTAAACAGCGTCTCCGCCTGTCTCCGCTCGCCGAATCCGTATGCGGACACCGCCGTTTCGTTGGCATACCACGGAACGGTGACTCCGGCCCGTTTCCGCATCGGCAGCAGAAATTCCTCCACCTGCCGCCGGAACGCCTTGAATCCGCCGTGCCCGTGAAACGCATGAATATCGAAATACTCTTTCCCGTTTGCAAGCACATATTCCTGAAATCCGTTCTTATTGTTCTCCGGATATGCATGGGCAAAACCGCCGGTCAGGATTTTCACATGCGGGGCAAATTTTTTCTGCTCCTCCCGGACGATCTTCTGCAGCTGCACATAGTCCGGCGCGGAGAAATCGCAGAAGCTGAACAGATCCGGTTCATTCCAAATCTCCCAGAAGCGGATCCGGTCGCCGTAATTCCGGAAAAAAAATCCCGCATACTTGCGCCATTCCCGGAAATCCGGCAGACTGTTCGGCTTGTTTTTATCGGAACGCGCCCAGACAGGCGGATTGGACAGGATCGGCATAACCTCCATACCGCGCGTTTCGTACTCCTTCATGATCCGGTTCAGCATGGCAAGATGCCACTCATCGGGTTTCCGCTCCAGTTCGCGCCAGCGGAAGTTCAGCCGGAGCGCCGACGCACCGCACAACGACGCCGTTTCCGCCTCAAGCGGAAAGATTTTCGTATCGTACCATCCCGGAATGCAGATACCGAACACAAAGCCCTGCTTGCCGATTTTTCCCGGACCCGCGGGAACCATGTAGGCAAGACTCCGCTTCCGCTCGGCAAATCCGGAACCGTCAACCGCCTCCAGCCGCATCAGCACATTCCAGTGTCCGAAATGCGGCAGACGCGTTTTCGGCTGGTATTCCAGCGTTCCGCCCGCGGGAAGCGTCAGTTCCGCACTCTCCGCAATGGTGCTGCCGGAAAAATCCCGGAACTCCATTCTTGCGCGGCAGGAAAGCGGCGTACTGCCCGGATTGCGCAGAAGAAATCTCAGCTTTTCCTCTTCCCCCTTTTTCAGGACCCGCGCGGCATTCCCCGTTTCAATATCGAATTTCACCGCATTCCATTCCGATTTCACCGGGCTGAACTCAAAGCTGATCTTTTTCACGAGAACGGACGCCGTGCCGCTGTTTTTA
The DNA here is from genome assembly GCA_900548385.1 of uncultured bacterium. GTDB lineage: Bacteria > Verrucomicrobiota > Lentisphaeria > Victivallales > UBA1829 > UBA1829. The sequence goes on along the minus strand of URKJ01000003.1, from coordinate 86,798 downwards.
GGCGCACTGACCACACAGGAATAAAAACGCATCGGGAAATCAATGTTCCGGTCCTTGTTGCCGCCGAACGCATGACGGAAATTCTTCCGCGTCATCGGAATTACAACACGGTACGTTCCCGGCTTCCGGAAATCGACCGAGGCACGCCACTGGAACACCTCTTTCCGGGAATCCGTGAAACGGACACAAAACTCTCTCATCGGAGAAGGTTCCGTGATTTCCACATCCACCCGGCAATTCGCCTGCTCAAATTCAGGCACAGTAAACGTCTTTTTCCACGGTTCGCCGAAGATACAGGCTCCGTTCAGCGCCGTGTCCCAACGGACCAGAAGTCCGTCCCCGACATATTCCGCACTCTGACGCAATGCCTTGCCTTTCCAGACAGGCACGGGCGGGCGGTCCACCGAAAAATCCTGAATCACAGCGGCACTCAGCGAGTACGCGACAGCGCAACAGCAGACAATAAGCGGTTTCAGCATTTTAAATTCTCCTTTTTTCCTCTTACCACGTTACGGCAGTCCAGTTGACAACACCCTGATTGGCGCCGATCGACCTCATCCGGGCAACACTGCACGACTGCGCGTGACCGTCAAAGAACACGACATTGGAATCGCCGCGATGATGATACGACTGCAGTTCATTTCCGCTCCCGCTGCCACGGAGGGGAAGCATCCACGAACCGGTGAACCGGGGAGCCGTTCCCCTGTCAATCGTATCGGCGAAATGCGGCATTTCCGATGGTTTCTTCAATTTCGCAAGATGAAAGATCACGCCGTTGGGATCATACGGCAGGACAAATTCACCGAATCCGGCGTCTCTCCAAAACGTTTTTTCCGAATCCCAGCGGATATACAGGCTCCCATATACGCGGAATTGATAGTTGTTCTCCGTCCGCTCCGGCCGTCTCAGAACCGGACAGTGGAGCTGTTTGTCCGTATTGCTCTTCAAATATCCGCCCTGTGCGAGCAGACTCGTCCACGGAGTCGGATTCTTCGTTCCCGTAATGACATATCCGCCCTGATCGGACGCATAGGACGCCATGGAAAGGGAAATCTGTTTCAGATTGTTCGTGCATTGAATGCTTCTCGCTTTCTCTCTTGCCGCATTCAAAGCAGGCAGAAGTATCCCTGCAAGTATGGCGATGATAGCAATTACCACGAGGAGCTCTATGAGGGTGAACCTATGACATCCCGTTCCGACGTTTCTTCTGTTGAATCCTGTTTTCATTTGCAACCGTTCCTTTCTTTTTTTATTTATGATATGATTCCTGTTTCGGAGCAATCAAACGGGGACACTGATAAGTGACCGCACCCGGCGCACCCGGATTTTCCAACCGCCAGAGCAGTCCATCGACCGCACGGCGGGTGAGAGCGGGAAAATCCAGATCAATGATATGGAACCGGGGCCAGAAATTCTGTAAAATGGAATCGTTGTCGCAAACCAGCAGTTTTCCCGGCGCATATTCCGGCATCAGGCGCATGATGTCAAGCGCACTGCAAAGTTTCAGCCCGCTGACGGCGTTGAACGCAAAAAAACCGATGGACGGATCCCCGCTGCGGATATAGGTCTGAAGGCGGTCCAGAAAATCGGTGTCCTGACGTTCGAACAGAATCGGAGTGACGGGCACGCCTTTGGCATTCAGTTCCCGTTCCAGCACTTTCACACGCGGGTGTTCATAGAAATCCCGGATCATATCCTCCCGCCAGACCATTGCAACCCTGCGGACTCCCGCATTCAGGAAAAACTGAACGCCAAGTTCCGCGATCCGCACATCGTCCACCGTGATCCGGTCCTGACACGGTCCGGGAGACGTCCAGCCGAAAATCTGCATCGCGGGCATCGCGGGGGGAAGCTCGATTTCCTGATCGTTGTAATACAGAACCCCGACGAACTCCCGGAACAGTTCCGGATTCTTCCGGACTTCGGAAACATCCAGATACGCATACTCCACCCCGTACTGATTCAGCAGCTGAAACGCAAACGGCATCGTCTGATCACGGGCGGGATTGAGTTCGTTGAAAAAATCGTTATGCAGCAAAAGGAGAGGTCCCAGGTGCGAATAGCGCTTTTTTCCCTGAACCGTCCGCCTGCAGTAAGAACGGGGCACAAAATCATGTTCCTCCGCGGTTTTCTTGATCTTCTCGCGAAGTTCCGCGGACAGCTGCGGAGAATCATGCAGCGCCATCGAAACCGCGGTCGCCGTGCATCCAATCCGCTTTGCCAGATCGTTCAAATTCCGTATTTTTCCAGCCATTGCCGTTCCTCTGATTGTTGTCTGTTTAAATTATAACATATTTCCCGCGCATTGTCAATACCTTTTTTCGTTTCTTTTAAAATAAAATTTAAAGTAATTTTAAAGTAAAAGTCGGTTCGCAGGAAAAACCTGCAAACCGGCAATTCACTCCCCGGAAGACCGGAGAACCGTATTATTTGAGTCCACCCCGACAGGAAACGTCCTGCTGAAGCAGTCTGCCCGGTGTATCCGTCACCGCCAGAGCCTCCAGCCGGACCGGACGGAGCGGACGCAAACGCAGCACATGCCGTCCGGGCGGCAGCTGAAACGACTCGAAATTCCGGGTAACGCGGGATTTACGCCACAGGGACCGCCATACGGTTTCTGCAAATGGAGGAGCAGAGAAGTAGATACCAACCTGAACCGGACGGTACGCATCTCCATTCAGGGAAAATTCAAATAGATTGCGCTGAATTCCGGATGTACTTCCACGCCAGAAAAAATAGTACCGTCCGGAGCGCGGGAGCTCGAACTCCCATGCCAGCGGCTCCCTGCAATCCGCAGGGGAGAACAGCACTCCATTTCCCCGATGCGGATACTTTCCGGCGTTCATCAGATTCAAGGCAGGAATCGTTAACAGAACCGGACTGGAATCACGGTGCGGATTCTGAATTTTCCGCAAATCGGAACGAACAAACACCGGACGCGAAAAACCATTGTCAAACCGCACAAAAAACGCATCGGAAAGAAGTCCCGTTTCCGGTACCTTTTCCGGAAGCAGGCGAACAGTCAGTTCTATGGTTTTGCCGGAACGGAGTATTCCCGCTCCGGGCGAAACCGACAGATAATCGCACTTCGGGCTCTTCCGGATCCGGAATGTTCCCTGGAACTGTTTCCCCGGCACGACGGACAGACGAACCTTTACCGGAGCCATCCGCTCAGGAGCAGAAAATTCTATTCTGGAACGGTCGGTTATAACGGGAAACGGACGGTATGGCAAATCCGGCGCTCCGGGATGTGGAAATGCACCGGGATCATCACCTTTTTTCCGCAAACCGGTAATTTGCGGCATTGTCCCCGTTCCGGGACTTCCGGATTTCAGCCGGAAATCTCCGCTCCGGGCGTCGCGGAACTGCGGAGTCGCGGCAATGCCATGCGTTTCCGCCCCGGCGGAGGGAGCCAGATTGTGATCCATATCCGTCAGGGGGCCGGGCTTGGCACAGGAGTGTGTCATGACGTTCCCGCGCGCATAAAGACGGATTGATGCAGGATCGGAAACCGCCGGAAGCGGACCGCCGGGGGGCGGACAGTTTATTGTATTCCCAACCGCGACAATCCGTCCGGTTCCCATATCGCCGAAATGAGTTTTCAGTTCAGCTCCGGATCTGCCGTTTTCATCGCCCGGATCATGGAGCAGATTGTCGAACAGCCAGCAGGGACCAACAATGCAAGGGGCCGTACTGATTCCGCAATAAGAGGAAATAAAACGGTTGCGATAACAGCGCACATTCGATTGTCCGCCATCCAGTTCAATTCCGTCGTCATTGGCATTCAGGAAAAAATTACCGTAGATATCTGCGTTCCATGCAAAACCTCCGAGGGGGGAATTGTTCGTTCCGCCGCCAATCACATCATCGTATCGGAACAGATGGGAACCGGCCAGATCGTTATAACGGATCACAATCCCGCCGCCGCAGTTTCCCGTGGCAATCGCCATCGGTCCGAATGGATGAGAATGGAACCAGCTGTTCGCGGAGGAAGCCGGTGTATGAATGAAACACCGTTCCACAAGGATATTCCGGCATTCTTTCAGCGTCAACGCTCCCTCCCCGTGCGGTGTTCGGCCGTTTGTCAAACTTTTCGCTGTTCCGTCGCCGTCCCGATCATAACCGGAATTGCGGGAATTCCCTTCGAATTCACAATTCACGATCCGGATATCGGAACAGTTCCTCAGCCAAAGCGCATGACGGTTTCCTCCCCTGATATGGATCCCGTCAATCAGCAGGTACGCACAATCTTCCAAGGTAAGAACGGCGGGAAAAAAACGTTTGTCATCCGTCAGAACAAAATCATTGCTCCGGCTTGTGAGACGGATATATGAATCCGGTGTTCCTTTTCGTTTTTTCAAAAAAGATCCCGGAGCAAGATCTTCTATATAAATGGTTTCTGCGATTGCGGGAATCCGGGAGGAAAGGGTTTGGAACGTTCCTCTCAACTCTTTGCCGGACGGGAGCAGTATCGCGCGGACCTCATATCTGCCCCCCTCCTTCAGCAGCAGAATGGAACCGCGGAATTCGCCATCCCGATACGGCATGACGACTTTCCGGTCTTTCCTCTTCCAGTCACGGGTACGTTCGGGATCCGGCAGACGTACCAGATCCGGCGCATCCGCCCATCCGTCTTTCCCTTTCTCACGGAATTGAAGTTTTACCGTTTCCGTTTTCCGCGAATCCACCAGCCGGACAGAACAGTTTTCAAATGTCGGTTCCAGAATCAAATGCGGCTCTGCGGAAACGATACAACCGGACAATACGGCTCCCAGAACAATACACCGGATCATCGCTTACCTCCAGACAGGAAACCAAAATGGTTTCCGCCATGAATTCGGACGCCAGTTTGCGGGAGTGTAGGAAACCGGGGCGACATGTGAATCTCCATAAAGAACATTGGCTGCGCTGATATGACGGAATCTCATAAACTTTCCGTTGGCATTGCCGGCATCGTTTACCGGATCGTAATAATTGATGAACTTCTCGCCGCTGTGCAGAATTTCACCGACGAACAGGCTGGCCGACGGCATTCTCCATGCCCGGCGCAGAGTGGAACGTTCCCGTGCGGCAGATTTCTGCACGGGGTCGGAGTAACCGGTCAAAGACTCGGAATACAGATGTTGATTATAGCCGTAAGTTCCGGTTACATCATCCCCTTTCAGAGTTTCTGCGGGACAGACGTATTTGTTATGGAATCCGGAGGTCAATACTCCAATGGGCGGCGCATTGCGGGACGACGATGTATTCGGATGTCCCATATAAGCCCCCAGCATACTCGTTTTTCCCGCAGATGAAACAAGCGAATACCACATGCGCACTTCCGGAGACTCTCCGTCCTTATAAACAGGGAAACGGTCCTCGTGATCGTCTGCATACATCTGGCACGCCTTTCCGAGTTGATTCAGGATCCCGGAGCATTGCGTTTGAAATGCCCGCTGGCGCGCCTTGCCGAGCCCCGGCATCATGATTGCGGCAAGGATTATAATGATTGATGTTGTAATCAGCAGTTCCATAAGAGAAAACTTCCACCTCCTCCCCTTTTTGCAGGACAATCCAAGAGTAAATACGGCTGTTTTTCCTCTTCCCATAACGGCACACCTTTCTTTTTTCTATCAGGACTCACTCATCACCTTTGCCCGGTCGATTGTCAGAGCGGATTCCGGAACACCGCCTGCGGCGAAACATTCCAGCTCTCCGGCAAGACATTTCCAGCGTTCTTCAAATTCGATGGAGTTGTTCGCCCGGTGCGGCGTCAGGAGAACGCGGTCAAGTTTCCGCAGCGGAGAATCGGCTTCCAGCGGCTCGTTCTCAAACACATCCAGAGCAAGAAAAATATTCTTCGACTCCGCCGCAGCGATCATTGCCGCCTGATCCACCATTTTTCCGCGCGCGATATTGACAAACAGGGCGTCTTCCCGCATCGCGGCAAACTGTTCCGCGCCGATCATGTGAAACGTCTCCGCATTGCTGCCGCCGGCAAGAATGATAATCTCATTTCCGGCAAAAGCCTCCGTCAGTTCCATTTTTACCAGTCCGGCACTCCGCGCCTCCTCCGCCGTCATGTGCCGGCTGACAACCGCGATCCGGTCCGTGAAACAGCGGAACAGCGAAACCACCGCTTTGCCGATCCTGCCATAACCGATAACCGCAACCGGGCGGTTGTGCAGAATCCGCGTCCGCGGATATTTCATGCGCGGCCACGCCTCGCCGCCAAGCGTCATATCCGCATGATAGCAGTTGATCCGCAGCAGACTCGACAAAACCAGCGCAAGCGTGTATTCCGCCATCGGCCGTTCCCGCGACGCCCCCGTATGGATCACGGTGATCCCCTTTTCCAACGCGTAAACATCCGCAATGTTCTGCCGCGTGCCGCCGTAGGAGGACGCAATCAGTTTCAATCCGGGCGCTGCGTCGATCACGCGTTCGCTGACAAGCATCGACGCCGTGAACGGCACGATCAGCGCTTCATAACCGGGAATCGCGGCGGCGAGCTCCGCCTCGTCCGTTATCTTTGCGACAGTGACGTCGAACAGCGCTTCGATCCGGGCAAGCGCTCCGGCATCCGCGATTTCACAAAGAGAAAGCAGTTTCGGTTTCATGCGTCACCTCCCCATCCATCCGCCGTCGACCAGATAGATCGCGCCGTTCACATAGCTGCTTGCCTCCGATGCAAGAAACACGGCGACACCCTGAAAGTCCTCCGGAGTTCCCCAGCGTCCGGCGGGGATACGGTCCAGAATGGCTTTGCTGCGGTCGGGATCGTCACGCAGAGCCTGCGTGTTGTCGGTCGCGATATAGCCCGGAGCAATGCCGTTGACGTTCACGCCGTACTTCGCCCATTCGTTGGACAGCGCCATCACAAGCTCGCCGACTCCCGCCTTGCTTGCCGCATAGCCGGGAACGTTGATCCCGCCCTGAAACGTCAGCAGGGAACAGGTGAAAACAATCTTGCCGGAACGGCGCTCCACCATATCGCGCCCGAATTCGCGGGCGAGGATGAACTGTGCGGAAAGATTCGTTTCGATGATCTTGTCCCAGTACCCGTCCGGATGCTCAGCCGCCGGTTTGCGGAGGATGTTTCCGGCGTTGTTGAACAGGATGTCGACCCGCGGATGTTCCTCCCGGACCCGCGCAATAAAAGCATACAGCGCCTTGCGGTCGGAAAAATCACAGACATACCGGTAAAACTTCCTTCCGAGAGCCCGCACTTTGCGTTCGACATCGCTGTTTTCCTCCAGCGACGCGCTTACTCCGATGATGTCGGCACCCGCTTCGGCGAGTCCCAGCGCAATCCCCTTGCCGATCCCGCGACGGCATCCCGTCACGATTGCAAGTTTCCCATCCAGTTTGAATTGATCCAGAATCATTCGTTCACCTCATTACATTGAATCAGAACTTTCATCGCATCGGGCGTCCGGGTCAGATAGTCGAACGCCGTTTGCAGTTTTTCCAACGGAAATACGCGGCTGATCAGCGGCTCCAGAGCCAGTTCCCCGCCGGCGGCAAGCCCGATCGCCTGTTCGTAATCGGCGGCTTCATAGACCCGCGCACCGACCATTCTCAGCTCCTTCCAGAAGAATTTGTGAAGATCGACCGGAACCGGCTGTGCATAAATTGCCACCACGACAATCGTTCCGCGCGGACGCGCCAGTTCGGTAATCACACGGGCTCCGCTTCCGGAACCGGAAACCTCAAACACCACGTCCGCTCCGCTTCCGCCCGTTTCCGAACGGATTTTTGCGACAAGATCGTCCGTCCGCGGATCGACCGCCTCAAAACCGAGCTCCCGCGCCAGCTTCAACCGCGATTCGTTGATCTCGGAAATCGTGACTTCGGCTCCGGCGTGGCGGGCAACCAGCGCGATCAGCATCCCGATCGGACCGCCCCCGTTGACCACAACGCGATCACCCCGTTTCAACTCCGAACGGCGGACATCATGACATGCCACCGCAAGCGGTTCCACCAAAGCCGCCAGTTTCAACGGCATCGCGGCGGGCAGACGGTGTACCAGACGCGCCGGAACGGTCCAGAACTCCGCAAAGCCGCCCGCAGTCTCGATGCCGAGAAAACGGAGCTTCTCGCAAATGTGCGTAAATCCGGCTTTGCAGGTGTTGCATTCCCCGCAGTTGTCAAGCGGGCGAACCGTAACTTTTTCCCCGGGAGTGAAACCGGAAACATCCGCTCCGACCGCCTCCACAACACCGCTGATCTCGTGTCCGACCGCCTGCGGCGCTTTCACGCGGGAATCCATGTGACCTTTGAAAATATGAAGATCAGTCCCGCAGATTCCGCAGTAAGCGACCCGGATGCGCACCTCGTCCCTTCCAAGCGGGGGCGTTGCGATCTCCCGGAACGCGATTTCGCCCGCTTTCACATATTCCGCTGCTTTCATCAGAAATATCCTCCCTGTTCCACGACTTTAGTCGGTTTCATGCCGGAATTCACCATGTCGCGAATCCCGACTTCTTTTTTCAAAATGCCTTCCGCACGCAGCAGAACGGTATAGGCGTCCGCGGCGGGAATCCGGATCACGCCGTCGATATCGCCGAAAATCCAGTCGCCGGGATTGATGACGACCTCGCCGATACGGATCGGTTTCTGATAATGGAACATGCGGAAACGTCCGAGCATTCCCACATTGGTGCGGTACTGATGGAACACCGGGAAACCGAGTTCCAGAATCGCTTCGGTATCGCGGATCCCGTTGATAAACGCCCCGCGGCATCCGGCGCGCATCGCCGCCATGGTCATGACTTCGCCCCACTGCGCGGTAACGGTGTCGCCGGTACAGTCGAACATCACAATGCTGTCCGCGGGAAGCGCTTCGAGCATCTGCGCCCGCATTTCAAATTCGCCGTCGGAGGTGATGTCGGGCGCACCTTTGACAGTGAACGCCTGTCCGCAGAGTTTCATGTTCTCCCGCAAAGGCGCATAGGAGGCAGGCAGCGCGGCGTTGACTTTATAGTCGAACCGCATCACATCGTTGACGGCTCCGGAATAGAGTTTCAGATAGCGTTCCCGCATTTCGGAAACGGGAACCGGATACGGATTTTCTGCAGTTGTCATCGTTCAGCCTTTCAGGAGTTGTTCAAGCGAGGGAATATCATTCCGGCGGACCAGAGTCTCCGCCTGCGAGAGCATCATGATCTGCGGTCCGGCGGCGTGTTCGTCATTGAGTTCCCATGGGTGCGCCGCATATTCCGCCACGGTTCCAGCCGCTCCCGGAGCCAGACAGCCGATGCAGGTATTGAATACGGAACCGTCGTATGCAATATACCGGAACATCGCGCGCAACCCTTTCACATACGCGGCAAGAAAACGGTCATGATCCTCCGCCGCGATCGACCCGTTTTTGAGTCCGCGCCCGATGGCGTAGAGGATCAGAGCGGAACCGGAAGTCTCCACATAGGAACCGTGATCCTCCATCGCCTGATGCCAGAGTCCGTCCGCATCCTGCGCCGCGAAACATCCTTCCATGACATCGCGGTACGCGTTCAGCAGTTCCGCATAATCCCTGTGATCCTTCGGCAGATCGTAGAGCAGTTCCGCAAGAGCGAGAACGCCCCAGCCGACGCCCCGGCTCCAGTGGGCGGGCGTCAGCTTGCGGTCTCCTTTGGCATTGAACGCCTGCCGGTAAAGTTTACAGGAGGGATCGAACAAACGGCGGTGGTGTCCGAGCATCTGTTTTACACTCTCTTCGATAAAATCCTGCCGTCCCGCTGCAAGCCCGGTCCACAGCAGAAACGGACAAACGCCGAACACGGTATCAATCCAGATAAAGGCGTGCCAGTTTCTGTTCGGGTTGACAGGCATTTCAAACAGCCCTTCCTCATCGCGCGGCTGTTCCCGGCAAAGCAGTTCCGCCGAATGGATCATCACATCCCGCGCTTCCGGCATATATCCGCGAACCAGCATGAATGCCGCCGCATTGCCGCCGAACCGGTACACCCTTTTCCCATACGCGCCGATTACATCCGGCACTTCGCCTTTCAGAAACGGCTGAAGGCATTCCGCGATCTCCGCACGCATCTCCGCGTCACCCACGATCTTGGAAAGCCGGGCCATCCCGTTCATCGCCAGAACCGTGCAGTACGACCGGAACGGCGAATGACTTCTGTACCGTTTCCAGACCGACACCGCAACATCTTTGTAACTTGTTTCCGAACTCATTTTCATCTCCTTTATATCATTGATGATGATTTATTTTATCTATATTTTAATTATACAATAAGACAGCAAAAAAGTCAACCCCTGAAAAAGAAAAAATCCGGAAAAAAATCCGGAGGCGGGAAAATGCGGCTACAACTGTTTGGAGCGGATGCCGGGATCAGCCGCCGGCAATGGAGGAAATCCGCAATGCGGAGAGAAGCACTTCTTTCTGAATGGTACGGAGATCGGTATTGCGCATCTGCTGGACCGGCACACTGGCGCCGACCGCGGCAACCAACCGTCCGCCACGGTCAAGGACCGCCGCGGAAACGCGGACCGAAACATCCTGATCGAACGGGGAAACTGCGATCTTGGTCCTCCGGACCTTGTCCAGATACGCATTGAGTTCCGCACGGCTCTTCCAGAGATACGCCCCGAATTCAGCGAACGGCCAACGCTCGTTGATCCGGATCTGCGCCGTCTCTCCGGAAAGAAACGCAAGGAATACCAACCCGGCGGCACTGGCGTAAATATGCATCGGTTCGGAATCCAGATGCTGGATCACGCCCGGACGCTCAAAGGTGATCCGGTGCGTCTGCAGCATTCCCTGCGGACCCGGCACGGCAAACACCACCGTACAGCGGGGAAGCCGCTGATACAACGCGAGCAGTTCCGTTTCCACTCCGGCAAAAAATGCACTGTTGGAATGCTTTTTCGTAAGTTGGATCAGATCCTGCCCAAGGTACAGACGGTTGTTCCGTTTTTCCACGAAACCGCACATCACAAGCGTGCGAACCAGATTGTAGCAGGTCGGCTGTTTCAGATTCAGGGCAACAGCGATCTCACAGATCTTCAATCCGTTCTCCGCATCGCCGATCAGTTTCAGAATGTCAATTCCCCGCATCAGGGATCCCACCGGATCGCTGTTCGCCATATCGTCTCCTCTATTCATCCATGATAGGAAATATACGTCATCTATTCATAAATTTCAAGAAAAACAGATCATTTTTTCATGACACGCCGGATAAAGTCCGCGATCCGTTCCTCAATATCGGGATAAAGTTTATGCGGAGTGCTGTCCGGAATCCAGATCCGGTGCGAATAGCCGGTTTCATCCTTGTCGTAAAAATACGCTTCGGCAGAATTTCCACGGGCATGAAGATTGTTCAGAAAACGGTTCGCCGATTCGATCGAAACCACGTTGTCATGATGCTCATGCGTGCAGAGAACCGGCGGCGATGATTTCCTCACATAAGAAACCGGCTCGGCATGTCTCAGCTCTTCCCGCAACGGCATGTGACCGAACAGGCATTCATAGCGGCCAGGATTCTCCCGGAAATCCACCCCCATGTCCGCAATGCCGGAAATCGAAACGATTCCCGCAACCCGTTCCGGCGGAAGCCGGAGCCCCGTCATCAGTGCGAGATGCCCGCCCGCGGAAGCACCGATCACCACAATGCGACTCCGGTCGAATCCCTGAAATTCCGGAATGGCGGAATTCAGAAAAAAGTCTCCCGCTTCCAGACAGTCATCGCCGCAGACAGGCCACGGAGTCTGCCCGCAAAGCCGGTAGTTGATATTGTATGCCGCCATGCCGAGCTCCTGACAGAGCCAGAGAGCGACTCCGGCAAAACTGCTTTTATCCAATGCGCTCCATCCGCCGCCGTGAATCAACAGCGCGGCTCCGGTCTCCGGCGTGACGATATCCGGCAGATAAAGATCCCCCAGTCCCCGGAATCCATTTTCTTTCCGGTAAGAAATATGATCAATCACCTTCATGGCAGAACTCCTCCTGTTTTCTGTTTTATGACAATATAACAGATTCCGGAATTTTCGCAATACCGCCATGAGCGATTTTCCGATATTTTCTCCGTTCAGGGACGCGGAGGAAGGACCAACATGATCCTGCCGCAGCCCCGGACCGGACAGGAGTCCAGGGAATACGGGATCAGAAAACTCTCCCCGCGTTTCAAAGGAAGTCCGCCGACCTCCGCCCCGCCGTCGCAGACGACGCCGATCCGGAACATGCGGTCGCTCAGATCAAGTTCCCAGTCACCCCGGAACGTCAGTTCCTGAACGGCAAAATAACCGCACGCTTCATACGGAATCAGCGATCTCAGCGTTCCGTTTTCCCGCTCTGCAAGCACCGTCGCAGCGGGCGTGCAGAACGCACGGACCGCCTCCACGGAACGCGGCGTGAAGTCAAACAGCTTCATTGCGTCCTCCGGAGCGATCCCCGCGAACCGCTGTTTCTCCGTCAGCCGGACGCCGCAGCAGTCAATTTCGGGAACGATCACCAGATCGCTCGGCTCCATGACCTCCACCATCGTAACACCGGGACCGATCGCATGGGGAAGTCCGCCGCGGATCACAATCACATCGCCCGGACGGACCGCAATCCGGTTCAGCATACCGAGCCCGGTCTCATAGCGGCCCGCAAGCGATTCCCGGATAAACGTCTCCCGGTCCAGTTTTTCGTTGAAACCGACAAGCAGATACGGTTTTTCTCCGTTGATCTCCCGTGTCGCCAGTACCAGCCACGCCTCCGTCTTCCCATAGTCTGCATTAAAATACGTTTTTGCGTCTTCGCGTGCCGGATGAACCTGCATGGGAAGCTGCTCGGCGGAATCAAGCAGCTTGGTCAGAACGGCGGGCGTTTCGCCGTACTTCGCCAAATGCGCCGGGCCCAGAATTTCCTCCGCGTGAGCATGCAGAAACTCCGGAAAGCCGTGAACGGCGCCGTCATACTCCACCTTGCTGATCCCGTGGCGGGGGGAATGATATGCGCGTCCGTTTCCCTCAATGCAGGAAGCGATCCAGTTCTCCGGAAACCGGGAATCTTCCGGTGAAGGATTGCCGCAAAGGGCGTCGATCCCGCTTCCGCCGAGGTACAGCCGGAGTACACGGTTCGGCAGAAATTTGAACGGTTTCAGCATCTCATGCCTCCCGTTCCATCATCAGCAGGATTCCCGCATTCCCGTCAAGAGAGAGCGTCCCGTTTTCAAACGCCGCCGCATCAGGATCGTCGGTGTGTGCGGAAACGACACGCCAGCCCGGAGCGATCTCCGGCGTTCCGGCAAACGGCGTCATGCCGTTGTTGACAAGCAGAACCGCCGCTTTACGGTCGTCAAAATAATGTTCGGACCCGGTAACGAACGGCGAACCGGAAGCCGCCAGCTGTTTTTTCGGACAGACTTCCGCATAAATCTTCCATGCATCGCTGTCATAAAGCCCGGCGGTGTTGTAGAGCAGACGCTCCAGCGGAAAACCGAGCGTATAAACCGTTCCTTTTCCATACCGGTTGCGGAAAAAGCAGGGATTGCCTTCCGCATCATGCGCCAGCACCTCGGCGCCGCGGGAGCGGAATACGACCCGGACAAGCCGGGGAAGCGTCAGGCTGAATCCGTCGAATTCATAGGTCATCGTCCCCTGCGTCTCCCGACGGGAAATGACTTCCACGCCGCATACCTCGTTCAGACGGGTCAGATAGGTATCATCCCATGCGAGGAACAGGGTCGCGCCGCCGCGCACTTTCTCCAGCAGGGCTTCCCAGCGGCGGGTCGTCAGCAGAGCGCGCGATCTGGCGGACGGCAGGAAATAAACCGATGCCTCCCGCAAGCCATCCTCCGGAGACTGGAATTCCGGGATGATCCCCGCCTGGCGCGCCAAAATATAGGAACTGTGCAGCAGATCGCGGTCCGCCGCAAGAAACAGAGCGTCCGGTTTTGCCTTCGGAAGAGCCGGGAACTCAAGGTTCTTCACAAATGCACCGAACGCGGCGATCTTTCCCGCTCCGGGATGCGGCACGCGGGCGGACGAAAAGACGCCGTGCTCAAGTCCGGGCCAGCTCCAGTCATAAGGGGCAATATCAAACGCTTCCTGATCGAACGCGCACCACCAGAGCATACCGCGGCAGTTCGCCGACCAGAGGTTCCAGAGGAGTCCGCGCTGATAACATGCCAGCCCCTCCAGCGAAACCGCCATCGGACGCCAGAGTCCGGTTTCTTCGACGAACGCAGGCGTTCCGGTGATCTGCTCCAGTCCGGAGCACTGGGCGGCGCAGTAAAACATATTGCGGATGCCGTTGAACTCCTCGATTCCCGCCTTGTTCCACATATTGTACGGGTGAACGGTCACGAAGTCGGAAAGCCGGGCATTGATGCTGCTGACCCACGCCCCCTCGGCCGCGGTGATGTTCAACCCGTTAATTCCGATCAGCGGACGGTCGGGATCCGCAAGCCGGAACACGGAATGAATATACCGCAGCCATGCTTCCGCATGTTCCGGATTTTTAATATGTCCAAGACAGTTCGTCTCATTCCCCGATTCCCACGCAAAGATCGCGGGATGATGCTTCATCCGCCGCACAAAATAATCAACAAAACGCGCTTCCCATTTCAAGGCGACGGGATCGGTGTAGAGATCCAGCATCTCCAGTGCACGCGGAATGAACAGACGCGCGGTCATCTGTCCGGTCAGAATGCAGGGAATCAGTTTGAGCCCGTACTTTTCCGCAAGATCGCAGAACGCTTCGAACCGTTCCATCATCGTCTCATCCACTCCGGCGAATCCGGCGGGCGTATCGGGACAATGCTCCTCGCTCTCGAACATTCTTGTTTCACACGTCCTCGTCTCGTTCCCGCCTGCTTTCCGGATCTCATAGATCGGCTGAAAATCATTCCAGGTCGGGAATACGCGCAGCAGAGTCATTCCGTGTTCCGCGAGCACCTTGAAATCCCGTTCCACCTCTTCCGGCTGCCAGTTGCGCCACATCTGTGTTGCGGCGTGACTCGCCCAGTAATTGACGCCGAGCGTCATGGTTCCGTTTTCCAGCATCGTTCATCTCCTTGTATTTTCCGGTATTATGTATATTATACACGATAAAAAGTATTTGAACATATACAAAAGAAGCCTCTTTTTGTATTTTTAGAACCTCCCGCAATCTTTTTATGCGGAATTTGCCTGTCATGTCATGGAATCCGTTTGCATTTTACTCTTTCCGGAATATGTTACCGATATCAGTTGAATCGGAGCATCCAGCATGGATTTTTATGACGGGCTTTCTTTTCCGGCGGCGGGAGTGATCCCGTTCGGACACTTCCGGGCACATACACCGCTGTATTACGGCATTCAGTACAATTCCGCCGGAACCATCCGGGTGCGCATCAACCGCGGACGCGAACACCGGTTGAACGGTCCCGCCTGTTTCATCACCCATCCCGGCGCGTTTTTTGAATATGAACTGGACAGTGCCGAACGGCACGATTTCACTTACCTGTGCTTTACAGGACCGCGGGTAACGGAATATCTGGAGCACGGGCTGCTGGACCTTGCCCTTCAGCCGTTGACGGTCAGCCGCGAACACAAATTCCACGAGACGTTGAAAGAGGCGCTTCATCAGAGGGAACAAGGCTGTTATGCGGAAACCGTGAACCTGCTGGAAAATCTTCTGCTCCAGCTGCGCCATCAGCACCGGACCGCTCCGTTCATTTATCAGGCCCCGCAACTTCACGGCGTCGTAAAACGCATCCGCACGAATCCGGAAAAAGCATGGGATTTTGAAGCGGAAGCCGGAAAGCTGAATATTTCCATCCAGCATTTCCGGCGGATCTTCCGCAAATACACGGGAACATCGCCGCAGCATTATCTGCTTCAGCAGAGACTCGCACAGGCGGCGAATCTGCTCGCCCATACCGAAGAGCAGATCGGCGCAATCGCCGCAGCAGTCGGAGTCGACGACATGTTCTATTTCTCCCACCTGTTCAAGAAATACTACGGCATATCCCCGAAAAAATACCGGGAGGAATTTCTTGTCTGAATCATTTCAGACCTAATTCGAGAGCGAGCAAAGCGTAGAGTTTCCGGCTGTGATCGGCGTGTCCGGAACAGTGTTCGGAAAGCAGACGTTCCAATACGGAGCGGTGGAACAGAGCCGCGCAGTTCTTCCCGTCCAGCAGACAGCTGCGCGTCTGCCCGCGCCACGGACCGCGGAACCACGACGCCAGCGGAATGCCGAATCCGCGTTTCGGATTCCGCATCAGCTCCGGCGGAATCCGGTCCCGGAACGCTTCCGCCAGAACGAGTTTGCGACGCATTCCCCGCATCTTATACCCATCCGGCAGAGACTCCGCAAACCGGATCAGGCGATGATCCAGAAACGGCGCCCGGACCTCCAGAGATACCGCCATCGACGCAGTATCCGTCTTCCGTAAAATATCCCCCGGAAGATAAACATGAAAATCAAAGACCGGCGCGGCATTCGGAAGCGATTCCTCAAACCACCGCTCAAACACTCCGGCCCCCTCCTCCTCCGGAATCTCAAACCGGCAGAGTTCGCGCAATTCGGAAACGGAGAAACCGGAGATCAGCGAGCGGTAACGTCCGCAAGGTCCCCTCCCCGCTGCCGTCAGCAGACGGCGTATGCGGGAAGACCGCGTGCGGTCACCTCCCGCACCGGAAAACAGGCTCGCCGCACAGTTGAACACTCCGCGGCGGAATGCTTCCGGCAAAACATCCAGCATCCGCAGTTTCTGCATGACCAGATAACGTTCATAGCCGCCGAACAGCTCATCGGCGCCGTCTCCGCTCAGAGCGACAGTGACCTCCTCCCTTGCAAAGCGGCAGAGCAGCCAGGTCGGAAGAATTGAGGAATCCGCATAGGGTTCCCCGCACCGGGACAGCAGAAACTCCAAAGACGCAAAATCCTCCGGCTGAACAACTTTCTTCCGGAACTCAACAGTCCGCCGCGCATGTTTCCGGAGAAATGCCGCATTCCGTTCCGCCTGTGCGCTCTCATCATACGCCGGATCGGAAAACCCGATGGTGAAACACCGCAGCGGCTCCGATGTCTCCACCTGCGACGCAGCCGCCGCAATAATCGTGGAATCCAGTCCGCCGGAAAGGAATACGCCAAGCGGAACATCCGATACGAGACATCCCCGTACAGACTCCGTCACCATCTCCCTCACCTGCCGGGCGGCATGGGCGAAATCAAGCTCCGTCCGCTCCTCCGGATCAAACTGCCAATAGGTATGAAATGCCGTCGTATCCGCGGAAATCAAAAGGGAACAGCCGGGATCCAGACGTGTAACGCCGTTGTAAACCGTTGCGGAACCCGGCGTATACGAATAGGTCAGATACTCCGCCAGTACGTCATGGTTCAGTGTCCATTCGACACCGGGAATCCGTTTCAGGGCGTTCAGCTCGCTTGCAAACGCAAACAGTCTGCCGGTGTTCAGCAGATAAAGCGGTTTCTCCCCGGCGCGGTCACGGGCAAGGATCAAACGCTTCCGGACCGAATCGTAAACCGCCACGGCAAACATGCCGTCGAGATGTTCCGGGAAATCCGGACCATATTCCTCATACAGATGCACCGCGCATTCGGAATCGGAAGCCGTACGGAAACGGTGCCCCATCCGCTCCAGCGACTCCCGCAGGGAACGGAAATTATAGAACTCCCCGTTGACGACGGTAAAAATTGTGCGGTCTTCATTGGCAATCGGCTGAGCGCCGCCGGCGAGATCAATGATCGAAAGACGGCGGTGCGCGATCCCGAACGATCCGTCCGTATGAAATCCGGCTCCGTCCGGTCCGCGCAGAACCATTGCGTCCGCCATCGACTCCAGCACCCGCAGGTCAACAGGCTGATGATCCTTCTGAAAAATTCCGGCAATTCCGCACATCAGGCGATTCCTCCCGGTATATGACGGCTTCTGCGTTCCTGCCGTTCCAGTCCGTCCAGCATTGCAAGCGCTTCGCCCCCGAAACAGGCGGCGGCAAAGGTCCGCAGAATGATGGAAACCGCCAACGGGTTCGGATGAAGCATATCCTCTTTGTAAAAACGGTAATCGCGCAATTCGTCATTCATGATCTCGAACGCGGGAAAGTAACAGGCATTCGGCGAACGGTCGATGCAATCATGGATCGCGTTAAGCACCAAAGCCTTGGAACGGGCGTTCAGAACCAGATCCCCCGGATTGTGCCGGACCGGAGAGAGCGTGAATACGATCCGGCATTGCGGCGCATAATCCGCCATAAAATCCGTGATCCGGCAGAACGCATCCAGACACTCCGCGGCGGTCAGCAGACGGCGGCGGAACGCACTTCCCGGAACCTTGTGGCAATTCGCCACAACCCGTTTTGTTTCAAGAAGTTCAAATACTACGGCGGAAGCCGGAGTCAGAATCAGCAGATCGCATTTCCGCAGATGACGGCGGAAACGGGAACGGACGGAGCCGATCCGCTGCACCAGCTCCTCTCTCAACGGAGCCGAAAACGAGCCGTGATGCTCCCATGAATGCCACAACCCGTTGAACTCGAACAGGTCATCGCGGTCCGACAGAATCGAATCCGCCAGCGACACGGGATTGTAAACGATGCCGTTCGGATTCCGCAGGCAGTCGATCCCGGCGTTTGCCAGACGTTCCGCAACTTCATCGGCAAAACAGGAACCGACCGACGCAACGGCGCATGTCCGCGGATCAAGCTGAAACGGGAATTCAAAGTTGACTTTCGTCAATGGCGGCGGCAGGATCGTCTGCATCAGAGTCCCTCCGCCCGGAACGCGTCCGCAAGCCGTTCATTCAGAAGCGAATAGCGCGGTTCCCGGATGCTGTTCCGCACCGCCATGCCGACCGCTTTCTCCGATCCGACCAGAACCATCAGCCGCTTTGCACGCGTCATTCCGGTGTAAAGCAGATTCCGCTGAAGCATCACGAAATGCTGGGTCAGGAGCGGGATCACTACTGCGGGGAACTCACTGCCCTGTGATTTATGGATCGTCACGGCATAGGAAAGTGTCAGCTGATCCGCTTCCGGAAATTCGTAACTCACGCTTTCCGAATCAAATTTAACGGAAAATGTCTTATCACTGTAATTGATCGCGCAAATGCGCCCCATATCGCCGTTGAACACGCCCTTGTCATAATTGTTGGTAATCTGCATAACCTTGTCGCCGAGCTTGAATATGCGCTCTCCGTGACGGAACTGCATCTTTGCCTCCGGATTCAGCAGTTCCTGCAGCACGGTATTCAGCGCAACCGTTCCGCAGGATCCTTTGTTCATCGGCGAAAGCACCTGAATATCCGTCATGGGGTTCAACCCGAAACGCTGCGGAATCCGCTCGCAAACCAGCCGCCGGATAATGTCGGCGGCTTCGTCGGGGTCGTCTTTCCCGATCCAGTAGAAATCCGTGACCGGTGCGCGGCGGCGGTTCTGCGCAACCGGCGGCATGAGCCCGTGGTTGACGTCGTGCGCCGCCATGATAATTCCGCTGCCTGCCCCCTGCCGGAAAATCTTCGTCAGACGCGTAACCGGAATGAAGCCGGAAGCGATCAGGTCGTTCAGGACATTGCCGGGCCCGACGGAAGGGAGCTGGTCCGAATCCCCCACCAGAACCACGGTAGTACCGGGGTTGATCGCCCGGAAAAGAGCCGTCGCGATCAGAATATCCAGCATGGACGTTTCGTCAATAATCAGCAGTTCCGCCTTCAGCGGCGAGGAGCGACCATGCACGAACTGATGTTTCGAAGGATCCCATTTCAGCAGACGATGGATCGTATACGCGGAAACACCCGTCGTTTCCGACATCCGTTTCGCGGCGCGTCCGGTCGGTGCGGCAAGCGCAATGCTGAGTTTCGCGAGTTTGGCACGGCGGACGATCTCTCCGACCACCGTTGTCTTACCCACACCGGGACCGCCGGTAATGATCGAAACCGGAGAATTGCCGACCATCTTCACGGCATTCAGCTGTTCTTCGCTGAAAATCGCATCCGGCTGAACCGGGAAACGCATCAGGTTCTGTCCGTAATGACGGGGAACAGCGGCGAGACGCGCCACGCGGACCGGAAATTCCTCCTCGCAGCGGAGCAGTCCGGGTTCATAGACCATCTCGGAACCGTTCGCCGCACGACGGACCGCGGCAAGCATCAGTCCGATCGCGGAATTCAGAGCCCGCTCCGCATCTTCCGCCTCAATCTCAAGAAGCTCCGCGCATTTTGAAAGAAACTGGTCGCGCGGCAGACAGATATGTCCGAGTCCGCGTATCTGGGAAAGCACATAGGAGACGCCGGATGTGAGACGCTTGGGGTCGTTTTTGTGAATCCCCATCTTTTCCGCAATCCGGTCCGCCATCGTAAAACCGATGCCGGAAATATCGGCTGCCAGCGCATAGGGATTCTCCCTGATCTTCTCCGCCGCCTCATCGCCGTATTTCTGGTAGATCTTTGAAAAATAAGCAAGGCTGATCCCGTAACTCTGCAAATGGATCTGGAGATTGCGGCGCTGCGCGTTTTCTTTCCAGATCTTCCGGATCGCCTCAATACGTTTCCTGCCGATACCGGGAACTTCGCGCAGACGCGCCGGCGCATTTTCGATCACATCCAGCGTCGCTGCGCCGAACGTCTCCACGATCGCCTCCGCATTCTTGCGTCCAAGTCCCTTGACAACGCCGGAAGAAAGGTATTTGATAATCCCCTCCGACGTGACCGGAAGGGTATAATTGTAAGAAAGGACACGGAACTGGCGCCCGTATTCCTTATGCACCTCCCAGCGGCCGACCGCTTCAATCCCCTGTCCGGCGGAAACACCGGGCAGAGAGCCGACCGCGTTATGGAGGTTGCCGAGCGTGTCACGGATGATCAGAACGGAATAACCGGTATCCTCATTCTCATAAAGCAGCTTTTCCACTTCGCCACGCAAGGTCTGTTCGGTGACGCCGTCGGAATCCGACAGCTGAAACGGGACCTCTGCGACGGGAAGCTGCTCATCCATGACACATCACGGATCAATGGTGCGAAAACACGCGTTCCGGAGCATAGCGGAGCGCAACACCGAGTTCGTTGGCGCGCTTGATCACATCCGCGTCCTTCAGAGAACCGGACGGAGCAACCATGGCTTTGATCCCCGCCGCCGCGGCGACTTCGAGACCGTCGGCAAACGGAAAGAAGCCGTCGCTGGACATCACGGCGCCCTCAAGCGTGGATTCGCCGGTGTATTTCTGCTTGAATTTTTCAATTGCCTGTTCCACCGCGCCGACGCGGTCCTGCTCACCGGTTCCGACCGCAAGAGTCTGACCGTTCTTCACGATGACAACGCCGTTGGAACGGACGGAGATGTTGATATACCAGGCAGCCAGCAGATCGCATTTCTGCATCTCGGTCGGTTCGGTTGTGGAAACCTGTTTTCCTGCGGTCTTGCTCTCACCTGCCGCGGCGGGAAGATCACGGAACGAACGGACATTGGTCAGCAGCGGCGCGGCAATCACCAGAGAACCGTCGCAAAGCACCTTGACCGTGTTGCATGCGCCATCGGGATCATCCCCCACATAACGCGGAAGCGTGGCAAGGTCGCCGCACTGGAGAATGCGGATCTGCTTGTTGAGTTTGAACCGCTCCGCATCGTTGAAGACCGCAAGCGCCTCTTCCGAATAAGCGGGAGCAACGACGCACTCCGCGAACGTGGACATGATGGTCTCGGCGGTCTCGGCATCGACCTCCACATTGAACGCGATCACGCTTCCGAACGCGGCGCGGGCATCGCAGTCACGCGCTTTGAGATAAACGTCCCGCAGGGATTCGCACCCTGCCTGAACGGCGGCACCGCTCGGATTGACGTGCTTCATCACCGCGCAGGCGGGACGGTCGAAGTACTTGACGATGTTCAGCGCTCCGGAAATATCTTCCAGATTCGTCTGGGAAAGACCGTTCTTGCCGTTTTTGAGCGTCTTCATATCCATGATGGCGCCGGACCGTCCTTCCGGACGGTAGAACGCGGCAGGCTGATGGGGGTTCGTTCCGTAACGCAGATCGTCGGCTTTCACATAAGTGCGTCCGCCGATCTCAATCGTCTGCGGAAAATTTCCGACGTGCTTGGTCAAATAGGTATCGCGTTCCAGTTTTGCCATTTTCTTTTCTCTCCGAATTTATAAGATTGACAGTTGAATATTTGTTTTTATGCAGTAACTTACTACTTCAAATGATAATTTTCAATCGGCATAAGGATTTTTTCATCAACAATGAGAGGCAGATTCATCACACTGGAAGGCGGCGAGGGGAGCGGCAAGACCACGCAGGCGGCACTTCTCGGCGAAACCCTTGCCAAAGCCGGACTGCAAACGCGGGTGGTACGTTCTCCCGGCGGAACAGCCGTCGCGGAAAAATTGCGGACGATCCTCAAAACCCGCGAACCGGGCGAGGAACTGGCCTCCGAAACCGAACTGCTCCTGTTCGGCGCATGTCACTCCCAAATGGTCGAAACTCTTCTCAAACCCGAACTGGAACGCGGAACCTGCATCATATCCGACCGCTTTGTCGATTCCACAAAAGTCTATCAGGGCTATGCCCGCGGGCTCGACATCTGGATGCTGGACGAAATCAACCGTTTCGCCTGCCGGGGCGTCATGCCGGATCTCACCATCGTGCTGGATCTGGATCCGGAACTCGGAATGCGCCGGAGCACGGGACGCGTTGCCAGAGCGGAATTCGAAAACGATCGGTTCGATTCCGAAACGCTCGCGTTTCACACTGCGGTCCGCAACGGATTTCTCGAACTCGCCCGGCAGGACCCCCGCCGGATCAAAATCATCTCCGCGGAAGGCTCCGTCGAAGACGTCGCCCGCGCGGTAAAGGACTGTGTGAACCATGAGCTTGGACTGGACCTTCTTTGAACGCCGTTTTCCGCTGGCTGTCAACTCGCTGAAAAACGCGCGGTCAGCGGGCCGCCTGACCCATGCGTTCCTGCTCTGCTCCTCCAATACGGAATACCGGATAGATTTCCCGCCGCTGCTGGCGTCGCTGGCAGCGTGCGAACATCCGAATCCGGACTTTTCCCCCTGCGGGACCTGTGCGGTCTGCCGGGAAATGCAGGGCGGAACATTTCCGGACATGGTTTCGCTCGCCCCCTCCTCCGTGTCACGCATCATTCCCATCGGGGAAAGCGACGACGAAGTGGACACCATGCGCTGGTTCGAAGCCCAGTTTCATCTCAGCAGCATGACCGACTGCGGTTGGAAGATCGGCGTCATCCATGAAGCCGACCGCCTGAATGAACAGGCGCAGAACGCGTTTCTGAAAACGCTGGAAGAACCGCCGCCGAAATGCATGTTTATCCTCACGACCGCCAATCCGTCGGAACTCCTGCCGACGATCCGTTCGCGCTGTCAGACCATCCAGTTCACCGACAACCGCTGCACCTATCGTCTTCCAAACGCGGAACAGCTTCCGGGAATTCTGCATAAACTGCTGTTTGAAGCCCACGGAAGCCTCATCGCCGCGGAAGACTGCTCCACCGCCCTGATCGACTACGCCGCCTCCCTGAACGAACTGGCAAAACAGACCGTCGCCGAAAAATGGGCGCCGCGTCTGGAACGCGCGGCGAATCTGGAATCGGCAGGAAAAAACCTGATCGAAAAACGGATCAAAGGCGAGGAAAGCTGCGAGTACAAACGTATGCGCGACCTGTTTCTGAGCATGATCCACGCCTATTTTGCACAGACGGCGCTGCTGATCTCCGGCACGCCGGTGGATCTGCTCCCCAATCCCGAACTGTTCCCGACGCAATTCGATCCGGATTCCGTGAAACAGTTCGGGGAAGAACGCATTTACCGCTGTCTCGGTTATGCGGAAGACCTTCTGCGCGCCATGCGCACCAATGCGGACGACCAGCTTGCCATCCGCTCCTTCTGTCTCAAGACGGCATTCAAAAGTTAATTTTCCGGAGGACAATCCATGATACAAGGCATCAGCACGACCGAAGCTCTCGAAATTCTGAAAACGACCGATCCCGTCCAACTGCTGGAGATACTCCGGCGCGCAACGGAAACACGGGAAAAATATTTCAAAAACCGGATCAAAACCTGCTCCATCGTCAACGCAAAATGCGGAAACTGTCAGCAGAACTGCGCATTCTGCGCACAGTCTTCCCGCTCAAAAGCGAAAATCACGACCTATCCGCTGATCTCAGCGGAAGAGATGTTTCAGGCGGCGAAAACCGCGGCGGAACACGGCTCGCACCGTTTCGGAATCGTCACCTCCGGAACCAAAGTCGTTCCGGGTCATGACCTCGACGAGATCTGCAAGGCGATCCGCATGATCCGCAAAGAACTGCCGATCCTCCCCTGCGCCTCGCTCGGTATCATGACCGAAGACGCCCTGCTCCAGCTCAAGGAAGCGGGACTCGACCGCTTCCACCACAATCTGGAAGCCTCGCCGAGTTACTTTCCGGAAGTCTGCACCACCCGTCCCTATTCCTCCCAGACGGAAACGGTGCGCACGACAAAAAGACTTGGTTTTTCCGTCTGTTCCGGCGGAATCATCGGAATCGGCGAATCGCTGGAACAGCGGGTTGAACTGCTGGAAACGGTACGCTCGCTGGAAGTGGATTCGGTTCCGCTGAACTTCCTCAGTCCGATTCCCGGAACGCTTCTGGAAGGCGGACGCGGCATCACGCCATGGGATTGTCTCCGCGCGATTGCGGCGGCGCGCCTGATGATGCCAGCCACCAGCATCCGGGTCTGCGGGGGCCGGGAACAGAATCTGCGGGATCTGCAGGCTCTGATCTTCGCCGCCGGAGCCGACAGTTTCATGACGGGCGGTTATCTTGTCACCCCCGGCCGCGGCGTACAAGCGGACCTTCAAATGATCCGCGACTCCGGTCTTGAACTGATCCGCTGACGGCAGGAACCGGAAACAAAGCAACCGGACAAACCGGTCATACATCATTCTCACGGATTTGCCGCTAAAGCAGTCCGTGATTTTTTTTGCCCGCATTGAAAAAAAAAGCCTCACAGGAGTGTGAGGCGGGAAATCAAGTGGTGGCTGCTGCCGGGATTGAACCAGCGACCAATGGATTATGATTCCAGTGCTCTACCGCTGAGCTAAGCAGCCTTGCTTGTTGTGTCGCTTAATATAGCGGGACTCCGGAAAATTGCAAGTCCGGGTTTCAAAAAAATACCGTTTTTTTGCAGGATTCCCGAAAAACAGACCGCCGGACACGGGAAAAGCGGAAAACATTTCTGAAATCAATCTTGATTTTTTCCGTTTTCGGACGATATTATCAGGATACCGGTTCCACCGGAGCATTCACGGAACGGAACAGAGCTGGCAAAGCCCTCTTTGCCGATAACAATCTTGAAGGAATACAAACCTCATGAAGAGTATGACGGGATTCGGCAGAGCCGAAGAGTTCTGCAATGAACTGCAATGCGGATTCAAAGTGGAACTGTCTTCCATTAATAAAAAACAGTTCGATCTGAAATTCTCCATGATCCGCGAACTGATGCCGTTTGAAATCGAACTGCGGAACTTTCTTGCAGAACGCATTACCCGCGGTTCCATCACCCTCCGCATTGAGACGGTCACACATGCGGATTCCCATGCGCAGACGGTCGATTTCACCAAAGCGGAAATTCTTCTCGCCGCCGCACGCGAATTTCAGAAAAAGCACGCCCTCCCCGGCGAAATCACCATCTCCGACATTCTTGCGATTCCCGATGCGGCCGTCATCCAGAGCATTGATCTGACAAACGAAGCCTGCATGAAGTTTCTGAAATCGGTCATCGGAAAGGCGATCGACGCTCTGATCCGAATGCGGGAACTGGAAGGCGAAAATCTGAAAAAAGACATTCTTGCCCGGATCGACGTCATGGAAGCGCTCGTCAACGAAATCCATCCGCTCGCCGCCGCCCTGCCCGAACTTCAGAAACAGCGTCTCTACAAACGTCTGAAAGAGTTTGATCTGCCCGTCGACTGCAACGATGAACGCATTCTCCGGGAAGCCGTGATCTATGGCGACAAACTCGACGTGACCGAAGAGATCACGCGTCTGCATTCCCATTTTGCCAACTTCCGCAAACTTGCCGGAGAGACGGAAACGCCGGTCGGGCGTTCCCTCGACTTCATGGTCCAGGAAATCTTCCGGGAATGCAACACGCTCGGCAACAAGGCGGCTTCCACGGATATATCCCCGCGCGTGGTGGCGTTGAAAACCGAACTGGAAAAAATCCGTGAACAGGTCCAGAACATTGAATAAGGAGAATTCAGCCATGAAACATTGCCGGAAACCGGGTTCCAGGCCCGAACAGACAACCGAATTCATCCACGCGGCAACACTCGGCCTGATGGATTCCTATCAGGACGGGATCGGCGTCAACCACAGCGAAGGCAACAATCTGCCGCGCGAAGCGGAAGTGCTCTCCGTTCTCGGCAAACTTCTGGAACTGGTCTATCCCGGATTCGGAACCCGCGAAGCCTGCTCAATGGCAACGCTCCGGTTTTCTGTCGGCGAAATGCTTTCTTCGCTCTATGTCGAACTCAACGATATTCTGCAGCGTACACTCAACTTCCATTGCCGTCTGACCGAATCCTGCGGGGACTGCACCTGCGGACAGCAGGCTTTGGCAGCAACGGAAGAACTGCTCCGTTCCCTGCCCCGTCTGCGGGAAATCATCAAAAAAGATATTCAGGCAGCATACGACGGCGACCCCGCCGCACGGTCGCTCGACGAAGTCGTCATCAGTTATCCCGGACTCAAAGCCATCACGATCCAGCGCATTGCGCATATTCTTTATGACGCTCGGATCCCCATGATTCCGCGCATCATGACCGAATACGCGCACCGTATTACGGCAATCGACATCCATCCCGGCGCGACCATCGGCGAAGGGTTCTTCATCGACCACGGTACCGGCGTGGTGATCGGCGAAACGGCAACGATCGGAAACAATGTCAAACTTTATCAGGGCGTGACACTCGGCGCGCACTCGTTCCCCAAAGACGCCTGCGGCAAGATCATCAAGGGCGCAAAACGGCATCCGGATATTGAAGACAATGTCACGATTTACGCAGGAGCGACAATCCTCGGCAACATCACGATCGGGGCGAACTCGGTGGTCGGCGGAAACGTCTGGCTGACCGAAAGTATTCCGGCGGGAACCAAAGTCCGGATCGCGGATCCGGAACTCACAATCAAAAAGCCGAAGGAGCTTTGACCATGACGGAGCTTCAGGAAAAACTCGCAGAAGTCCGCGCAAACATCGCGGATGCGGCAAAGACGGCGGGACGCGATGCCGGATCGGTCCGTCTGCTCGCGGTCTCCAAAACATTTCCGGCTGCCGACGTTCTCGAAGCTCTCGCCGCCGGACAATTTGAATTCGGCGAAAACCGCGTTCAGGAGCTGGAAACAAAAGTTCCCGTGTGCGGGCCGGAAACGGTCTGGCATCTGATCGGGCACCTTCAATCGAACAAAGCGGAAAAAGCGGTCGGACTTGCGGAATACATTCACTCCATCGATTCGGTCAAGCTGCTGGACAGGATCAACGCGGCGGCGGAAAAACGCGGCAAACGGCAGAAACTCCTGCTGGAAGTGAACGTTTCCGGCGAAGAATCCAAATTCGGCCTGTCCGACTATGACGCTCTCCGGAAAACCGCGGAACACGCTCTCGGACTTGCCAACGTTCAGCTGCTCGGACTCATGACGATGGCGCCGCTGGATGCGGACGATGCCGTTCTGCACGCGACGTTCAGCGGACTCCGCGAATTCCGTGACCGGCTGGAGCGGGAATTTTCCGTCCGTCTGCCGGAACTTTCCATGGGTATGAGCCATGATTATTCCGTCGCAATCGCAGAAGGCGCAACGATCGTGCGGATCGGAACCGCGATTTTCGGCGGAAGAAATTACGGCGTCTGATCCCCGTTCTCCGGCGCGATCCTGAACCGGATGCGGAACCGGATACAGAGGATCGTACCGGAAAAAATAAATGTAATGGCTCGGTAAAGAGCATCCCCAAGATGCCCGATCTGCCGAACAGCAATGCCAAAAGCGTCATTGAAAGAAACAGGAAAAATCTTCCATTCTCAGCTCCGGGATTGCAGCCAGCGCGACAGTGTGGCGGAAATAAAATCCAGTTCCTCCAGAATCGCACGCTTCGTGCTGCCTTCAAACCGCCAAAGCGGCAAATAGGTGCCGAGCGCAATTTTCATCATTTCTTTTTTCTCAAACACAGGAAATGCGATCTGCGCCATATTCGACGGATGCTCCGTGACAAGCAGGTGCGGCAAAGCACGGATCCGTTCCAGTTCCGCCGCCAGCGCAGAACGGCTCTGCGCGGCACGCCAACTCTGCGCCGACGGCAATCCAAGCGATGATACAACGCGGGAAACCTGTTCCGGTGTGCAATACGCCAGCAACAGACGCCCGGTCGCTGTCGGATAAAGATCCCCGAACCGCATCTGCGGGCGATGATAAACCGGCTCGTGATCCTCCCGGCAGATGATATAGCGACGGCTGCCGTTGATCCCCGCCAGCATCACAGGAATCCGGAAGCGGTCCGCAAACGCCCGGAGCTGCAATTTTGCATGAGTCGCCAGCTCAAACCGGTAAATGACTCCGCCGCAGAGTTCATTGAGTTCCGGTCCAAGACGGTATCCTTTCCGCGGCCCCGGACTCTCCAGCCACCCTAGCGAACACATGGTCCGCACAATATGAAAACAGGTATCCGGCTTCACGCCTGCGATCTCCGCCAGTTCCCGGAGCTGCCAGACCCGTTCCGGCGCATGGGAAACAGCTTCCAGCACCCGGAACGCACGCATTAAAACCTGAATCATCGCAGCCTCCATTTTGAATATTATTCGATTACTATACCTCATTCCCTCCGTTTTTCAAGAAAAAGAACGGTTTCCAGCCGCCGCCGGATTGTTTTGCTCCCGGACGATGACAGTGTATAGCGACGATCCGTACAATCAAAACCAGAAAGGAGTTCAACCATGTTCGACATTCGCGATTACGGAGCCAAACCGGACGGAGTCACCGACAACACGGCGATGATTCAGGCAGCCATCAATGCCTGCGCCGGAACCGGCGGGGGAACGGTCCTCATCTCCGGCGGACCTTATCTGACTTACACCCTCCATCTGCGTTCCGGCGTCCGGCTGGAGCTCGAAGCCGGCAGCAGTCTGGAAGGCGGCCCCGACGCCGAGCGCTATCCGGAAGTCCCCGACAATCCGTACTGGAAGCCAGCCCACGCCTCACGTCTGAACCGGCGAACCCTGATTTATGCGCTCAACTGCGACAACATCGCCATCACCGGACGCGGCACCATCAACGGAAACGCTCATGTCTTTCATCACACAGACGACCGGGAATTGGAACTGCATCAGGTCTGGAAGCGGAAAAGCGACCGTGTCATCCCCGGACGCACTCTGCTGTTTGTCGGCTGCCGTGATATTCTGCTCACGGATTTTCTGATCCTTGATTCTGCCGGCTGGTCCATGTGGATTCTGGATTGCGACCGGATCCGGATCGACCGTCTCAGGATTGATTGCGACATGCGTCTGCCGAATGTGGACGGCATTCATATCAGCAGCAGCCGCGATGCCGTCATCAGCAACTGCATCATCCGCAGCTCCGATGATGCGTTCGCCATCCGCTCCCATCAGGAACAGCTGTACACGCCGAAGCCTTGCGAACGGATCGCCGTCAGCAACTGCACCATCCAAAGCGGCAGTTCGGCGGTCCGGATCGGCTGGAGCAACGATTACATCATCCGCAACTGCTCGTTCGACAATCTCGTGATCCGGGAAAGTTTTGCAGGATTTTCCATCTATATTCCCAGAATTTATCCGGTCCAGTTCGATCCACCGCGCGGCCCGGACACGCCGGAACCGCCCCCGATCCTCCCGTTTGAAGTGGAAAATATCCGGTTCAGCAACATCGAAATGGAAACACAGGCGTCCCCGTTTCTGATCCGTCTTGCGGACGATGCGGAA
The DNA here is from genome assembly GCA_900548385.1 of uncultured bacterium. GTDB lineage: Bacteria > Verrucomicrobiota > Lentisphaeria > Victivallales > UBA1829 > UBA1829. Next base: position 56,886 of record URKJ01000003.1, on the reverse strand, counting down.
ATCGCCGGAATCCGCAATATCACCCTGAGCGGAGTCTCATGCCTCTCCGGCAGCTATCCTTTCATCCGTGCCGCACCGCAACACGGGGTCCGCGACATCCGGTTGGAAAACTCCCGGTTCACGGTCCGCCAGCACCGCCGGAAAGATTTCGCCCATGCACCGAGTTTCCACGACAGAATGGAATTCTCAGCGGTCGAAAATCTGCAATTTCTCAATGTGCAGTTTCCATCCCTGTCTCCTCTGGAAATGACGGAAATCCGGGAACCGCCGGTTTCATAAAAAAATCCAAAAAATCTCAGATAAATGCATATTTTCCCGATTTTCCGGAAAAAATATGCATTTTTTATACTTTTTTTCACTTTTTTTTCGTTTACCCTCTTCACAAAATCGACTTTATGTTGCATAATTATATAAGGAACGGCGCAAGCCTGACGGGACCGACCGGCGCAGTTTGGGAGCTCCGGGGAGCGGTCCGTGCAACAAATCAGGAGAGGAACAAAATGAGCAAGGAAAAAGGCAAGGTCAAATGGTTTAACAATGCAAAAGGGTTCGGCTTCATCGAACGCGAGCAGGGCGGCGATATTTTCGTCCATTACAGCTCCATCAAAGTCGACGGCTACCGTACCCTGAAAGAAGGGCAGTCGGTGGAGTTCGTGGTCTCCCAGGGAGAAAAAGGACTTCAGGCGGACGACGTCGTCGCGCTTTCCGAATAATGCAGTCCGGCAGGAAACCCGAAAAGCCATTTCCGTTTACCGGAATGGCTTTTTGCATTTCTGCGAAACCGTGCTACATTACCTCCCGCAACTCTGACAGGAGATCATGGACTTTGTGTTTGAACATCTGACCCCGGAACGGTTTCTTCCAGCACTGGAGGAGGCGCTTTCCTGCGAACTCAAGGGGTACGCCGCCGCATTCCACAGCTACATCAACCGCGTTTATGAACTGCAGACGACCGGCGGGGAACCGCTCGTCGTCAAATTTTACCGTCCCGGACGGTGGCCCGCCGATGCGCTGCTGGATGAACATGATTATCTCTGGGAATGCGAAGACTCCGGGATTCCCGTCGTGCCACCCTATGAACTGGCAGACGGTTCCACTTTGGGGAAATTCGATGGAATTTATTTTGCCGTGTTTCCGAAGAAACGGGGGCGCGACGTCGCATTCGACACGGCGGCAGAACTCGAACAGGCAGGACGGCTCATCGGACGCCTCCACGCCGTCGGCGCACGCAGAAAAGCGGAATTCCGCCTGACGCTGGAACCGGAACCGATGATCGGAAGCGTCATCGAACGCCTTGCGGATTCCGCATTTCCCGGACGGCGCCAGTTTGAGGAGTTCGTCGATCTCTGCAACGAGGTCGCCGACATCGCCTGTCCGGAATTTCCCGACTCCTCCGCGTTTCTGCGGCTGCACGGCGATCTGCACCGCGCCAATATCCTCAACCGGCCGGACGACGGACTGATTCTCATTGATTTCGACGACATGCTGAACGGTCCCGCGATCCAGGACCTCTGGCTTCTGCTTCCGGATATCCCGTCGCACTGCCCGGAAGAGGCGGAAGCGATCGCGCGCGGTTACAGTCTCTTCATGGATTTTTCGGAATCCGATTTTGCTCTGACCGAGTGTCTGCGCACGCTGCGGATGCTCTATTTTCTGTCATGGGTCGCAATGCAGAGGAACGACCCGCATTTTTCCGCATCGTTCCCCGACTGGGGGAGCGATGCTTACTGGCGCGGAGAGTTCACCGATCTGCGGCGGCAGATACCGCGTATGCAGGAAGAAATCCGTTTCTGGCGGAAACGATAACAACAAAACAACATCATAAGGAAAAAAAACAAAATGTCCCGTTTTACGGTATTGTTTCAGGGAGACTCCATTACAGACTGCGGACGCACCACATGCGGCGGCGCAGGATTCAGCAACAGCGGGCTCGGCCCCGGCTATCCCGGCATGATCGCCGCCAGGCTGATGTGCGATCGTCCCGATCACGAATGGGAATTCATCAACCGCGGAATCAGCGGCAACCGGATCGTGGATCTCTACGCCCGCTGGAAAGCCGACTGCCTGAATCTCAAGCCGAACGTGCTGAGTCTGCTGATCGGCGTCAACGACGTCTGGCATCATTTAACGTCCAACAACGGAGTCGAAGTACCGCGCTACGCCCGTTTTTACCGGGAACTGCTCACCTGGACCCGCGAAGAACTGCCGGATATCCGGTTCGTGCTTCTGGATCCGTTTGTCTGCCCGAATCTGCCCGACCGCGCAAAATTCGTCGACGACCTCATCGAACGCCGGAAAATCGTTTCCGCTCTTGCCGGTGAATTCGGAGCCGTGCACATCCCCCTGCAGGAGATTTTCAACGGCGCATTCCAGCGGGCACCGGAAGCCTACTGGGCGGCAGACGGCGTGCACCCGACGCCCGCTGGGCATCAGCTGATCGCTGACGCATGGCTCAAAGCAGCGGCGCCGCTGTTCCGCTGACGCAGATTTTCCGCCTGTTTTCCGTGCGGAAACAGGCGAATATTCATCCGTTCCCCGTCCGTTTCCCGCTTGAAAAAACACCGTCGCGGTGCTATGTTGCTTCCAACGAAACAAAGGGGGAACTGATGATGAACACATCCATTACCAAAACCGAAGCGCGGGAAATTCTGGATTCCCGTGGAAATCCGACCATTGAAGTAACCGTCACACTGGAATCCGGAATTCGCGGAACGGCTGCCGTGCCGTCCGGCGCGTCCACCGGGGAAAACGAGGCGCTCGAACTGCGCGACGGCGACCGGCAGCGCTATCAGGGCAAAGGCGTTCTGAAAGCGGTCCGCAATGTCAACAGCAAGATCGCCCGTGCCATTCAGGGCTTCGATGCTCTCGACCAGACCGCGCTTGACCGCGCCATGATCCGGCTTGACGGGACAAAAAATAAAAAGGAACTCGGCGCCAACGCGATTCTCGGAGTTTCTCTGGCAAACGCCAGAGCCGCCGCAAACGCACTCGGCCTGCCGCTCTACCGCTATCTCGGCGGAGTCAACGCAAAGCGTCTTCCGGTCCCGATGATGAACATCATCAACGGCGGAGCGCACTCCGATGCTCCGATCGACTTTCAGGAATTCATGATCCGCCCGGTCGGTGCTCCCGACTTTCCGGAAGCGGTCCGGTACGGCGCCGAAGTCTTCCACGCGCTGAAATCCGTTCTGAAAAAGAAAGGATTCAGCACCGCCGTCGGCGATGAAGGCGGTTTCGCACCCGCCCTCGGCGGAACCGAAGAAGCGTTTGAAACGATTCTGGAAGCCGTGGAACTCGCCGGATTCAAACCGGGACGCAAAAATGAAAACGGCGATATTTCCCTTGCCATAGACTGCGCCGCCACCGAATTCTACGACAAGCGCAAGCGGCTTTACATATACCGGAAATCCGGCGGAGACTCCAAAAACGCCGCCGCGCAGATCGACTACATCCGCAAACTCGTCGATGCTTATCCGATCGACTCTATTGAGGATGCAATGGCGGAAAACGACTGGAAAGGATGGCAGGAGCTCAACCGCGAACTCGGCTCCCGTGTTCAGCTCGTCGGCGACGACCTGCTCGTTACGAATGTCGAATACCTGGCAAAAGCCATTGAACTCAAGGCCGCCAACGCGATCCTCGTAAAAGTCAATCAGATCGGTTCGCTGACGGAGACGCTGGACGCCGTGGAAATGGCGCAGAAAGCCGGATTCCATGCCGTCATCAGCCACCGTTCCGGCGAAACGGAAGATACCACGATCGCGGATCTCGCCGTAGCCGTCAACGCAGGACAGATCAAGACAGGTTCCCTGAGCCGCACGGACCGCATCTGCAAGTACAACCGCCTGATGGCGATTGCCGCCGAACTCGGCGACTCCGCCATTTACGGATAACCGGAACAGACTGTTTCAGACGGTGTTTTCCGGACGCCGTCTGAAACCTCGCCACAGCGTTTTCCCCTCCCCGCCTCTTCCTCTGCTGTCCATGCCGAAGCGATGGATATTCCGCACTCTCCGTTCCCTTTTGACGGGTGTTCCACCTGTTCGGGAAACAATGCCACCGGCATGCGATCCCGAATCCGGGCACAGCAAACTTCTGGGGACGTAGCGGCAGAATCTCTCCATGCAGGAAATTGCGCCCCGGTATTGATTCCTTTTTCCATCCATCCGTTAAAAAAACGCCTCTCCCGCCGATTTCCGCTGTTGAAAAACGGGTTGTCTGTAAACGGAAGAAACCGTTTTTTTTATGATTTTTCCATAATTTTTCTCTTTTTGGTCTTGACAAAAATGCAGTTTCAGAGTATAATTTAAACAAAGGACAATTAATTGCCTACATATTGAAACAAAGATTAAAAAAATGGGGAAGGAATGGTTGAAATGAAATGTATGTCGCAGCACTGCGGGAAGTCCGTGTCTTTCCGTCCTCCGGATTGCCGGGGAAGATGTGGATTTACGCTCGTGGAACTCCTTGTCGTAATTGCCGTGATCGCCATCCTGGGAGCGCTTCTTCTGCCCGCTCTGAACAGTGCGCGGGCAAAGGCGCATCAGATCGCCTGCGTAAGCATTTTGAAACAGTATGGATCGGGCGGAATGATGTATGCTTCGGGCAACAATGACGCATGGGTTCCGTTCAGCGGCGGAAAAATCAGTGATCCGGATGGTTCGGAGAAGGATGACAAATGGTATTCCAACCGGGAGTTTCTGGATAACGCCGGTATCGCGACGATCGGAAGAGATTACCAGTGGCAAAGGGGGTATGTCGTGAACGGGATGACGTGTCCGTCGAAGAAAGCCCCTTATTCTTATAACGGAAAATTTTCCCAGCTTTCCAGATTTTATGCGCAGAATTATAACGGGAGCACCCGTTTCTCCGGCAGTACGCACGATCAGATAGGCTTCTACCAGCTGACCCGGGTCAAATCCCCGTCTTCGAAGCTGATTTATACGGAAACGGTCAGGGACGGCTGCGCCAAGCGTCAGGATCCCTCGCAATACTGGGAGTACGGCGAAAATATTCCCGATTCGGATTACAATCCATGGCTTGCATACCGTCACGGGGGAGGACAGTTGGCGAGCGTTGTATTCTTCGATGGTCATGCCGCAAGCGTTTCGTGGAAGAATCTGCGTTACGGAACCGTATGGCTTCCCTATCAATAATGGTAAGGAGCAGCAGAAAATGGCAGAATCCGCATTGGTTGCAGAATACATGAAAATCCGGCGCTATGTTCTTTCTCTGGCGCTGAAAGCAAAAGACAAATCCGTTCAGATCCCGACGACGATTGAACTTTCCAAAAAATTCGGCGTCAGCCGTCAGACGGTCGGCAAGGCGATGAAGGAGCTGACGCAGGACGGCTACATCATCGGCAAGCCGGGCATCGGCTCCTTTACGAACCCGAAGCGGCTGGAAACCGCCACGACTCCCTGTACCGCCCGGCTCCCGGTTGTCGGAGTCATCATTTCCGACGGAATGCTGATCCATCTGGATGAATACCACGCGAACAATCTTTCCGCAGTCCTGAAAGCCATTCCGGAAATTCCCGCGTACATCCGGCTTCTGAATCTGACGTCCTCCAATCCGGAGATCATTCTGAAGGATATCCGGAACGAACAGTTGGACGCCCTTCTCTGGATCAGCCCGCGGACGTTCCATGAACCGGTCATAAAAGAACTTGCCTCCTCTCATTTCCCGCTGGTTCTGCATACGGGATATTCTTTCGGCAGCGTCAGTTCCGTTGAATTCGATTTTGAAAAGGCGGGATATGACTGTGCGAAACGGCTGATCGGAGACGGAAAAACCGGAATCGTTTTTCTCGGAGACACGCCACCGTGGAACGCTCCCGCGAACGGGATCCGGCGGGCGTTCCGGGAGGCGGAAATTCCCCTGAATGAAAAACTGTTCCTGCCGCGGACCGGAGAAATGCTGAATCAATTCCGGACTCTGCTCAATTTCGGCTTCCCGGTCCAGGCGGTTTATAACGCAGTCTATCTTTACACGGAAATCCGCGATATTCTGGAGGAGACATCCCAGGACTGTCTTCTGATCGGCAGTCATCTGTCTACCCGGCATGATCCCGGTTTTCGCGGAATCGTTCTTCAGCTTGATTTCGAACGGCTCGCAAAAGAGGAGATGCGGATTCTGAGAACTCTTCTTGCAGAACCGCAGACTCCCCCCGAAACGGTCCGTATTCTCATCACATGTTCCGTTCAATCATAAACCAACGAAAGGTTCTTCCCATGAAACGATTTTTTCCACGAACGCTGATTCTGCTTCCGCTTCTCAGCTTCGCCGCTGAGCAGACGGTTCCTAAAGAGGGCGGGCTCTGCTTCCGGTTCGACGACAACCAGAATGTCCGGAAATGGAATGATATGGCAAACGTTTTTCAGCCGTACGGCTGCAAGTTCAGCATGTCGATCATTTCGCACTGGATCCATGCGCCCGAATATTCCGCGATGCTCCGGCAGCGTCAGCAGGAAGGACACGAGATCATGGATCACACCGCGACTCATTCCGTCTTTTCGCTCTCCGCCCGCACTCCGGAGGAACGCCGGGAGTATGAATCGAATCCGGAATTCGACCATTGGGCGGGAAACAAAGCCTGCTTCCGGGGAATTCCGGATGAATCGAAATTTTCGAAACCGCTTCGCGCCGTCTTTCAGGGAAACCGCGTCACGGAACTGCCGGCGGACGCGGAGAAGCTGCTGAAGCGGACTTCATGCCTGTATGTGCCGGAAACAAAGACGGCTTATCTGTATACCCGGCAGGGAGACGGACTCAGCCTCCGCAGTTTCTGGAACGAGAACAATGTCAATCTGCCGGAACGGAAAGAGCTGGAATTCCGTCTGCTTCCCAATCGCGGCGGCTTCATCGCTTCCGACGCGCTCCTGCGTCTTCAGGCAAAAGCCAGTGCGGAGAATTTCAAACGTGCGGGAGTCCGGCAACCCGTCACCTGGATTCAGCCCGGCGGGTATGAACCAGTCCTGACGGCGGAAAATCTCAGGCGGGTCTACGCTCCTCTCGGCTACACTGGCGCTGCCGTCTACCCCGATTCCGCACGGAAAGTCTACAATGAACCCGATCCCGAACGCTGCCGCTTCGCGATGATGTGGGGAAACTTTTCTCTGGAGAAAAAAGACATCTCCAAGCTGAAACATGACATTGCAACCAGCATTGCCCGTCATCAGGTGCTGATCGGAAGCAGCCACTTGAACAGCAACGCCGTTCCCGGCGGCTGGGAGGAATTCCTGAAACGTCATGCGGAACTGCTTGAGTGGTGCAGAAAGAAACAGATTCCGGTGCGGACCCAGAAAGAGTGGGCGGAGCGTCTTTATCTTTCCAAACCGGATCCCATGTACAACCTTATGCCGTCCCTTTCCGTCGACCGCGATGAAGACGGCGTTCCGGATGGCTACTCGCCCGCAAAAGGCGTTTTGCTGGAAAACAACGCCTTTATCGCAAAACGGGACGGAGTTGTTTTTCAGTTCCACTATCTGACCGGGATGGAAATCGGCGCGAACCGTCTTGTCTACCGTTACAGCGGAGCTCCCGGAACGGCGATCCACGTCAAGGTTCAGCCGTTCGCCAAAGGATGGGCGCCGGTTTATACAAAAGTCTTTACCCGGAAAATTGAAAAGAGCGGTCCGCAGACTTGCACGCTCCGCTTTGAGATTCCTTCCGGAACCCGTTTTCTGAACCTTGAGTTCCGGGCGTCGGATGTATCCGCTCCGCTCGCTCTGGACGGGTTTTCTTTAACCGCAAACCAATAAGAAGAGAGAGGTATTTTCATGGTCAGACGATTATTTTCCGCTCTGGTCCTCTGCGCGCTGACAGCCGGCGCCGCGGAGGAGTGGGGAAAGTTCACTCCGTACGGATTTAAAGTAGGCAATCATAATTTCTCCATGACTGTATGGAACAACGGATGGAAAGGCAGTATCCTTTCCGCCAAAACAGCGGTCGCCGATCCGGGTTTTCCGAAAGAACTTCCCGCGGGTTTCGAATACCGGGGAACCTATCATCTTCCTCTCCGGGAGTTCAAACTGGCAGTCAGCCTGAAACGTCCCTCTGCGGACGCCGCGGAGTACCGTCAGACCCTTTCCGCCGATCCGGGACTGAAGACCGACGGGATCGTATTCGGCTCCGTCATTAAAAAGGAGCTGTGGGAGCGGAAGCCCTATCTGATCGACGGACGGAAGATCGTACTGAAAAAAGGCGAGAAAATGCGCATTGTCGGTCCCGTGAAACAGTTCCGTTTTCCGACGGAGAACGGACTGATCACCGTGGAGGGGAATTTTACGGCGTCTCTTCATGACCTTTCACATACCTCGTATGCGCCGGACTCGATCGGTTTCCGCATCAGTCCGGTTCCGCAGAGAGGCGTCATCTCCCGGACGGGCTTTGACCTCAAGTTTCACCGCCGGGAGTATCGTTCGGAACCGCTGGATTTGAATTCCGCCATGAACATGGGATTCCGGGATGAGCGGCAGGATGACCGCCGGGGCGGATGGACCGATCAGGGACCGAACAACGACCTGGCTTCGATGGAACCCGGAAAAAAGGTTTGCTCCAATGTCACGTTCCTGGTGACCGACCCGGCAAAAAACAAGGGAAAAAGCTGTATTGCTCTGCGCGGAAGAGAGCGCCCCTATTTCCCCGAACGGGCGGCGGTGCCGTTTTCCGCTCCGCAAAACGGCGGATTCCTCTACCTGCTCCATGCCGTCGCGTGGCCGCAGGAGGGGGAGATCGGACGGATCGTCTGTACATTTGCCGACGGCTCCGTTCAGAAGATTCCGGTGATCGGCGGAATGGATGTCGCAAATTTCTGGAAGCCATATCCTTTATCCCGCGCGTCTGTTGGGTGGCGCGGACAAAGCGACATTTCTGCAATCGGGCTTTATGTGACCCGGTTCAAGCTGGACGGAAAGGGACTGAAGCATATCGCGTTTGAAAGTGCCGGGAAGTCCGTCTGGCTGATTGTCGCCGCCTCTCTTTCGGAAGATGAGATCAACCCGAAACGCGATGAAAAACTCGTCATGCGGGCGAATTCCGAATGGATTCCCGTGAAAGGAAAACGCCGGATACGCAAAGACAGCATTCTTGATTTCTCCTTTCTGCTGGATGCCCCCGCCGGAAAATACGGATTCGCCCAAAACCGGAACGGCAATATCGTATTTGAAAAACGCCCCGGCACTCCCGCCAGATTCTACGGAGCGAATGTCTGCTTCTCCGCGAATTACATGGATCATGCGCTTTCCGACCGTCTTGCCGACGAGTTTGCCGCAATCGGGTACAACCTTATCCGTCTGCATCACTTCGACCGGGACACCTGCGATCGTTCCGGCGGCACTTCCACACGGATGAAAGCGGAATTCAAGGACAGAATGGATTATCTGATCGCCGCCTGCAAAAAGCGCGGCATCTATGTGACGCTCGATCTTTTCATCAACCGCCACATGGAAAAGGATGAAATCAAGGAGTTTCCCGGAAAGCAGATCAACCGAACCCAGTTCAAAGGACTCGTCTTCGTTTCGGACGGCGCCATGCGCAACTGGCAGGAGTACGCAAAAAATCTTCTGTCCTCCGTCAACCCTTATACGGGACTTGCCTGGAAGGAGGATCCCGCGATCATCAATCTGGATCTCATCAATGAGAACGCGATCTACTGGACCTCGCTTGTCGAAGGCACAAAAGAAGTATTCGAGCCGAAATTCGAAGCCTGGCTGAAGCGGAACGGCTACAAGCCGACATTCCTGGAGCGCAGCCGCCTCTGGACCCGCTTCCTGATGGAAGTGTACCCCGCCGGATATGCGAAAATGCGCGATTTTCTGCGCTCCATCGGCGTCCGCCAGATGCTTGCCGATCAGAATCACGGAACCAACATTGTCACCATGCTTCTGCGGGAACCGTATGATCTGATCGAAAATCATTTCTACTGGGCGCATCCCGTCATGATGAAAGGCTGGGGGCTTCCCGCAATGGTGGTCAATGACAGCTCCATCAGCAAAGGAGCCGGTTCTTTGAACGGCATGTTCCAGACCCGTGCATTCGGCAAGCCGTTCTGCATCACGGAATGGGACTACACGAATACAAACCGTTACAATGTGGAAGGAGCATTTCTGACGGGCGCCTATGCATCGCTTCAGGATTGGAGCGCCCTTTGCCGGTTTGCCTATTCCCATAACGCCAAACTGTTTGCAAAAGAGGAAAGCAGACAGGAATTCTTTGATATTGTCAACGATCCGGTCCGTCTGCTTTCGGAGCGGGCGGGCAATCTCTTTTTCCTGCGGCGTGACATCCGGACCTCCGACCGTTGTGTCCCGCTTATCCTGAACAGGAAGCACTTTGAAAATCTGGAAAACAGCGAGGAATGCGGTATTGTCCCGAGACGCGTGGGGCTTGTGGCAAAGACGGGAAATGTAATCTTTTCTCCGGGAAAACCGCCGGTTCTTCCGGCAGGTACGGTGGCGGCGATTTCCGCCGATCCCGTCGGACAGAACCTGCCGCTGCATGTCCCCGTGGTCCGTTCGACGGATCATCTGAACGCTTTTGAAACGCTCGAAAAAGCGGGGGCGCTCCCGAAAAACAGCTATGACCCCGAAACCGGAACGTTCGTCAGTTCGACGGGCGAATTGACCCTGCGGATGAATACCAATCAGTTCCGCGCGGTCTCTCCCCGGAGTGAAGGGTTCCTGCTGGAACCCGGACAATCCCTGCGCGGTCGTTTTGCGGAGGTCCGCAACAAACGGACGTTCTGCGGAATTCTGATCGCCTCCTATGAAAATCTCCCGCTGACGCAAAGCGGACGTCTGCTGATTCTCCACTTGACCGAGACGAAAAGCACTGGGATGACATTCAGCGATCCGGAAATGCGGATCTGGGAAAAGTGGGGCGACCTTCCTCTTCTGGTCCATCGCGGCGAAGCGGAAATTATTTTGAACCGCGATTGTTCCGGCTTCCGGCTGTATGCGGTTGATTTTGACGGTTCCCGTCTGAACGAGATTCCGTTTGCGGTTCGCGACGGCAAAACGGTTTTCCGGGTGAACACAGCCGGAAAGCAGGGAGTCGTTGCCGCTTATGAACTGGTGCGGAAGTAAGAATATTGCGTCGCTTCCCGGATAACCATCCGGGAAGCGGCAAACATTTTGAAAGAGCGGGCCGAAAAAGCACAATACCCTCTTTTTTTTTTAAGGGCGGCATTACATGAATTCTGGCTGTATTATTCTATCTGCCTAATGGCATATAATGCCATTTCGATAATTCAATTCCCTGATAACATCTTATATTTCCTAGCTCTATTTTTACTATTGATTTTGGGAATGCTGTTTTTCAGCTGAAGATCATATTGAAAACGTTTTTGCGCCCACTCTTGAAACGCGGCGAACAGCTTCCTAACGCCCTCCTCTCCACCGAGATAATCGTCTTCGGGATATGGAGGAGATGAGAAGATGGAGGATGCTTCCAAGTAATTTTTATACTGCCTGAAAAAATCATCATTAGGGTATCGCTTATATAATTCAGACAAAATATAATAACGTGGAGAATCTCCCGTATAAAAATTGGGAGCCCCTACATTTTCATGGAAACGCGACAGCACTGCAATGCCAGCGTCTTTTGTATTCAATTTAAGCAAAAGATCCACCACAAATTTAAAAACGGCGGAATCATCCGTAAAGTGTAATTTTGAAAAAATATCAATCAAATCTTTTTTTGACTCCTGATCTCCAAGATAAGCACAAAAATATAGACGATTTATTTTCCTGATCATATCTTTTACATCATTTCCATTTTTGTCCAATGAAGAGATCTCCTGTTTTACTTTAAGAATCATTTTTTTTAATAAAGCATTATATTCTTTCTTTGAGGAATCTGACAGAGGTATTTTTGTAATTTCATAACATGATATTCTTTGCTTCTTTTCAAAAGGCGCAAAAATTTTGTACGCATTCTCTTCGATGAGTGTATCAGAAAAAAAATTAATATTTGACAGACCGCAACAGGATAAGTATAAATTTTCAGAGGTATATAATTGCATAATAAAGTCAAACAGAAACCGATCCGTTAATTTTGCATACTGCTGTGTTCTGAATTTTATCCTGACAATTATATCCAGCAACACATTCATATTATCCGGTGAAATATCAGAGCTATGTAATTGCTTCCAAAACAATGTTACCCCCATAAGAATCAATTTATTTTTATCATCTTCATTTAATTGATTAAAATAATTATCATAGAGCGGTTCATATTTCAATAACACCTCTTGAAAAACTTTCAATTCAGATGCAATAGATGTATCAGCGAACTGTTTAAGGGACTTGCTGTAATCAAGTTCCGATGAATACAGCAGTGCAGACATTATCATAAAGATACATATATATACTTTTTTCATGATTCATCTCCCTGCATCTGCATTTTCATTTATCGGACGGCGTTATCCCAATGTGATTCCCAATCTTTTGGAGAATAGGAATTTCCCGGACCAGGTTTGAACACGTTCAGAAAGCACTGACTGAAAACTCTTTGCTTGCGCTCAGTGTTCCATCAGACTACATCACAAACGATCTCTCTTCCAACGGTTATTTTGCGTCAAATCACGTTATCCTGTTTTCGGAGTCAACCGAAACGAACCAAATTTCATCGGGGAAAAATACGGTTTTAACTGCCGTTCAGCTTTTGCACAAACGCCGTTTTGACGGAACCAAACCGCATGACGATAGTCGGGGCAAAAAGAAGCTCTTAAAGCCAAAGCCACCTGATAAACATTCTATTTTCTGTCTGCCAAAGGTCAAGATAGCATTATTCAAAAAAAATTCAAGTATTCTTATAAAAAACCTATTTCCAGAAATCCGGGATTTAAATAAATATTTCGATATGAATTGATACTGGGTCTTAATGACAAAGCGGCGTTGCATTCCTGCAGGAAAAGCAACGCCGTTTTGTAAAGCCGTAGAAAAAATCAGGCTTCCGGATCCACTTTCGGGAAAGAAACCGGAGCCGTAACCGGAGCCGTCGGCTGGACAGCCTGAACAACCTGAATTGCGGGTGTCGCATCACGATACTCAAGAGCATGCATGTAAACGCGGGCTTTGTCTCGTTCCGACAGAGTTCCCCAGACACGCAGCATCGCAACGGTGATCGGGTCGCTGGTATCTCTTGCACGGCATTCCGTCACCGAACAGGTCTGCTCCGGAGCGGAGGTCAGGGAAACGATCGCCCGTCTGTTCCGGGGACTGATTTTTCCACCCTTGTTCCAGTTGGTCAATGTGTTCTGAGTCACTCCCAGTTGACGGGAGACCTGAGTCCATGAAAGATGGTTTTCCTCCATGTAAGTTCTCAGCAGTTCAATCAGGTTTTTGTCGTTCATACTCATCTTGTTTTGCCCTCCATAGAATGATGCAATTTAACACACAAATGCTTACAAGTCAAGGACTTTTTCAGTTTTTAGCGCTTTTTTGATGAAAAATTTTATTTTTATGCATCATTACTGCCGGAAAAAGAAGATTCCATGCAAATATTGCGAAAACAACGCAACCGCAACCCGTTTTTCCCATTGCCCGGACAAATTTTATAACTCCGGCAGGCAAACCGAATATAATCCGGAACTGAAATTAAGATTGCACAAAAAAACGGAAATAAAAAATCCGCGCACGATGGCGCGGATCACCGATCAAACCGTTTCCGGAGCCCGTCAACGGGCTCCGGACGGCAAAACCGTTATTTGGACGGAGTGGAAAACTCCTGCGGTTTCACCTTTTCACGAACGGTCTGGCAGATCGCATAAAGAGCTGGGATGAATGCGATACCGACCAGGGTCGCAAGCAGCATTCCCGCGAATGTCGAAACACCGATCGCGGTACGGCTTCCCGCTCCCGCTCCGGTCGCAATCACCATCGGGAACACACCGATCAGGAACGACCATGCGGTCATCTGCACCGCCCGGAAACGGAACTTCGCACCAGACTGCGCGGCATCGTAAATCGAGAGCCCGGCTTCGCGTTCCTGTTTTGAAAATTCCACCATCAGAATCGCATTCTTGGCGGCAAGCCCGATCAGCATGATCATACCCAGCTGGGCATAAATATTCAGGGCGATCCCGGCGATCATCAATCCGATCACGCCGCCCAGCGTGGCAAACGCCACCGAGACCATCACCGGAACCGGAACGGTCCAGCTTTCATACTGGGCAACCAGGAAGAGATAACCGAACACGAGCGCAAAGGTCATCAGCACAAGCAGCTTGCCTTCATTGCCGCGTTCCTGATAACTCATATCGGTCCAGGAGATCGCATAGTCCTTCGACAGCTTCGTTTCGGCGAGTTCCTGAATCTTCCGCATCAGTTCACCGCTGCTGACGCCCGGTTTCGCCTGAGCGTTGACGGTCGCCGCCATATATTGGTTGAAACGCGTGATCTGACGCGGACCGACCACATAGGAAACGTCCGCAATGGCACTCAGCGGAACCATTTTACCGTTGTTGCTCTGAACCAGTATCTGCGTAATATCACCAAGTGTGGAACGCTCGTCCGCCTCCGACTGCATCTTTACTTTGTAGGTGTTGCCGAACAGATTGAAGTCATTGATGTAGAACGACGCCAGTTTTGACTGGAGTGTCGTGAACACACGGCTGACGGGAACGTTCATCGTCTCCGCCTTGACGCGGTCAAGATTCAGATAAAGCTGCGGCGTACTTGCATTGTAACCGCTGAATGCATAGAGCGTTTCCGGCTGCTTGTTGAGCTCCAGCAGGAAATTCCACAGAGTATCCGCCAGTTCTTTCGGGGTCTGATTGCCGGTTGCCTGAAGCGCGAACGTCACACCTCCGGTCGCTCCGAGTCCCATGATGGCGGGAGGAGTGAACACGTTGATGTTGGCGGCGGGTATTTTTGCCAGACGCTCCCGCAAAATGCCAGTTATGTAATCAAGCTGCAAATCCGGAGTCTCACGTTTGCTCCAGTCGTCAAGCACCACAATAATGAGACCGACGTTTTCGCCGTTTCCGCCGATGAAGCTGAAACCGCTGACCATGATCACATCCTTGACGCCTTTCACGTTCTTGATGATGTCATAGCTTTCCGAAAGAACGGCATTGGTACGGGCGAGAGTTGCGCCCGGCGGGAGTTCCACATCGCAGAACGCCGCGCCCTTGTCCTCTTTCGGAAGGAACTCGCTCGGAATCCGGTCAAACAACCAGTAGTTGAGTCCGAGCACACCGACCATCAGCAGAACCGTGATGAACATTTTCCGGGCAAGGAAGCCGGAGTACTTCAGATAGACGTTACGGGTCCAGTCGAGCCCGATGTTGAACATGCGGAACGGCAGCGGCTTGTTCGGATTGTACGGACGCAGCAGCATACCGCAAAGAGCCGGACTCAAGGTCAGGGCGTTGACCGTGGAGAGACACAGCGCAATACACATCGTCACGGAGAACTGAATGTAAATGGTTCCCACCATACCGCCGTAGAACGCCACGGGAGCGTAAATCGCCACGATCACAAGCGTCGTCGCGATGATCGCACCCGTGATCTGCTTCATGCTCTTGGAAGCGGCCTCTTTCGGCGGCAGATGTTCCTCTTCGATGATCCGCATACAGTTCTCCACCACCACAATGGCGTCGTCCACCAGCGATCCGATTACAAGGATCAGAGCGAACATGGTAAGCACGTTCATGGAGAAGCCCAGCGGAACGAGGAACACGAAAGTTCCGATCAGGGAAACCGGGATCGCCGCCGAGGGAATCAGCGTCGCGCGCCAATCCTGAAGGAAGATGTAGGTGATCGCCACCACGAGGATAAAGGTGATGATCAGCGTTTCGATGATCTCCTTCATCGTCGTGCGGATATACTCGGTCGGGTCGTATCCCATCAGGTAGTTGACGCCTTTCGGGAAACGCTTGGAGAGCTCTTTCAGCGTCGCGTTGGCTTCCGCCACAACGCTGTTCGCGTTCGCATCGTCATTCCGGTAGATCGCCATGGCGATGGACGGTTTGCCGTTGAACGTACTGTCGCCGGAATAGGTTTCGGAACCGAGTTCTATGCGGGCGACATCCGCCAGACGCGTGATATTTCCGTTCGCTCCGACTTTCACCACGATATCCTCAAACTCCTGCGGAGTCTTGAGGCGTCCGAGCGCGTTGACTTTCAGCTGGATATACTCGTTGCTGCTCTCCGCGCCGACCGTACCGGTGGCGGCCTGAACGTTCTGGTCCTGAATCGCCGCGGAAATGTCCTCCGGCTTGATATTGAGCGCGGACATGCGGAGCGGATCCAGCCAGATGCGCATACTGTATGACCGCTCGCCGAAGATCTGGCAATCGCTGATACCGTTGATTCGCGCCAGCACGTCGCGGACGTTGATCTTGACGTAATTGCTCAATTCCAGCAGGCTCAGCGTGGAGCCATCGGTCGTGAACACATACATACCGAGAATATCGGTGGACCGCTTCATGGTCTGCACGCCGAGCGCTTTCACTTCGGCGGGAAGAGTCGGTTCCGCGCGCTGAACGGCGTTCTGCACGTTCACCTGCGCGATGTCGGTATCCGTCCCAGATTCGAACGTGATGGACAGCTGATAATTACCGCTGTTATCCGACGTGGAACTGAAATAGATCATATCCTCAATACCGTTGACTTCCGATTCAATAACGGCAGCCACAGTATCCGCGATCACTTCGGAACTGGCGCCGGGATAGGAAGCCGTGACCATGATCTGCGGGGGTGCAATCTCCGGGTATTCCGCAACCGGAACTCTGACAATGCACATCGCACCCGCAAGCATCATCACGATCGCAATCACGATCGCCAGCTTGGGTCTGTCAATAAAAATTTGTGAAATCATATTTCAACCTCACTTTGCGGGAACCGGAGTAACCTGATTGCCGGGACGGGCCTTGTGAGTTCCATCGACAACCACCGTCTCTCCGACAGCAACGCCTTTTTCAATGATCTGCATATTGTTGACAACAGGACCGAGAACCACCGGACGGGCGATAATCTTATTGTCCGCCCCGACTGCATAGATCAGATTCCCTTCCCCGGTTGTCATGACGGCGGAGAGTTTCACCGCCGGCTGCGGCTTGCTCAAGGTACTGGACAGAAGCACGGTCGCATAACCGCCGGGAACCAGCATGCGCTGTTCGTTCTTGAATTCCGCCCAGAGTGTGAGAGAACCGGTCTCGGAATCGACCTTGTTGTCTGCCAAGACCACTTTTCCCGTATTGGCGTAGGTCCGGCCATCGGGAAGCTGAATCCGGACGACCGCGTTCTGATGAAGCGCGGGAATCGTGCCGAAATTTTTCAGAAAGTCACGTTCACTGATGGAGAAACGGACATAAATCGGCGAAACCTGCACGATGTCCGCCAACGGAGAACTGGAGGGAGTCACATAGTTGCCGACCGTATAGGTGGCTTTGCTGATAATGCCGGTGATAGGCGCATAGACTTTTGTATAGCTGAGTTCGTTGTTGGCGTCCAGCAGATTCGCTTCCGCCTGCGCAAGTTTTGCTTCGGTGGTCTTCAGCAGGCGCTTCGACTCTTCATACACAGCCTGCGACACGGCTTTCTTCTCATACAGACGTTCCTGACGGGCAAAATCGGTTCTCGCGTAATCCAGTTCCGCGCGGTTCTGGAGCACGGTGGCTTCGGCGGATTTGGCTTTTGCGCGGTAAGTGGTGTCCTCGATCACAAACAGTAGATCGCCCTTCTTCACCAGTTCCCCTTCTTTAAAACGGATTTCATAAATGACGCCGGAAATACGCGCCTGAAGCGAAACGCTCTGAATCGCTTCAATATGTCCGACGTATTTGCGGACTTCGGAGTCTTTCAGCAGAATCACTTTTTCCACGGCGACGGTGGGCGCCGGAGCTTTCTGCTGAGCGTAAAGCGGAGCTGAAACCGTTCCGAAAACTGCAACTGCCATAAGCAGACGGTTCATTTTGTGCAACATATCAAAACTGTCCTTTCTCGGTCTGACAACCTGTAATGATTTTTTCTGAAATACGAGCCCACTCAAGCCGTTCCTGTTCGGTCAAAACAGTGAGCATTTTCCGGTAGGTGCAGTCGATCTCCCGCGAGGCCGCCTTATGCATGGCCATGATGTTGTCAAGGAATTTAATGCACACTGCCCGTCGGTCATTTTTACTTTGCGTTCTGGAAACAATTCCTTTTTTTACGAGTTCCTCCACAAGTTCCGAGGTTGCGCCGGGGGTGATTTCAAGTTCTGCGGAAAGCTGCTTCAGCGTCACGCCTTCCGGCATTTTTTCCAACATACGGATCAGGGCAATGCAAACCCGGCTCTGACTGAACGTCAGATTCCCGTACAGTTTGCTGTTCATCTGCGCCTCCTTCCGGAGCGCAGCCTGTTCCAACTGTTCCGTGATCAGAAAAAGCGTCTTCCATGACTGCCCGTCCTGTCCCATCTTCAACCTCCCGAATTTTTAGTGTGCGTTAATATAATAACTTTTT
This sequence comes from uncultured bacterium, assembly GCA_900548385.1. Lineage (GTDB taxonomy): Bacteria > Verrucomicrobiota > Lentisphaeria > Victivallales > UBA1829 > UBA1829. The sequence goes on along the minus strand of URKJ01000003.1, from coordinate 38,434 downwards.
GAGAAAATACAAGTGATAAATCAAAAAATTAAACAACCTAAATTATTTATTTTTCATTTCAGGAAAGCGGATGCTGATTTTCCATGCAATAAAAACAAAAAATAATGAAAAGACGGCTTGACATTTGAAACAAAGGCTGTATAGTAAGCGCATACTCAAGCGGAGGCGTAGCTCAATTGGTTAGAGTGCCACCCTGTCACGGTGGATGTTGCGGGTTCGAGTCCCGTCGCTTCCGCCATTTTATTTTAAATTCCCGCAAATGATCCGTTAAATCCGCTTTTTCCCATTTACCGTAATTTATGGAAAACGGGAACGGACCCGATGAGCCCGTCCCCGCATAAAAGAAACCTGTAGTGAAATGAATCTTTACCGTCCATCGCGTTCCAGAGTGATCGACGGAATCGCAACGACTGCGCTTTTTGAAACGGCACGCAATTCGATCCGTTTCAGCTTTTTTCCGGGAAACGGATTTTTCCATTCGCAGAGGAACAGACCGTATTCCGCATACGACGGAGAATGAAAAATCACCACAGGCGACGGCTCTTTCCGAATCGGATTGAACCAGTCTCCCAGTTCAACACCGAGACGGAGCGGAAGCGTATGTTCCGTTCCATCCGCATAATGCAGAACCAGATTGGCAAGCACCGTCCTTTTTTTGCCGCCGCAATACATGGCATTCCCTAAAAGAAAAAGGCGTTTGAACGGACATGGGGCAAATTCGACCCCGGCGGAACGCGGCACACCGCTCCAGTCCATTCCGCCGACCGCGAGGAATTCGTCACCGGAGGCAAACGGAATCCCGGCAACGTTCTTTTTGCGGACCGCATTTTTCATCAGCGGAAACGGAATCTCCCGCCGGACCTCCTTCCAGACTGCGGAAAACGGCGTTCCGGAAAGCGGAATGCGGAATGCGTTCTTTTCTTCCACGCGCAGACTTTCCAGACGCTGCATTTCCACATCGTCGAGAACCGTGGTGCCCGCGGCTTTGTCAATACCGAAAATCACCGCCAACGGTTTCTCCGGGACTTTCGGGAGAACGATATCCAAACTCACTTTTTCAAATTTATCCGATGGCGGAACAGCAAAATTCCTGCGGATGTTGTAACGTTCTTTCGGATCGGTCCCATACACATAAAGGAACGGTTTCGCCGCTCCGGAGAGCGTCTTGAAATGCGCGGTGATCCGGTAGCTTCCCGGCGCGGTGATTTTCAGGTATTGAAACACATAAACCCGGCCTTTCCCTGACGTTGTCAGGTTCAGCGCATATTTGCCGTTGCCATCCTTCGGGTTGATCGTCACTTTTGCGGCGGGATCGTACTTCGTGCGGATGATCCATCCGGCGGGAATGCAGTGCTCGATTCCGCCCATGGCGTCGCCGCTGATCTCTTCGAAATCGCGGTTTGCAATCAGCTGACCGCTTTTCAGCAGCTTGCGGGAAACGATCTTCAACGGTTCTTTCGTCAGCACATAATGCAGACGGCCGCCCGTTTCCAGAGTTCCGTTTTTCAAGGAAACTTTCCGTCCGCTTTCATTATAGACCGCCGTGTCGCGGTTCGCGATCCCCAGCGCATAACTGCCGACACTGCTTCCGATAGCGGTCAGATACCCGCCGTCCGTCCGGCGCAGAACGTGACGGACGTCGAAATCATCCGCAGGCAGCCCGGAATGCGTTCCCGCATATCCGGAACAAATCCGCAGGAACTGCTGGCAGACTCCGAACACATGCAGCGGCAGACTTAACGAATGCGTGTGTTCGTTATTCAGATACTCATTCCAGCCGAACGTGAAGAATTTTTCAAACCGTTCCTGAAGGAACCAGAAATTGATCGCGGGAACCAGGTAACGGACACGCGACTGATCTTTCAGAATATGCCACATGTGCTCCGTCTGCCAGAACGGCATTCCGGGTTTCTTCGCATGGACCATCCGTTTCATCTCCGGCACGTTATACAGGACCTGATACGAATGCAGGTTCCAGATGTCCACATAATCAGCGGCACCGAGCTTCAGCAGATCTTCCGGCATGTCGGAATCAACCGCGCCGCGCACCATGCTGAATCCCGTTACAAGGACTTTCGAGGCGGGATCGGCGGCATGGACCGCACGGTATGCGCCTTTCAGCAGATTGAAATAATCCTCCGTCGTCCCGCTGAACGACGCGGGTTTGCCCGGAGTCTTGAAATCGCATTCGTTATAAATCTCATAGAACCCGACGCGTCCTTTGAAATGCTCCGCAGTGCGGCGGACATAACGGGACCACTCTTCCACGGAACGCGGCTTCCAGCGTCCCGGCTGCCCGGAATAACGGTCGCTTTCCGCCGACGGCGCAGGCGGCTCGGCTGCCCAGAGCGGCGGATAACCGAGAACGGCAAGCGTGTTCACGCCGTTCGCACGCGCACCGTCCACAAGGGCATCGGCGGTACGGAAATCAAATCCGCCGTTCGCAGGCTCCACCAGATACCAGACGAAATCGGGACGCCCCCAGGAACGCATCCAGCGGATACCAAGACGACCGAGGATCTCCGGCTCCGCCGTTCCCGCCGCCCCCAGGTAGTCCGCCAGTTTCCCGGCTGTTCCGGCAATCCTTGGCTGAACGGAAAGCGTGAACGAACGCGGGTCCAGTTTTCCCGCCTGCACCGAAACCTGATAGAATCCGGGAGGAAGCGGAGAAAGCGGAACCGTAACGGTCTTCTGCACCGAATTCGCCGGAAGTGTGACACTGCGGGTGACGGTACGCGGCGCATTGTCCGCGGATGTCAGTTCCATACGGACAGGCAGAGTCACCGCTTTTTCCGAAAAATTATTGCCGATAAAACGCAGAACCGGTCTCTCGTTTTCGTACAGGATCCGTGCGGCAGTCAGATCGAACGGGACAAAGGAAACGAATCCGCTTTTCCGGAATTCCGGAGCGGCGGAAAACTGCGGTTCCGCAAGATCGTTGGCAAGCAGGGCGTCCCCCGCCTCCGCAGGGAACGGACGGGAAGAATCGAAATGCAGCCGCTCTTTCGGGAGCTGCTCCGCACTGACCGCAATCCGGGAAACGAAAAACGGCCCCAACGCACCGACATAAAAGTAGGGGCTGAGCGGAATGATCCGGTCCGGGAAACGGGAGCTTCCCACGAGTCGGCCGTCGACATAGAAAAAGAATCCGGCGGGTCCCCATGTCAGCGCCATATTCACACGCTGCCCCGCCTTGACCGGAGAATTCCGGTCAACCGTACCGAAGCGCCATTTCCCGCCGCGGATCACCGCTGACAGTCCCCCGTTTTTACCGGGTGCGGAGAACACGCCGATCGCGGTCCGGGTTGCACGCGTTCCCTCTTTGCCGCATACCCGGAAAGCAAACGGCCAGCCGTCGCGCAGATTTTTCAGATCCACATTCGGTGTAACCGTCAGCTGAACGGTTCCCTGTTCGGGGTTGATCACTCCGACGGCAGGGTAGAACACATCGCCGCCGGAAGTCGTCAGCCGCGCTCCGTAAAGCGGAACGGAAACGGCAAGACACAGAAACAAAACACAAATTCTCATACTGACTGCTTCTCCCTGTTTCTTAATCAATATCCGGATTTTGTATAAACGCCGTCATGCCGGACCCAGTTGCTGACGCCGATACTTGTCGCGGCTGTCGGATTGGGACCGTAAAACGCACTGCCGGGATTCGTATAAATCTCTTTGGCGGCATCCTCCCAGAGACTCCGGGCACGCGACGAAGCGACATGCCCGTCCGCAAATACGCCGTTCACCTCGCGTCCGGAATAATGAACCGGCCATAGAATCGGACCGTTGGAAGGGCTGGAGTAAGTATTATTGACATTCGGCGCACCTTTCACCAGCGATGGATTTGAAGGCCGGGTTCCGCCGGAAGCCGCGCTTTCCAGAAAAACGGCCGTGCGGGACGGCATACGGAACGAGGAAAGTTTGACTATTGTTTCTTTCAATCCGTCAAGCCCGGCGACGGAAGCGGCAAAATAATGGTTGATTCCGTAATCCGAAACCTGCCACCCGGACTCTGTGGGATTCGCCAGTCCGGCATTCGGATTTTTCCAGAAACGGTCATAATATTCCGGGCTTCCCGCATCGGAAAAGATCCGGTTCCGGACCGGACACATCATAACGCTTTTCGCCACATATTTCCCGCTGACAAGCGTATAAGTCCAATACACATTTTTCCCGGCGGTTTTCGTAAAACGGAACACGCAGACATCGCCGTGATCCCCCGCATACATGTTCCATCCGGCTCCGACTTGACGCAGATTGTTGCGGCACGTCATGCCCCGCGCCTGCTCCACAGCCTTGCCCAGCGCCGGCAGCAGAAGAGCCATCAGGATCGCGATCACAGCAACTACGATGAGGAGTTCCACAAGGGTGAAAATTAACATTCTTCTCTTCATACCATCTCCTTTCTTCTTATTACCCTATTTTAATTATAGGATATTTTGTAAAAAAGACAACCCCTCTTTTTCAAAAAAGGGCGTAAAAAATCCGGCGTTTTTCAACGCCGGACTCTCTCAGCTGCCCTGATAGGAATACGGGATCACCTGATAATGATGATGGCCAAGGTCCGTATAGTCCCACAACCCCATATCCTGCGTCACCTCGCGCAGATAACGGTTGTACCCTTCCCTGCGGACCGCCATGAACCGGGCGGAACCTTTTTCGGGATTCCATCCGGCACAGCCGCCATGGTCGTAATACGAATAATCTTTCCGGTGCACCAGATGCCACGTCGTCTGCAGCAGCCCGAACTGGCCGTATTTTGCGGCGTGACGTCCCACGCTGAGGATCTGCTGATCGACATCGAACGGACAAGTCAGCGTATCGAATCCGGCATCGTGGAAAAATTCCGATGTCACCCAGTCTTCCCGGTTGGAGCCGTCTTCATTCTGCGCAAAGCGGTACTGCCAGTCGCAGATCACGATGTCTTTCGGAAGCGTCTTGTAGAGCTCGCTCAGCACACCGGTTCCGCAACAGATAAAGCCGTCCCAACGATGATCGGCGCGGTCAAGCAGCATGTCGTGCCACATCATGATCCGCGTACCGCGACTGCGGAAGAGATCGCGGAAATAGAGCAGATGCTCCGTAAACAGCTTCGGATAATCGGTCTGTGCGCAAAGCGAACAGGTTCCCGCGTTGTACGCTTCGTCACAGCCGACATGGAAGAATTCCGGTCGCTCAAAAACCTCGAAAATCTCCAGACAGATGTCCGTCAGGAACTTGCGTGTTTCCGGATTCGACAGACACCATGACCAGCCGTCGGCTTCAAACAGCGGCGCGAATTCCGGATGGCGGTTCAGCATCGCATGTTTTCCGGATCCGCATCGGGAGGCGGCGGCATGACCGAAAATATTGACCTGCGGAATCAGACGGATCCCCAGCTCCCTGCCGAGACGGACCAGACGCCGGAACGTTTCCAGCGGAACTTTCTTATCCTCCCAGCCGAATTCCGGACGGGAGCGGAACGGGAACACGCCCCAAGGTTCCACCACGGCATAGTTGAATTTGCAATATGCCGCCATGCGGATCTGCTTCTCCATATCCGCCGCCGTGGTCTCCGGAAACCAGCAGAAGTGGATTCCGCGAAATCCGAGCGCGGGAAAATCATGAACTTTCAGACAGGACACCTGGAAATACGAGGATTTCAGAACCCCGCGTTCGGACTCCGCAAGCTGGCGGAGCGTCGAAAACGCATAACGGAGAGCCGCCGGAGTGTCGGCGCGTACCTCAATCCGGTCCGGCGCGACCTCCAGATAATACTCCTCCTCTTTCAGCGACGCGGGAACTTCCGCAACCGTGACCGCACCTTCGCAGTTCCAGAAACGGCGGATCAGCGACGATGCGATTTCCGCGGCGGAAGCGTCAAGTGCGCCTTTCAGAACAAACGCCGCTCCGTCCGCGATCCGGAACATGCCGTCCTGCAAATGCAGTTCCTGAACGACCGGGATCGTCGATTCCATCAAAAACTGTTCTCTCGGTATTGCAATCATTGAAACTCTCCTTCTTTTTTATCAGCCGACTTTAACGGGCGCCCCGGTGCGGACGCTCTCATAGCAGGCATTCATACACTCTATCGTCTGTTTGTGCCATTTCAAGTTGATTTTCGGAGTTTTATGATTGCGAATGCAGTCAACGAACTCATCAACAAGCCCGATCCACTCGTCAAAGTAAGTATACTGAACGGTGTAACGGTCGTTCGGCGCGCCGTTGTGATACACGTTCGGACCGAAGCAGTCGCAGACGATCGTCCCTTTTTCTCCGATGACGGTCACGTCCACCTGCATCCGTTTCGGAAAGACCTCCCAGCCGGGCGCGGGAACTTTCAGCCGCTCCTCCATGCGGGACCACGAGGGATCGAACAGGAACGCGACGCCGTTCTTCATGCGTCCGTTGCACATGATCATATCCTCCACTTCCAGTTCGGGACGGATGTTCGGAGCGACTTCCGAATAAACGCAGTCGAACTCCGAACCGGTCAGATGGCGGATCAGGTCGAAGATATGCGGATGGTCGCAAAGCGCGCCGCCGCGGAAACGTGGATCTCCCTCTTTCAGCGGAACACGCTTTCCGTAACTGGCTTCCGGCACGCCCTGCCACGGGAACGCCCAGACGGGCGACAGCGTGATGTTCGTCGCCTGCATTGAGAGGATCTTCCCGACCGCTCCGGATTCGATCAGCTCTTTCAGGCGGCGGACCACGGGATTGTAGTGCATTTCCAGTTCGATCTGGCAGACGATCCCCGCTTCCTCAACCACACGGATCATCTCGTCGTATTCCGCCATATCGAACGTCGGAATCTTCATGGAGAGGATATGGACACCGCGGCGGGCGCACTCCTTCACCTCTTCCAGATGACGGTCGTTCGCCGAAGCGAGAACAACCGCTTCAATATCCGGATGTTTTTCAAACATCTCCGTCATGCTCAGATAGCAGGGCACGCCGTTGTCATACAGATTGTAAACATCTTTGGCGCGCTGATCTTCCGCGCAGGACGCCACCCAGTCGAGTTTGGCGTTTTCGCGGAGCGTCTGATAATATTTCCGGGTGTGACCGTGCGTCAGGGCTGCCATGGCTATTTTTACGGGTTTCATGCGAGTTCCTCCTGAAACAATGCGGGTTTTCCTGTTCCGGCTGTCTCCAGAACGGCATCCGTCATACGGACGAGACGTTTTCCGGCGGCGTTCCACTCCGCGGCGAGAGCGGGAGTCTTCACGACAGCAAACGCCGCCCGGACAATCCAGATTTCCCGGTTTTCGAGTCCGTACAGCTCGGAATCAATATCCGTATAACGGGTCTCCCCGCCCGCGCGGAACAGATAGATCGACGACTGCGGAACCTGCGTATCAACCGTCCGGTCGCAGGCGATCCCGCGGCGGGCGATGATCTCGTGACGATCCAGCGCCTCCGTTCCCTCCGGCAGAGCGGCGGAACATTCCAGGCTGACGCTCTTGCCGTCCGCCAGTTTCAGCAGAACATTTGCAATGCGGTCTCCGGAAGTGACTGCGAATGCGGACCGGACCGGCGAACCACCGAGAAACACACTCAGATCCAGTTCCCGGTACAGCAGATTTTTCAAGGACTCTTCCGCGCTCATCACCGCAAAGCGGAGCGTGGAAACATCTTCCAGCGTACCGTTGACGGTCAGGTTCTTCAATTCGGTAAACCGCCGTTCCACCCGCCACGGGAGCAGAGTGACGGAGCCCTCTCCCATGCGGAGCGACGCGCCGCAGCCGGGTCCGGGTTCCGCCGCGATCGACGCACGGCTTCCCGGACAGTATTTTTCAAGCAGGAACCGGAGTCCCCCGTTCATTTTATCAATATTCATCCATTCTCTCCTTACAGCGATTTGATTCTCGGTTTGTAACGGTCCAGATACGCTTTGTTCTTCTCATCGCCGCCGGGCGCGTTGGCGCTGTTCCAGACCGGCGGGATGAATCCGCGTTCCAGACACTGCCGGATGCACTCGATTTCCAGCAGGTGGGCGATCGTGAAATCCACCACGTTGGAAACCGGCGCAATCGGAGTGTCAAGTCCGGGAAGCGTCACGACCGCATCACCGACGGGGTTGTAGTCGTCAATGCAGACATCCGCGAAATCGAACAGATTCTTACCCGACGGGTGGCGGATGAAGTGATCGGCGGGCATCTCCTTCTGCCAGTATCCGCTGGCGACCGCGATGATCCTGACACCGCGTTTTTTCGCTTCCATCGCGGCGTCAATGGTCGCCGGATTGATACCGATGTTGTGGAAAATGATCAGCAGATCACCCGGCTGAAGGTCGTAATATTTCACGATCGACGCGCCGAAATTCACGGTCCGTTCCAGTTCCAGATATTTCAGAGCCTGATTGAAGACGGAGAGAGCGGTTTCCATCAGCGGGTTGATGTTGGCAAGTCCGCCTGCGCGGAAGAACATCTCTCCCATCGCCAGCGTGGTGTGCCCTCCGCCCGCATACACATTGATGAGTTTGTCGTTCTGGATCGCATCCGCCATCAGCGAAGCGGCCTTCACGATGTTGTCCCCCTGTTTTTCGACCACTTCCTGAATGTTGGCAAACGCCTTTGCCACATACCCGAAATCATTGAGTTTCGCCATTCCGGACTCCTTTCCCTGAATTATTTATTCCGCCGGCGCGGTTTGTTTTTGAGCACACGTTTGTAATTTTCCCCGATTGCATCCCAGAGCTTGAGCGCATCCGGAGCGGCAAGCACGGTGCCGTACCCGCCCCGGTACGTCCATGCCGCCAGACGGTCCACGCCGAGGGATTCGTAAAGATTGACGATCCTGTCAAGCTGTTTGAAATCGCCCGGCTGCTTGTAATATCCCATCAGCCAGCGTTCCGAAATTTTGCCGTACTTTTTCGCCATCTCGACGGTTCGGCGGGTAATCTGCTCAAAGAATCCCTCTGGCAACTCCCAGGAGATGATCGTCGTGGAAAAGACGTCGAAGTACGGGCAGGACGCCACCATATCCCAATTGTCGTAACCGCGATATTCGGTCACATAATAGCTGTTCAGTGTCGCATGGACGCAGCAGGTAATTTCCATATCCGGTTTGATCTCCTTGATCCGCCGCGAGGTGTCGGAAAGAATGAAAAGCGCTTCGCGCCAGCGGAATGCCTTCACGTCGTCATTCATGACCTGCGGCATCTCATAGCCGTAATAGTCAAAAAACTTTTTCCGGCAGACGGGACAGCGGCAGGTCCAGTCCTCGCCCGCGCCGCCGGTGATGGAGGCATACGATTTGGGAAACGCATAATGCGGTTCGTCCCAGAAAAATCCGTCCGCCTCCGTCTCTTTCGCAAGGGTCAGACAAATGTTCTGGAAATAATCCCGGAAACTGTTGGTGTTGAAACAGGCGTAGGGAAGTTTCTCGCCCGTCAGCGCGGAAACCTGACGGTTCTCAATATTGTTCTGAAGGAATTTACTGACCTGTTCCCCGCCGAAATACTTGCCGATTCCCCACGGGTCCAGCAGAACGCGGAGCCCGATCCGGTGCGCTTCCTTCACGATCCGCGGAATGTTCGGACGCCAAAAATCAAAATCGAATTCCGTCACCGCGAGAATCACCGTAGTGCAGCCGTGCTCTTTCATCTCGGTGAAATCGGCGGAGGCATGCTCAACATAGTTGAGCCCGTAATAACTGACAGCCGTTTGTGTAATCATAAAATTTCTCCCTGTTATCCGGTTGTTTTCCGGGGTTCCGGGAAGAATATACTATCCGGCGTGAACGGTTGCAATGATTATTCTGACCGTTAATTTGTGAAAAACGATCATATCCACTTGCATTATTGACAAATTCCGTTATTTTACAGAAAACGTTTTGTGAATTGCGTCCACGGGAGAGGAAGAAAAAATGAATGGAATCAGCGATCGTCTGGAACAGCTTTACGCGGAAACCCATCTGCTGCCGGAACCGGAAAATCTGTACGAAGGACTCCGTCTTCCGGAGGATTTTGAACTGCCGGACAATATTCTGCTGTTTTATCACGATTTCTGTGCACCGTCGCCGAACGCCCATTACCGGTACACGCTCGTTTTTCCGTTCGCGGGAATGCGGTATTATGTGGATCAGCTGCAGTACGACCTGCTTCCCGGACAGATGCTGATGCTCCATCCTTATCAGCTCCGCTTTCTCTCTCCGAAATCCGCAGACTACCGCCGTTTCTTCATCACATTCACGCTCCGGAAACCGCAGCCGTACCTGCCGCGGTCTGGCGTCTGCACGCTGAACGGAGAATCCTATACGCTTCTGGAACAGCTTCTTTCCGCATTCCGCGACGGCGCGCCCCAGCGGCTTGCCGTGGAACTGTTCCGTTTTTTAGATTCTCTGGCGGAAAAAATGACAGCCGGAGAAAGCCGGAAAATGTCGCCGCAGATCGCCGGAGCGATCCGGTTCATCAATGAAAATCTCAACCGCCAGATCAGCAATCAGGACATTGCCGACGAGCTGAACATGAGCGAAAGCAATCTGCGGCGGCGGTTCCGCGCCGAGATCGGGCAATCCCTGAAAAACTATATCGACAAACAGCGTCTGGAACTTGCAAAGTACTATCTGCGGGAAACGCTGATGCGGATTGACGAGATCGCCGCGCTCTGCGGTTTTGCTTCGGTTTTCGCATTCAGCCATTTTTTCAAACACCAAACGGGCATCCCGCCGCTCCGATTCCGTCTGCTGCGGAATGCACGACCGCGTCAACGGATCAGCTCATAGGCGAAAACCGGCTCCCGCGCCCCGACTGTGTCCGCGGTAAAACACAGTCTGCCGTTCTCCAGCCGGAACGGAACCTCTTTCTGGCGGCGTCCGGAAAAATCCAACGCATAGAGCTTCCAGTTCCGGGTGGAAATTTTGTGCGACTTTCCATTATTCCTGCAATCTGTTCCCAGCGAGTAATGCCTACCGTTTTTCCCCATCGCCGGAAAGATTGGAATTCTGCTGTCCTTCCAGGTTCTTCAAGTTGAATTGATCCGCCAGCGAAACCTGACCGGTCACCCGTCCGTCGTCAAGCGGATTGTCGACCCGCGCTTTCAGATCCCGGAACAGCCGGAGCGTGTCGCGTATGCCTCCCCAGGTGAACCACACCGTCGTGATGATACCGCTGACAGCCGGGACCAGCAGAATCGTGACGTAGAAGTATACGCTCCAGTATTCAATCGGCCATGGTGCAAACAGATTCCAGATGACAACGCCCACAAATGCGATCCCCAACTGATAGACGATGGAATAGAGAAATACGCTCCATGTGATGATCCGGTCGCCGAGAGTGTATTCCGGCGTAATTCCGATCAGTTTGCTCATGACGTTCCGCCAGGTCCAGGCGGAATGGATCTTCTTTTCGCCGTCGGTGTTGTAAATGCCGCGATGCAGCAGACGGTCCAGATTATATGGTCCCCGATAGGTTACGAGCGAGCCGACCGTATAGGCAATGATGCCGGAGATCATTGCGATCATGAATATTTCATAGGAATTGACCGGGAATTTTTCCGGGCTCATTTCCCATACAATATAGGGATTGAACGGTCTGCTGACCGCGGTCAGAAAGTTGCCGATGCTTTCATCCCATCCCCGGTTCTGCAGAAAGGGATAGACATGCTGCGCCCATTTCTGTTGCAGAACAATGCCGGCGATGGAGATTCCGGATCCGGCGAAAACCGAGGCGAAAGCTCCAGTCGTATTGCCGAAGCGGCTGTAAAGCCCTCCGATCATTACCGGACCCGCTCCGCCTGTCCAGATGGAGGTCATGATCACCATGAACATATTGAGATAATCCAGCTGGACGAACCACAGACTGAAGGTCAGAAAAAATCCCGCGACCCCGACGGAACAGAGCCGCAGCCACAGCAGATGCTGCCGGGGCGTGAAAGGCTCTTTGCGGAGCGGCATGATGACATCCTGCAGAATGGTTGCGGAAGCGTTGAAAATCCGCGAATCGTCGGTCGAAAGCACCAACATGATCATCAGCAGCGCGAGCAGACCGAGCAACCCGATCGGCAGCGTTTCCCGAAGGACCACCGGCAGCATCATCTGCTGGTAAAGAGTGCGGAATCTCTGGAGTTGAAAATTGCCGTCGCCATTCTGACCGACGACCTCCTGAACTTTCCGGAATACGCCGGTATCAAGGTTGTCCTTGCGGGAAAGCGGCCGGTCCTCGCCGATGATATGCCGCTGTTCAGGCATGGCCGTGATCGCATCGACGACCTGCCGGCGCTGTGCGTCGGATCCGATGGTTTCGGCGGCAACCTGCACGGAAAGGGTGTCGCGAATCACTTTGGCCTGCGGCGCGTAGTTCCGATGGTTCATGATGGTTATGACCATGATGGCGAGCGTGATCAGCATGACGGTGGAAAACCCGCTCCGCCAAGTGCCGAGAATTCCCGCCATTTTCTGTTCATGCGGCGTCTTCGCCGAACCGGAAGTATCGTTGCCGTACCAGCTGGCGCGGTTGAGCAGACTGGAGAAAAACCAGACGATGAGTGAAAAAATATTGAAATCCCGCAGACTGCTTACATCATAAGGATTGAGGAAACTTTCTCCGGGCACCCGATCCATCATGGTGGGGGCGATTTCCGATCCCCATGAAATATTGAGCAGGACATAGCCGGTGATAATTACGAAGACCGGGTAGGCCAGCAGCCCCTGGAACGTATCCGTCAGCAGCAGGGAAACCCGTCCTCCCGGCCAGATGCAGATCAGCGCCAGAATGATCAGGATGACCAGAATGAAAGAAAAGGTGGTGATCTCAACGCCGCAGACCGTGAACGTATGCGGCAGTTTCAGGAAATAGATGAAGAAATTCACCGCGATCGCCGGGCTGAGCGCGTTGGCGATCATTTCCGAGGCGGTACGCAGAGCTGCGGCGAATATGCGGAACGACCGGTTGTAACGCATTTCCAGAAATTGCCCGAACGACAGCACCTTCGTTTCGCGCCAGCGGTATGTGCAATAACCGGTAAGCGAAAAAATGATGCCGACCGGCACAATGATTTTAGCCCAGAAATCAATACCGTAACCGATCTGGTATTTCTGCTCGCACATCGCCACCAGCAGCATGACGCTCAACCCGGAGGCCATATCGCCCACGGAAATCACATAGCGCCCCGCGACGCGTCCTGCCGCGAGAAAGTCCACAGCTCCCCGGATGTAACGTCCGGAATAAACGGCCAGCCCCAGAATGGCAATCAGGGGAATTATCGTAATACACCAATCAATCCAATGCACTTGAGTTATCCTTCATATTCGGTTCAGCATACATGCCGTATGCGTTTCTTTTGCAATTCTCAATCGTTCCATGCCGGTCAATCGACTTCGGAACCGTTCCGCCCCGTCGCTCTGCCGATAGCGTCCCCCGAAACGGCGCTTTCGGGCGCAACCAGCAGAACCGCGTCATGACGCGGCACAACGATCCGGCGTTTCTGCATTCCGGCAGGTTGGAGAATTTCCTCCAGCCCCTCTGGCAGTCCGAAGTCGGAAAACACCACGGTCATCTCCTGTTCCGTCTCGTTCATGACGGCCAGCGCCGCCCTCCCCTCCACGGTGCCGGAAAAACTATTCAAGTAATGGTTGAGCTGCCACTTCGCAGGGCGCACATCCCGCATCCTCAGCCGCGCCGCCCGGCGGAGGAGCGCCAGCCGTTCCGGAGGCAGCGTGCCGAGATTGTCGCTGGTCAGCGTGACGCCGGTCAGAATGCCGGTCAAAACCGTGAGCCGGCATTCCCCCGGAGTCAGAGTGGTGCGGTCCGTCCGGGTGAACATCACATCGGGATCAGCCCGGAACCAGCGGTCGAACATCCACCAGCGTTCCATGGAGCAGTGGAGCGCCCGCGGAATCATGCTTCCCCATTCCGGCTGGGTATCCGGCCCGACGCGGCACATATCAACCAATCCGACACAGGGCAGATACGGCGAACAGCAGCCCAGCAGGAACGCATCGGGAACGGCTTCCCGGATTGTTTTCAATCCCAGCCGGAAAGCGCTGACGGCGGTGGCCGAAGGATCATGACGGCGGCCGCTTTTCAGGGCAAAGCCGAGACCATCCATTTTGAAATAGGTAAACCCCTGTGCGCGGAATGTCCGGAAGACCGTTGCAAGATGCTCGCGCACTGCGGGAATCGTGGTGTCGAGACAGGCCCAGAGATGATCGGGTTTCGGCGACCATCCTTCGCTGACAGCGGTTTCCCCGTTTTCGTCCGTAACGAACCAGTCGGGATGTTCGCGGTACAGACGGCTGGCGGTGGAGGCTTGAAACGGCATCAGCCAGATGCCGGCTTCCATGCCGGCATTGCGGATTCTCCGGGCAACGGCATCAAGAGGTTCCGGCCAGCGGCCGTTCTGATCGAACCAGTCGCCCATGAAAGTCTGGTACCCGTCGTCGATCTGAACGACCCGCGCCGGATAACTCTCCCGGTGAAGCTGCAGCGCATTCAGGTTTTCCTGAAAATCCTGCGCGGTGACAGCCGTATAGTAATAATACCAGGTACAGTAACCGGTCAGGTTTTCCGCGGGATTCATGGGCTTGACGCCCGCTTTTCCGGCAACGGTCTCCGCATACTGAACCAGAAGCTCCCGCCAGTCGCTGCCGGTCAGAATCAGAATTTCCTCCGGTTGCTCTTCCGGTCCGATTGAGGGCTGGCAGACCCGGATTTTGATCAGTCGCCGGGCTTCGCGGACTGCCGTGAAGAAGGTAAGGGAACGATTCGCCGTTACCGCGCCGGCCAGCAGAAACTCTGAATGTGCGGGATCACCGACGATAATCACGTCTTCGCTGGGAAATTCGCTCTCAAACGCGGTAATGCTCTGGAGCGAGGGCAGATCACGGGAAACAGTCATGTTGTTGACGGATGAGTAAAGAAACACGATCGGCGTGAGAATATCGACTTTGATTTCCGCACGGTAACAGGGTTCTTCCGGGCACAAGACAGGCGAAACCATAAAAAGGCACTCTTTCTTTAATTAACGATGATTGGGATTATGGAAATCCTGCCGCGGGAAGCGGCAGGATAAAGGGGAACCTGTCTCAGCGCGACAGATGGTAGGCGAGAACGCCTCCGGGAAATGCCGTCGTGTCGGCGGTGAAGCGGAAGACTCCGTTTTTCAGGGTTCCCGGAATCTCGCCGGTTTCGGAACCGTCGAGAGCGAGCGCGGCCACCCGCCACGGTGCTCCCGGACATTCAAGTTCCAGTGTCGCCGTGCACCGTTCGACCAGAAGCTCCGGCGAGTTGCCCCAGGCGCGCAGCCGGGCGGAGTTGTCGTAACGGGCTCCGGTCTGACTGATGTTGCCGAGATGAATGACGAGAATACTGTCACTTTCGGGCAAAGGCTGTCCGTCAAGCGAAATAGCCGCCGCCGTCATGAACTTTGAAGCGTTCTTGACCCTCAGTTTCTTTACCGCTAGATCTCCCGCAGGCAACGTTGCCGTCTCCGTCAGCGGAGTTGAAACCGCCAGCGTTCCGGCTTTCCGGTCAAGTCTGATCCGGGGATCGGCCGGAGCTTTCATGCCGGGACGCCAGCTCACGACTCCGGACGGCAACTCCCGTTCCGCCGCATGGGAACCGATCTGCACATTCAATCCGAGATTGGCAAAACCGCCGGGATAAGACATGACCGGATTGCCAGTGGAAAAGGGCGCCATGGGACAGGAGAGCTTCGTTTTCGACGGTGCGAGATCCCCCCGCAGGAACAGCGCCAGTATGATGCGGTCGCTGAGTTGCTGCATCGGATCGTTGGAGGCGTCGAAAGAGTTCTGACCGGGGTTGCGGATGATTCCGGTATCGGAGTGACTCCAGCAGAATCTCCATAATCCGCCCCAGTTCTGCAGAGCCGCGTAAGCTCCCATCAACGGACCGCCTTCCGCCCGGAACCGGTTCGGATTGCAGAAGTTGAATTCGGTGACGGTAAAAGGTTTGCCGAAAATCCGGGCAGGCATGATTTCGCGGGGCAGACTTGCGCCGCGCCGGATGGATGAGTCCTGATCGAATCCGATCGGCATCTGCCAGGCTTTTTCCGGAAAAGTCGGATGAGAGAAATACTGGTGCATGTCCACCAGGTCGAATTTCTCGCGCAGCCGGGTCAGCGGCGCGTCCGTAATCCAGTTCAAACTGGTAATCATCGTCTTGAGTCCGAGCTCGTTTTTGACGAAGTCAATCTGCCGGTCCAGCACGTTGCCCTGCAATTCGAACAGGAATTCCCGGAACAGCGTCTGATCGTCTCCTTCCCGGCCTTCTTTCCACTCGTTGAATTTACCGCGGTACAGAGCCGCGATTTTCGGATTCGCGTTCCAGTTGGCGCTGAGCGTGTCTTCATTCACCAGACACAGCGAGAGCAGCGCGGGGTCTTCCCCCCAGGTAAGGCCGGTGTACGGATTCCGATGCGTCATCCAGCTGCGCACGAAATCCATCCAGCTCTCCATCGCGTATTCGTCGATAGGTAGCAATGGTTTCATGCCGAAACAGCCGGTAGCGGGGCTTTTGAATTTCCGGTTGACATAAAGGTCGGTCGTGACATAGAGGCCGTGCTTTTTGCACTGGGCGAAAAGATAATCAAGTTTGTCCAGCATTTCCGCATTCAGTTTCACGGAATCGGTGACGGCGGGATCCACCAGCCTCCCGTCGTGATGATGAAAGCGGACGGAGTTATAGCCCATGCGGACCAGGTACTCCACCAGTTCATCGGCAACGGCCTTGTCGAGAAAGTTGGCGCTGAAACAAAGATTGGCACCGTAGAACCGGACCTTCTTTCCGGGAGCGTTCTCAAACACGAATTCCCCCTGATCGTTGGAGCGGACGAACCCGTATTTTCCGGCGGGGGCGTGCCGGGAGGATATGCCGGAAAAATCCAGCGGACTGCCCGGCTGAATCCGGCGCTTGAGCGCCAGCTTTTTCCAGTCAGGGCCTTCTTTGATTACGAACGGACCTTTCTTCCCCTGCGGAAATGTGAGGGGACGGTTGCTGAGCGTCACTCCGGCGATCATCCATTCGGTATCCGGCGATGCCGCCCGGAAGGTCAGGGAAACCGGATTGGGACGGGGCAGCCGGAAAGAGGAAGCGTACAGGCCGACGCGCTTCGCCAGATATTCCGCTTCGCAGGCGATCACGGCGTTGGGATAGGAGTCGCCCAGAAGCCAGTCGCCGCAGTCGGTTTTGGACTTCACCGGGATTGATACCGCCTTTCCGTCACTGTAGCGGGCCTGAATATAGCCGACTACGGAACCGGCATTCCGGGAGGCATGCAGCAGATTCACCGCGCCTGCTCTTCCGCTGACGGGCAGCTGCAATTCCGATTTCTCTTCGGGAACGAGCGCCTTGCGGTCGTCCCGGACAACGAACGGGACTGCACCGATACGGTGCGTTCCGGCAGGAAGCACGTTGAGATCGAAGAAATCCCGGGCCGCCGGGGCAATATCCACCGGAGTCGCTTTCAGCGGGCGAAGTTCGAGATTGAATGCGACATGGCTTTTCCGCATGACTCCTTTCCCCGGCGCGGCGGCGAGACGGATGGTGAGAACGTTGACCCACTTGCGGCTGTCCTGAATGTAGGCGTTGAGATTGCCCGACACAACATACTGAAAGCCGTCGGTCTGCTGAATCGTTATAGTGCGCGCCGGACTGTACGGACGAAGGACCATCTCCCCGGGCAGCTCAGGAATCAGCTGCTTTTTTCCGTCAACCAGAATCCCCTCCAGCGGCAACGGCATTGAAATGGAGGAAAAAACGCCGTTCACCTTGAGATCCCGATCGAACTGCCAGTCGCACTCAATCCGGAATTTGTTCGGAGCGAGCCGCGTTACCGTTTCCACCGCGGTACAGGGAACCCCTTCGAACTCAAACCGTCCGGTGACGCGCCGGAAATCCTTGCCGGACTCCTTCTTTATGTTCCGCCATTTCGCATTTCCGAATTCAGCCCAGCCGGAATTGACGACGCTGAAGCCCATACCGCCGGAACCGACGGAGATTTTTCCATCAGCTGCGATGTTCAGATTTTCAAACGATTCTCCCGCCGCCGAAATAAAAACGACTGCCAGGAAACAAAACAACAAATTTCTCATAAAGCATATCCTCTGTTTTTCGCTTTTTCCATTTGCATAAGCCTTCCCGAATCATAAACAGGAAGACAATCAATCACTCATCTTATCCGGATTAAAGAGGGATTCCTTCAGCTTGCTTCCATTTGTCCAGAAGGTATACGGCTTGACTGTAGAGTGACCGTCGACGAACAGAAGACCGCTGCTCCCTTTCGGATGCTGACCGGGCCGCGGAACACCGCCTTTGATCAACTCGTCGGGCACAACGCAGGAGCTGGCGCCTCGAATCGGCCGGAAAAGATTGCTGTCTCCGGCATTCCTGTCGGGACGGCACATCAGAGTTATCTTTCCTGAGGAGGCTTTTACCCGAGTGATTTTTAATCCGGTTCCAGCACCTGCATCGCCCCCCCTCTCCTGATGTACGAAACCATTGAACATGCGACCGACTCTGTAAAGGTTGTCAGGAGGAGGAGTCGGCATCATGGGACATTCGAACATTTTACTCTTCGTTACAGTTGCCCGCTGGCCGCCTTGCGGATGGACGCCCAGATACGGATTCAGCAGGCTGTTGATTGAACGGGTCACTGCCGTGTCGGACACAGCTTCCTGCCAGCAGCTTTTTGAGTCCCCTTTCGGCATAAAATCCTGATTGTCGGTAGTATACATGCTATACGCGGATCCGAGCTGTTTGGCATTGCTGAGACAACTGGAGCTTTTCGAACTTTGTCGTGCTTTGTTGAGCGCCGGCAGCAGCATAGCCGCAAGTATGGCTATGATCGTAATTACCACAAGGAGCTCTATGAGGGTGAATTTTTTTAATCTCTTTTTCTGCATTTTTCTTCCTTTTTGTTACATGTTATAAAAACTTCTGAAAGGAAACTTCCTTTTCAGACTTTGCATTTTAATTATATTTTACTTCAAAATCGGGGAAACACAAGGGGGTTCAGAAGAAATTAAGGTTCGAAAAACTGAAAAAGGGTTTGGAATCATGAATTTATTTTTTCCGCACTCATTTTCCGAAACAGGATTTCCGGTAATCAAGCGGAGATTTACCATAAAACTGGCGGAATTCCGTGGAAAATGCTTTGATGTTCTGGTAGCCGACAGCGGTTGAAACCTCTTTCACCAGCATTCCAGTCCGCAGTATTTCGCCCGCTTTGCACAGGCGGAACCGTTTCAGATATTGGTAAGGCGTCACGCCGAACGCCTCTTGAAAGATCCGGTTCATATCGTGAATGTCGATATTGAATTTTCTGGCGACCTCCGTCATGGAGAACTTTTCTTTGATCCGCCGTTCCAGAAAATCGCGAATCTCGTCGGCGGAAGAGGAACGGGCCTGGAATTGCACGGCGGATGAAATTTTCTGCAGGAGAGTAAAAGCGGCTCCGGTCAATTCGGGAAAGATAGAGGAAACCGGCTTTACATCCGCCAGACTCTTCATGCTGTCGAAGAAGTTCCGGAAAAACTTATCGTCGTTCAGATTCAGCCCCAGAGTCCGCTCCAGATTATAAATCCGAAGGAACTCGTCCAGCATACTGCCAACCAGGATAAACTCATAATAGGAACATTGTTTTTCATCTGCAAACAGGAAGCTGTTTTTGCAATGCGGCTTGAGCAACACGCAATCGTCCGGTTCGGCCAATAGAACGCTGCCGTTGCTTTGAAAATACATTTTGCCGGAACAAATGTAAAAGAACGATAATTTCTGCGTCTGCCTGGTACGGCGCTGATAATATCTGGCCTGCATGGTTGCGTGAAGCATGACCTCCATGCGACAGGGGAGACTTGCATCCGAGGGGCGACCGGTGAAATTGAGAAGCTCAACCTGTTCCGGATAGCCGGCTCCATAGCCGACAAACGTGGGGTCGTTGCGCCAACAGGAGCCCTTTTCCGAATCAAAAATTGACGAGTCGTGGAGAACCTTCATAAATTCATCTTTTACACTTGCTTCGGTACGGTGTTTTTCAACGGGACACACACTCTCCGCCGGACCGGTTGATCTGAAACAACAGAATAAAATATCACGATGCCGGAAAATTGCAACTCCTTATAATTACAAAATGCTTTCTTTGTTATCCGGAAGCTCATGCCGTTATCTCCGTATCAAATACAACAAGTTACGGTAAAATAACGGCAGAGTTTCCATTCCTCTGACGGAAACTACCCGCTTCCCCACTCAAAAGTCACAGTTTCCGCCCCGGTTTTCGCATTCAGCCATTTTTTGAAACGCCAAACGTGCGTCAGCGGATCAGCTCATAGGCGAAAACCGGCTCCCGCGCGCCGAATGTGTCCGCGGTAAAACACAGTCTGCCGTTCTCCAGCCGGAACGGAACCTCTTTCTGGCGGCGTCCGGAAAAATCCAACGCATAGAGCTTCCAGTTTCCGGCAGGCAGTTCCAGCGAGAAATCCGCCACGGCTCTCTGCGCGAGCATAGCCCCGCCTCCCCAGTCCGTCACCAGAACGCCGCGCCCTTTGAAAGTCATTCCCTCCCGCCTCACATTGGCGATATGCAGCAGCAGAATCCAGGAGGATTCCGGCATCGTGCCGCCATTCAAGGCAATGGCTCCCGCAACGCAGTAACTTTTCCGATTGCGCACGGTCAGACACTTTCCTGCAAGCTCCGTCCCTTCCGGCAGAATCAGAGCTTCACTGCGGGACGTTGCCGCACGGAACGTGTTCCGCCGGAAATCAGCGGAAAGCTCTCCTGTGGAACTGGTCACGGAAGTAAAAGTATTTTTCCGCTTCCGCATGACCGGCAGCCCGTTCCAGAATTCACCCTTGACGGAAGAATCCTGCGCATAAACAGCTTTCGCCCCCAGCGGAAGACGCGTTTCCGTTCCACGGTTGATGACCGTCCCCGTCCTGCAGACCAGTGCAAGTTCTCCTGCCGCCTCCGGATAGCGGGGCGTATAATTTCTGTAGCTTTCCGGCGCGACCAGTACGGGGATGCACTCCTTTGCCGGAGTCACATCACCGCGCAGGAAAAATGCCGCCGCCAGCCGGTCGCCCAGAAGACGGACCGGATCGACAGCGGAATCAAAACTGCCGAAGCCCGCTCCGGAGCCGAACATGGAATTCAGCGAATGGGAGTACGCAAAACGGTTCAGCGAATCCCAATCCTGCAATGCCGCATAGGCGGCAAAAATGGGAATACCCTGCATCCGGAAATCTCCCGGACCGCTGAAATCAAACTCTGAAACAGTAAACGGACGGTCAAACAGACGGACCGGAGCAAGCTCGGCGGGAGAACGCAAACGTCTGGAAATCACACTGGTTCCATGGAAGCGGTTGGGCAGAGACCACGGCTTTTCCGGAAACGTCGGATGATCCCAGTACAGATGCTCGTCCACATAATCGTACATTTCCCGGTGAACCGAAAGATTCGGCGATGCGATGAAATTCTGCTCCGTCAGAGGCACCCGCAAACCGAGAGAGCGGAGATACGCCGCCATATCCCTGTAATACGCCGTATAAACTTCGGAAAGGAACTTCCGGAAAAGTTCCCCGTCCGGTTTTCCGTTCTTCACGCCGTCTGGATGCTTTTCGGCAAACTTCTGCTGAAAATATTGCCGGATCTCCGGAGAAGTCCCCATGGAAATGATGTGAAAAGGCGTGTTTTCGTTGACGATGCTCAAATTCAGCAATGCCGGTTCCTCCACGAGCGGCAATCCGGTATAAGGGTTGCGGTGGATCAGGAGATTTCTGGAAAACGTCTTCAAATTCCGGTTCACCTCCGGAAGAAGCATCACAGCCAGCTTGTAATCCCGTGCATTTTTCACCAGCGGAAATTCATTCTCCTGCGGCTTCCGCGAAATGAACAGGTCGATTGTTATATAAATGCCCTTTTTCTTCAAAGCAGCAATAAAATACTCCATCCGGTCAAGCTGGACCGGATCAGGCTCCACACTGTTTTTACGTTTCGACGGCAGCAAAGTATTGTCGAAATGATGCAGACGGATCACATTGCAGCCCATCCGGGCAAACCGGTCCGCCAATATATCCGCCTGCTCATGGGTGGGGAAACAGGCGGAGAAGCAGAGATTGGGACCGTAAAAGCGTACCGGTCCGGTCTTTTTCTCAAACGAGAAATGTCCGTTTTCAGCGGACAGGAATCCGTATTTACCCGCCGGAGCGTCCAGCAGAAAAGAGAAGTCCAGCGCAGAGTCTTTTTCCACGGAGCGGTCGTAGACAAAGCGTCTCCAGTTTTCATTTTCCCGGAAGACCGTCTGTTTCTCATGGACAACGATCTTCTCTTCCCCGGCGGACGCCGAAACAGCCGCGATCATCCAGAGTCCACGCAGACCGGATCTGCGGAACAGGATATGCCTGACGGCGCCGCCCCGCAGAGCAAAAGAACTGGCATACAGCCCCACCCGCGCGCTTTCATTGCTTCCGGTCCAGGCGACAGCGGCATTGCGCAGATCAGCGGGCTCCCACCAGTTCCCAACGTCTTTTTCCGCAGTCACCGGAAGCTCCTCCTGTGAACCGTCCATATAAGTGACACGGACGTAGCCAAGAATTCTGCCGGGAGCGGCAAAAGCGGCGGCGTGAAGCAGAAACAGGGTCTTCAGCTTCCGTCCGTTCATTGCAATCCCGACGGAGGAAGCATAATCCGAACGGGACGGCGTCTTGCCCACCACGACAGCCCCTTTTCCGCCGTTGACGTCCGGATCCAGAACCCGGAACTCCGCAATCCCGCAGCGGATCGTACCGGGTTTCAGGGAGCGCAGATCGTTTTCCGGGCCCTGATCGCTCCATCCGCCTTTTCCGTCTCCGGCGGTTTCGTCACGGAACCCCATATTGACCGACCGGGAAATATCCACCGGAACGGTTCCGCATGGCTCGGAACCGAAAACAGCGGCACAGAAAACGGGAATAATGAAACGCAATTTCAACATCATCGAATCCTCCCTCAAAGATCCCGGTCATCCGGCCGGAAACGGATCATATTTTTGGAAATATTGCTGACATGAGGACCGTAAAGGGCATCCACATGACCGTCTCCATGCATCATATTGCTGTAACCGGAATGAGGGAAATACAGGGAACCGAACGATCCCAGATAACTGGTCTCCTGTCCTCTCAGAGCCATATAACCGCTGTCCATGGTCATGAAAAAGCGGGAGGGGGCTTTCAGCTGACTGCGGCGGACAGGCAATTCACTCCATCCGCTGGCAATGACAAAACCGCGGTGTCTGTTGGCACCGTATCCGCCGTGTCCCGCCACTTTTTTCATGTCACTCGTCACGAAAACCAGCCCGTATTTCTTTGTGGAAAGATCAAATTCCGGACAGGGCGGAACCGCATAAAACCTCCATTGTTCACTGTCTGTACTCGTATTCGGAGAGTAAAGCCCCTTGTTGTAACGCATCAGGAAAAGACTTTCCCCATAAGGCGCCAGAAGATGAAACCACTCCTTGTTCGTAAGCCCGTGCGACATTCTGACTGGACTGATCCAGTCATCGTTATCGCCGGAATAGAGCTCTTCCATCTGCCCCATCTGTTTCAGCATCCCTCTGCAGCTGGCGCCTCTGGCTTTACACCTGGCACTGTTCAGCGCAGGAAGAAGCATGCCCGCAAGGATCGCAATGATTGCAACTGTTACAAGGAGTTCTATAAGGGTAAACACGTTCCGCGTTTTTCCTGCATGACTCCTGTTCAGACTCTGTTTTATATGGATTTCCATACGCTCTTTTCCTTTCCGGTTGAGTTTTTCAGCGACACTCCGCCGCTTTATAATATTATACTCTGAAACGTGGAAATCGACAATACCGGAACAATTTATTTTTTTACCTTTTCCGACAAAATACTTTTCTTTTTTGAAAGCGCTCTGTATTTCACCGGAGAAACTCCGTTTACGTCAGAAAAACGTCTGCTGAAATGCATCAGGTGCGCATAACCGACATTGGCGGCGATCCGGCTGACCGGCAGCTCCGTTCCGGACAGCAGTTCACAGGCGTATTTCATCCGCAAATCCGCAAAATACCTGCCCGGCGAGCAATGCAGATGCTCCCGGAACAGACTCCCCAGAGTTGTGGAACTGGTCCCCAATTTATCGGCGATCTCTGCCACGGTGAGCATCTGCGACAGGTTCGCTTTCATGATTTCAAGGGCCTGTTGAAGCAGGGCGGGCAGTTTGTTATCAATGGAAAACGCCAGCTCCGTTATAATACGGAATGAAAATGCCGCCAGTTCAATCAGAGATCCTTCGGAAGGCTTTTGCCTGTGGGTATCATTGATCTTCCGTTCCAACTCCAGGATCAGCTCCAGAAAACCGTCCGGATTGCGCAGTTTCAATTTCAAATGCTCGATCAGACGGTTGGCGGAAAGCAACGCGGGAAAAACCGGTCCCGCAAATCCGACGCCGATTTTCCGGCAGAATCCCGCCGGGCCGGCCTGACAGGAACTGTTCTCTCCGTAATGAATCAGATAGACTTCCCCCGGAGAAACAAGTGTGGTCTCTCCGCGCTGTTCCCCGATCAGATTTCCTTCCAGCGGGATTTCAATCGCAAAGCGGGTATAATTCCAGTGGCGGAACCCCTCCCCTGTTTTCAAGTTCACATGATTCACGAAGCATGGCCACAACGACAGCGGCAGCCCCTGTTCAAGCCCGTCTGTCCATATCATGATATTGTGAAACCAACGGGAAATCTGCATCTCTTTGGAAAACAAACGCGCATTGTATGCATTGAACATTGACGCCACCTTTTGAAAATTTATTTGATCTCCCGGAAATATAACAGCCGCAATGCTGTTTTTCAAACGGCCAAAAATTCACGCCGTATTCCGCAATCAAACATAACAGTTACGATAAAATGGCGGCGGAGTTTCCATTCCTCTGCCGGGAACAGTCCATTTTCTCACTCAAAAATCATATTTTCTGAATTTGAAACGAAAATTTTATCTGTTTTTATTAAATTGAGATTGAATTTCACCTTTTTTCTGCTATTTTTACATCACAGGTGTCCCCTGAGATCTCCGGACGTTTTGGAAAGATTTGGGTTTATACGAATCATGAGAAAGAATGATTCGCATTCACAGTCATGCGAGGGTTTTCCTCAACGGATCAGAGAATCACGGGACTTTTTGCAGCAGAATCTCTGCACGGCAGATGATCAGCGCATCTCCCGGTCTCCGGGAAAAGCAGCCTTTCATAAGGAAGATCACCGCAGCTGTACAGACTGCAAAACAATTATTATTTTGTGGAGAAAACACGGTCAGACGCCACCGCCGGTTCCCGTAACCGGAAGGCGGTTGTTATTGAGACGCGGATATCCCTGCCCTGGAAACAGAACCTTGGTTTCATGTCCGAAAGACGTTGGCAGCGGATCCGCAATCCGGTAAGAACCGCGTTCAAAAACCATTTTGCGGCCAGTCTCTCCGGGAGGAATATTATCTCCACGCATGCAAAGACAAAGGAAACGCCGAAGGAGAGCAAGTATGACAAAGAGAGAACTCGTTGCCAGAATCGCCGCTGAAACGGATCTGCACCAGGAACAAGTCGGAACCGTGGTACAGAAGACGCTTGATTATATCGCGGATGAACTGGCGGCCGGACGCAGCATCGAAATCCGTAATTTCGGAATCTTCGAAGTCGTCGTCCGTAAAGAACGCAAAGGAAGAAATCCGAACAAACCGGAACATGAAGTCACAATCCCGGAACGCGCCATCGTTAAATTCCGTGCCGGAAAAGATTTAAAAGAAAGAGTTGAAAGTCTTGTAAAATAAATTATATTATAGCTTGTGCATTTTTGCATAAGGATCATAACAGAACAGTCAGGAAACTGAAACATTGCGCCCTGCGGGATCCTTGTTCCGCGGGGCGCTTGTTTTTCTGGGAAAAGGAACATTTGTATGGCTAAATCAACACCGCCGCCGGGAACCAGCGACATTCTGCCCGAAGAAGCGCCCACCTGGTGTTTCCTCGAAAACACCGCAAAAAAAGTCTTTTCGCTCTACGGCTACGGAGAGCTCCGGACCCCTGTTTTCGAATATACCGAAGTCTTCCAGCGCGGGCTCGGCGACGAAACCGAAGTCGTGAAAAAAGAGATGTACACGTTTGAAGACCGCGGCGGACGCAGTCTCACTCTCCGCCCGGAAGGAACCGCCGGAGTCATGCGCTCCCTCTCCGGAACCGATGCGCTGAACGGCGTCGAACACCGCGTATTCTATATCGGACCCATGTTCCGCGGCGAACGGCCGGCGGCTGGACGCAGACGGCAGTTTCACCAGATCGGCGTCGAAAACGCCGGAAAGGTTTCGCCCGAACTGGATGCGGAATGTATCGCAATGCTGGTCCACTATCTGAACGAGATCGGCATCACGGGGTTCACGCTTTATCTGAACACGCGCGGCGTTGCATCGGACCGGCCGGCGGCGGAACAGGCTCTGCGGGACTATTTCGCACCGCATCTGGAGCAGATGTGCAGCGACTGCAAAGAGCGGTTCGAACGCAACATCTGGCGTATTCTCGACTGCAAGCAGGAAATTTGCCGTTCCTTCATCGACAAAGCACCCGATCCGGCTTCGTTTTTCAGCGACGACTCCAAACTCTACTTCAAGAAAGTGTGCGACGCGCTCACCGCAATGGGAATCGACTACGTTGTCGAACCGCGCCTCGTCCGCGGGCTCGACTACTATGTCCACACCGTATTTGAACTGACGCATCCCGGACTCGGCGGGCAGACCGCCATTGCGGGCGGCGGACGCTACGAACTGCGTCTTCCCGACTCCAGCAAGCCGATTCAGGGCGTCGGCTACGCCGCCGGCATGGAACGTCTCATCATGGTCCGCGAAGCGTTGGGCATCGCCCCGGTTCCGCAGGAATACCCGAAAGTCTTCCTCGTTTCCATGGGAGAACAGGCGCTCGCGTTCAATATCGCTCTCGCGGCAAAACTCCGCAAAGCGGGGATCGCAACGGGAATCGAACTTGAAGTGAAGAGTCTGAAATCCCAGATGCGTTCCGCAGACCGCCTGAAAGCGGCATACACCCTGGTCGTCGGGGAAAGTGAACTGGAATCCGGAAAAGCCATGCTGAAAAACATGGCGGATTCCTCGCAGAAAGAAGTGGCGCTGAATACCGACGCCATTGCAAAGGAATTGTGTTGAAATGCAGCGCGTTTACAACGTCAACATCGAAGGGCAGCACCCGCTGCCCACTCCGCAGGAAATCCATACAGAACTGCCGCTCCGACCGGAAATGGAGGATTTTGTCGAAACAGCCCGTCAGACGATCGAAAACATCATCCACCGGCGCGACAAACGAATCCTGATCGTCACCGGTCCGTGCAGCATCGACAACAGCGACGCCGCGCTTGATTATGCCGAACGCCTGAAAGCGCTCAGTAAAAAAGTGGAATCCAAATTCTATCTGGTCATGCGGACCTACTTTGAAAAACCGCGCACCACGATCGGATGGAAAGGAATGGTTTACGATCCCGATCTGGACAAAACGTTCAATATTGAAAAGGGACTGCGGAGTTCCCGTAAACTCCTGCTCGCCATGGCGGAACGCGAACTCCCGACCGCGACCGAATTTCTTGATCCGATCATTCCGCAGTATCTTTCCGACCTCATCAGCTGGGCGGCGATCGGCGCGCGTACCACGGAATCGCAGACGCACCGTCAGCTGGTAAGCGGACTCTCCATGCCGGTCGGATTCAAAAACGCCACCGACGGTTCGATCCATATTGCAATCGACGCCATCAAGACCGCCTCGGCAAAACACAGTTTCCTGGGCGTCATCAACGACGGCAGAACCGGGGTCTTCCATACAAGGGGCAATAAAAACTGCAATATCATCCTGCGCGGATCCTCGACCGCAACCAACTACGGGTCGGAATACATCGCATTCACGGAAGAACTGATGAAGAAATCGGGACTTCAACCGTCGATCATCGTCGATTGCAGTCACGGCAACTCCCTGCGCGACCCGCGCAACCAGCCGACGGTATTCCGCGACATTACCGCCCAGCTGAAAAGCGGCAACGGGTCCATTGCCGGAATCATGCTGGAAAGCTATCTGAAAACCGGCAAGCAGCCGATGAAGAACCGCAATGAACTCACTTACGGACTCTCCATCACGGACGGCTGCCTCGGCTGGGAAGAAACCGAAGCTCTGATCCTCGAACAATATAACGCTCTGTAAAAAACACAGCGGCGGTTTTCCGGAATTTCCCGGAAACCGCCGTCATAAAATCCCGCTCAGGAAAGCGGAACAGACTCGGAACGGTCCTGCTGATCCGGGAAATCACGGCGGAGAAACTCCACCGCATCCACCGGAAGGACAAATTCCGCCGCTTTCCGGTTCTCTTCCAGATGTTCCGCACTGCGGGACATGGAAATCGTCACCACGTTTTTCTGACTCGTCAGCCAACTCAGCGCGGTTTGGGAAGGTGTCAGTCCGTACCGCTCCGACACCTCCCGGAGACAATCCGGCGTTCCGTTCAACAGAAAACCTTTCTGCAGCGGACGCCATGCGATCAGCATAACGTCGTTTTCCTGACAGAATTTCAGCATTCCGGAGCGTTCCGCCTCGCGCACCTTGAGATTGTAGTGAATCTGATTCGCAACGAGCTTGGAATCCGCCCATCCCTGTGCATGGCGGAACCGCTCCTCCGCAAAATTGCTGACGCCGATGAAACGGATCAGCTTCTCGTCGACAAGACGGTTCAGCGCCCGCATCGTCTCCCGCAGCGGCACAGAATCATCAACCTGATGAATCAGATACAGATCAAGATAATCGGTCTTCATGCGCCTCAGCGAACCTTCCGCCGCACGAAGCACGTCATCGTAATGCAGATGCGTCTTCCAGACTTTTGAAGTCAGAAACAAGCCCGCACGGTCAAAACCGGAAATCGCCTCGCCGACGATCTCCTCCGAAAAGCCGCCCGCATACATTTCCGCGGTGTCGATATGACGGAATCCGAGCTCAAGCCCCGTCACCAGAGCTTTGACCGACGATGTTCCGTCATCGGCGGGATCGCGGGTCTCGCGTCCCCCCATCAGCCATGTGCCGAGGCCGATCGCGGGCATCGAAAAACCGCAGTCAAGAGTCTTCCAGCCGTTCATTTCGGATACCCCACCGACTGAATGAAGAGCACTTCCGATCCTTTCGGCAGATTCAGTTTACCGGTAAACGATTTGTCGTACATCCCCCGCACAACGGTGCCGAGTCCGGCTGAGGCGCAGTAAAGATAAATATTCTGGCTGATGAATCCGCAATCGACCGCACTGTATTTGATCTGCGGCTGTTTCTTCGTATCGGCAACGAAAACCACCGAAAGCGGAGCTTTTCCTGTCATGTTCTGAGTGATATTCTCGCCGGAGACCTGTACGAGAGTGTGCTTTTCCGCATCATAACGGAACACGCCGGACGGCAGAACGGCATACAGCGTGATTTCCTGAAGATTGTGGGCTGTCGGAGCCGTCATGCGGCCGTCCGGACGGTTCACGCCGCTTGCCGCCCAGAACAGCTCGGAAACAACCTGCATGGGAAGCGCTTTCTCTGAATAGGAACGGATTGTTTTCCGCTGATCCAAAGCCTGCATCAGCGGAATCCCGCCCTTTTTGTCGGGTGCGGGCAGTTTGATATCCGCCGCGGAAAGGAAAGAGGACGCGGCAACGGCAGCGGCAAGAGCAAAGACGGATTTTTTCATTTGGAAATCTCCCTGATGGTTCCAGTTGCAAACGGGGAATAGCCCCCGTTTTCCGGAATATACCGCGGCAACAGGAAAAAGTCAAGCAATCTTTTCCGGCGGATCATTGCCGGGTTCCAGATGAACAATCACATCCGTCACCTGCGGCACGGCCTCAAGAATCGCACTGCGGACCCGGTGCGACAACGCGTGTCCATCGCGCACCGTCATTTCCGGATCAACCGTTACATGCAAATCCGCCAGCACGGAAGCCCCCGCCAACCGGCAGCGGACGGCATGAACACCGCAGACGCCGGGAACCGAAGACGCAATCCGGGTCAGTTCCTGCACCTTCTCCGTCACCCTCGCATCCGAAAGTTCAAGCAGAGTTGGTTTGACGATTTTCCATGCGGCGTGAAAAATAAATATGGAAACGAGAATCGCACCCAGCGGGTCCACAAAATGCAGGGCGGGAAAAAAATGGGCAAGAATCACCGCAATGGCGGCGGGAATCGAACTGAACGCATCGCTGCGGTGATGCCACGCGTTCGCCTCCAGCGCTTTGGAATTCATTTTCCGCCCCTCTGAACGGGTCCAGCGGAACAGCCATTCCTTGAGCAGGATCGACACAAGCGCAATAAAAAACGCAGGAAGCCCCGGACGCTGCTCCGTTCCCGCCCGCAGCACGGCGACCGCATCGCCGATCAGCCCGGACGCCACCAGTACAAGCGCAATGCCGATAAACGCGGAAACCAGCGTCTCAATCCTGCCATGTCCGTAAGGATGGGATTCATCCGGCGGAGCCGACCAGTATTTCACTCCGAAAATAACGGCAAGGTCCGTTACCAGATCCGAAAGGCTGTGTACAGCATCCGCCACCAGCACCTGACTCTGAAACAGGATTCCGCCCACCGCTTTCAGAAGCGTCAGGACAATATTGAGCAGCATGCCGACAAAAGTCACAGACCGCACACGTTCCACTACGGACGGAGCGGGCATTTCTCCGGAACAGCCTTGTTCCCTGAGATTCATTCTTCACCGGTTTCAAACCGTTTTGTCCAGAACGGCGGCAGAACAAACGCCGCCTTGTGAACCGCCATCGAATACATTTTCAAACGGCGCACAAACGAACCGATCGGGCGGCGGAACGGAACATCCACCCGGTGGTCATCGCAGCCGATGCAGAATCCGAGCGAACCGCCCGGATAACTCGGAATCGAAAACGAATAGTAACCGCTATGGGCAAACAAATCGCGGAAAATACGGCACTGCGCTTCCGTAATCTCCGGATGAAGCAGATACGATTCCGACTGCGAAACCAGAATACCGCCCGGTTTCAGCGCCCGTTTGCAGTCTGCAAGAAAATTCTTCGTGAACAGAGTTTCTCCGGGACCGATCGGGTCCGGTCCGTCCACCAGAACAAGATCATACCACCCCGGACGGTTCTTCACAAAAGCCGCACCATCAAGGAAATGCAGATCAACCCGCGGATCGTTCAACGCTTTCTCCGTCCACGCGAAATGGCGGCTGCAAAGCTCCGCGACCTGTTCGTCAATCTCGCACAAGTCAATCTGTTCAATACAGGAATGTTTCAGGAGTTCCCGTACGACTCCGCCGTCCCCTCCGCCGATCACAAGGACCCGTTCCGGCTCCTCGTGCGCGAAGCACGGCACATGCGCGAACATCTCATGATAAATAAATTCATCGGACTCCGCAAGCTGGATTTTTCCATCCAAAGCCAGCATTTTCCCGAATCCCTCCCCCCGGAAAATCTCAAGCAGCTGATAATCGGTCTCCACGGTCTCCAGCGTTTCGAGAATGCGGACGGACAATGCGCGTCCGGGCCACAGCGGGCACTGCTCGGTAAAGTAACCTTCCTTAAAAATCTCGCTCATTGCACCCTCCACGGTCACGACATCCGGAACGCCGGATGGATCTTATAGGATTTCGCTTCAAAAACTTCCAGCGCGGTCGTTGCACAGACGCGGGGATCGGTATAACTCTTGCAGAACAGGTCAATATGCGCGGAACGGGAACAGAGATCACGGCGGATCACGATGGACGAATCCATATTGAATACGGAAAGAACGGTCGTATTGCCATGATCGAACGTCTTCCGTTCCACATTTTCCGTCTGGCAGTGCATCACGAACGCCAGAGCGGCAAGACAGCGTTCCGACGCGCCGTCTTCCGTATTTCCGCACGCGGAAAGATCTATCGAACAGGAGATTCCGTAGGGCTGGGAAGCGATGTAGAGTTTCTCCAGATCGCCCGATGCGGTGATACCCTGCTGCTGTTCCGCGATCCGTTTCGTATAATTGAAACTGGTTCCGCGCCACATGTCCGCGGAAATCTGCGCCTCCTGCGCATGGAGCAGGCGCTTGAGCCGGTCAATCCCCGCATACGGAGAAATCGTATCGCCGCAGGTGAACACATCCACGGCGGCATAGTCATATTCCGGCCAGGTATGAATTGAAAAATGGGATTCGGAAATGATTACGAATCCGCTGACGCCCTGCGGTGCAAAGTAATGAAACGAGGATTCGATAATATGGGCGCCGGAAGCCTCCGCGGCCTCCAGCAGAGCGGTCTCCACGGCTTTGGAATCCGCAATGATGGAGGCGTCACACCCGGAAAGTTCCACCGTGATATGACGCCCGAGAGCAAAAATATTATTCATGATTCATATTCCCCCCGAAATACGAGCATTCTCATTTACCGTTCCTGTGCCTCACGCGTCATATAGTTACGGGTATTCATCAGGATCCAGGTCTGGAATGAATTATAAATCGCGTACTGCTTTCCCTGCTTGTAGCGCTCGGCAAGCTCTTTCTGTTTTTCCGCCATTTCTTTCGCGGAAGGAGCTGTGCGGGAAGTGACAAAAACCATGAACACCCCGTCCGGCAGATCCAGCGTGCGGGAAAGTTTGCCGTTATCCGTGGAGGTCGCAAGCGTCATGACAACCTGTGTATTCTCTTTCGGCGGCTCCAGCTGGGAAAACGGCGGGAGGTTTTTGACGACAGCGCCTTTGGCGAGTCCGGCAAGAGCGGCGGCGGAATTCTTCGCCTTGTTCATCTCCAACACAAAATTGCGGGCATTTTCCTGCGCGGCGGCGATCGCCTTTCCGGACAGCCATGCTTCCCGGACCTTTGCCGCCACCGCTTTGTATTCCAATGGAACAGACGGCTTTCTGGCGGTTACGACGGCGACAAACACCGCTCGCTCGCCTTCCACGGTTCTGGAGATCGGAGAGCGTTCCGGCAAGGCGACGATCGCCTCGACCAGGCGCGGCTCTCTTCCGACATTATCCATTCCGGCGGACTCTCCGGTGAACCAGCCGCTTTCAACAACAGTCAACCCCTGTTTTGCGGCAAGAGCGGAAAACGCATCCGCATAAGCAGCCGTATCAAGCTCAGCTGTCGCATCGTACAGAGCCTCGCGGAAATCGCGTCCGGCTTTACGCGCCAGTTTCACGGCCTCGTCTTTTTTCAGTTTTGCGGTGATCGCAGCGGTCACGGAAGCAAGCGGAGAGGTCTTCCCGTTCTTCGTGAATTCCGCTTTGTTGGACTCATAATATTTCCTGACGTCCTCCGCAGAGACATTCACTTTATCCTGATAGTTCGCATAATTGAAGCGGACGACTTTCGCTTTGAACTGCGGCAGAGCCATAAACTGCTGCTGATTCGCCTTGTGGTAGCTCTGCAGTTCGGCTTCGGTGGGCTTCAGCTGTTTTTTCGCGGCTTCAAACGGAAACAGAATCGTTTTCACGTTGTATTTTTCCAGAACAGTCTGTTCAAAATCCGCGATCTCGTTCGGCGTTACAAGCACTTCGTTGACGGCGGAACTGCCAAGCGAGAAGATCGTCAGCAGATTGCGGACCGCGCGGTCAAGATCCAACGCATTGTAACCAAGCGGCTGCAGCATCTCTTTTTCATAATTCTGATATTTTTCAAGGCTGAATTTACCATCCGTTCCGGCGAACGCGGGAAGAGAACGGAGGTATTCGCCAACCCGTTCCGTGGAAACCGTCACACCCATACGCTTGGCGACGGAAAGCAGAACAGCTTTCTGAAACGCCTCTTCCAATGCCTGCTCGTCGAGCCCGTTCATTGCGGGCTTGACGCCATAGCTCGCCGCCATTACCAGCATATTGTCCTTGATGATCTCCATCAGTTCGCCGCGGGTGACGTTCTGATCGAACACTGATCCGACAACCGCATTCGGCGACATCGGATTTGTCCCGAACAGAATATTTCCGCTTGCGCCCGGCGTAAAGAACCAGACAAATGAAATGATGATGATGCCTGTGAAAGCACCAAACAGAATACGGCTGTGCTTGACCAGCACATTGTTCATCTTCGCAATAACCATTGAGCGTTCCTTCTTATATTTACTTTTTCAATAATCGTCTTTCAGGATTTTGATAATCTAATACGCGTTTTCCGTTTCTGCAAGCGTAAAATGAAAAAAGTGCCGGAAATTTGCAACTTTCATCCGCTACGACTGCAAACGCCGCGGAAATGATGAAAGGAAGAACGGCACCCTTGCGGAAAGAGCCGTTCATTCCAACCGGTTCGGACCCCCGGAATCAGTCTACAAACAGATCGCGGCTGGCAAACTTGGCATCGCTCGTAAGATTGATCCCCAGTTTGCGGAGTCCCGCCTCATCGCCGGGAGTCGGAAGATGAGAGATGTGCATCTCGCAGCCGGCAAGTTTCCGGAGCTGATTCAATGCCAGTTTCGCCGTCGGATTGCTGTTTGCGCTGACGCTGAGGGCAATCAGCGTTTCGTCCAGGTCAAGGCTGACCCGGCGACTGCGGAAAATATTCTTCTTCAGCAGACGGACCGAGTCAATCACGCCCGGAGCGATCAGTTGAAGTTCATCCGGCAGTTTTGCAATCGTCTTGACCGCATTCAATATACAGCTCGACGCGGCGTGCATCAGCGGAGAGTTCACTCCGGAAATCACGGTGCCGTCCGGCAGTTCCAACGCGGCTCCGCAGAAAAAGCCGTCGTTCCCCTTCCCTTTCGTCTGCGATGCCCGGAGCGCGGCGTTCCGGGCGGGCTCCACGACTTTGCGGTCCGTCTCCTTCAGCCTCAGATTATCCATCAGCACCTTGACGCGGTCGACGGTCTTGCGGTCGGCTCCACCGAGAGTATACTCACACTGATAGCGGAAATAACGACGGATAATCTCCTGCTTCGACGCTTCGCAGACAGCCCCGTCGTCCGTAATTGCGAAACCGACGCGGTTCACGCCCATGTCGGTCGGCGACTGATAGCACTGTTCCGGTTTCATGATCCGTTCGCAAATCCGGCGGACGACCGGGAAAATTTCAATATCGCGATTGTAATTCACCGCCATTTTGTGGTAGTGCTCCAGATGAAACGGATCGACCATGTTGATGTCGCCGATGTCCGCCGTGGCGGCTTCATAGGCGATATTGACCGGATGGTTCAGCGGCAGATTCCACACAGGAAACGTCTCGAACTTCGCATATCCGGCGGCGACTCCGCGACGGTGTTCGTGATACACCTGGGACAGGCAGGTTGCCATCTTGCCGCTGCTCGGTCCGGGACCGGTAACGACCACAATCGGTTTGTCGCTTTCGATATATTCATTGGCTCCGTAACCGCTGTCGCTGACAATCAGATCCACGTCGGCGGGATACCCTTTGATCGCGCGGTGCTTGTAAACCCGGATTCCGCGGCGCTCCAGCTTGTTGATGAAGTGGTTTACCGCCGGATGGTCGTCGTAACGGGTCACGACAACGGCTTTTACTTCGATCCCCCACTCCCGGAGGTTGTCGATGATCAGAAGAGTATCCGCATCATAGGCGATGCCGAAATCCGCCCGGATCTTTTTGCGCTCAATATCGCCGGCATAAATACAGATCACCACGTCGATCTGGTCTTTCAGCCGCTGAAGCAGTTGGAGTTTCACATTCGGGTCAAATCCCGGCAGAATTCTTGCCGCGTGAAAATCATACGCAAGTTTCCCCCCGAATTCCAGATAAAGTTTGTTGTCGAAGCTGCGTGCCCGTTTCAGAATTTCTTCAGACTGCTCCTGAAGATACAACGTGTTGTCAAAACCTGTTTTCATGTTCCCTGTCGCCGGATAATATCGTTTTCATGGATGTAAATTATGAGAGTAATTTATCGCCGGAACAACGGAAAAACAAGTGCGGAGAAGAAAAAACGGAAAGAATTCTGCATCCGCCCGAATTTCCATTTTTTCTTTCTGCCGGATTTGCGGAAATCATCCTGACCGCCCTGTCTGTCCTGCCCGTTTTCGGAGCGAGGCAGTCCACGATCACGGAAAAATCCGGAACGGCAGCACTCTGCGGGACAAAATAAAAAACATAGCAATAATATAACGTTCCCTCCGACGGCCGCCGGATCATTGAAAATCGGTGAAACCGGCGGCTTTGAGCGCCAGTTTCCCTTTGATCCCGATCTGTTCAAAGGAACGGATGCGGAACTCTTTCCGGAATTTCAGGATCCGCTGAACGGATACCGGGCCGAGTCCCGGAATCCGCAGAAGCGCTTCCCGGTCGGCGGAATTGATGCGGACCGGGAAAAATTCCGGATGAAGCACCGCCCAGGTCTCTTTCGGATCACGGGAAAGATCCAGGTTGCCGGATGAATCATAACTGATCTCGTCCGCCTGAAAATGATAGGAACGCATCAGAAAATCAACCTGATACAACCGGTGCTCCCGCGTCAGACGGTCATCCGCGGAAAGCGTAAAATTCCGTTCGCCGGGCAGCTCCGGACGGCCGAGTCCCGCCTGATAAGCCGAAAAATAAATGCGCTCGAACTTCAGCCGGGAATAAATGCCGTCCATATAGCGGACAATCTCGCGGTCGCTCTCATCCGACGCCCCGACAATAAACTGGGTCGTACATTTCACACGGGAATGATCCGAGCCGGCGGCGGTCTCCGCCGCCATCAGTTTAAGAGGAGCGATAATGTCGCGGTCATAGTCTTTATACGAAGAGAGTTTGGCGAACCGGTCACGTCCGGGCGCTTCGATGTTCAGCGAAACCGCACTTGCCAGACTCAGTGCATACCGGACCGCCGCGTCCGAAGCGCCGGGAATGATTTTCAGATGAATATAACCGCGGTAACGGTATTTGTAACGCAGCAGCGCGGCGGTATCCGTCAGCAGCTGCATCGTGTAATCCGGAGAACGGACAATTCCCGAACTCAGGAAAATTCCGAGCAGCCACTGTTTTTTCAGATACTCCATAAACAGAGATGCCGTCTCGTCGGGAGTCAGCGAACAGCGGCGGGGCGTATTGCCGTCCGTCCGGAGCGGACAATACCGGCAATCGCTGGAACAGGCATTGGACAGCAGAGTTTTCAGCATGATTCCGTATCCGCCCCGCGCAAGCGGAACCGGATAGAGCCAACGACCGTCCAGCCCCCGCCTGCGGTGCTCCTTCGGTGAGGAGGAACAGGCGCAGGCAAGATCGTACTGCGAATCTTCGGAAAGGACATGCAGTTTTTCAAGCGTATTCATGGGACCCCGCGAATTCTTATCTTACCGCCGTCCGCCCCGGTAACCGCCCGGACGGGCGGGTTCCGTCCGATAATTGCGGGAAGGAGACGGAAGCGGCTGCCACTGTCCGCGCGGCGGTGCCGGTGCATAAGTCGGCACTTCATGAGTGTATTTCTGTGACGGAGGCGGCAGACGCTGATACCTGCCGGGATCCGGATCAGGCCGGATCTGTCCGGGACGCGGCGCAACCGGATATTTCAGCGGAGGGCGTACACCGGGACGATCCGGACGCGGCGGCTGAGGTCTCGGCGGTTCCGGACGCGGCTTCGGGGGACGCGGCGGCTGAGGTCTCGGCGGTTCCGGACGCGGCTTCGGGGGTCTCGGCGGCGGAGGCGGCAATGGACGATACAGCGGCGCGGAAAGATAGTCGTAGTAAATCACCGGAGAACGTTCCTGATAGATCACGGTCGGGTATGTCCGGTAAACCGGCGGCTCCATGATCACAACACCCGTCCCGCCGGATTCCACAGTCACAGTTTCCGGAACGATCGCGACCGGTGTCGGGATGATCGTTGTAACAGACGGCGACAGAATCAGCGGCGGCAGTAAAGCGCTTTTCACCAGATTGACGATCTGTGACGCAAGCACAACCCCGTCATGGTGATGACGCGGCGGACCGGCATACGCGTTCCCGCCGAACAGCAAAAGCGCAGCGCAGGTAAGAGTTGAAAACAGATATTTCATAATCGGATTCCTTTCCTTGAATCAAACTCCCGGAGCGGGACATATTCTTTCAGGAATAGTCTACACGCTCCACGGAAAAATTCAATTTTTTTTCAGCGGACATCACCATTTTGCATAAGGGCAATGCCGCGGCGGACGGGGTGGATGAAAATCCCGGCGCGGAACGTGTCTGCGGGGTGGTGCATAGTACGGAGCGGGCGAGACCACGACCGGGCGTTGAACGACCACCGTGGGCGAAACCGCGCTCTTCACCA
Source organism: uncultured bacterium (assembly GCA_900548385.1). GTDB lineage: Bacteria > Verrucomicrobiota > Lentisphaeria > Victivallales > UBA1829 > UBA1829. Next base: position 287 of record URKJ01000003.1, on the reverse strand, counting down.
GATTGACAATATCCGTTGCAAGGCGAACCCCGCTGTTGTGCCCATGCCGTTCCCCGGCAAAAGCGGTTCCGGCGGAGAAGACTGCGGCGACGGCGACAGCTGCAAGAAGTTTTTTCGCATCCATAATGCACATCCTTTCTCTCAACAGAGTTTCAGACGGTTTTTGTTTTTTTATTTTCTGCATCTTTTCTGCATTCATGACCATATAACGGGAAATAAATTATTTTATTGCATTAATTACTGTCTCTTATACACATCTCCGAGCCCACGAGACGGAGCTACATCTC